>CAJUSI010000098.1 GCA_910589035.1 uncultured Acetatifactor sp. | reverse complement strand
GGTAGCCAAGCCCGGAGGGGATAAACGCTGAAGGCATCTAAGCGTGAAGCCCCCCTCAAGATGGGTTATCCAAGGCGAAAGCCATAAGTCCCCCCGGAGAGTACGGGGTAGATAGGGGTGGGGTGCAGGCACAGCAATGTGTACAGCTGACACCTACTAATCGGACGAAAGCTTAACCAGGAAGAGGAAGAGACAAGGATGGGATTTGGAGTTCAGTGTTCGGTTTTGAGGGTATAATGAATGAAAACATGATATCTTTCAAATGAATATTATCATTTCTAAAGAGTAGATTTACTACTCTTTTTTTACGTCTGGCATAACTCGATATTAATGCAGATCTGTACTGAGCCCATGGCGAGACAGAACCGGTGTGTGCAGACAATCGTGATTGCTGAATCAGCTTTTGTATGACAGAAAAACTTTGCACAAATGGGAGGACGGGAATCGGAAATGCGCATCATGCTTGTGGAAGACAATGAGGGGATTATCATGGGGCTGGAATACCTGCTTTCCCAGGAAGGGTATCAGGTAATGACAGCCAGAACAATGGCGCAGGCCTTGAAATATCTGGACAGCATGGACTGGGATCTGGTTCTGCTGGATATAATGCTTCCGGATGGGGACGGCTTTGCACTCTGCAAAAGGATAAAGCGTGAAGCCGGCGCTCCTGTGATATTTCTGACCGCCAGGGAAGAGGAGGCGGATGTGGTAAGGGGACTGGAGCTTGGCGCAGAGGACTATGTGATCAAGCCTTTCCGCAACAGGGAGCTTGTGTCCCGTATAAGAGGGGTATTGCGCAGAAACGGGAAGGGCAGCAGGATATTTCGCTGCGGCGGGATCAGCTTAAATACGGAGACCGGAAAAGTGAAATGCGGCGGGAATGAAGTCGCTCTGACCAGACTGGAATACAAGATTCTTTATAATATGATGTCCCATCCGGAAAAGCTTTTTACCCGGGACGAGATCCTGGCGGATGTATGGGATATGTCCGGAAATTTTGTAAATGACAATACTTTGTCCGTCACCATGAAGAGGCTTCGCGAAAAATTGGGGGATCCAGACGGAAAGCTGATTAAAACCGTACGGGGTATGGGCTACAGGATGGAGGTACAGGAAATCCGGATAGATATTTGAAGGGAGTATTTGCGTATGATATGGAATCGGGAGTCAAAGAAGGCGGTTCTTATTTTTCTGGTATTGATTCTTGCAGCCGGGATTGTAGTAAACTGCATCCTGGAAATCTCCGGCAGGCAGATGCGTTCGGAATACAATGAGCTGCTGGCTGTTCTGCTCGGAAATGTGGCGGAGGTATATCCGGATGTGCCGGAGGAGGAATTGATCCGTATTATAAATGATCAGAGAAATGAAAGTACGGGGACTGATATTCTGAGAGCGTACGGTGTCTTTATGGAAGCGGGGGGAGATTCTTTTCCGATACAGGAGCATTGGCTGAGCGGACTGCGGATCTGCGCCAATGTCCTTTATTTTTTTCTGATGTTTTTATGCGGTTTTCTTTTTTTCCGGTATCTGGGGAAGAGGCAGAGGAGGATTCTGGATTTGACGAATTATATGGAAGCGCTGAACCGGGGCAGGTACAGGCTGGATATCGAAGAGAATGTGGACGACGAACTGAGCGGACTGCGAAATGAAATCTACAAGACCACAGTGCTGTTAAAGCAGCAGGCAACGCAGGCGGTGGAGCAGAGGCAGGCGCTTGCGGATTCCGTGGCCAATATTTCCCATCAGCTGAAAACCCCGCTGACTTCGGTGGTTGTGCTCGTGGATAATCTGGCGGAAGACACCGAAATGGACGAGGAGACAAGACGGCATTTTCTGTCTGAGATACTGCGCCAGATTACCGGAATGTCCTGGCTGGTGACCGCGATGCTGAAATTATCCAGGCTGGAGGCCGGTGTGGTGGAGCTGGAGAAAACCGGTATCTCCGTAAAAGCTCTGGCCCTGGAGGCGGTACAGAAGCTGGAGCTTGCGGCGGAGTGGAAGGAAATTACTCTTTCGGTGAATATTCCGGAAGGCATGAAATTGTCCGCGGATCGGAAATGGACGGTGGAAGCGCTTACAAATCTCATAAAAAATGCAATAGAATACAGTCCCAGGGGCGGCAGTGTAGAGATCACCGGGGAAGAAAACGAGATCTATACGCAGATTGCCATAAGAGATTACGGAAGGGGAATTACGCAGGAAGAGCAGAAAAAGCTCTTTACGCGTTTTTATAATGGGAGTTCCGTCCGGGAGGACAGTATGGGAATCGGCCTTGCTCTGGCCAGGGAGATTGTGGAAAGGCAGAACGGGTCGCTGTCCGTGAAATCCGGGATTGGCAGGGGAACGGTTTTTACGCTTAAATTTATGAAAAAATAAATATAATACGGAATTGTCACGGAAATGTCATCTTCGTTTACTATACTGAAACCGAGAAAGGCGCAAAGCGGAAGGAAGCAGGAGGATAACTGCAATTTCGGGAGGCGTTTCAGAAAGGTATGGTGAAGAAATGGAGCAGGGAAGAAAGTTGGAAATTCTCAGGACGGAGCATTTGTGCAAAAGATACGGAAAGGGGAATAACGAGGTCATTGCGGTGAACGATGTGAGTATTTCCGTGGCCCAGGGGGAGTTTGTGGCCATTGTGGGAAGCTCAGGAAGCGGCAAATCAACATTAATGCATATGCTGGGCGGCGTGGACAGACCGACCTCCGGGAGAGTTCTGATAGAGGACAATGATATTTACAAAATGAACGACGACAGGCTTGCCATCTTCCGCAGGAGACAGGTGGGGCTGATTTATCAGTTTTATAATCTGATCCCCGTGCTGACGGTGGAGGAGAATATGATGCTGCCCTGTGAACTGGACGGAAGGAAGCCCGATCCGGAACTGGTGGGGGAGCTTGCAGGACTTCTGGGGCTTACAAAAAGGCTGAATTACCTTCCAAATGAGCTGTCGGGAGGGCAGCAGCAGCGTGTGGCAATCGGAAGAGCATTGATCGCGAGGCCTGCGATTCTTCTGGCAGATGAGCCCACGGGAAATCTGGATACCCGTGCGGGAAACGAGATTATGGAGCTTTTAAAGGCCTCCAACCGCAGATATAGGCAGACGGTTATTATGATCACGCATAATCTGGAGCTGGCAAAACAGGCGGACAGGGTCCTGCAGATTGAGGACGGCTATGTGTCCGGCGGACAGAGAGGAGGAGTGGAAGTATGAATATTCTGAAAAAATGCTGTTACCGCTCCCTGAAGAACAATCCCAAGCGAACTGCTGTGACCATTATCGGGATCATTCTTGCCACGGCCCTGATTACGGGTGTGGCATGTATGGCTGTGAGCTTTCGGGCCAGCATGGTTGCCTTTGAAAAGGAAAACAGCGGAGATTATCATTACTGTTTTATCGATGTGGACTCCGATTATCTGAAGCTTTTCCGGAATAATGTCAATGTGGAAGAATACGGACTGGTGGAGGAGGTGGGGTATGCGCGGCTGGAGGGAAGCCAAAACCCGGATAAGCCTTATTTATACGTATGCGCCATGGATGAGAAGGCGGAGGGAATGCTGGCGCTTCATCTGGCGGAGGGCAGGATGCCCGAGAATGACACGGAGCTTGTGATCAGCAGGCATATCCGCAGCAACGGACTGGTGGACATAGGGGTGGGAGACGTGCTGGAGCTGGGTACAGGCAGCCGGATGTCCGAGGGATACAGGCTGAATCAGGAAACCGCCTATCTCTATGAAGAAGAGATTCTGGAGCAGACCGGCAGGAAAGAGTATACCATCGTCGGCATAATAGAGCGGCCCAATGAGAATGTGGAAGGGAGAATGGCGCCGGGCTACTCCGTGTACACCCGACTGGAGACGCCGGCACAAACAGGTATTCTGACGGTATATGCCAGGTACACGGACTGGGGAGTCCATCACGCTTCAAAAGTGACCGCAGGCATCCTGGGAGTGTCCGAAGAGCTGTATGAGAGAGCCTCCATCAATTCTCATCTGTCATGGGAAGAAGAGCAGCAGGTAAGAAAGGTTGCGAAATATGTGGAGGAAAATTATGAGCTGCTTCGATGGGTGCTGATGGTTTTCTCCTCCGGACTCATGAATGCCATTTATTCCATGGCCGTCATCGGCATTGTGATTATCGTACTGACCAGCGTATTCTGCATCCGCAACAGCTTTGTAATCTCTCTGACGGAGAAAATGAAGCTCTACGGCAGGCTGGCCTCCGTGGGCACCACCTCCGGGCAGCAGAGAAAAATCGTATTGTATGAGGCGGCTGCCCTGGGGATAGTGGGAATTCCTCTGGGAATCCTGTGCGGAATTGCGGCCACGGCCATTCTTGTGCTGCTGGTAGGGGGTATGGTGGAGGATGCTGTCGCCCTTCCCCTGCACTTTGCCGTTTCCCCGGGGGCAATTCTGCTGGCAGCTGTTCTGGCAGCGGTCACCATATTGCTTTCCGCCTCCAAATCCGCCAGACGGGCGGCAGAGATTTCTCCCATCAGTGCCATCCGGTCCAACGACACGATAAGGATAAAAGGAAACAGACTGCGCTGCCCCGGTACGATAGGCAGCCTCTTCGGAATCGGGGGGAGAATAGCCTATAAGAATTTAAAGAGGGCAAAGGTGAAATATCGCACCACAGTGATATCCATCGCGGTCAGTGTGGCAATCTATATCGGGATGTCCACCTTTGCAAGTCTCGTGGCCTATGCCAATGGGCTCTACAATGAAAATCTGACCTACGAGATGCGTGTGAGCATCTGGAATCATGACTATGAGAAAGCTGTACAGATCGCACAGCTGGACGGGGTGAAAAGGGTAGAGATTTCCCGGCGCGCAGGCTTCCTGCCGGATTGGACACAGATTCCCTATACGGACCTGGGACGGCGGTTTGCGGCGCAGGAGGGAATGATACAGGTGAAAACGCTGGGGGAGGAGGAATATGCCCGTTTCTGCGCTCAGGTGGGAGTCTCCGTGGAGGAGGCCGTGGACAAGGCCATCGTGCTGGCGCATCACAGGAGTGAATACAGGGAGAACGGCAAAATCCTTATCAGGGAAGGAGAGCTGGCGGAATTCGCCTCCGGGGATGTGATCAGAGGAACAGGCGCTAAGGATGTACCCGTGGAGATCCAGGTACTGACCCAGACGGATGTCTGCCCCATGAGCATGGAAAACGGGTTTCTCAGCGATATTCAGCTGATTGTGAGCGATGAGTGGATGGACAGCCACCCTCTCAGGATTACCTATGATAATATTGAGATTTATATTCAATGCGAGAATGCGGATCAGCTGGAGGAGATTATCCGGAATGATTTTGCCTTCCAGGGATATACGGTGACAAATTATGAGGCGCAACTCAGATCAGAGAGAAGCCTGTACCTGACGGTGTTCATCTTTCTGTATGGGTTTATCACGGTGATAGCGCTGATCGGCATCACTAATATTTTCAACACCATCACTACCAATATGGAGCTTCGGGCGCCGGAATTCGCCATGCTGAAATCCGTGGGAATGACGGGGCGGGAATTCCGCCGCATGATCTGGCTGGAGGGATTTTTCTATGGCGGGAAGGCGCTCCTGATCGGGATTCCTCTGGGCATTATTTTCTCCTTCTGCTTTCATATGGCGATGAACAGCGGAATAGTGATGGAATTTGTGTTTCCCTGGAAGGGGATTGCCACGGCAGCCGCAGCGGTGATCCTCCTGTTATATGGGATTATGCATTATTCCATGGCAAAGATCAACAGGCAGAATATTATACAGACCATTCAGAACGAGAATATTTGAATATAAATATCTGAAGAAAAATTTTATAACTTTAAAAGATTCTTGTTTCATTTTCCGCTCAAGTATGGTAAGATAGGAGTATGTGGCAGCGATTTATCGATCTGCCTTAAAATTGGCGGGGAACTGTTCCTACTTGGGAGAGGCTCCGGGCGGGAAAGGATAGGGTTATAGATGGACAGCAAGATATTATTGGAAAACGGAACGAATGAGTTGGAAATTTTGGAGTTTACATTGGGTGACAATTACTATGGCATCAATGTGGCAAAGATCAGGGAGATTACGAAATATGTACCGGTAACCCCTATCCCTAATTCTCATCCCAGTATTGAAGGTGTCTTTATGCCGCGTGACGTTATGATCACGGCCATTGATTTAAAGAATTGCCTTGGACGGGGACAGTCGGATCCGAAAGGACTTTTCATTATTACCAATTTTAACAAGCTTGATATCGCATTTCATGTGGATAATGTACTTGGGATACACAGGGTATCCTGGACGGAAATCATCAAGCCTGAAGTTACCATTTCCAGTGCCGAAGAAGGGATTGCCATCGGTATTGTGAAGAAGGATAACAAACTGATCATTATCCTTGACTTTGAGAAAATCGTTACCGACATCAATCCCGAGACCGGGCTTAAGGTTTCCGATATCAATGAGCTGGGGGAGCGCGAACGCAGCATGGTGCCCATTCTGATTGCCGAGGATTCCGCTCTGCTGAACAAGCTGATTGTGGACTGTCTCAAGAAAGCCGGCTATGAGAACCTTACCCATACGGAGAACGGTAAGCAGGCTTACGACATCATCTCTCATTTTAAGGCGCAGGGGACTCTGCACAATCATGTAAGGGTGCTTATCTCGGATATTGAGATGCCCGAAATGGACGGACACAGGCTGACCAAGCTGGTAAAGTCCGATCCGGAGACTGCGGATATTTCCGTTGTTCTGTTCTCTTCCCTTGTAAACGAGGAGATGCGGAGGAAGGGAGAAGCGCTGGGGGCGGACGCACAGCTATCCAAGCCTGAGATAGGCAATCTGGTAAAAATAATCGATCAGCTTGTAGAGGAGAGACATTTGAATATGTAAAGGTCTTAAAAGCTGGGAGGACTTCCCAGCTTTTTACCTTAGTAATCGGTATCCCGGCAGCTTGCTGCGGGGTGAGACCTGTTCAGAGGAATCGTGATAAGAGAAAACCAAGATGGAGAATAAAAATATTCTGGAAGAAATTGCGCAGTCCGATATGATTCTGGTGGGAATTGGAGAGGAATTTGACAGCGCAGGGAAGCTCCGGACAAGCAGGGAATACATAAAAGGCTGTGAGAGCCTGAAGGAGGCCGGACTGCACTGGCTGATAGCCGCATGGAATGAATTCTGCGCTGAAAAGGCCGGAGACTGCAGTGTACGGGAAAGTATGGAAAAGCTGCGCCGGATGCTTGCGGATAAGAATTATTATATGGTATCCCTTTCCGCCGGCAGCGAAATAATGCGCTGTTTCGGAGACGGCGGGGAGAAGGGGACAGGAGAAGCCGTTTTTTCGGGAGCAAGGCTTGTGATGCCCTGCGGATCCGTGCTGAAAAAGCAATGCGTGCGGGGATGCGGTGAAGTTCTGCACGATGTGACGGAGGAAGACAGGGAAAGGATGAGAACTGTCTTTGAGAAATTGTATCGGGGAGAACCGGCAAAGGAGACGGATGTTCTGACCGGGGTATGCCCTGAATGCGGTTCCGTGCTTATCCTGAATAATGTATATGCGGAAAAATATAATGAAAAGGGTTATCTGGACCAATGGCAGAGATATATGAAGTGGCTGCAGGGGACCCTTAACAGAAAGCTTTTTATTCTGGAGCTTGGGGTGGGAATGCGATTTCCCACGGTGATACGCTGGCCTTTTGAAAAGGCAGCCTTCTATAATAAAAAAGCATATTTTTGCAGAGTCAATGAAAAGCTGTACCAACTGACGGAAGAATTGGCTGAAAAAGGCTGCGGAATCTCACAGAATGCGATTGATTGGCTGCTTAAGCTGTGATAAACTAATAATGCAAAACCGGGATAGCATTCCGCGGTACATAATGATTAGAAGCTGGAGGTAAGAGTATGTCTTCTCAAGATAATGAGCTGGAGGGACTTATAAAGGAGCTTGCAGGAGAAGAAAATGAGAATATGGGGATTGATTCAGGAGACGCACAGGGGCTGGTGCCTGATCTGGATGCCGTGGCGGAAATGACGGAGGAAGAGATCGAGGAGCGGCTGTTAGCCGGTATACAGTCCAGAGAAAATGCCGTACAGGCTCCGGCACAGGAGGATGTACTTGACATGCTTGGGACGTCAGAGGATGATGAACTGTTGGAAATAGGCGATCTGCTGAAGAAATCGGACCGGAATGAAAGGATCGGCAGCCAGGAGGCGGAATCCGGGGCCTCTGGCACGCAGAACACGGCAGGGCAGCTGCAGGAGGAGACAGAGGATACAGGAGAGGAAAAGATGGCTGATAATATTCCTTCTGATAAGGAACGGAAAGCTTTGGATAAAAAGCGCAGAAAAGAAGAAAAAAAAGCGGCAAAAGAAGCTGCAAAGGCGGATAAGAAGACCAGGCGGAAGTCCCAAAAGGCGGGCGGAAGCTCTGCAGAGCCGGAGCCGGTAGAAGATGACCTGCCCGGGCCGCAGCAGGAAGGAATCGTAGAATACGATATGGCGTTGGATAAGGATCTGCTGGATGATATTGTGCAGGAGGCGGAGCGTCTGCGTCCGAAGAAAGAGTCCGCGATAAGGGAGAAAGAGCCGATTGACATAAATCTGCCGGACGACGGGCAGGGAGAGGATACTGCCCTGACGGAGTCCGGGATTATGGAGGTTGACCTTGACCAGATGGATTCCATGCTTTCCAAGCCGGAGAATTCCGCGGGGGAGCAGGAAAATCCGAAGGAAAAGGGAGGGCTTCTGAAAAAGGTTTTCAATTTTCTCATGGAGGAGGAAGAGGAGCCGGAAAATGAGAATCTGAAGCTGTCAAAAGAGAACCAGGAAATTCTGGACGGCCTTGAGGAAGAAACTTCCGCTGCCGGGAAGAAGAAGGAAAAGGCAAAGCCAAAGAAGAAAAAGGATAAAAAGCCCAAGAAGCAGAAGGCGGCCAAGCCGAAAAAAGCGCCAAAGCCGAAGAAAGAAAAGAAAAAAGAGGAGGAAGAATCTCCTTTTCACAAGAGGCTTACTTTTAAAAAGATTCTGCCCATACTTCTGCTGGGAATAAGCCTGGGAGCCGTATTGTTCATTTTCGCAAATCTGATTTCGGATTTCTCTGATAAGCTGACGGCCAGGAATGCCTACAGGTCGGGGGATTATGAAAGCTGCTATCTCAATCTGTACGGGAAGGAGCTGAATGAGGAACAGGCGGAAATGTATGGGAAATCCGAGAGTATTCTCTATATGCGTCTGCTCTATCGGGAATACGAAATGATCGCGGAGAAAGGAAGTGAGCTGCAGGTCCTGGACTGCCTGATTCAGATAGTAAATAAATATCCTATGGTGAATGAATATACGGCAGAGTGGGGGGCTGTTCCGGAGGTTCTTGAGATTTATTCCAATGTATTGTCCATCCTGAATGACAGATATGGGATTACGGAGCAGCAGGCCCTGGAGATTGCGGCAATTAAAAGCGATATCAGATATACCAGAACGCTGATGCTCCTGACGGACGGGAACTTCGGCGGAGCGGGAGCTATGCCCGATGCAGGGCAGCAGACCGGCGGGGAAGAAATGCCGGAGGGAGAGCCGGAAGAGGGAGCGGAAGAGCTTCCCAATGAACTTCCGGAGGAGTCGGATCTGGATACGGGGGATTTTGTGGATAATCAGTGACGGAGAATCATAATGATTGCTATAATAGATTATGATGCGGGAAATGTGAAGAGCGTGGAAAAGGCGTTGCTTCATCTGGGGCAGGAGGCTGTGGTCACAAGGGACGGGGAAAAAATTCTGTCTGCAGACGGTGTGATCCTGCCGGGGGTAGGCGCTTTCGGCGATGCCATGGAAAAGCTTCGCACCTATGGCCTGGTTGATGTGATCAGGAAATGTGTGAGGGAGGAAATTCCCTTTCTCGGGATTTGTCTGGGGCTGCAGCTTTTGTTTGAGAGCAGCGAGGAGAGCCCGGGAGTGGAAGGGCTGCATCTTCTGGAGGGCAGGATTCTGAAGATTCCTTCCCGAAAAGGGATAAAGGTTCCCCATATGGGGTGGAATGATTTAAGCTTTCCCAACAGGGGGAGGCTGTTCCAGGGGCTGGATGCTCCGGGCAGAGGGGGCGCCTATGTCTATTTTGTGCATTCCTATTACCTGCAGTCCGCCGATGAGAGTATTGTCACGGCGGTGACGGAGTACGGCGTTCCTGTTCATGCTTCCGTGGAGAAGGGGAATCTGTTTGCCTGCCAGTTTCATCCGGAAAAAAGTTCGGATGCGGGGATGCGGATACTGCAGAATTTTATCGAGGTTTGCGCTGAAAAACGGGGGGCGGAATGCATACAAAGAGAGTGATTCCCTGTCTGGACATTAAGGGCGGCAGGGTGGTAAAGGGCGTTAATTTTGTGAATCTGAGGGACGCCGGCGACCCGGCGGATGCGGCGGCCGCCTATGATAAGGCCGGAGCGGACGAGGTGGTATTTCTTGACATTACCGCTTCTTCCGACAGCAGAGCCACGCAGCTGGAATGGGTCAGACAGGTGGCTTCAAAGCTTTTCATTCCGTTTACCGTGGGAGGCGGCATCCGAAGCACGGAAGATTTCAAGGCGATTCTGAGGGAAGGGGCGGACAAGATTTCGGTGAATTCCGCCGCCATTATGAATCCGAATCTGATTTCCCAGGCGGCGGATAAATTCGGAAGCCAATGTGTAGTGGTTGCCATAGACGCGAAAAGGCGAAGGGACGGGGCCGGCTGGACAGTATATAAGAACGGCGGACGTGTCGACATGGAGCTGGACGCGGTGGAATGGGCCAGGAAAGCGGAAAGTCTGGGGGCGGGCGAGATTCTTCTGACAAGTATGGACAGGGACGGCACCAAATCGGGATATGATCTGGAACTGACGAAAGCAGTGGCAGAAGCGGTGGAGATTCCCGTGATTGCCTCAGGAGGGGCGGGGACTGCGGAGCATTTCTCCCAGGCGTTGGTGCAGGCGGGAGCCGATGCAGTGCTGGCGGCCTCCCTTTTCCATTACAAAGAACTGGAAATCCGGCAGGTGAAGGAATATCTGCGGGCAGGAGGCGTGAGTGTGCGGCTTTGACGAAGTGCAGAGCTGTTCTGGCGATATTTATTATCGGTTTTACAAACGAGAAAGGATGGATTTGAAGAAATGGCAATGATTACAAATGACTGGCTGAAGGAGCTGGAGCCCGAATTTCAAAAACCTTATTATAATAAGCTTTTTGAATTTGTGAAAACGGAGTATAATACGACGCAGGTGTTTCCTCCGGCGGATGATATTTTTAATGCCTTTCATCTGACTCCTTTAAATGAGGTAAAGGTGGTAATTCTGGGGCAGGATCCCTATCACAATGTGGGGCAGGCTCACGGGCTGTGCTTTTCCGTGAAGCCTGAGGTGGCCGCTCCGCCTTCCCTTGTGAATATCTACAAGGAACTTAAGGATGATCTGGGATGTTATATTCCAAATAACGGATATCTGGTAAAATGGGCGCAGCAGGGAATCCTGATGCTGAATACTGTGCTGACGGTGCGGGCGCATATGGCCAATTCCCACAGGGGGAAGGGATGGGAAGAATTTACGGATGCGGCTATTCTGGCGCTGAATAAGCAGGACCGGCCCATTGTGTTCATTCTCTGGGGCAGACCGGCCCAGATGAAGGAGAAGATGCTGAACAATCCCAATCATCTGATATTGAAGGCTGCACATCCCAGTCCCCTGTCGGCTCATAACGGTTTCTTCGGGAGCAGGCCCTTCAGCCAGACGAACCGGTTTCTGGAACAGCATGGCCTTGCACCCATCGACTGGCAGATCGAGAATATATAGGATAGCGCCGGAGTCGAAATCCGACAGAGATAGCCCGAGCCGGAGATGAGAGGCTGTAAAGGAGCAGTCCTGAACTGGCGATGGGAAGCTGTAAAGGAGCAGTCCTGAACTGGCGATGGGAAGTTACAAAGGAAGCAGCCCCGGACCGGAGCGGAAAACGGCAGGGGCGGCAGATCGGGCAGAAATAAAAAAGGCATGTGCCCGGGCATGGTGAGCCCGCAGGTACATGCGGAAACGAGGAAAGATGGATACAAAGATCAGAATTGCGATAATGGGGTATGGAAATCTGGGAAGGGGAATCGAGTGCGCCGTACGCCGAAACGGGGATATGGAGCTGAAGGCAGTGTTCACCAGGAGAGCGCCGGAGACCGTGAAGACGGTCAGCGGTGTGCCCGTATATTCTGCGGAAGAGCTGCTGAAGAGGAAGGAAGAGATAGATGTACTTATGCTGTGCGGAGGTTCCGCAACGGATCTTCCGGAACAGACGCCGGAGTATGCAAGGTATTTTAATGTGGTTGACAGCTTTGATACCCATGCCAGGATTCCGGAGCATTTCGCAAATGTGGACAGGGCTGCCCTTGAGGGCGGAAAGGTTGCCATGATCTCCGTGGGCTGGGATCCGGGAATGTTTTCTTTGAACAGGCTCTATGCGGCTTCCGTTCTGCCGGAGGGAAAGGACTATACCTTCTGGGGCAGGGGAGTCAGCCAGGGACATTCAGATGCCGTTCGGAGAATTCCCGGAGTGAAAAACGCGAAGCAGTACACCATTCCTGTGGAATCCGCCCTGGAATCCGTGCGCGCCTGTGAGAATCCGGAACTGACCACCAGGCAGAAGCATACCAGAGAATGCTTTGTGGTGGCGGAAGAAGGAGCTGATAAGGCCTGGATTGAAAAGGAAATCAAGACCATGCCCAATTATTTTGCGGAGTATGATACCACGGTTCATTTCATTACGGAGGAAGAGCTGGAGCGGGAACATGCGGGAATTCCTCATGGAGGATTTGTGCTGAGAACCGGACGGACGGGAGCGGACGGAGAGCATAATCATGTGATCGAGTACAGCCTGAAGCTGGATTCCAATCCTGAATTTACGGCCTGTGTGCTGACTGCCTATGCCAGAGCGGCTTATCGCATGAACAGGGAAGGTATGAAGGGCTGCAAGACCGTGTTTGACGTTGCGCCGGCATACCTCAGCCCTATGACGGCGGAGGAGATGCGCAGCAGGCTGCTCTGAATAAATTATTTGCTTTGCGAAGTAATTTGCAGGCACTCCTGAAACTCTGGAATTCGGGTTGAGTTTATTGAAGGAAGGAATGCAGAGAAAAGTCTTCAGAGCGGGAATTCTGCAAAAAGGAGAGGCTGCGGCATTCAGACGGCAGGCTGCGAAAAGGCATGAACATTACAGAAGGGCATGAACATTAAATGGAGAAAAAAGCGTTTGTAACGAAGGAACAGATAGAAGAGATTGTCAAGACATATCCCACCCCTTTTCATATTTATGACGAGAGGGGGATCCGCGAAAATGCAAGGGCATTAAAGGAGGCATTTTCCTGGAACAAGGGGTACAGGGAGTTTTTCGCGGTAAAGGCGACGCCCAATCCGTTCCTGATCAATATATTGAAGGAATGCGGCTGCGGCTGCGACTGTTCTTCCTATACGGAACTGATGCTCAGCCAGGCGGTGGGAATCAGAGGGGAGGATATTATGTTTTCCTCCAATGACACGCCGGAAGAGGAATATGTGCTGGCGGCAAAGCTGGGCGCCACCATCAATCTGGACGATATTACGCATATCGATTTCCTGGAGCGGACATTGGGATATCTGCCAAAGACCTTGAGCTGCCGCTTTAACCCCGGCGGATATTTTTCCATGGGAACGGATATCATGGACAATCCCGGCGATGCGAAATACGGCTTTACCAGGGAGCAGATGTTTGAGGGATTCCGGATTCTGAAAGCAAAGGGTGTGGAGCGCTTCGGCATTCACGCTTTTCTGGCCAGCAATACGGTAACCAACGAATATTACCCCACGCTTGCAAGGCAGCTTTTTGAGCTGGCTGTGGAGCTGCACAGGGAGACGGGGGCACATATTGCTTTTGTCAATCTGTCCGGGGGAATCGGTATACCCTATCGCCCCGATCAGGAGCCCAATGATATCAGAGTCATAGGGGAGAGCGTGAGAAAGGTGTATGAGGAGGTACTGGTTCCCGCAGGGATGGGGGATGTGGCCGTGTATACAGAGCTTGGGCGCTTTATGATGGGACCCTACGGGCACCTGGTCACAAAGGTAATTCACCAGAAGCACACCCACAAGGAATATCTGGGGGTGGACGCCTGTGCGGTGAACCTGATGCGTCCGGCCATGTACGGCGCTTACCATCATATTACCGTACTGGGAAAGGAAGAGGAGATCTGCGATCACAAATATGATGTGGTGGGGTCTCTGTGCGAGAATAATGATAAATTTGCAATCGACAGAATGCTTCCCGCAGTGGAGACAGGGGATTACCTTGCCATCCACGATACCGGAGCCCACGGCTTTTCCATGGGATACAATTACAATGGGAAGCTGCGGTCCGCAGAGCTTCTGCTCCGTGAGAACGGGGAGGCGGAACTGATCCGGCGGGCGGAGACTCCGGCAGATTACTTTGCCACTTTTGATGGATTTGAGATTTATGACAGGCTGCTTTCGGATAGAGTATAAAGATGCAATCGCAATCCATATTGTATGTCAAAGAAAAGAAATTCAGGCCGCTTACTATTAGGATAGTTTGAGGAGATTACAATGAGATACCCGAAATTTTTACCGGAGGGCGGCGCCATCGGTTTTCTGGCCCCCTCCTTTGGCTGTAATACGGAACCTTATTTTT
Source organism: uncultured Acetatifactor sp. (assembly GCA_910589035.1). Classification (GTDB taxonomy): domain Bacteria; phylum Bacillota; class Clostridia; order Lachnospirales; family Lachnospiraceae; genus Acetatifactor. Next base: position 120,275 of record CAJUSI010000098.1, on the reverse strand, counting down.
CCGCATTCAATCATGCGTCGGAGAAGTGGAAGGCCATGGGATACCGGCAGGTGTTCGGACCCAATTGCTACGCTGGGGAGGGAGTGGGCATCAGCAATACGCCGGCTGCCTGCGGGCAGGAGGTGATGGATATGTTTCTGTCGGGGGAAGCGGATGTGCTGATTTCCTGCGGCGGGGGCGAACTGATGTGCGAAATTCTGCCCTATGTGGATTTTGGAAAGCTGGCGGAGGCGGAACCGAAGTGGTTCATGGGCTATTCCGACAATACGAATCTCATTTATCCGTTGGTGACCCTGTGCGACACCGCGGCGGTTTACGGTCCCTGTGCGTCCTCCTTCGGCATGGAACCCTGGCATGCTTCTATTCAGGATGCCTATATGCTGCTCAAGGGAGAAAAAAGGGCCATGGAAAGCTATCCTCTGTGGGAGAAGGAATCTCTGAAGGACGAGGATAATCCGCTGGCGCCTTACCATGTGACGGAACCCCTGGCCCTGAAGGTGTATAACGGGGAAAAAATGACGGAGAACCCCGGCGGGGCGGGGATAAGCTTAAGCGTCACAGGCAGGCTGCTGGGCGGCTGCATGGATTGCCTGGTGAATCTCCTGGGCACAGGGTATGACGGCACGGCGGCATTTTGTGAAAAGTACAGGGAGGACGGCATCCTGTGGATGCTGGAGGCCTGCGACCTGAATGTGATGTCCATCCGCCGGGCCATGTGGCAGATGGAGCAGGCCGGGTGGTTTCGGCATGTCAGGGGATTTCTCTTCGGCAGGCCGCTGAACGGGCAGCCCATGATGGGGCTGGATGCCTGCCAGGCAGTGCTGGCTGTGGCTGCAAAGTATCATGTCCCTGTGCTCATGGATCTGGATATCGGGCATCTCAGCCCCATGATGCCCCTGGTGGTGGGAAGCATGGCCACCGTAACCCTGAAGGGGAATCATGTGAAGGTGGAGATGGAGTACCGGTAGGGCGGAGGGGAGGAACCCGATTAATGAAGTTAGCAGGTGAGAGAAGACATTATCTGAACAATTTATTACTGGATAGAAGTTATTGAAATTACCACTTGTCAAGCAAGCCAATATGTGTTAAACTTTATTTTGTTGCGGGGGATGGATCCTCCGGGACAGAATAGAAAGCCGGCGTGTCGGAATGGCAGACGAGGCAGACTCAAAATCTGTTGTGGGCAACCACGTGCGGGTTCAAGTCCCGCTGCCGGCAGTATCAAAAATCGCTCAGAAACCGGAAAGTCATCGGTTCAGGCGATTTTTTTGCAAACAAAATTATAGGCGCAGCATAATTGTGGTCCTGGTTTCCACACAGCCCGGCGCTTTTTGCAGAAAGGCGGTTTATAGAATGGATGCGGTAAGATAGTTAGAATATTATACAATCGACGACATTTACAATCTGCCGGATGGACAAAGGGTGGAATTAATCGACGGCGAATTATAATTGATTTTGCCGGGATCGGCGTTGAATAGCAGCGACAGTGAAAGGATTGGTTTTCCCAGTCCTTTTGCTTTGGGGAAATGAGATTTCAAACGGCCTTTTGCCCGTGCAGGCACGGCGTCCGGTTCATTGTGCGGGATGGACGGGGAATATGTGCGGGAGGAACGGGGGGAAAACGGGGGGACGGATATGACGAAGGACATGACAAAGGGCGCCATTGCGCCGCTCATTATCAAATTCACAATTCCGCTGATACTGGGGAATCTGCTGCAGTTAACCTACAATGCGGTGGACAGTATCATTGTGGGACAGTATGTGGGAAAAGAAGCTCTGGCGGCGGTGGGGACAGGGAACCCTCTGATGACGCTGGTCATTCTGTTTACACAGGGGATATGCCTGGGAGCCGGCGTCCTGACAGGAGCCCTGTACGGGGCAAAGAAATACGATGTGCTGAAGCGCCAGATCAGTACGGCAATGATTTCCGGGATTGTCTTTTCCCTGGCAGTTACTTTGCTTTTCCTGCCCCTGGCGTCCGTTTTCCTGAGCATTCTGCGGATAGACCCGGGTATCCGAAAAGAGGCGGCCGTATATCTCAGAATTATCCTGTGCGGTCTGAGCTTCAGCTTCCTGTATAATTTTTTTGCCAGCATTCTGAGGGCTTTGGGCGACAGCAGGTCTCCTCTGTATTTTCTGGGAATCAGCGCTGTGATCAATATATTCGGAGATCTGATATTCGTCGTGCTTTTTTCCATGGGAACGGTGGGATGCGCCGTAAGCACCGTGCTGAGCGAGGCTGTCAGCTGCCTGCTGTGCTGGATGTATATCAAAAGGAAAGTTCCTCTGCTGGATTTGGGGAAGCAGTGGCTGTGCTTTGACAGGAAGCTTCTGAAGGACACGGTGCAGTACGGCTTCGTCAGCGCGCTGCAGCAGTCCACCGTACAGCTTGGGAAGCTGGGGATCCAGGGAATCGTAAACACCATGGGCGTGACCGCGTCTGCAGCTTTTAACGCCATCAACCGGGTTGATGATTTCGCGTATATTCCAGAACAGAATATTGGACATGCCATGACCGGCGTCATGGCGCAGAACCGGGGGGCAGGAGAACGGAAACGTGTCAGAGAAGCGTTTCGGGTTGGAATGTATATGGAGGCTGCCTACGGCGTGGTTTTGGGCGGATTAATTCTTGCTTTTGCCAATCCGGTCATGAGGCTTTTTACATATGACGAGGCGACCATCAGGATGGGGGAGGAGTATCTGCATCTGATCGCTTTCATGTATATTGTCCCCGCCGTCACCAACGGCGTTCAGGGGTATTTCCGCGGAATGGGCGATCTGAAAATTACGCTGTGGAGCAGCCTGATCAACATGGGAGTCCGCGTCCTGGCATGTTTCCTGCTTGTTTACGGCGCCGATATGGGAATGTCGGCCCTTCCCTGGGCATACCTGGCCGGCTGGGGGGCGATGCTGCTGTATGAGCTGCCCTTTCTGGTGAAAAAGCCGGCGCAAAAGCCTGAAAATTAAACTGGACCCAAAACCCGAGAGTTACGGTGCAGAATCCGAAAATTATACGTGCAAAAACCCGAAAATTATGGTTGACAAACAGGATTTTCCAGATTATAATCAAAGAGTATGTGAAGAGGGCGGATTCTCATTGCGGATGCGGCCTGTACCAGGGGATGCAGAGGAGCAGTTATGCTGATAGACTTAACCGATGTACTGAGAAATGAAGGCATGAAGATCACAAGGGAGATACCCCTTGTGATGAAGTGCTTTGAGAGCGGGACGGGAAGCTATGAGATTATTTCGGCGTCTCCCGTATTTCTTACTTGCGCGAATGCAGGAGACGGCAAAGCCAGGATTGCAGGAAATGTGAGTCTGGCCTTTCAGACAAGCTGTGACCGCTGCCTTGAGGAGACGGTTACAGAGCTGAAGTTAAGCTTTGAAAGGACGGTCAGCGCTCCGGGGACGGAGGACGAGGAAGCCGGAGAATCGGAGCTTGGCGTGGACTGTGAGCTGGACGTGGAGGCCTTCGTGCACGATGAGATTTTTATGAACTGGCCTGCGAAGATTCTGTGCAGGGAAGACTGCAGAGGGATTTGCCCTGTCTGCGGGCAGAATCTGAATCGCGGGGAATGCGGATGTGACACTTTCGTACCGGATCCACGTATGGCAGTGATACAGGATATTTTTAACAAGAATAAGGAGGTGTAACAATGTCTATTTGTCCTAAGAATAAATCTTCCAAAAGCAGAAGGGATAAGAGAAGAGCGAACTGGAAAATGACCGCTCCCACTCTGGTAAAGTGCAGCAAATGCGGCGCTCTTATGGTACCTCACAGAGTATGCAAGGCCTGTGGTTCTTATAACAAAAAGCAGGTTGTCAGCGTAGACTGATTTCCGGAAGCCGCAGCCGGCCGGGGATTGTGGGGACAGGGTAATTCCGTTTTCTGTAAGGGTCAGATATTGCGCTGCCTGCGGCTGTGCATTTGATTTGGTATAAGGATTGAGATAGGGCGTTCCCGGGGACGTCCTTTTCTTATGTAAAAATTTTCTTGATTTTTCCTTAAGATTACATTATAGTAAGATAGGAAGTAAAGTACGACACTGTGAGAGCGACAAAGAGGGAAAGAGATGGCTGAGATAGTGAATGTGGCCGTGGATGCCATGGGCGGTGATAATGCGCCTGGAGAAGTGGTAAAGGGCGCGGCGGAGGCTGTAAATGCGGATAAGAGGGTGAAGGTATTTCTTGTAGGCCGGGAGCCCGTGATAAAGGAAGAGCTGAAGAAATATAATTATGATGTGGAGCGCCTGGAGGTCATACACGCAGATGAGGTGATAGAGACGGGCGAACCTCCCGTAATGGCGATCCGCAAGAAGAAGGAATCCTCCCTGGTCAAATGCATGTACCTGGTGAAGGACGGATCCTGCGATGCTCTTGTGTCCGCGGGAAGCACGGGTGCGGTTCTGGTGGGAGGACAGATCATTGTGGGACGCATTAAGGGTGTGGAGAGACCGCCCCTTGCGCCTGTTGTTCCCAATATCAACGGCGTGAGTCTCCTGCTGGACTGCGGAGCGAATGTGGATGCAAGGCCTTCTCAGCTTCTGCAGTTTGCCAAGATGGGGAGCGTCTATATGGAAAGCGTGATCGGTGTGAAGAATCCACGGGTTGGTCTGGTGAATATCGGCGTGGAGGAGGAGAAGGGCAATGCCCTGACAAAGGAAACCTACCCCCTTCTGCACAATTGCCCGGAGATCAATTTCGTCGGCAACATTGAGGCGCGGGATGTCCCCATGGGAGCGGCGGATGTGCTTGTATGCGAGGCTTTTGTAGGCAATGTGATCCTGAAGATGATGGAGGGAGTCAGCGACGCTCTGATCAGGAAGATTAAGGCAGGCATGATGAGCTCCTTTAAGAGCAGGATCGGCGCCCTGCTGGTGAAGCCTGCGTTAAAGCAGACTTTGAAGGATTTCAGCACGGAGGAATACGGCGGCGCGCCCCTGCTTGGTCTGAACGGATTGGTGGTCAAGACACACGGAAGCAGCAAGTCCGTTGAAATTAAGAATTCTATTCTGCAATGCATTGCATTTAAGGAACAGAAGATAAATCAGAAAATCAAGGAACAGGTGGTTCTTGAGGATTAGGGAAAGGAGGTTAACCGTATGGAATTAGAAAAGCTGGTAAAGGTAATTACAGAGGTGCTGAATGTGGATGTGGATGAGATTACCATGGAATCTACCTTTTTAGATGATCTCGGAGCTGATTCTCTGGATGTATATCAGATTATTATGGGCATCGAAGAAGAGTTTGATATCGAAATTCCCCCTGAGGCAGCAGAGAAAATTACCAACGTAAGAGAAGCGGTGGAATTGATCAAGAATGCGACGGAATAAGAGACGGAAAGACTATATGGGCTTTATACGAGCAGTCCGCTGTGTGACTGCTCATTTGCGTTGTCATACAGGAAAGCATTTGCCGCTGAAGCGACGCGTTTGCGGCGCAGAATCGTTATTTCTGAATGGTTCCTATACTCACGGGCGGTAAAATTTACCGTTGGTTCATGGCGATTTCCGCCCGTGAGCCGGGTGACCTGGCAGCTTTAGTGACCTTTAGTATAATTTATGGAAAAGAGGATAAAACCAATGTCATTCGGTGAAACAAAGGCTTATACGATGGAACTGCTGGAGGAACGTATCGGTTACCGGTTCAATGACCGCACCCTGCTGAAGCAGGCAATTACCCACAGTTCCTTTACCAATGAGCAGAAAATTCGAAAAAACCGGAATTATGAACGCCTGGAATTCCTTGGAGATGCAGTTCTGGAGCTGGTCTCCAGCGAATTTCTGTTCCAGGAGCATGAGGGTATGTCAGAAGGAGAGCTGACGAAGCTGCGGGCCTCCATGGTCTGTGAGCCTTCACTGGCCTTCTGTGCAAGGGATCTGGAGCTGGGGAAATTCATGCTTTTGGGAAGGGGAGAGGAGAATACCGGCGGCCGCAGGCGGGACAGCATCGTTTCAGATGTGATGGAGGCTGTGATCGGCGCCATTTATCTGGATGGGGGCATGGATGCGGCGAGGGACTTCATTGATCGGTTCGTCCTGTCCGACCTGGAGGACAAGCAGCTCTTTTATGACAGCAAGAGCAATCTGCAGGAGCTGGCTCAGGGAAAGCTGAAAAAGGAGCTGGAATACAGGCTGCTGGAGGAGAGCGGGCCGGAGCATGATAAAATGTTCCGCGTGTCGGTACGGATGGAAAGCGAGATCCTGGGCACGGGGGAGGGAAGGACAAAAAAGGCGGCGGAGCAGCAGGCGGCTTACAGGGCATTGCTGTTTTTGAGGGATAGAGGATGTATTTAAAAAATATTGAGGTACAGGGGTTTAAATCCTTTGCAAATAAAATCAATTTCCAGTTCCACAATGGGATCACGGGAATCGTGGGGCCCAACGGGAGCGGAAAAAGCAATGTGGCGGACGCGGTCCGCTGGGTTCTGGGCGAGCAGCGGGTGAAGCAGCTGCGGGGCGCCAGTATGCAGGATGTCATTTTCTCGGGAACGGAGAACAGGAAGCCGTTAAGCTATGCCTATGTGGCCATTACGCTGGATAATGCCGACCGGCAGCTGAGCATCGATTTCAATGAGGTGACGGTGGCCAGGCGGATCTACCGTTCCGGAGAAAGTGAATATCTGATTAACGGAAGTCCCTGCCGGCTGAAGGATGTCAATGAGCTGTTTTATGACACCGGCATCGGCAAGGAGGGGTATTCCATCATTGGCCAGGGACAGATCGATAAAATCCTGAGCGGCAAACCGGAGGAACGCAGGGAGCTTTTTGACGAGGCGGCAGGAATTGTGAAATTCAAACGCAGAAAGGTGGCGGCCCAGGCCAAGCTGGAAAACGAAAAACAGAATCTGGTCCGCGTCAACGATATTCTGTCCGAACTTGAACGGCAGACCGGCCCCCTGGAGCGCCAGGCGGAAACGGCCAGAACATATCTGCGAAAGAGAGAGGAACTGAAAACTCTTGACGTAAACGTATTTCTCCTGGAGAATTCCAGATTAAGGGAACAGCTGAAAGAGGCGGAGGAAAAATGCGCTCATGCGGGTGAGGAACTCTCCGGGACAAGCCGGGCTTACGAGAGCATTAAGGAAGAATATGAAAGCATTCAGGAGGAAATCGAGAGGCTTGAGAAGGTAATCGAGGAGGCAAGGTCCACCGCCACGGATGCGGGCCTTACGCGAGGGAAGCTGGAGGGCGAGATCAATGTGCTGAAGGAGCAGATTAATTCGGCAAAGGGCAATGAAGCGCATCTGACAAACCGACGGAATACGCTGCAGGAGGAGATAACCGCCAAAGAACGGGACCGGGATAATCTGCTGGGGGAAAAGGAGGAGACGGATGCCCGGGTGCGAGGTCTCAATGCCGATGCCAATGCCGTGAGGGCCAGGCTGGAGGAGGTACAGAGGAGGATTGCACAGCTGAATGATGATATGGAAGCCGGCAAGAATATCATCATTAACGAACTGAATCAGAGGGCTACCATCAAGTCCAGGATGGGGCGCTTCGATACCATGATGGAGCAGGTGAACATCAGAAGGGCGGAGCTGAATTCAAGGCTTCTGCGGGCAAAGTCCGATGAGGCTGCCAGGGAGGAATCCATCAGAAATCTGGAAGCTGAATTTGCCGCCGTCACAGAGGAAATCAGCGGGCTGAAAGTCCGGGAGGCCGGACTGGAACAGGAACTGGGTACTTTTCGGCAGCAGCTGACCCAAAAGGACGCGGGACTGCAGGAAACCAAGAGCGCATATCATATGGAGAAATCCAGGCTGGAAGCGCTGACCAATCTGGCAGAGCGCTATGAGGGCTACGGCGGAAGCGTCAAAAAGGTGATGGAGCGGCGGGAGACAGAGAAGGGTATTATCGGCGTTGTGGCGGATATTATACAGGTGGAAAAGAAATATGAGACCGCCATCGAGACGGCATTGGGCGGAAGCATACAGAATATTGTCACGGACAATGAGGATACCGCCAAAAGAATGATCGGCTATCTGAAAAAGAATAAGCTGGGGCGCGCCACATTTCTGCCTTTGACAAGTGTCAAAAATCCCAGGAAATTTGCCAATACAGAGGCGCTCTCCGGCAGGGGAGTCATCGGTACGGCGGATACATTAGTTCGTACAGATGATAAATACCGTGATGTGGCGGCTTCTCTGCTGGGAAACATCCTGGTGATCGACAATGTGGATCATGCGGTGGAGCTTGCGGCAAAATATCGTCACAGCATCCGTATGGTCACATTGGAGGGAGAACTCTTAACTCCCGGAGGGGCTATCAGCGGAGGTGCTTATAAAAATAACAGCAATCTCCTGGGAAGAAGACGGGAGATCGACGAATTGGAGGAGCGGGTGAGAAAGCTTCTCTCTTCCGTCCGGGAGATGGAAGAGGATATTGAAAATACCAAGGCTAGAAGAACCAGACTGCGTGTGGACCTGGAGGCGGTAAAGAATGAGATCCAGCGTAAATCCATAGAGCAGAATACTGCCAGACTTGGTATCAGCCAGGCCAGGGAGCGTATGGAGGAGGAAGCGAAGAGCGCAGCCTCGCTCAGGACGGAGGAGCGGGAGATCGGGGAGAAGATTCTGGAAATCCGGAAGGAGAAGGAAGATACCGGAAGAGAGCTTCAGGCAAGCGAGGAGCTGGAGAAGAATACCCAGGAGAGAATTGCATCCCTTCAGGCACAGCTGGAAGAAGAACACCGGGAGGAGTCTGCGGCGGCGGCATCAGTCTCCGAATGGGAGTTAAAAGTGGAGAAAATGCGGCAGACCCTGGAATTCAAGCAGAATAATGTGGACCGTATTGAAGGGGAACTTCAAAGGGCCCGGGCTGAGCTTGCGGAAATCCTGCAGGCGCTGACGGAGAACAGCGCAGAGACGCAGCGCAGACAGGAGAGTATCCTGGAGATCGGCAGGACCATTGCAGCGGCCCATGATGCGCAGAGCGAATCGGAGACAAAGCTGAAGGAATCCATGGAACAGAGAGAGGAGCTGTCCGCCAGGCAGAAAAGCTTTTTTGCCAGACGGGAGGAGCTCTCCGAAAAGCGGAACGCTCTGGACAAGGAAGTTTACCGTTTAAATGCCCAGAAGGAGAAGATGGAGGAATCCATGGAATCCCAGATTAATTATATGTGGGACGAGTATGAGATCACTCTGAGCGATGCGGCCACATTGCGAAATGAGAACATGACGGATCTTCCTTCCATGAAAAAGGAGATCTCTTCCCTGAAGGAACAGATCAGGAAGCTGGGGGATGTGAATGTGAACGCCATTGAGGATTACAGGGCCCTGATGGAGAGATTCACCTTCATGAAGACCCAGAGGGATGATCTGGTGGAAGCGGAGAAGACTCTGGAGGGCATTATTGAAGAGCTGGACTCCGCCATGAGGAAGCAGTTTTCGGAGAAGTTTGCGGAGATTTGCAGGGAATTCGACAAGGTATTCAAGGAATTGTTCGGCGGGGGCAAGGGCACGCTGGAGCTGATGCCGGACGAGGATATTCTGGAAGCGGGTATCCGCATTATTGCCCAGCCGCCGGGGAAAAAGCTTCAGAATATGATGCAGCTGTCCGGCGGAGAGAAGGCATTGACAGCCATCGCGCTGCTGTTTGCCATTCAGAATCTTAAGCCTTCTCCTTTCTGCCTGCTGGACGAGATAGAGGCGGCGCTGGATGATTCCAATGTAGGGCGGTTCGCGAAATACCTGCATAAGTTGACAAAAAACACTCAGTTTATTGTCATTACACACAGAAGAGGCACCATGGAGCAGGTGGACCGGCTATATGGCATTACCATGCAGGAGAAGGGAGTTTCCACGCTGGTGAGCGTGAACCTGATCGATAAAGAACTGACATGATACAAATGTATCATAATACATACGTATTATAATACATACGTATCATGATACGGAGAGCATTACGGTACGAAAGAATTCTGCAGAAAGGAGATCATGGCAGCAGGGAATTATTTTGGGAAGGGAGCGTGTCGAGAGGATGAGCGAGGGAAAGAGAGGCTTTTTTGCCAGACTGAAGGAAGGTCTGACAAAGACAAGAAACAATATTGTAAGAGGGATCGATTCCCTTTTTAACGGCTTTTCTGCCATTGATGATGACTTCTATGAGGAGCTGGAAGAAATTCTCATTATGGGGGATATCGGCGTAAATGCCACTACCGGGATTGTAAATCGTCTGAAGGAGCAGATCAGGGAACAGCATATCAGAGAGCCTCAGGAATGCAAGCAGCTGCTGATAGAGGGAATTAAGGAGCAGATGCGGGTGAATGAGGACGCCTATGACTTCGAGAAGAAGCAGTCGGTCATTATGGTGATCGGTGTCAACGGCGTGGGCAAGACAACTTCCGTGGGCAAGCTTGCGGGCAAGTTCAAGGAGGATGGAAGAAAGGTGCTCATCGCCGCAGCGGATACCTTCCGGGCCGCTGCCGGAGACCAGCTGGCGGAATGGGCCAGGCGTGCAGATGTGCCCATGGTGGGAGGAAACGAAGGAGCGGATCCGGCCAGCGTTGTCTTTGACGCAGCCAATGCGGCGAAAGCCAGAGGGGTGGATGTCCTGCTGATCGATACCGCGGGGCGGCTGCACAATAAAAAGAATCTCATGGAGGAGCTTCGCAAGATGAACCGCATTGTGGACAGAGAATTTCCCGATGCCCACAGGGAGAATCTGATTGTCCTGGACGGTACTACGGGGCAGAATGCGCTGGTGCAGGCCAGAGAGTTCGGAGAAGTGGCGGATTTGACGGGGATTATTCTGACGAAGATGGACGGAACGGCGAAAGGAGGAATCGCAGTTGCCATTCAGTCGGAGCTGAAGGTTCCGGTAAAGTATATCGGTGTGGGCGAGAGCATCGACGATCTTCAGAAATTTGATTCGGATGAGTTTGTAAACGCCCTCTTTGATGTGAAGATGGAGGATGGGTCGGTGGATCGGGAAGGATAGAAAACAGAAAGGATGAACATAATGGAAGAAGAGAGGAAGGAAACAGACATGGAAATCTCCTTGCAGAAATTTGAGGAGGCTTCGGAGATCGTGAGAAAGGTAACATTGGAGACCAAGCTGATCTACAGTGAGTATCTGAGTGCCCGGACGGGAAATAAAGTTTACTTAAAGCCGGAAAATATGCAGCTGACGGGAGCGTATAAGCTTCGGGGAGCATATTATAAAATGAGCACACTCTCCGACGAGGACAGGGCAAAGGGGCTGATCACCGCTTCCGCGGGGAATCATGCCCAGGGTGTGGCTTATGCGGCAAAGGCTTACGGGGCAAAGGCCACGATTGTAATGCCCACCGCTACGCCTCTGATCAAGGTGAACCGTACCAAGGGCTATGGAGCGGAGGTGGTGCTATACGGAGATGTGTATGATGAGGCATGTGAAAAGGCCTATGAGCTGGCAGAGGAACGCGGGTATACTTTTATCCATCCCTTTGACGATCTGGATGTGGCTACCGGTCAGGGGACGATTGCCATGGAGATTATCAAGGAGCTTCCGCTGGTGGATTATATTCTGGTCCCCATCGGAGGAGGCGGGCTGGCTACCGGGGTATCCGCACTGGCGAAGCTTTTGAATCCAAAGATTAAGGTGATAGGGGTGGAACCCGCCGGAGCCAACTGCATGCAGGAGTCCTTGAAGGAGGGCAGAGTCATCACCCTTCCGGGGGTGGATACCATTGCGGACGGAACGGCGGTGAAGACGCCCGGCGGAAAGCTGTTCCCTTATCTGCAGAAATATCTGGATGATATCATTACCGTGGAGGATGAGGAACTGGTGGTTTCCTTCCTGGATATGGTGGAAAATCACAAGACAATTGTGGAGAATTCCGGGCTTTTGACGGTTGCGGCACTTAAGCATATGGATGTGAAGAACAAAAAGATCGTCTCCATCTTAAGCGGGGGTAATATGGATGTGACCACCATGGCCTCGGTGGTGCAGCAGGGGCTGATCATAAGGGACAGAGTCTTTACCATATCCATCCTGCTGCCGGATAAACCGGGAGAACTGCATAAGGTTTCCGGCATTATCGCGGAGGTGCACGGCAATGTGGTGAAGCTGGAGCATAATCAATTTATAACCATTAACAGGAACACGGCCGTGGAACTGCGCATCACCATTGAGGCCTTCGGAACGGAGCATAAACGCAGGATTATAGAGGCTCTGGAAGAGGGCGGCTATCCCACTGAGATGGTGAGGACGGCTATATAGGACAGGACGGCGGGGAAAGGCCGGAAATCATATGAACCGGCAGGTATGGAGTGTGGACATGAAACTGAGCAGAGAGCAGGAAAATGAAATCCGTTATGAGGAGAAGAAGAGCCTGAAGCGCAAGGCTTTGGACTATATGATGATTACGGCAGGATCGGCAGTTTATGCCGTCGCCGTGAGTATGTTCCTGGATCCCAATTCCCTGGCTCCCGGCGGAGTTACGGGTATCGCCATCATTCTGAACAGGATTACGGGTCTGGAGACAGGTACCTGGATGTTTGCGGTGAATATCCCCATCCTGCTGCTGGGAATGTGGAAATTCGGGCTGCGCTTTATCTTTTCCACTATTTACTGCACGCTGGTTACTTCTCTGATTACGAACCTTCTGGTGCCTCTGGGAGCCGTGACCGCCGATCCCTTTCTGGCGGCCGTGGCAGGAGGCTCCCTGATGGCCCTGGGACTGGGCCTTGTATTCAAAGCCGGGGGCACCTCCGGAGGGACGGATATCATTGTAAAGCTTCTCCGTCTCCGCCTTCCCCATTTGAAGACGGGCTTCCTCTTTCTGGTGACGGATGCCTTCATTGTGGCAGCCTCCGCCTTTGTATTCCAGAATATTGATACGGCATTGTATGCGGGTCTGGTGGTATGCATCAATTCTCTGCTCCTGGATGTGGTTCTGTACGGCAGGGACGGCGCGAAAATGTTCTTTATCGTAAGCGACAATCACGAAACCATTGCAAAACGGATTCTTGAGGAGCTGGACAGCAGCGCGACCTATCTCTCCGGTTATGGGGCTTACAGCGGCAGGGAGAAGAAGGTGATGCTGTGCATACTGAAAAAGCACCTTTCGCCCAAGCTGGAGGAGATTGTGCGGGAAGAGGATCCGAAAGCATTCACCATCATCACCAGCGCCTCGGAGATCTACGGGGAGGGCTACAAGAATATCTTCAGCCAGAAGCTGTAGAGAAGGCAGGACTTCCCTGTTAAGCGCCTAAGGAACGATGGCGGTATAGTCCACGCCCTCGCCTTTATATTCCTTCAGCTTTTTCATTGGTTCTTCGCCGTAGGGATCGACGGAATAGATGCACCAGACTTCCGCCGCATTCCGGTAATCCCCGTTTTCCGCAAGAAGCATTTTCACCCCAACGGTATGATTGTCATAGACCCGGTTTTCAAAATCGAGCCGATATCCCCGGGCGGGATTTCCTTCGGAGCGGTAAAGGCATTCCGGCCGGGAGGAATCCCGGAAATCATAGATGTCAAATCCGTCCGGAACGCTGTTGTATCGCAGATAAATGCCGTTTCCAAGGCTGAGAAAGGGGCGGATGAATCCAAAGGGATTTCCCATCCAGTATACCATATCGATGCCTCTCACCCTGTCGCAGAGAAGATCGCTTACCTGGAAGACAATTTCCGTTTCGTCGAATTCCGCGAAAATAATCCGGGCTTTTTCCTCCCGGCCGTCGCTGCCGGCGGGGGAAAAACCGGCGGAGACAATTGCCCGTTTCTCTTCCCAGAACACATCATCTATGGAGAAGGAGGATTCCGGTACGGAGGCCATGGCATGCCGGATCCGGCCGGACGCCGGGTCATAGGCTGCGGCAAAAAGTTCCCCACGGAGATCTCCCGTATCCGACAGGGTCCGGTACAGTCCGAGAATTGTCCAGATTTCTCCGCAGCGGGAAACGGATACGATATCCGGATATTCGCCTGCCGGCCGGCTGCCGTTTTGAAGGGTTACCGTCTTCTCCAGTCCGAACAGCCGGGAGGTATCTGCTTTTCCGGTATATTCCATGGAGAAATCAAAGGTGTACAGCTCCGGAAGAGAAAGGATCCTGTCCGTGACGGATTCGGTGCAGAAGGCATACCAGCCCGGGCCGTAGAAGACATCCTCAATATCGCCGTAGTAGGCGCATTTTCCGATGACTTCCGATTGGATAATGTCGATATTGGTTACCGCCACATATTTGACCCTGGAGGGTTCGCCGAGAATACGGATTTCCTCCTGTGTCCATTCGATGCCCTTAAGAGTCCGCCTGTTGCCCCGGGAGAGATCCGGGATGTAATCCGCGTTGTTTTTCAGCCTTGACCAGCCGCAGGCGCATACCCCGTCAGAGGTCATAAGGCAGAGCACGGTATCCTGAAGAAAGCAGGCTGTTATGCTGCCCTGCTGGACAAAGCATTCCAGAAATTCCGGAGTGTCCGGGCGGCTCAGATCGTAGATATCCACATAGGCGCTGTCTGCGGAATCCGGTCCGAGTCCTTCCTGCATTGTGCGCACGGCAGCCAGCCGGTTCCCGGAGAGGAACAGATAGTCTGCCGGGGAGGGCAGAGAACCGATCTGTGCACCGTTCTTATAGATACGGATTTCCTTCTCCGGGGAGAGCTGATAGGTGTACTCGCCGGAGCTGACAGTGTCCCTTCCCCCTGCCTGAAGGCCTGATGAAACGCCGCATCCGTAGGACTGGAAATCTCCCTCCCCGTGGTAATCGCTGCTGCTCAGACGGGAGAGGAGCTGCTCCAGGTTCGCATAGGTATCCGAGGTGGGAGCGGAGGCGAAGAGATTGCCGGTGGAATCGTTTTCCCGGGAGGAACCGCCTCCCTGAGAGGAATCGTTCCCATGGAAAGAACCGTCTCCCTGGAAGGAACTTTCTTCCGGCAGGGATGTTCCCATTCCCTCCGGTCCGGCGGTGGAAGGGGCAGTATTGGGCGGCAGGGCCCGGGAGAACCGGGACAGAGTGAAGAGAGCGCCGCCGCATATTATACAGAAGCATACGGCAGCGGCCCACCTTCGCAAATATTTTATCCCGCCGTCCGGCTTTCTGTCTGCTGGCGTTCGGCTTTCAGTTTTTTGCCCTGCTGGTTTTTGTTCTGCTGTCGTCCGGTCTTCAGTTTTTTGCTCTTCGGTCTTTCGGTTTATTGGTTCCCGGCTCCCTGGCATTTGGTCAGCCGCCTCCACATAAGCCGGGTCCACAAGCTCCATTTTATCCAGAAATTCATTTCCCTTCATAAATCATAGCCCTCCTTTTCAAGGTAGCTCCGAAGCCGGCTGCGGCAGCGGAACAGTATGGTTTTTACATTGCTCTCCGAAAGAGAAAAGCGCCCGGCGATTGCGGAGACGGAATCCAGATACCAGTAGCGGCGCAGAAAGATGCTGCGCTTTTCTTCTTCCAGCGTGCCCAGGAAGCCGTTGATGGCCTCCCGCAGCAGATAATCGTCAATGCGGCATTCTGTGTCGTCCGGAGCCGGAATACATTGTTCCAGCTCGTCGGAAAGCTCACAGAGAAAGGCGCTGCGCTTCAGCCTGCTGCGGCTGCGGCAGCGGTCTATGGAAATATGCCGGATGATCCGGGCCAGAAAGGCGTACAGGTATTTCTTCGGTTCGTGGGGAGGAATGGAGTTCCAGGCTTCCATATAGGTATCGTTTTCGCATTCCTCGGCTGTGGACAGATCTCCCACGATGCCGCAGGACAGGCTGCGCAGACGGCGGCCGTATTTTTCGGCAGTCTGCCGGATGGCGGATTCTTCCCGCTTCAGGTATAATTCCACGATTTTTGCATCGTTCATGGACTTTGCTTCCTTTCTTTTCTCTCCGAAACCGTGCAGCAGGCTCTTTCATGCCTGCATGCAGACCATTGGACTGCAGCCGCACAAACGGGATAAATCTGTTCTCTGGTCAGGAAACAGGTTCCTTTTGAAAGGGTTCTGTACTTATATAAGCGCTTTTTGAGGCGGCAGGGTTGCACCCTTTATTTTGATTTCTCCTTACTTATGCCCTGATAAGGATTATGGCTTTCTGCTCCGGTTCATAGAAGCCGGCAGATTTACTATAACAGACTGCGGACGGAATGGAAACCGAAATGTTTTCGAGTTATGGATCTTCCTTGCTTCCGGCAGGAGAATCTACTATAATGAGGGTATGAATCCGCGCATACAGACTGCGGGAAAAGGGACAGAGAAAGCGGGGAGAAGACGGGATGGCCTATAAAATACTGATTATCGACGACGAAAAAATGATGACGGAGCTCCTTTCCGATCACCTGCAGGAGAGCGGATACGAGACCATGGAGGCAAACAGCGCCTGGGAGGGCATAGCGCTTCTGGAGAGAAAGCCGGATCTGATCATACTGGACATCAATATGCCGGGAATAGATGGCCTGGAGCTGTGCAGGATCATACGGGGGCATGTATCCTGCCCCATCCTTTTCGTGACGGCGAGGATTACCGAACAGGACAAAATCAACGGGCTGCAGTACGGCGGGGACGATTACATTACCAAGCCCTTCAGCCTGAAGGAGCTGTCCGCCCGGGTGGCGGCACACCTTCGCCGGGACGAGAGAAGGGGAGAGAGGCATTCCGTGCTGACCTCGGGAGAGCTGGTGGTGGATCTGTCGGACAGGACCGTCTCCTGCCGCGGCGGGGAGATTCCGTTCTCCAGGAAGGAATTCGACATTATCGAATTCCTGATGACCAATGCCAATCAGGTGTTTGACAGGGAGCGCATTTACGAGGAGCTGTGGGGATATGATGCCGAGGGGGACAGCGGCGTGGTCAAGGAGCATATCCGGAAGATAAGGGGGAAGCTTCGAGAAGCTGTCGGAGAGGAGTATATTGAGACGGTATGGGGGGTGGGGTATAAATGGAGCCGCTGAAGAGAAAATGGAGGGATCTGTCTCTGCGGAGCTTTTTCCTGACGAGCGTATGCATGACGGTGGGAATCGCCGCGGCGCTGTCCGCGATTCTGATCTGGGGCTGTGTCTCCTTCCGGAACTGGCTTGTGCCGGATTCCAATGCCGCATACCTGACGCTGGAAGAGGAGCGGGAGGATGGTACGGCTGTCACCCAGACAATCCTTATGGAATACGGGGCGGAATTGAAAAGTTTCCCCGGCATCCAGATCGTGGAGGATGGAGTTCCGGTTCCGGAGACGGTGAAGGAGCAGAAATATGGTCTTGTAAGGATTGAAAACACCTGGGAGGCACTTACCCCGAAGCGGAAGCTGGCCTATCGCATCTGCGGAATTGCCATGATCGCCGGGCCGGCCCTTTTCGCCTTTGCCGGTATCTTTTTCTGCGGCCTGTTCTTTTATCGATATAAATTAAAGTATCCTCTGGAGCTGCTGCAGGGGGCCGCGGACAGGATTGCCGGACAGGATCTGGATTTTGAGATTTCTTATGACCGCGGGGATGAGATGGGCGGGCTATGCCGTTCCTTTGAGGCGATGCGTTCTGCCCTGGAGAAGAATTATAAGGCGATGTGGGAGATGCTGGAGGAAAGGAGGCTGCTGCAGGCTTCGGTAGCTCACGACCTGCGCAATCCCATTGCCATTATCCAGGGATATACGGAATATCTGGGGGACGGGCTGGAAAAGGGGGAGATGAGCAGGGAAAAGCTTGGCCGGATTGTAAAGAATCTTGGAATGGCGGCTAAAAGGCTGGAAAGCTATACGGAGTCTGTGAGGATGCTGAACCGTTCGGAGGAGATTGTCCCGGACAGACGGCCTGTCCGGATCCGGAAATGGGCGGAGGATGTGACGAAGGATTTGAGGGTGTTGGCGGGGCGGCGGGGCATTTGTCTCCGGGCAGGGGAACTCCCGGAGAACCGGGAGCTCCGGATGGACTGCGATCTGGCCTTCCGCATTCTGGAAAATGTGGTGAGCAATGCGCTGCGCTTTGCGAAGCAGAGGATTGATATCGATTTTTCCCTTTCGGAAGATTGTCTGTCCATATCCGTTACGGACGACGGAGGGGGATTTATGCCGGAAATTCTGCATCTCTTCGCAAAAAAAGGAAGAAGTATTCTGCCGCCCGGAGAGGATGGGCATCTGGGCATCGGACTTGCGGTGAGCAGGATGCTTGCGGAGAAACACGGAGGCAGCCTGACTCTCTCCAACGGCCTTTCCGGCGCCTGTGTAATTATTAATCTTTGCTTGACGTAAATTTGACTTTTAAACTGTAAGATCTCCTTGTAAGAAAATCAAGGAGGTCTTTTTTATGAAAAGGAATGTGATCGGAAAGTATCAGTATCTTATAGGGAAAATTCGCTTAAGGAAGTCTTGCTCAGGGAGGCTTCGATTTCTGCCCGCTGCTGCGGCACTGACAGTATCTCTCAGCGCATGCGCAGGGGATGCGCCGGAGCAGAGCAATCTTCCGGACGTACAGACGGGCATTGTGTCGGAGGAAACGGACAGTGAGGAGGACGCAGCCCGGGGAACGGCGGAAGGCGGTGCGAATGGGGAGGAATCCTCCGGCAGTGGTCTGCGGCTGCTTTACGAATTGGGGAAGGAGGGCTGCAATACGCGGGAAGGGTATTATTATCTGACAAAGGAGCTGGAAAAGCTGGATGACGGCAATTACGGGATACATTTGATGTATATGGATTTTGCCACGCAGCAGGAAATCTATCTGTGCAGCAGTGCGGGATGCAGCCATAATACTGCGGATTGTCCGGCGGTCTTTCTCTATGAAGATTTTCCGCCCCATACCTCCCCTCTGTTCGTTCATGGAGACGGGCTCTACATTCTGAGCAAGGAGATGGACAGTGACGGCGGTATGTCCACGAGCGTCTCATATTTTGGAGATGCGGAGGGCCTGATGCCGGGAAATGCGGATATTGGGGAGAATTCCACCATTCTCTACAGAATGAATCTGGATGGTACGCAGCGGGAGAAGATACACACCTTTGACCCTTCCCTGACCCTGGAGGATTATGTGATGGCGGATGAGAACGGAATCTATGTGATCGCCAAGAAGCTTTCCACTGAGAGAGACGGTCAGGATGCCTATGTCACCTCCTCCCAGCGCAGGCTTTTATACCTTGACCTGGGGACCGGGGAGGAGAGGGAGGTCTGCGGATTGGACCTGGGAGGAAATATTTCCTGGCAGCTTGCGGGATGCTACGGGCGCAGCCTGGTGATGGAGGGAACGGATTACGGCAGGGAGATTTCCAGGGAGGAAATGTTAGATGACAATGTGTGGAGAGATCTGTATCTGAATTCCGAAGAGATATTTGCCGTATTTGATCTGGACAGCCGGCAGCTGACGGAAAAGTATCGGATGCCCAACAGGAATGACAGCAGTGCGCTGGCGGAGGGGAACCAACTCTATATTTCCGATGAAGGGGAAGGCGTCCTGAAAGCTGTGGACTTAAGGGACGGAAGCGAGAGGATCCTGTGCAGGCAGGAGAATGACTTCTTCCGTATCTGGTATATCATAGGTGATAAGCTCTGCTGTAAGAATAAGGACACGGATGCCACCTTCTACTATGTGGACATTCATACGGGAGAGATCAGCCATTCCGCTCTTGTGAACAAAAGTCTGGGCTGGAGCCTGGAGTTCAGGGCTGTGCTGGATTCGGAGGTACTGGTGATCTACGATTGCGAGGCCCTGCCGTCGGAACTGAATGAAGATGCCTATGATATCCTGCAATATAAATATGCACTGATCTCCAAGGAAGATCTTTTTTCGGGCAACGCCAATTATCGGCCCATACAGATGACAGGAAACGGGATGTAAGGCTGTAATGGGCGACAGGAGGAATGAATGGTGCTGGAATTATGTGATGTTTCGAAGAAATACAGGGATAAGGAGGCGCTGAGCCGGGTTTCGATTGCGCTGGATTCCGGGATCTACGGGCTGTTGGGGCCCAACGGGGCGGGAAAGTCGACGCTGATGAATATTGTAACCGGTAATATCAGGCCAACCGGGGGAAGGGTGCTCTGGGAAGGAAAGGAGATTAGAGAACTGGGAGGAAAATTCAGAAGCCTCATCGGATATGCACCCCAGCAGCAGGGGCTTTATGACGCCTTTTCCGGACGCAGATTCCTGTCCTATATGGGAACGCTAAAGGGAATACCCAAAAAGGAATTGCGGGCGGAAATCGGCAGAGTACTTGCCTATGTGAATATGGAGGAGGCGGCGGACCGGGTCATAGGAACCTACTCCGGAGGCATGAAGCAGCGGATCCTCATCGCCCAGGCGATTCTGGGGACTCCGAAGCTGGTGGTGCTGGATGAGCCCACGGCCGGCCTGGATCCCAGGGAGAGGGTGCGGGTGAGGGAATTGATCAGAGCGCTTTCGGGGGACAGAACCATTATTGTCTCCACCCATGTGGTTTCCGATATCGCCCCCATTGCAAAGGAAATCCTTCTGCTTAGGGCGGGGAAGCTTATCGACCGGGGCACGGTGGAGGCGCTCTGCGCCAAATATAAGGGCTCCAGGGATCTGGAGGAGGTCTATATGCGGATATTCGGGGAGGAGGAGACAAATGTTTCGGCTGGCGGGGTATGAGCTTTGGAAAATATGGGGCGGGAGGAGCTTCCGGCTGTCTGTCTGTGTTCTGTTATTGCTGAATCTCTTTCTTCTGTGGTATGGAAATCTGCCGGGGGAGGATACGCCTCCCCTGGCCGCCTACAAGGCTTTCGGGAGGGAGACGGCAGGGATGACCCAGGAGGAAAAGGGAGAGTATCTCCTGGTCCTGAAGGAGACCATGGACGGGGTGCTTTTTGTACAGGAGGTCCTTGGATTGCGCGGGTTTTCGGGAGAGATGGGAGAGACTCTGGCGGAACAGGCCATGGAGGAGAAGCCGGGGGTGTTTGAGGCCTATTATGAGCTGTATCAGAGCGGGGAGTACTGCCGCCTGACGGATTCTCTGTGGAGGGAACATGCTCTGATAGAGGAGCTTTACGGGGAATGGAGCAAGGTGACGGGGTATGGGGACTATCTTCGGTCCGTGCAGGAGAGAAGAGGCACCCTGAGCGCTATCGGAATCTTCGGGGGCGGGGAGGAGAACTCCTTTTCCGCCAGGAATATTCAGAAAAGTGCCGGGGACTATGAGCATCTCACGGGAAGCAGGGTAAGGTGGATGCCGTCAAAGGCACTTTCGGGCGCCATGGAGAGTATCTGGACGGATCTTTTCCTGCTTGTCTCGGTATTTTCCTTTGTGGGCAGGCAGACCATGGAAGAGAAGGAAAAGGGGCTTTTTTATATTATCCGGGCCACGAAAAACGGGCTTGTACCTGGTATCCTGGGGAAATTTGCGGCCCTGGGGATTTACTGCATTGCTGCGGTTGCACTGCTTTACGGCGTCAATTTCGGGTTCTATGAATGGAATGTGGGCTTCCGGGATTGGGACGCGGCCCTTCAGTCCGTGGCTCCCTATATGGAGAGCAGTCTGGAAATTACCGTCTGGCAGTATATTCTGTTGTCCCTCTTTACGAAAGCCTTTGTGATGTTCGGGTTCGGGGCGGTGCTGACGGCGCTGAGCATCCGGGCGGAGCGCATTTTCCTGCCCTATCTTGCGGGAATTGGGATCTGTGGAGGCAGCTATATTCTCTATACCACAATTCCGGCCGCTTCCGGGGGAGTGCTGTTTAAATATCTGAATCTGATGGGGATGCTGAAGACGGAGAGCCTGTATGGAGCGTATCTGAATTTTAACCTGTTCGGACAGCCGGTTTCGCGCACGGCAGTTATCTGGACCGCGGTCCTGGGGCTTGCAGGCTGCGCGGCTGCGGCTGGAGTGCTACTGTTTGTCCGCGGCGGGCATCTGGAATTCCGGCCCGGAATCCTGCGCCGGAAGCGCTTCTTCCGCCCTCATTCCTGCCTGCTGCGGCATGAGGGGTATAAAATCATGGTGATGAACCGGGCAGGTGTGGTGCTGCTTTTCTTTGCGGTGCTGGCGGGATACCGGGAATGGAATCATTCCTACGGCCTGTCCGTTTGGGAGGAGTATTATCAGGATATGATGCTGCGCCTGGAGGGGGAGATGACGCAGGAGAAGGAAGCTCTCATATTAGCGGAGCAGGACCGGTATGAGGAGGCCTTTGCACTGATTCAGAGAATTGAGGAGATGATTTCGGCGGGAGTGCTGGACCAGGAGACGGGCGAGAACATGAAATCGGAGCTGAGCGCCGTGACGGCCTTTTACCCTTCCTTTTGCAGGGTTCTGCAGCAATATGAGAGAATCCGCACCGAAGGGGGCGCTTTTGTCTATGATACGGGATACCGGTATCTTCTGGGATGTATGAATGAGGAGGATCTGATCAATTTGCTGTTATTTTCCTGCGGCATTATTCTGGCCTTTGGCAATGGAATTGCCATGGAGGACAGAAACGGCAGCTGGGCGCTTCTGAGCGCCACCCGGATAGGAAAGCGCAGGATTCTGGCCTGCAAGACCGCCCTGTGCGTGACGGCTTCCGCTGCTGTGCCGCCTGTGGCATTTGTGTGCAGGGCTGTCCGCCTTTCCGGGATATATCCTCTGCACGGATTGACGGCTTCCATAAGGAGTATTCCCATTTGGCAGGACTTTTGGGCGGATCTGCCTGTGTGGGGATTTTGCGCTCTGTATCTGCTTTCCCAGGCGGCGGCCCTTATCCTGGTGACACTGGCGGTTCTGCTGCTGTCCTGGCGGCGGAGGGATGCCGTTCCGGCTTACTTTTTCGGGGCTTTGATCTTTGCGGTGCCGCTGGTGCTGAAGATATTGGGATTTTCCTTTGCCGGGTACTTCTCCGTCTATCCGTTGTACTCCTGGCCGGGAGTGCTGTAAGATCTCCGGCCAGGAAAATTTAGGGGGACTGTCGATTGCAGCAGTCGCAGAATTAGGGGTGCAGTAGCTGCAGAAATAGGGTTTGTCAGAAGTCGGAATATGTGTTATATTATCGGCAGGTGAAAGTCATAAAGTCATGGGAAAGCCATAGAGCCAGGGCGGCTCTTACCCTCTTTTCAGGAGGGTTCAAGTAGCCCTCCTGACGAAAGAAAGGAGGGTGATGCAATGTATGTTACATATTACAGGAACCGCTTCGCGAACCCTGTAATCTAAGATATATCAGGATCTAATCCAGATTGGAATATTCACGCCCTTGCAAATTTGATTTATCAGATTTGCAGGGGAAAAAGGAAATAGCCGCCACTACCACCAATAGTGACGGCCTAATGCTGTAAAGCATTGACTTAGCTGTTATTTAGAGGGTAGAGCCGCTTCTGTGGCTTTCCTTACGTCTACTATAGCATATCAGGATGTGAGATGCAAGGATTTTTTGGGGGCAAGAACATAAGTTCGTAAAGAAAAAACACTTGACACCCGTCTCTTTCTGTAGTAAGATACACAAGGTTGGTAAAGCTATGGACAGAATTTATGAACAGACAATGTTATTTGATTTCTACGGGGAGCTCTTAACGGAGCATCAGCGCAGCGTCTATGAGGAGGCTGTCTATCAGGATCTGTCCCTGGGAGAGATCGCCGAGGAGCATGGTATCAGCAGGCAGGGGGCGCATGATCTGATCAGGCGCTGCGACAGGATACTTCAGGGCTATGAGGATAAGCTTCACCTTGTGGAACGGTTTGCCCGGGCCAGGAAGACCATCGGGGAGATCGAGAGACTTACCTTTGAGGCGGAGAATGCCGCAGATACCCAGGAGCAGCTCCGGTCCATCAGGAGACTGTCCCGGGAGCTGCTGGAAGATTTTTAGCGGATATGAATAAGGAGTGACAGGTGGCATTCGAGAGCTTAACGGATAAACTTCAGAATATATTTAAAAATTTGAGAAGCAAGGGCCGGCTGACGGAGGAAGATGTTAAGACCGCTCTGAAGGAAGTAAAGATGGCGCTTCTGGAGGCGGACGTCAATTTCCGGGTGGTGAAGCAGTTCGTCAGGGCGGTGGAGGAGCGGGCCGTGGGACAGGACGTGATGAACGGACTGAATCCGGGGCAGATGGTCATTAAGATCGTGAACGAGGAAATGATCTCCCTCATGGGAAGCGAGACCAGGGAGATCGCCATGCAGCCCGGCAAATCCATCACGGTGATCATGATGGCGGGCCTTCAGGGCGCCGGCAAGACCACCGCCACGGCAAAGATCGCCGGGAAGCTGAAGCAGAAGGGGAAGAAATCCCTGCTGGTGGCCTGCGATATCTACAGGCCAGCGGCCATCGAACAGCTGCAGATCAACGGGAAAAAGCAGGAAGTGGATGTGTTTTCCATGGGCACGGAGCACAAGCCTGCGGAAATTGCCGGAGAAGCCATAAAGTACGCGGAGAAAAACGGGCACAATGTGGTGATTCTGGATACGGCTGGCCGTCTCCATATAGATGAAGAAATGATGACGGAGCTGCAGGAGATCAAGGAAAAGATTTCCGTACATCAGACCCTGCTGGTGGTGGATGCCATGACCGGCCAGGACGCGGTGAACGTGGCGAAGGAATTCGATGAAAAGGTGGGCGTGGACGGTGTCATTCTGTCGAAGATGGACGGAGATACCAGAGGCGGCGCGGCGCTTTCCATTAAGGCCGTGACAGGGAAGCCCATCCTGTATGTGAGCATGGGGGAAAAGCTTTCCGATCTGGAGCAGTTCTATCCTGACCGCATGGCAAACAGGATCCTGGGTATGGGGGATGTGCTCTCTCTGATTGAGAAGGCCCAGGAAAGCATAGATATCGATGAGGAAAAGGGCCGCGAGATGGCCGGGCGCATGAAGAAGGGGAAGTTCGATTTTGAGGACTACCTGGAAAGCATGAGGCAGATGCGCAATATGGGCGGCCTGTCCAGTATATTGAGCATGCTGCCTGGAATGGGGATCAAGGGAGCCGATCTGGAGTCCCTGGTGGACGAAAAGCAGCTGAAGCATATGGAGGCCATCGTACTCTCCATGACGAAGGAGGAGAGAAGGAATCCGAAGCTGTTAAATCCCAGAAGAAAGCACAGGATTGCCAGAGGAGCCGGCGTGGACATCGCGGAGGTGAACCGCTTTGTCAAGCGGTTTGAAGAGAGCCAGAAGATGATGAAGCAGTTTGGCGGAGGAAAGAAGGGCCGCGGAATGTTCGGCGGTTTCCCGGGAAGAGGGGGCAGATTTCCTTTTTAACGTAAAGCTGACAGGCAGGGTATCCTTTAGATGAATATGGATGATGCCGGGAGGCAGTAAATCCTTTTCATATAGAATGAATTTCAGGAAAATAAAAACGAAACAGGGCTGCGACAGGCAGCGGAAAGAGGTAAGAAAATGGCAGTAAAGATCAGATTGAGAAGAATGGGACAGAAGAAGGCTCCTTTTTATAGAATTATCGTAGCTGATTCCCGTTCTCCCAGAGACGGAAGGTTTATCGAGGAAATCGGAACCTATGATCCCGGTACGGAGCCCAGCACCTTCAAGATCAATGAGGAACTTGCGAAAAAGTGGCTGGCAAACGGCGCTCAGCCTACGGAAACTGTGAGCAGGCTTTTCAAGATCGCCGGTATTGAGAAGTAAAATCTGACTCTTGGGAGGTGGCTTATGAAGGAACTTGTGGAGGTTATCGCAAAAGAGCTTGTGGATAATCCTGATGAAGTGGTTGTGACGGAGAAAACGGAAGGAAGGACCATCGTTATAGAACTTCATGTGGCGGCATCCGATATGGGCAAGGTAATCGGCAAGCAGGGCAGAATTGCGAAATCGATCCGCTCGGTAGTGAAAGCGGCGGCATCCAGGGATAAAAAGAATGTGGATGTCGAGATTGTGTAAGAAGATGCAGTAATGTCATAAATCCAAAGGGATTGGGGAGGAATGCGGACAGATATTTCCTCCCCTTTCAGACTTTTACGGGGTAAAATAGATGGAAGATTTTTTTCAGGTAGGCATCATTACATCTGCACACGGACTGCGGGGCGAGGTGAAGGTATATCCCACAACGGATGACGTGAGGCGTTTTAAGCGCTTAAAGGAAGTGATCCTTGATAAGAGGCCGGAGGCTGGTCTCAGGAGTGAGTTTCGGAAAAAGGACAGTGGTTCCGGGAGAGAGTCTCAGGACAAGGATGGCAGTCCCGTGAGGGAGTTCCTGGACAAGGATGGTGGTCACAGGAGGGAGTCACGGGACTGGGACGTCGGCCGCGGAGAAGCTTCTCCGGTCCTGGAGATAGAGAGCGTAAAGTTCTTCAAACAATTTGCCATTCTGAAATTCAGAGGGATCGACAGCCCGGAGGAAGCGGGAAAATACCGCGGGATGCCCCTGCTGGTACCCAGGAGCAAAGCAGTGCCCCTGGGCAGGGATGAATACTATACGGCAGACCTGATGGGCCTGAGCGTAATGGATGAGAACGGGACAAAGATCGGCGTTTTAAGGGAGGTTCTGGAGACAGGCGCCAATGATGTGTACATCATCGACTTAAACGACGGAAGGGAACTGCTTCTGCCCGCCATCCGCCAATGCGTTCTCGAGGTGGACGTGGAGGCCGGCTTTATCAGAATCCATATTCTGGACGGACTGCTCTGAATGCCGTAAGACCTGGAGGTTGCCATGAAGTTTCATATATTGACTTTATTTCCCGAAATGATTCTGCAGGGACTGAGGCCGGGTATCATCGGCAGGGCCGCAGAAAAAGGGATTATCTCCCTGAATGCGGTCAACATCAGGGATTATACGGAGGAACGGCACGGGAAGGTGGACGATTACCCCTATGGGGGCGGTGCGGGAATGCTGCTGCAGGCTCAGCCGGTCTATGTTGCGCATAGGGCGGTAACGGGCGGCAGGAGGGTCAGGACGATCTATATGACGCCCCAGGGCGTTCCCCTCACCCAGAAAACCGTCCGGGAACTGGCCGGGGAGGAGGAGCTGATTTTCCTCTGCGGGCATTATGAGGGAATAGACGAGAGGGTGTTGGAGGAAATTGTCACGGATTCCATTTCCATCGGCGATTATGTGCTGACAGGGGGGGAGCTTGCGGCAATGGTGGTGATAGACGCCGTGTCCAGGCTGGTTCCCGGTGTGCTGGGCAATGAAGACTCTCCGGAGGAGGAAAGCTTTTTCAACGATCTGCTGGAATATCCCCAGTATTCCCGTCCCGAGAGCTGGCATGGCAAAAGTGTGCCCGCCGTCCTTCTGTCGGGAAATCACAGAGAGGTGGCGGCCTGGCGGCTGGAGGAGGCCAGGAAGCGTACCGCTCTGCGGCGGCCGGATCTGTATGAGAGATACCAGGAGACGCAGAGACTGATCAGACAGCTCTCCAAGGACAAGCGGAACAATATTCATATGATGGAGAGTCTTGCAAGGGGGAAGGGAGAAATCCTGTACGCCGATGCGGGGAACGGCATGAAAAATGCCGCCATATATGACGGGAGCTGCAGGACTGCCATGCTTACGGCCGGGGACGCCGGATCCGGCAGAAGGCTGGCGGAACTCCTGCCTGCGGAGACGGAGCGGGTGCTGGTATCCCAGGCGTTCCTGGAGGAAATTCTGGAGGAGAAGCAGTATCGGCCCTCCTGCCGGTACAGGCAGGTTCTGTACCCCCAAAGGACGGTGCTGCCGGTAAAGCATAAGGACATCCGGAGGCTGGGCATGGAAAGCTATGAATATGTCTGTGCCCGTTACTGTGACGGGACCGGTGATGCGGGACGGCAGGGCGAAGCGCGAAGGACGGGCGTGAACAGGCAGTATGTGAAGGAGCGGATCCTGGCCGGGGCAGTATACGGGATATTTGTGGAGGAAGAGCCGGTGGGCTTTGGCGGATACCACGCGGACGGAGGACTGGGAATGCTCTATCTGGAGGAGAACAGCCGCAGGAAGGGACTGGGGACTTCCCTGGAAGCCTATATTATAAACCGCATGCTGGAGAGAGGCTGGATACCCTATGGGCATGTAGAGGCGGACAATATGCCGGCCATGGGTCTGCAGGAGAAGCTGGGACTGTACTTCGCCGCAAAAACTTACTGCCGGATGGAAAAAACACTTGCAAATGAAGGGCAGGTATGCTAAAATTTTAGCGTTATGGATAAAAGATGGTCCTCTGTTACGGGGAGTCCGGCAGGCAGCGGAAAGAGATGCCGGATTGCGTATTAAGAACATCCAGTTTATAAGGAGGCTCATTATGAGTGATATTATCAGAGAAATTGAATCAGCGCAGCTGAAGGCGGAGGTTGACGAGTTTAATGTGGGCGATACCGTAAAGGTATACGGCAAGATTAAAGAGGGCAACCGCGAGAGAATCCAGGTGTTTGAGGGCACCGTTCTGAAGAGGCAGGGCGGAAGCAGCCGTGAGACATTCACTGTCAGAAAGCTTTCCAACGGAATTGGCGTTGAGAAGACATGGCCCTTACATTCTCCCAATGTCGAGAAGATTGAGGTGATCAGAAGAGGTAAGGTCAGACGTGCCAAGCTGAACTATTTGAGAGGCCGCGTCGGTAAGAAGGCTAAGGTGAAAGAAGCCGTAAGATAAGCGGGCGAAAGGGCAATTACTTCTGTAGTTGTCCTTTTCTGTTCATGAGGGGCACTGCCGTTCGGAGGCTTCCCGGGACAGATGAAAATATGGTAGAAAATATGGAGAAGAACAGAGGCCTCAGCTTTTATAAGAGGAAAAAGAAAATAAGCCCGGCCCATGTACGGGAGGTTTTCAGCTGGATATTCGGTATTCTGACGGCTGTTTTTATCGCATTGGTATTGAATGTCTATCTGGGTACCACCACCAGCGTGGTGGGGGTATCCATGGAACCGTCGCTTTATAACGGACAGCAGATATTTATCAATTCCTTTGTCTACCTGATCTCCTCACCCAAAAGAGGGGATGTGGTGGTGTTTCTTCCCAACGGAAATGAAAATGCGCATTATTATGTGCAGCGGGTGATAGCGGTTCCGGGGGACAGCGTAGCGGTTCGGGACGGCATTCTGTATGTAAACGGCGCAGAGAGCCCGTTTGTGACGGAGAAGCTGGCGGATGCGGGAATTGCCGCCAATGAATTTGTCCTGGATAATGACGAATACTTCTGTATGGGGGATAATCCGGGCAACAGCGAGGACAGCCGCTCTGCCAATATCGGTCCGGTGAAGGAAGCGGATATTATAGGAAAGGTATGGTTCCGTGCTCCCTGTGAGGAGGCGGGCATGGGATTTGTAAAATAGATATGAATTATCAGTGGTATCCCGGTCATATGACAAAGGCCAGGCGTATGATGCAGGAAAATATTAAGCTAATAGATCTGATTATAGAGCTGGTGGACGCGAGAATACCCATTGCCAGCAGGAATCCTGATATCGATGAGCTGGGAAAGGGCAAGTCC
Source organism: uncultured Acetatifactor sp. (assembly GCA_910589035.1). Taxonomy (GTDB): domain Bacteria; phylum Bacillota; class Clostridia; order Lachnospirales; family Lachnospiraceae; genus Acetatifactor. The sequence goes on along the minus strand of CAJUSI010000098.1, from coordinate 91,052 downwards.
AGGATTGTGCTGCTGAACAAATCCGATCTGGCGGATGCCGCCTGCAATAAGCAATGGGTGCGATACTTTGAGGAAAGGGGCGTCCATGTGCTGGAGGTCAATTCCAAAACGGGGGCGGGTATTAAGGCCATAGGCGCTCTGGTTCAGAAGGCCTGTGCAGAGAAGCTGGAAAGGGACAGGAAGAGGGGAATTGTAAATCGTCCTGTAAGAGCCATGGTGGCGGGAATTCCCAATGTGGGGAAATCCACCTTTATCAATGCCTTTGCGGGAAAGGCCTGTACAAAAACCGGCAATAAGCCCGGCGTTACCAAAGGAAAGCAGTGGATTCGGCTGAATAAGAATCTGGAGCTTCTGGATACCCCGGGTATTCTCTGGCCTAAGTTCGAGGATGGCAGGGTGGGAATGCATCTTGCCTTTATCGGTTCCATGAATGACGAGATCATCATCGTGGAAGAACTGGCCTGCGACCTGCTGGCCTGCCTGAAGGAGCTTTATCCTGATCTGGTGGAGAAACGGTATGAAATCCGGTGGAGGGAAAAGGAGGCGGACACTCTGGGAGAGATTGCATGCAGCAGGGGGTGCCTGCTAAAGGGAGAGAACCTGAATCTGAACCGGGCGGCAAATATAGTACTGGATGATTTCCGAAGCGGGCGTCTCGGAAGAATTACATTGGAGCATGCGGAATAAAGGCATTAGTTGAGATAAACGGGAGAATTTTACAATGAACAAAGTGTTGAAAGAGATGATCAGTGTTCTGGCTTATCTGCTGTGTGTACTGTGTCTGACATGGCTGGTGATTGCCTTTGTAGGGCAGAGAACCAAGGTGGACGGCTCCTCCATGGAACCAACGCTTTCGGACGGGGACAATCTGATCGTGGACAAGATCAGTTATCGGTTCAGGGATCCCCGGAGATTCGATATCATTGTATTTCCATTCAAGTACAAAGAAAATACATATTACATCAAGAGGATCATTGGCCTTCCCGGCGAAACGGTGCAGATTGACGCAGAGGGGAATATCTATATCGACGGGGAGCTGCTGGAAGAGAGCTATGGCAGGGAGATCATCCGGGCGGATAAGATCGGCATTGCCGCGCAGCCCATTCTCCTCGGTGAGGACGAATATTTCGTCATGGGAGACAACCGCAATAACAGCCAGGACAGCCGCACCGAGGTGGTGGGAAATATCCGGCGTGAGGATATCATAGGCAGAGCATGGGTGCGTATCTGGCCCATAGCGGATTTCGGAATATTAAAGCATCAGTAAAACGTTGATGAGCCATCGGCAAAGCGACGCTTTACACTGACAGGCAGCATACGGACCGGATGCACAGAGGCGAAGCAATTCTCCGGGCGCGTAAGGAGGCAGGAATGAAAAGTACCGGCGAGATAAAGAATATTCTTCAGGCAGCGTCTATTGAGGAGCTGCCTGAATTTATAGAGACCTATTCCCGCGATGACCGGGCGGGCGTGAGGAAGCTGGCGGAGAGCGCGGCCAGGCGCCTTGAGGCGCTGGAGAAGGAAAAGCAGAGAATAGAAGGGCTCCGGGTATATGAGGAGCAGTACGGGGAATATGAATATATCTGCGGAGTGGACGAGGCGGGAAGGGGCCCTCTGGCGGGCCCGGTGGCTGCCGGCGCAGTGATACTTCCCAGGGGCTGCCGCATTTTATATATAAATGATTCCAAGCAACTATCCGAAAAAAAGAGAGAGGAGCTTTATGATGTGATCCGGGAACAGGCTGTCTCCTGGGCGGTGGGGATTGTATCCCCGGAGAGAATTGACGAGATCAATATTCTTCAGGCGACCTACGAGGCCATGCGGGAGGCTGTGAGGAAGCTTATTCCGGCGCCGGATATTCTGCTGAATGATGCGGTTACCATTCCCCGGATAGCCATTCCGCAGGTGCCCATTATCAAGGGGGACGCGAAGAGCATCTCCATCGGGGCGGCGAGCATTGTGGCGAAAGTGACAAGAGACCGGCTGATGGCGGAATATGACAGGAAATATCCGGAATATGACTTTGCGGGGAATAAGGGATACGGAAGCGTAAGGCATATAGAAGCCCTGAAAAAATACGGGCCCACCCCCATACACAGAAGAAGCTTTATCAAAAACATTTTATGAGAGTGTGAGAAAGGCCGGGGCCATGCTCCATTCTCAGAAGGGAGAGCAGAGATGAAATTATCACAACTCTTTTCGGGAGAAGTGCGTACGGATGGCCCGGTGCATACCTCCCAGCCCAGTCCCGCCCAGATGGAGCAGTTAAACCGACAGATCCGTTCCCTTGTGCCGGGACAGACCATTACCGGAGAGATTGTATCCAGAAACGGCGGCGAGGTGCAGATAAGGCTTTCCGAGGATATGGTGCTGAATGCCAGAGTGGATCGTAATCTGAATATGGAAATAGGCAGGAATATGACCTTTGAGGTCAAAAATAACGGGAGCGCTCTCACCCTGAGTCCCCTGTTCACAAATGTGGCCACGGACACCAATGTGCTGAAGGCATTGGATATGGCGGGACTGCCCGTGAATCAGACCTCCGTGAGCATGACGGAGCAGCTGATGGCGGCGGGGCTGCCTGTCAACAAGAATATATTACAGCAGGTATTCCGGGAGATCAATAGTTTCCCCCAGGGAGAGATTTCGGATATCATCAATCTTCATAAGCTTCAGCTGCCCGTCAATGAGGCGAATGTGAATCAGATGGCCGCATACAGGAATCTGACGCATCAGCTGACAGACGGTATGGAGGCTGTCTTCGGGGCACTGCCGGAGGTATTTGATTCCATGCTGGCAGAGGGGGATGTGTTCGGCGCGTTGAACCTGTATCGGGAGGTGCTTGGACTGATTCAGGAGGGCGCCGGATCCCCAATGCCGTTGCCGGCAGAAGAAATGCTTCCCGCCCAGGGGGATGAGGCAGTACCGGAAGGAACCCCGCAGAACGCGGCATCGGATACGGTTTCCGGCTCCGGCGGCGGACAGGAATCGCAGGCACAGACATTGGTGCGCACGGAGATCCCGGATATATTGGGAGAGGGAGGGCAATCCGCAATTCGTTCCGGGACTATGGGGGAGACAGTGTCTCAGGTTCTCAGAGAGGCGGTGGCAAATGAGGCACTGGAGCTGCTGCACAGCATGAAACTGCCGGAAGGGGAAGAGAACGCGCTTCGGGAGCAGATTCTGTCTTTTGCCGGAGGGCGCTTGGAGGCAGGAGAGTTTATCGGCGCCATGAATTCGCTTGCGGATCCGGCAAGGCTTTCCCAGGGAGCGGCGAAAGCTTTGGCAAGGATGTTCTCCGGAAAGAATTTCCGGGAGCTTCTGGCCGGACAGGCGAAAAATAACTGGATGCTGCGTCCGGAGGAGGTGGCTTCCAGAGAGAGGGTGGAGGAATTGTACGGCAGGCTGGAGAGACAGCTGAAGACTCTATCGAATGCCCTGGAGGGTGCAGGACAGACCAATTCCTCCGCATTCCGGGCCACAGCCTCCATGTCGCAGAATGTGGACTTTCTGAACCAGATCAATCAGATGTACGCCTATGTACAGCTTCCTCTCAGATTGCAGCAGGGAGAAGCCCATGGGGAACTGTATGTCTATACCAATAAAAAGAGACTGACGGGAAACGACGGCACGGTAAGCGCCCTTCTTCATCTGGATATGGAATATCTGGGGCCTGTGGATGTGTATGTGGCCATGCAGAACAGTAAGGTGAACACGAAATTTTATCTCTGCGACGAGGAAATGATTGATTTCATGGCGGAGCATATGGATATACTGACACAGCGCCTGAAGAAAAGGGGCTATGACTGCAGCTGCAGCATGGTTACCAGGAAGGAAGGTGCCGGCGAGACAACGGAAGGCGGCCTGGAGCCCCTTCTGCGCCGGGAGCGGGGCGTGGTGCTCTCCCAATACGCCTTTGATGTGAGAACCTGAGAATCAAAGCTTCAACGGGGAAGAAGTCCGGGATGACGGAGGCGGAGCGCAATGAAGCGGTAAACGGTGCCGGAAAAGCAGAAATAAAAAGGAGAGGCAGCTGGCCGGCAGATGCCGCGAAGGAATGGAGGCAGAAGATTGGCGGATAATAAAAAGGAAAAAGACGGAAAAATAAAACAGGCCATAGCGCTGGAATACTCACCTTCCGATGATGCCCCCAGAGTTATTGCCAGCGGAAGAGGTATCCTTGCAGAAAAAATTATTGAGAAGGCACAGGAAAGCGATGTGCCCATTCACAGGGATGACAAGCTGGCGGATACCCTGTCACGGCTTGAGATCGGCGATATGATACCGCCAGAGCTGTATGAGGTGGTTGCGGAGATACTGGTGTTTGTGGATTCCATGAATAAGCTGAAGGGAAAGCTTAACAGGTAGGCTGATTTGAATAAAAAGGAAACGGGAACGGAATGGGAAAGGAAGGCCGCAGAATATCTGACAAAGCACGGAATGCGGATTTTGGAGGCAAATTTCCGAAGCAGGCAGGGAGAGATCGATCTGATCGGATATCATCAGGGGTATCTGGTTTTTGTGGAAGTGAAATACCGGAGCGGTTCCGGAAAAGGTACTGCACTGGAGGCTGTAAATTATCGCAAACAGTGTAAAATCTGTCAGGTGGCAGACTATTACAGATATCTTCACAGTATGGGGGACAATGTAAGCGTGCGGTATGATGTGGTGGGAATCCAGGGAGGCGAAATACAGTGGGTGCAGAACGCCTTTCCCCATATTCACGGATATCGCAGCCGGTGAGCTTTGTGCATTTGGCAACGAAATCCTGCAGCATACCGGGAATCCGGTTCATTCCTGGCGGGTCAGGCATGAAGCGTCCGGAATCCCTGTGAAGTACATCGGAATTCCGGTAAGGGTCTGCACAGGCCGGCATTTGCCGGAGAAGGCCTGTGCAGTGGGGCAAAGATTTGGCTCCGCCTGGCGGCACCGGGGAAAAGAGAAGGGACAGAGGAGACGGATATGTTTCAAATACATCGTACAACGGCAGAGCCATCGGCTCTTCGGACGGATGAGGAAGCCCGGGGAATGAGGCAGATTAGCGTTACAGTGGAGGAGGATGGTACAAGGCTGGAATACCTGACCTTTCCGCTGCTGGAGCAGACGGGTATCGTGAAGAATTTGTTTACCACACGTCTGGGAGGAGTCAGCAGGGGGGAGTTCTCCTCCATGAATCTGAGCTTTACAAGGGGGGACAGGGAGGAGGATGTGCATGCCAATTACAGGCGCATTGCGAAGGTGATGGGCTGTGAACCCGGCGATATGACAGCCTCTCACCAGACCCACACTACCAATATCCGCAGGGTTACCCGGGAGGACAGGGGCAAGGGAATCGTGCGGGAGAGAGATTATGAGGAGATTGACGGCCTGATTACGAATGAGCCGGGAATTGTTCTTGTGACCTATTTCGCGGATTGTGTGCCCCTGTATTTTGTGGATCCTGTACACGGAGCCATCGGACTGGCGCATTCGGGCTGGCGGGGCACCGCAGGCAGGATGGGAGAGTGCATGGTTCATGCTATGGAACAAAATTTCGCAGCCAGGGCGGAGGATTTATATGCCGCCATCGGCCCTTCCATCTGCCGGGACTGCTATGAGGTGAGCGGGGAGGTCGCGCTGCAGTTCGAGGATATGCCGGGGAGCGGCGTGGTGACGCCGGGAAAGAAGCCGGGGAAATATCAGCTGGATTTATGGCTGGCGAATCGCTTGATTCTGGAGCAGGCAGGTATTCGGAGGGATCATATCGCAGTCACGGATATCTGTACCTGCCATAACAGCGAGTACCTGTTCTCCCACAGGGCCAGCGGCGGGAGAAGGGGGAACCTGGGGGCGTTTCTGATGCTGAAACCGGAGGAAATGACAGATATGAGCAAATGAAAGATTAAGAAATATTTCATATATTTCCACGATATCTCTTAAAATTATTCTGCTTTAATATAAAATTACCAGTACCCCGGTGCATTAATTCCCGGGGAATCAGTGCCTGAATGTAATGGGGTACCGGGTGCAGCTGCAAATCTACAGGATGCCTGTTCACTGTGTCGGCAAATAAAACAGGATCAAAACCAGGAGAAAGACAATGGAAAATATACTTGTATGTGATGACGACAGAGAGATAGTGGAGGCCATTGAGATATATCTCAGACAGGACGGCTATCAGATTTATAAGGCCTATGACGGAGAACAGGCCATTGAAATCCTGAAAAAGGAGAAAATTCATCTGCTTATCATTGACATCATGATGCCCCGTCTGGACGGGATCCGTGCAACGCTGAAGATAAGGGAAGCCAGCAGTATTCCCATTATCATGCTTTCAGCCAAGTCTGAGGATACGGATAAGATACTGGGTCTGAATATGGGGGCGGATGATTATATTACAAAGCCTTTCAATCCTCTGGAGCTGGTGGCCCGGGTTAAATCCAATCTGCGCAGATACACTTCTCTGGGAAGCCTGAATGCGGAGAGCAAGGCGCTCTACCAGGTGGGCGGGCTGGTCATAAACGACGATACCAAGCAGGTGACCGTGGACGGCGAGCCGGTGAAGATGACACCTATCGAATACAATATTCTGCTGCTGCTGATGAAGAACCAGGGCAGGGTATTCTCCATTGACCAGATTTATGAAAGCATCTGGAACGAGGATGCCATCGGGGCGGATAATACGGTTGCCGTGCATATCCGTCATATCCGTGAGAAAATCGAGATTAATCCCAGGGAACCCAGATATCTGAAGGTGGTCTGGGGAGTCGGATATAAAATAGACAGACAATAGGAAGGATTTATGAAGAGAATAATCGTGAAAAGATTAAGCCTGGGCATATTGCAGCATATTCTTGCAGCCTGCATGACGCTTGCGCTGGGCGGTCTGTTATTGAATTCCTATATTGCGGTTGATTCCATAGACGGAAGGCAGATATATGAGATCTTTCCGGTGGATGTGGGGGTGGAATTCGAGGAATCGGAAATATATCATGATTTGTTTCGGAGTGCGGTATCCGATATTACCCAGCTGGTGGCGATCAAGGACAAGCTTGAGACGAACGGTGTTCTGGATCCCTCGAAAAGGATTGACGTGACGAAGTATGCTGCGCAGATCGGAGAAGACCAGGACTGCGCAGTCACGGTGGAGTATGAGCTGGATAATCTCATCAAATGGGGCAAGGCAGGTGTGGAGTACACAAATCGCTTTATGAGCATGTCCGAGTTTGTGAGCTATTTTGGCAATTGCATTTATCCGGAGAATTTCACGCTGAATGAATACGGAGAGCTGTGTTTTGATGATTTCTACCATGTGGGGGATGAGACGCCGGAGGAGGGGAGCGAAAACGAAGGGAACGGAGAAATGCAGACCCAGGAGACGCAGTCTCTCCACGGCAAGACGGAGGAAGAAATTGCCATGCTCTCGGAGCGGCTGGGGGAATATACAAGGGATCAGCTGGAGGATTTTGTGTTTTCCTACATTATGTCAGAGAACCTGAATCACATTGAGCTGTACAGGGAAGATGACGGCAGCCTGATGGTATGTATCTCCATGCTGAATTGCCGCTATGCCACGGTGGACGGGGGGAAGCAGCTTACAGGCTATGTGAATAACTGGATTGATTACACACAGCTGCAGGATAATGTGGCTGCAGTGGTCAACAGTATCATCCTGAACTATCAGCGGTATCAGGTCTGCAATGAGGCCTATAAGGAAGGCAGCAGCAATGTAATTTATATGGTGAGGATGATGACCGACAACGGAATATGCACCTATACCAACAGAGCTGAACTGCTGGGTTTTGATGATGATGATGTCACGGAGGCATTTAACGAGTACAGGCGGTATCTGATTTATTACCCTGACAGTCTGGTATTTATGGGCAATACCATTCTGAGTGAGGAGGAATTGGACGAGTATATCAGCATCTATGATTATGCCTATCCGGATACCACGCATATCTGGCTGGGGATGGATTCCAATTATTCCACTGCGGGCGACGCATTCTACAATGCCAATGCGGTCTATCAGAGGATTGTGCCCAATGTGAACCGCATCATTGCATTGATCGTAGTTCTGGCAGTCATCTGGCTGGCACTGGGGATTTATCTGACAATTTCCGCGGGAACGATTCCGGGGGAGAACGGCAGGCAGACATGGTATCTGAACCGGTTTGACAGAATCTGGACGGAGGCGCTGCTTTTGCTGGCGGCTGGGCTGTGCTGGGGAGCACTGTATGGATACCGTACCCTCATGGAGATTATAGAATCGGCGGGGGATCCCTCCCAACTGATGGGGATTCAGCTTACAAGGCTGTATCGTTACACGCTGTTCGGTCTATATGGGCTATACCTCAGTCTTGCCTTTAACCTGATCTGGTACAGTCTGACGCGCCGTATCAAAGCGGGCAGCCTCTGGAGCGACAGCTTCCTTCATTATTTCTGCAGGGGAATCGGCAATTCCGTAAGGTTTATTTTCCGTCACAGGAATTCCGTGGTCAGTACCCTGCTGCCTTATAATGCCTTTCTCTTCATCAATCTGGCAGGGATTGCCACAGTGTACCAGCTGAGAGAACAGCGGCTGTATATGGCCGCCGTCCTGACGGGCATGGTGATACTGGACGGCATCGTGGGGGTATTGCTCTTCCGCTATAAAGCGGAGCAGGATGAGATTGTGGAAGGCATCAAAAGGATACGTGACGGCGAGGTGGAGTTTAAGCTGGAATCGGCCAGCCTTCACGGCGCAGGCAGGGAGCTGGCCGATGCTGTAAACAATATCGGTGAGGGAATCCGGAAAGCGGTAAAGACAAGCATGAAGGATGAGCAGATGAAGACGGATCTGATCACGAATGTGTCCCATGATATCAAGACGCCGCTGACATCCATTATCAATTATGTGGACCTGCTGAAAAGAATGAAAATAGAAGAGGAGCCGGCCAGAGGGTATATCGAAATCCTGGACGGAAAAGCACAGCGCCTCAAGCAGCTGACGGATGATCTGGTAGAAGCCTCCAAGATTTCTTCCGGCAGTATCGTCCTGGAAAAGGAAAAGCTGAATCTGACGGAGCTGATCCATCAGGGGATAGGCGAATACTCCGAGAAGCTGGAGGAGAACAGGCTTCAGGTAGTATTTGAACAGGGCGATACGCCTTCCTATATCTATGCGGACAGCCGCAGAATGTGGCGCGTGGTGGAGAATCTGTTCAATAATATCCACAAGTACGCCCTGGAAGGCACGAGAATTTATATTGATATGGCAAAGAAGGAAAACCGGGTGGAAGTATCCATAAAAAATATTTCCAGGCAGCAGATGAATATCCGCCCCGAGGAACTTACGGAGCGGTTTATCAGAGGAGATTCTTCCAGGACCACGGAGGGAAGCGGTCTGGGTCTTTCCATTGCCAAGAGCCTGGTGCAGGTCCAGGAAGGGAACTTTGAGATCCATCTGGATGGGGATCTGTTCAAGGTCGTGATTTCTTTCCCGGAATACAGTTCGTACGAAGAGAAGCTCCAGGCGTAAGCAAGGAGCAATGATTTTCTGCAATCAGCCTGGGTCACAGCTCAATTTCCAGGCGGTTGTTGTATGCTTCCAGGAAGCCGTGAATCTTCTCCGTGGTCTCAAGTACATTATTCAGGGAAGCGTCGTGGTTCATGAAATCAATCAGAGAAGCAACAAACTTACTCATATCCGCTTCGATAAAATAAGGCCGGCTGTAAAGCTCAGGGGGAAGATAGGTTAAGTCGGTAGTGACCACCTTATCGAAATACCCTTTCTCATATGCCCTGTCAAAGGCTTCCAGGCCGTCGGTAAACAGACCGAAGGAACAGCACAGGAAGATGCGCCTTGCATTCATTTCCTTAAGCTGTCCGGCGGTATCCAGTATGCTCTGGCCGGAGGAGATAATATCGTCGGTGATAATGACGTCCTTACTGTCAATATTTTCGCCGAGAAATTCGTGGGCTACAATGGGGTTGCGTCCATTGACTATGGTGGAGTAATCCCGGCGCTTATAAAACATCCCCGTATCCACGCCCAGAACGCTTGCAAAGTAAATGGCCCGGTCCAGCGCGCCCTCGTCCGGGCTGATGACAATCAGATGCTCTTTGTCCACAATCAAATCCTCTTCGGAATTTAAAAGCGCCTTGATGAACTGATAGGGCATGGTGACATTGTCAAAGCAGTTTAAGGGAATGGAATTCTGCACCCGTGGATCATGCGCGTCAAAGGTGACAAAATTGCTGATGCCCATGTGCTGCAGCTCTCTCAGCGCAAACGCACAGTCCAGGGATTCCCTGCCGCTGCGCTTGTGCTGCCTGCTCTCATAGAGAAAGGGCATGATCACATTGATTCGGTGGGCCTTGCCGTTGCAGGCCATGATGACGCGTTTTAAATCCTGGTAGTGGTCGTCGGGGGACATATGGTTGATATAGCCGTTCATATTGTAGGTAATACTGTGATTACATACGTCAACCAGAAGAAACAGATCCTTGCCGCGGATCGATTCCCGGAAGACGGCCTTTGCTTCGCCTGTTCCGAAGCGGAAGGTTTCGGCGTTGATCAGATAATTTTTCTCACTGTATCCCTGAAAGGCGGGATCTGTCTTCACTTTATCATTTTGGATGGTCTTGCGGAATTCCACCAGATAATCATTGATTCTCTGTCCCATTGCCCTTGCGGAGGGCAGCGCTACAATTTTCAGGGGGGCTACGGGCATTGTGTCTTCAATCTCATGTAAATTAGGCATAACAGCTTCCCTTTCTTAATGCCGAGAACATCATATCTTCGACATGATAGTACGGTAACAACGGACAACCGGCCGGTCTCCGGAGGAAACCGGAGGTTACAATACTTTTATATCATTATGATAGTGACACGTCAAGAAAATTCTTGTATGATATATAGCATGAGGGACAACAAAGGTTATAAATCCGCATTTTATGGCGGGAAAGCTGCAAAACCGGAATTTCATATAAGCAATGAAGCACAACGCATGGATTCCGGAAAATTATGTTTCAAAATATTGTGATTTCGAAAGGCGGGTACAGGTATGGGAGAGAGGGCGCATGTGATCTGCCGGGTTCTTCCCGGAAGCATTGCGGAGGAGCTTGAGATAGAGGCAGGAGACAGGCTGCTGGCCATTGACGGCACAGAGATGGAGGATATTTTCGATTATCAGTTCCTGATTCAGGATACTTATATCGAGGTTCTCGTGGAGAAGCCGGATGGGGAGCAGTGGCTTCTGGAGGTGGAAAAGGAGTATGAGGAGGACCTTGGGATTGAATTTGAAAACGGTCTGATGGATGAGTACAGACACTGCAGGAACCGCTGTATTTTCTGCTTTATAGACCAGATGCCGCCGGGAATGCGCGAGACGCTGTACTTTAGGGACGATGATTCCAGGCTGTCCTTTCTCCAGGGAAACTATGTGACGCTGACCAATATGTCGGACGGAGATATCGACAGAATATGCAGATATCGGATGTCCCCCATCAATATTTCCTTCCATACCATGAATCCGGAGCTTCGCTGTAAAATGCTGAACAACCGGTTTGCGGGGGAAGCATTGAAAAAGGTGGAAAGACTGTATCAGGCGGATATCCATATGAACGGGCAGATCGTGCTCTGTAAGGGAATCAATGACGGGAAGGAACTGGAATACAGCATTGCGGAGCTTGCGAAGTATATCCCCTGCCTGGAGAGCCTTTCCGTGGTGCCGGTGGGGCTCACCAGATACCGGGAGGGGCTGTATCCGCTGGAACCCTTTACCGGGGAGGACGCAGGCGGAGTTATAGATCTGATCGAGAAGTATCAGAGGGAGTGCTTTGAAAAGTACGGCATTCATTTTGTCCATGCCAGCGATGAGTGGTACATCCTTGCGGGCAGGGAAGTGCCGGAGGAGGAGCGGTATGACGGCTATCTGCAGCTGGAAAACGGCGTGGGGATGCTGCGGCTTCTGGGGGATGAATTTGAAGAGAGCATGGACAGGCGTGAAAGAGGGGGAGGCTTTCCGGAGTTCGACCCTCCCAGAGAGCTGAGCATTGCAACGGGCCGGCTGGCATATCCCTATATTCGGAAAATGGCGGAACGGATGACGGAAGCCTGTGCCGGTCTCACGGTGCATGTGTACCCGATTACTAATTTCTTCTTCGGAGAGAAAATCACGGTTTCCGGCCTGATCACAGGACAGGATCTGCTGGCACAGCTGAGAGATAAGCCTCTTGGAAGCGCTTTGCTTCTGCCGGAGAATATTCTGCGCAGCGGAGAGGATGTGTTTCTGGACGATATGAGGGCGCCGGAATTGGAAAAAGCTTTACAAGTTCCGATTTATATTGTAAAATCAAGCGGAAATGATTTTGTGGAAGCGGTTCTCGGGGAGGGAGCCTGAGGGCACTTCGGATCCGGATTTATCCGGAACAGGAGAATAAGGAATTGAACGGTTCCTGAGAAGGCGCTTGATCATGGATACAGGATCCGGGAAGGTGCAATGTGCCGGAGAGCATATGGTGCGGACCCCGGAAACGGAACGAATAGAGAGGTGGATAATGGGAGAGAGAGGAAGAAAGCCGATCGTGGCGGTGGTGGGCAGGCCGAATGTGGGAAAGTCCACTCTGTTTAATGCGCTGGCCGGGCAGAGAATATCGATCGTGCAGGATACGCCCGGTATTACCCGGGACAGAATATATGCGGATGTCACCTGGCTGGACAGAACCTTTACGCTGGTCGATACAGGGGGAATCGAACCGGACAGTAAGGATGTGATTTTATCGCAGATGAGGGACCAGGCGGAAATAGCCATTGAGACGGCGGACGTGATACTGTTTCTGGTGGATGTAAAGCAGGGGCTGGTGGACTCGGACGCCAAGGTGGCGGATCTGCTGAGAAGGTCCAGGAAGCCGGTGGTGCTGGTGGTCAACAAGGTGGACAGCTTTGAAAAGTATATGACCGATGTGTACGAGTTCTATAACCTGGGCATCGGGGAGCCCCATCCCATATCGGCGGCCAACAGGCTGGGACTGGGAGATATGCTGGAGGAAGTGGCGGCCTATTTCGGGGAGCCGGAAGAGGAGGAAGCGGAGGACGAGAGAACCCGGGTGGCCATTGTGGGAAAGCCCAATGTGGGGAAATCCTCGCTGATCAATAAGCTTCTGGGGGAGAACAGGCTCATTGTATCGGAGATTGCCGGAACCACCAGGGACGCCGTGGATACGGAGATAGCACATGGGGACAGGGAATATGTCTTCATTGACACGGCGGGCCTGAGGCGGAAGAATAAGATCAAGGAGGAGCTGGAGCATTATATGATCGTGCGCGCCATAGGCGCCGTGGAGCGGGCGGATGTGGTGGTGCTGGTCATCGATGCGGTGGAGGGCGTGAGCGAGCAGGATGCCAAAATCGCGGGAATCGCCCATGAGAGAGGGAAAGCCGTCATCATCGCCGTGAACAAATGGGACGCCGTGGAGAAGGACGACAAGACCATCTACCGCGTCACCGATAAGGTCCGGAATGTGCTTTCCTATATGCCCTATGCGGAAATCGTATTTATATCCGCAATGACAGGACAGAGGCTGAATAAGCTTTTCGATATCATCGATATGGTGAGCGAGAATCATTCCATGCGGGTGGCCACGGGTGTGCTGAACGAGATCATGGCTGAGGCGGTGGCTCTGCAGCAGCCTCCCTCCGACAAGGGCAAGCGGCTGAAGCTTTACTATATTACCCAGGTGGCCGTAAAGCCTCCCACCTTTGTCATCTTTGTGAACAATAAGGAATTGATGCATTTTTCTTACACCAGATATATTGAGAACCAGATACGGGAGACCTTTGGATTCCGGGGTACTCCGCTGCGGTTTATCATCAGGGAACGGAACGAAAAGGAGCAGTAGAATATATGGAGAGGATTATTTGTTTGATCATTGGCTATGCTTTCGGACTGATTCAGACCTCGTATTTCTATGGCAGGGCTCATGGAATCGATATCAGGAAATACGGCAGCGGAAACGCCGGCACCACGAATGCCTTAAGGGTATTGGGGACAAAGGCGGGGCTGATTGTGCTGGCGGGGGATATTATAAAATGTATTGCGGCGGTTGTGACCGTGCGGCTTCTCTTCGGCGCCGGTCATCCCGAAACCATATACCTTCTCTGCCTCTATACGGGAGCGGGGGCAGTTCTGGGGCATAATTTTCCCTTTTACATGAATTTCAAGGGAGGAAAGGGAATTGCGGCCACGGCAGGGCTGATTCTGTCTTTTCACCCCTACTTTATTGTGATGGGCGTTGCGGTGTTCTTCGGCATTTTCTTCACCACCCATTATGTCTCTCTGGGATCCCTGCTGGTATACCTGGGGTTTGTGATCGAGATGGTGGTCTGCGGGCAGATGGGCGTATTTGCCGGGACCACACAGGCGCAGCTGTATGAAATGTATCTGATCTCCTTCCTGCTGGCGGGGATGGCATACTGGCGGCACAGGGAGAATATCCTGCGCCTGATCCACGGGAATGAGAGGAAGACCTACCTTCATAAGAAGAACAAGCCGGATGACGGGGCGAAGGAAGAGAAAAAAGAGGAAAACTGAGCTTTTTATTGTAGATTTAGCAGATCGGGGATCCATAGTAGAGTAAAGCAGAACTGACTGCTTGACGGAACTGACAGCTTGAAAAAGGTGTGGAATCTGGTATAATGTTGCTACAGAAGGACATTATGTCAACAAGAGAGAGCTGTCGGGAAGAGAAAATCCCGGAATCCTGGATTATTGATATTCAAAAGCGCACTATCGAAATGTATGATCTTGATTATGAAAATGAGGAACCGAAATATTATCTGATCGATACCATCACAAATGAGAATAAAGAAGGACTGCATTTGATTCATTTTCCGCATATCGGAATTGATTTTGACAAAATATTTGACGGGATAGAGTAAAACGATACAAAAAATAATCTGCAGGAAGGGGAACTATGGCAAGGATAGGAATTATCGGAGGAGGAAGCTGGGGAATTGCAATCGCGGTATTGCTGCACGGGAACGGACATGAGATTACGGTCTGGTCCGCTTTGGAGAAGGAAGTGGCAATGCTTAAGGAGAACCGCGAGCATAAGATGTTGCCTGGGGTAAAGCTGGCGGAGGATATGCTGTTTACTGCTGACGACCGGGAGGCGGTGGAAGGGAAGGACCTGCTGGTGATGGCGGTGGCGAGCTCCTACACCAGGGAGACGGCCCGGCGGCTCAGCGCCCTGGTGGCGTCAGGACAGAAGATCCTGAATGTGGCCAAGGGAATCGAGGAGCACACGGTGATGACCCTCTCGGAGATCATAGAGCAGGAGATTCCCCAGGCGGATGTGGCGGTGATGTCGGGGCCCTCCCATGCGGAAGAGGTGGGCCGGGGGATTCCCACCACCATCGTTGTGGGAGCAAAATCCAAGGCCACGGCGGAATATATCCAGAATCTGTTTATGAACGAGGCCTTCCGCGTCTATATCAGCCCGGATATTCTGGGGATGGAGCTGGGGGGCTCCCTGAAAAACGTGGTGGCCCTGGCCGCAGGAATTGCCGACGGGCTGGGCTACGGGGATAACACCAAGGCGGCGCTGATCACCAGGGGAATCACGGAGATCGCCAGGCTGGGCACCGCCATGGGCGGAAAGTTCGAGACCTTCTGCGGGCTTACGGGCATCGGGGACCTGATTGTGACCTGTGCCAGCATGCATTCCAGAAACCGCCGGGCAGGAATCCTCATCGGACAGGGAAAGACCTGCGAGGAGGCCATGGCGGAAGTCAGGATGGTGGTGGAAGGCGTATACTCCGCCAGAGCGGCCATGGAGCTGGCGGCGAAATACAATGTCCAGCTGCCCATCATCGAGCAGGTAAACCAGGTGCTGTTCGAGGGAAAGAGTGCGGAGCAGGCGGTGAAGGAGCTGATGCTCAGGGATAAGAAGCTGGAGGTGTCGGACCTGCCCTGGCCTGCGTAGCGGGAACGGAGCACAGAGAAAATTGAGGATTTCATATGGCTTTGAGAGTGAGAGGAGCTGCCTGCGGGTGAGCTCCTTTTTCTATGGGCAGGTTCGCATAGGGAAGGCGGTTCCTTTCCTATCCGTGTAAACCAGCTCCGATTTTATATATTTGCTTTGCATTCTGATGAATTTCGGATATTTTCTTGTGCTGTGGATTTCAGGGGCAGATATGCGGAGAATAAGGTCGGCTTCGCACCGGTACAAAATAAGATGGTAAAATACAAAAGGAGATTCTGAAGGCCGGATGGAAAACGGCCGCAGGATACGGGGGGATTCGCAGTGTAAGGTTAGCGGCGGGATTGAAATGATTGAAAAAAAGAAAGGAAAATGTTAAAATTGAGATTAGACGGCGGAAATCAAAACCTGGAGATCATAAAATTTGCGGCGGAAGCCTATGCAGCGGCGGGGGGAGCTCCATCCGTACTTTTACAGGAGGCTATGGAGTGGCTGCAGGACTGTTACGATAAGACGGAGGATCTGTCTGTCTGGAGGCGGTTTCGCTGATCAGAAGAGCATATGACGAGATGGGATTTACCCGCATCAGGCCCTCTGTTTCCAGGGTTCGGGAGGTGCTGGGAAGATGGCCGAGGGCAGCGGTGAAAGAGGAGAGCGCAGGATGGACTGCTGAGGACATTGTCAGGCGGGTTCGGAACCGTATCCAGGGCAGTCAAATCTACCAAGGGGGTAAGAATGGCGCGGTGTTTGAACTTCTGGTGCTGGAAGAGGGGGCATGGCTTCTTGACATAGAACGGCAGAGGGTATATCTGTTTACGAGAGAATGATAAAAGAGGTGAGGTATGGTACGTATTGCAATCTGCGATGATGACGAGAAAGAGACAGGTATGGCAGAGGAAGTGGTAAAAGAATGCTGCCGGAGGGAACAGAAGATATGCGAGTGCAGGGCGTACAGCAGCAGTAAGGCATTGCTGTACGAAGTGGAGGAGGGGGAATACTTTGACATTCTCCTGCTGGACATTGAGATGCCGGAACTGGATGGGATGGCATTAACCGGTGAAATAAAGAGATATCTGCCGGATGCTCTCGTTATTTTCGTGACTTCCTATGAAAAGTATGTCTTTAAGGCATTCGAGATGCAGCCGTTCCGCTTTGTGCCGAAAAAGTGCAGGGAGGAGATGCTGCCTGCGGCTGTGACGGAGGCGATGAGACTGGCGTTTGACAGGGACGGGAAGTATTATGTCGCCGAGAACCAGAGGATGCTGGAGAAAATTCCGCTCAGGAGCATCACCTATATCTGGCATCAGGAAAAATACGCATACATAGAAAAAACAAATGGGGAGCATACGAAGGTCCGCAGGACGCTGCGCCAGGTCTATAAAGGGCTGCCGCAGGAGGATTTCATATGGATGGACAGGAGGTGTATCGTAAATCTGTCGCAGATTGCACGGATTGACGGGGAAGAGCTCATATTGACAGACGGTACCCGCCTGAATGTCAGCAGAGACAGACTGACGGAGCTGAAGAACAGGGTCAGGGAATACTGGATGGAGAAGGAGGGACTGAGATGACTTTGCTTCTGGCAAATCTGGTGGACATTTCCTGTACTGTTAATGAGGTGTACTGGCTGTGGCGTTTTGTGGATTTGTTTTTCGACAGAAGGAGGGGATTCCGCAGGGGAGCAGGAAAGGGGTTCTCCGGGCAGAGTCATCGGCATCGGCTGATGCAGGGGATACGGATTTTGATTCCGGTGACTGTGACAATGATTATGAATCAATTTATGCTGGTGTCTTCTTATACGTTCATTACTATATTGTTGTTGGGCATCCTGATGACTTATATCTTTTGGAAGTGTGATTTTGTAAATGCAATGGGTGTGGTGGGAGTATACTTTTTTGCTCTTGCAGTCGTTGGAGGAACGGAAGTATCTTTGACAGGAATGCTTGGCGGTGAGGCATTGGTCTACCAGACAACAGCGGAGCAGGGATGGATCCGAATCATTTACCAGTTGATATGCGGACCGATATGGTGCTTTTTTTGTTTTTTCCTTATCTGCAAGTTAAATAAATGGAAACATATAGGATACCGTATTAAAACTTTTGCCTATGTATCCGTGCTTTGGTGGTTTGGCTATGCTTTTATCTTTCAACAAATGGTATTGAGTTTCGATATTAGTATTAATAAAACATGGTACCTTTTTTTGGGTATTACAATCGGAGTCATTTTCTTTATATATGCAGTCATGAGGGAAAGGAAAATGCAGGAGAAGATGCGGACTCTTGACAACCAGAATAGGATACTGGAAGATAAATATGCACAGTTCAGCGATTTCTACTGCAACAATGCGAAACTGTACCACGATATGAAGCATCATCTGAATGCAATGGATTATATGCTGGATCAGGGCAATGTGGAGGACGCAAAAAGGTATATTAAAAGCATGAAAGAATCTGCAGTGCCCCTGGATGTAAAAACAAGAACCGGCATCGATATGATAGATGCGCTGTTGGGAGGGATGGAGAGAAAAGCGGAAGAGAAGGCGATATCCCTATCGATCGAAGCACAGATGTTTCTGCAGGATATCAGTATAGAAAAGAGGGAATTGTGCGCATTGTTCGGCAATCTGCTGGAAAATGCCCTGGAAGCGGCCCGGAGCGAAATTCGTGTACTGATCAAAGAACATCAGGGGATGCTGCTGGTTCAGGTGCATAATGACTATCAGACAGAACCGGTGATGAGAAACGGACGATTTCAGACACACAAAACGGATAAGCTGCGCCATGGCTGGGGGATGCAGAGTATAGAGGATGTGGTAGCGCGGCATGATGGGAGCATAGATTATAGAACCAGGGATGGATGGTTCTATGTAGATATATTGATCAGCATATAAAACAGCAGAAGACAGCTATTCAAATAAAAAGGCTGTCTTCTGCTGTTTTCTTTTACCTATTGCTTTAACTGAGAAGGCAGATCCGGTTGATAATTGTTACCTATAGACGCGGCGCCTGCTCCAAATTTCGCCATAATCAAGGCGAGCTTAGCAAGCAGATTCAGCAGAATATTCGATATCATCTTTCACCTCTCCTTTCATTTTGGTCGGTAATATGAATAAAGCGACAGACAGTATGGTAATAACCGCAAGGTTCAGCAGAGCGGACTGCTGTAGCTTTATATACAGGAATATTATCAAAGAGCAGTCTATGCATAAGAAGAGGATAGAGCAATATTTGTTTTTCATGAGCACCTTATTGCTGACAGGATGATGTGGATTCCTTACCGGAGAGTTTCCCAATATGTAGCAGACGCTGCCAAGCAACAATATTATCCAGAAGGAAAATGGCATAGCGAGAGCAGAAAGGATTCTGGCCGATACTGACACTGTAAAATACACAAGATTACTTATGACAAAACATCTTGTATAGGTGGAAGCATGATATCCGCCAACGGTTACCCGCAATGGAATGGAAATAGAAAAATATAACAGGCCGTATTGAAAAGCGTCCACCAGGCAGGCAATACCTATAATAGAAAGAGTCGTTAAGGCGGTGGAAAGTATCAGCTCCAAACCGTACTGATATACCTCTGCCATGGAAGCTTCAATGGTTTTTCGATTAATCATCTTTGCTGTGAGGCCTTTGGCGATTCGGGGAATCATGGCAATCTCCTTTTCTGAATTATTTCTATATAACATAGAAAAATTATACTCTTAAACGTTCATGATGTGGAGAAATGACCTTGAAAGCCGTAAAAATGACCTTGAATCTTGAGACAAGATTGGATAACTAAAAAGTCAAGGTCAGAAATAAGGAGAAAAAGGTCAGATTCACCTTTCCGTACAAAAATCAGTATAATGATAGTTGTGATGAACGTATCTGTAACAAGCAGTTTTGGAAAGCGGTATCTGAAGCAGGCGGAAAGATATGTCTGTGTATGGAATACGGCATAGTATTTCCTGAATTGCGGCAGAACAGAAAGGGGTGGTTCCAATGGGTTGATTTTTTGGAGTCTCGTGTAAGGCTCGGGACATTGTAGCACGAAAAGAATGAGAACAGACAGATTCGATTGGAAACGAAGGAGGAGAGTTCCTATGAAAAGAAAGAAAAGTATTATGAAGATTGCATCAGCGATGTTTGCACTGGCGTTTGCGATGGTGTTTGCATTGGCAGGTTCGGTAAATGTTTTTGCAAATGCAGATGAACTTACTGCTGGTGGATACACCTATAAGGGGACGGGCTATGTTACAACGGAGTGGACTTCTGGTACAGAATTGGTTGCGAAAATCGATACTTATTATTACCAGAATTTAAGAGATGAGGAGTTTGCAGGAGAAGATGTTTATTTTTATAAGAGAGACTCCGCAGGAAATCGGGTAAGTGCAGATGTATATGGCTATGCATATACCGAATTTACTACAAGTAAAGCAAGTTATGCCACAACAAAAACAAAGTATGGTTATAACAATGTAACTGTAGTACCTGAAAATGGGTGTAGTATGTGGTATCAAGCAACTCCGCGTTATTATGGTTGTGCTACAAAGGAGAAATAATGTATTCTGGACTCTCAGCCAAGGTCTTCTCTTGGTAGAGAGTCCTGCAAAAATAGAGGAATAATATGAAAATGATATTGAGTGAGATCAAGATAGGATGGAAGAGAGACTTCCGGCTGGTGCTTATGCTTCTGGGACTGTCTATAGTCGGCATTTTCTGTGTAGGGACAGCCTGTCATCTGCTTTTTGCCACAGAATATCAGACAGAAAAATACGGAGAGGTATACGAGGAGATCCAGTTTTACTCTATACGGGATAGTCTTCTGTCGAAGGCTCCCGGGGAAGTGAATACTGAAGAAAATACTCCAAAGTTTCGTAAGTTTTTGAATTTGATATTGGAGAGCGAATATTTTGAATATCTCATGATGTATGATCAGCCTGTTTATGTAGATAATTATAGAGGGAAATTTAACAATGTCGATTTGTATGAATATAGAAAAGATATATCTGATGCAACACAAGATATCAAAGATAATAATGGCGTAGTAAGAAAAAGTACA
This sequence comes from uncultured Acetatifactor sp., assembly GCA_910589035.1. Classification (GTDB taxonomy): domain Bacteria; phylum Bacillota; class Clostridia; order Lachnospirales; family Lachnospiraceae; genus Acetatifactor. The sequence goes on along the minus strand of CAJUSI010000098.1, from coordinate 70,061 downwards.
TGTGTAAATGCGTTTTGGATCGGGGACAATGTGATTGACTACTTTGGTCTTCGATTGGGCGACGGACGTCAGTTTGCGGAGGACGATTTTGTTTTGAAGAATCCGGATGATCCCATATCGGTCATTCTTGGCGCGAACTATGCGGAGGATTATAAGGTGGGAGACGAGATTTTTATCAGCTTTGTCTTCGCAGAGCGGCCTGCTAAGGTTGTGGGGCTTCTGGAGGAAGGGAGTAACATTTATTATGGAAGCAGATTTCGCAATCTGGATAATTACTTAATCATGCCCATGTTTATGAATGATACCTATGAAGGACAGGAGATATATAATTTTTACGTGAATCATATGTATGTCCTGCGGAATGAAGGAACCGTCGCTACAAAGCTTTCCATACAGGATGTGGAGGAGATTCTTGACAGCTATTCTAAGGAGGCAGGGTTTGAACTTCAAAACGCCTATTATATAGAAGAAGCTGCTATGGCGGAAAAAATAAATTTCGACTATGGCATTGAGGTAGTGTCCTTTCTTGTAAGTGCGATTGCGGCAGCTGCCCTGGCAGCGGCGTTTCTCTTCGTCGGGGTCTGCACGGCAAACCGGACAAAGAAGAACCGGAGATACTTTGCGGTATTGGCTATGAATGGATGCGGGAAGGGACAGATCTGTTCCATATTGCTTTTAGATGCGGCGGTCATCGAACTGCTGGCGGGATTGCTGGCAGGAGGCCTGTTCACAGCCGTATTCGGCACAGTCTCCCTGTGGGGTACGGGCGTCCTATGGGGATTATTGCTGGGCACGGCATTCTTTACGGCGCTGCCCTGTGCCGTGACCATGATCTTGCTTTTCAGGAGCGATCTGATATACTATTTGAAGGAGGAAGCAGGCGATGCTGACATTGGACAACGTGACGAAGCGATATAAATCGGGCAGGCAGGAGGTATATGCATTGAAAAATATAAGCCTGTCGGCGGAGAAGGGAGAATTCCTTGCGGTGATCGGGAAGAGCGGGTGCGGGAAGTCCACATTGCTGCACATTATCTCGGGGCTGGCCGCCCCTACCTCGGGTTCCCTGCTGTACGAGGGGGAGGATATCACGGCCAGAACCCGTGAAGGGATTCTGCGCTTCCGGGCGGAGCATGTGGGGATCATCCTGCAGAATTTCTCCCTGCTGAACGACAGGACGGTCTACGCCAATGTGGAGCTGCCCCTGAAGATACGGGGGACGGAGAAGGCCCGGCGGGAGAAGCTGGTGAGGGAATATCTGGGACGGATGGACATGCTGGAGTATGCGGGCAGGTATCCGAAGCAGCTCTCCGGAGGCCAGCAGCAGCGGGCTGCCATCGCCCGGGCGCTGGTCTGCGATGCCGATATCCTGCTGGCGGACGAGCCCACAGGCTCCCTGGACGGGGAGAATGCCATGCAGATCATCAATATCCTGCGGGGTATAGCGGACAGCGGCAGGACGGTGGTGATGGTCACCCATGATATGGAGGCGGCTGCAAAATGCGACAGGCGCATCCGGCTGGACAGGGGGGAGGTTGTCCTGAAATGAAGAGTATCCGGAGGTTATACGCGCCCCTGGGCTATATGGCCGTCATCTTCCTTTTTTTCTGTCTCAGCGGGATTCTGTGCGGACATTGGACCAGGCTGGAGCTGCTGAGCAGCTATGACAATACGCCCTACCGGGAGGAATCGGTTATGTTCCTGCTTTCCGCGCCGGGGCAGACTTCCATTGACCTGACGGAGGCGGCGGAGGATGGGATTCTGTCCGGATGTGCGGTGCTGCGGTACGACGAGGAATCCTACGGCACGAATGAGGTTATATACTGCGATGAGGGTGTGATCGGCATTCATGGAACCGGCGAAATTGCCGGAAATGTCGGAAATGTCGGAAATGATGGAGTTGTTGGGAGTGAAGGAATCAAAGATATCAAAGGAATCAAAGAAAGCCGTGACGGGGAAGCTTTAGATTTCCTTTCCGGAGAAAAAACTGCTGTGGCCGGAGCGGACAGCGGGTATGCTCCGGGCGACACTGTTACTGTGGATGGGACGGCGTATCCGGTGGCAGGCATTCTGGAGGAGCATATCAGCATTGCCATCAATACAGGGGTGTTTTACAGCCGGGGCGATCTGGCGCATGTGTCCACCCGGGAAATCTATGTATTGACGGCCAGGGATAAGGACAGGATTGCCGACGCTTACGCCAGGCTGGAAGAACTGGTTCAGGAAAAGGGAGCGGAGATCAGAAGCAGGGAGATTTCGAAAGCAAGATATACCGATTATGTGGACTACCGGGGAGTAACGGTTTTCCTCCTGGGAGTGCTGGCCGTCTTTTACATGGGGCTGATCTGTCTCTTTGCGTATATGTGGCTGAGAATCAAGGGGCCGGAGATGCATGTGCTGAACCTGCTGGGGTATGGACACATCAGGCGGAAGGTGTGGGCGGAATATTCCGCGGTATGGCTGGCCGCATTCCTGCTGAGCTTCGGGGCGGCCTGCGGGCTGTCCTCCCGGGTATGGATGCGATACTGCGCCGTCCCTGTATTCGGCGTTTCGGCAGGACTCTTAATCCTGGCGGTATCTGGCGGGTATGTTTTCTTCAGGCTCCGCATCAGGGATTGAAGCTGCTTCTGATCAAGGGAGAACCGGGAGCGGGCAGAACCATGCTGGCTGGGATGCCATAGCGAAGATTTTGGGCAAGCGGCTGATTATCTATTGCCAGATCCACAACCAAGGCACAGGAGGAATGGTATCTGTACGATAACAAGCGAAAAACAGGATGATTCCAGAGGGATTTTATGAAATGGATATTAGATGAGATCAAGATAGGATGGAAGAGGGACTTCCGGTTGGTGCTGATGCTTCTGGGACTGTCCATAGTCGGTATTTTCTGTGTGGGAACAGCCTGTCATCTGCTGCTGGAGACAAAGGAGCAGACGGAAGAGTATAAGGAGGTCTATGAAGACATCCAGTTTTACACTATACTGGACAACTTTGTGGGGGAGGCAGATGCAGAGCTGTCGGAGCAGAATGTGGGGAAGTTCCGGAAATTTCTGGAACTGTTATCAGGCAGCAGCTATTTTGAGTACTTCATGGCCTATACCCAGCCGGTCTCCATAGAGAATTACAGGGGAAAAGAAAACAATAAATACGGATATGAATACCATACTGATCCTTCCGAAACAGCGCAGGATAGAAAGGATAAGGATGATAATGTACAAAGAAGCACAGGTGTAAAGGCTTTCTGGATAGGAGATAATGTAATCGATTATTTTAAGCTGCGGCTGAGAGAGGGCAGAGAATTTACAGAGGATGATTTTGTGTTAAAGACGGATGGCCCCATCTCAGTCATCCTTGGTGCAAACTATGCGGAAGAGTATTCGGTGGGCGATGAGTTGATGATCAGCTGCTATTTTGTGGAACGGACCGCGGAGGTCGCAGGTTTTTTAGAGGAGGGAACTAACATTTACTATAGAGGTAAATTCCTGAACCTTGACAATTATGTAATCATGCCTGTGTTTCAAAACGATACCTATGAAGGGAAAGAAGTATTTGGTTATAAAGCGGTCCATTTTTATACCTTACGGAATTCAGGAATTATTGCGACGAAGCTTTCCATGGGGGACGTGGAGGAGATTATTAAAGACTACTCCCGGGAGGCAGGATTTGAGTACATCAATAATGCATATTATGTGGTGGAGTACGCTGGAACGGAAAAGATCAATTTCGACTATGGCATTGAGTTAGTGTCCTTTCTTGTAAGTGCGGTTGCTGCGGCCGCCATAGTGGCGGCATGTCTCTTTGTGGGGGTCTGCGCGGCGAACCGGACGAAGAAGAACAGGAGATACTTTGCGGTACTGGCCATGAACGGGTGCGGGAGGGGACGGATCTGCGCCATGCTGCTTTTGGATGCGGCGATCCTTGATCTGACGGCGGGATTGCTGGCGGGGACGCTGTTTGCAGCCGTATTCGGTACCGCGGCTCTGTGGGGCACGGGCGTCCTGTGGGGACTGTTGCTGGGGACGGTATTTTTCACGGCGCTGCCCTGCATTGTCACCATGCTCCTGTTTTTCAGGAGAGACCTTATATATTATCTGAGGGAGGAAGCAGGTGATGCTGATATTGGGCAACATGACGGGGCGGTATGAGATCATATACTGCGCCGTTCCTGGTTAGAAATATGACTTGCTTCTTCTCATATCTGTAACCAAATCCGCATTCCCGTCTGCTTCCATACAGGCAATCAGCCTGGGAATATTATTGTAATCCGCGATAATTGCCTGAAGTTCTGATTCCGTTATTCCCACAAGCTGAATAAATTCTGTTTTTCCATACACGGACATTTGCGGCTCTGCCTCTGTATCATTTACCAATAAAAGTGCCGTGATCAAAGAATCTGTACCCGTATGCAGGGGAGTTCCGTTGCCCTTAACATATTGATTTGGCTCAAAAAAGCGCTCGGTAGTATAGGTATATCTTGCCAGATTAGACATCATATCAACCGCCCACATGCAGCTTTCCGTATCCTTCTCTTTTAGTTTCAGGGTCATCTCATAACCCCATCCGTTCCATTCGCCGCCGAAAGCATCCTCATCACCGTAAAGAACCGTCATTCCATAAGTAACCAGGTGCTTATAGCCTTTTGGAGAGCTGTATATTGAACAGCCGTCTAAATATTGATCGCCGCCCATGATTGCCCTTGCTGTCATAATCGTCCCGAAATGATCGGGTATTTGTCCCGGATAGAGCTTTTCAAAAGCGTCGTCAATGGCCTGCCAGCCGGGTGAATACTCCTCATCTTCTTCTAAATGAATTAAGAATTCTTCCTTTGTCATAATATTCCTCCCAGTTCCACTACCGGTATACCCCTTCCATGATTTCGCGGGCTGTTTTCGTCTTATTCATGGTGTAGAGATGGATATTGTTGACTCCGTTTTCCTGCAGATCGCGGATCTGGCGGATGGCGTAGTCGATACCGGCTTTCCGCATATCTTCTTTGTTATCCCCGTAGGCGGCGATGAGATCTGTCAGCGCCTTGGGGATGCTGGACCCGGACAGAGTGATGGTGGTGCCCAGCTGTTTTGCGCTGGTGATGGGCATGATACCCGCACAGATGGGAATCGAAATTCCTTTTCGGTCCGCCTTATCCAGAAAGGAATAATAATAATCGTTGTCAAAGAACATCTGGCTGATGAAGAATTCCGCGCCGGCATCCTGTTTCTTTATCAGATTATTCAGGTCGCTTTCCATGCTGAAGCTCTCGAAATGCTTTTCCGGATAGCATGCGCCCGCCATGTGGAGCTGTGTGTTCTCCCGCAGAAAAGCAATCATATCGTTGGCATGGAGAAAATCCCTTGCGGCATACTGCCCGTCGCTCATGTCCGCGGGACGGTCGCCGCGCAGTGCCAGCACGTAATTGACATTGTTGGCATTGAGCTGTTCCGACACGGCCAGCAGATCTTCTTTTTTACTGCCCACACATGTCATATGGGCTATTGTGTCGATTCCAAGCGTATTCTGAATATAGTCGGCCAGCTCCAGAGTTTTGCCGGACCGGCTGCCCCCGGCTCCATAAGTGACACTGATAAAATCCGGGGCCAGCTTCGACAATTCGTTCAGCACATCGAAGGCCTTTTCAAATTCCCCTTCCTTCTTCGGGGGGAAAACTTCAAAAGAAAATGTACCTTTGCTCTCAAACATATCCTGCAGCATGATAAAACACCTGATTTCCCTTTAGTTTAGTCTTGATTTTAAGACGATAATATCGTAACATGATATCAGGGGACAAAGCGGCGCCACGTCCGAAACGGCATGGACAGGAAGACTTTGGGACCCTTCGGGCATCATGAAACATAACGTTTTAACCTTATTATTATACCATAAAAAGGAATAAATTTCAAGAGAAAGGTGTACGGACAGTATGGAAAAGCAGGGATTTCAGGGAACCGGGGAATATGTGGCAAGCGAGGAGCTGATGGCCAGCGTAAATATTGCGATTGCGTTGAAAAAGCCGCTTTTGATCAAGGGAGAGCCGGGCACGGGCAAGACCATGCTGGCAGAGGCCGTGGCGAAGGCACTGGGCAAGCGGCTGATCGTCTGGAATATCAAGTCCACCACCAAGGCTCAGGAGGGGCTGTATGTGTATGATACCATCCAGCGCCTCTACGACGGGCAGTTCGGCGAGGAGGGCGTGGACGACATCGCCCATTATATCAAGCTGGGCAAGCTGGGCGAGGCCTTCGACAGCGAGGAGCAGGTGGTTCTGCTGATCGACGAGATCGACAAGGCCGACCTGGAGTTCCCCAACGATCTCCTCTGGGAGCTGGACCAGATGGAATTCTATATCAACGAGACCAGGCGCACGGTGAAGGCGAAGCAGCGCCCCATCGTGATCATCACATCCAACGCGGAGAAGGAGCTGCCGGACGCATTCCTGCGCCGCTGCATCTTCCACTATATCGACTTCCCGGACAGGGAGCTGATGGAGGAGATCGTGCGGGTGCATTATCCCGATGTGGAGGAGAACCTGCTGAAGAACGCCATGGAGGTGTTCTACAATATCCGGGCTATCCGGGATATCCGCAAGAAGCCCAGCACTTCCGAATTGATTGACTGGGTCAATGCGCTGCAGATCGGCGGGATTCCGGCGGATACCATCAGGAAAGCCCTGCCTTTCGTGGGCGTGGTGGTGAAGAAGGACGAGGATCTCCAGCTGGTGCGCAGCGAGCCGAACCTGTAGACTGTGGAAGGGGCATCGGAATAGTATCAGGGCAGCATTGGAAGAAGCATTCGAAACAGGCTCCTGGAGCATGTAAAGGAGAAGACCATTCAAAGGAAGGCGCGGAGACAGGTTAGCGGCTGTAAAGGAAAGGAACAATTTCGGAGAGACGGAGCTTTCAAGGGGAGGAGAGATCTGTGGACGGTATAAAATACGAGCTGGCAGAGAATCAACTTACGGCAGAAGATTTCGTTCGTTTAAAGACAGCCACCGGATTTATGGACAGGCCTTTAGAACAGGCGGAGAAAGCAATCAGGAACGGCCTGTTCAATGTCACGGCCATCTGTGACGGGAAAGTCGTGGGCATGGGCCGCCTGGTGGGAGACGGGGCCATGTACTGGTATCTCCAGGAAATCATCGTGCTGTCGGAATACCAGGGGAAGGGCATCGGAAAAAGCATTGTGAACAGGCTTCTGGAGCATATCCGGGAGACAGCCATCCCGGGTACGGGCGTGGAGGTGGGGCTCACGGCGGTGAAGGGAAAGGAGCCCTTTTATGAGAAGTTCGGCTTTTCCTGCGGCAGTTCCGGGATGAAGAAGTGGATTGAAATAGACAGCATATCGGAAAGGCGGGAAGATGGGGCAGATTGCGAATCAGATGCTGGTGGAATGGTGTTGTAAGATAGCACAGAGGACAAAATGGAAGAAAGGCATTCCAGAAAAGCGGAGCCGAAAGAAAAATGCAGACCGGGGAAATGGCCGCATATCTGAAAAAGCAGATCAAAGCGACGGAAAAAGGGAGGCTGATTGATAATTCATAAAAGTTTTGTTGCATTAGCCGAAATAAAATAATAAAATGTAAATTAGAAAGAATGAATCGCAACAGAAAAACCATACTAAAGTCTGCAGAAAGACCAGACAGACAAGTCTGTCTGCAGACTTTAGTCGTGTACAATAGGCTCTCGGAATCCTGAGAGGCAAAATCAGGGCTCTGATAAACTATGGAGCAGGAAAAGCGGGGGGAACCGGTGAAAAAGGTTTCCGGAAAGCTCTACGGAAAGCGGAAGGGAGATTCCGAGAGCCTATTACACTCAAAGGGAGGTGTTTATTATGGCAACTTCAAGTATCACGAAGAATTTTGTCATTTCCGGCAAGGAACAGGTGGAGTTGTTTGTCAATGCACTGGAAGAATCTGCCAGGAATCGTCCTGTTCACATACCTGTGGACGCGAGAGAAATAACAGACGAAGCGGAGCTGGTGGAATTTATGAGAATGAGGAAAAAGGCGAATGGCAGAAAAGAACAAATATAGAATTATCAATATCCGGAGGTATATTGGTAATGAGAATCCTGAGCTTGGGGAAGATGAACTTATTCAAATCCTCTCTGAGTTTTCTTGTCCGATGAATCCGGATGTGGAACGATTTTTGAAGCACAGTTCCATTGAGTTTACTAAAAAGAACCAGTCTGTCACATATCTTGTGTTTTCTGTTATTGGCGGAAGCCTGTTGGGATATTTTACCCTTGCATTAAAACCGTTGACAGTAAGAGGCGAAACGGTAAGTAATACTATCAAGAGAAAATTGTTACGGGTTAGCGAGTTGGACAAGAAATCGGATACATATACCATGTCGGCTTATTTGATTGCACAATTAGGTAAAAACTATTCTGAAAATAATGGAAAAATGATTACTGGTGCAGAGCTTCTTGAACTGGCATGGGACAAAATAAAAGAGATACAGTATCTGGGCGGAGGCATGGTAACCTTCCTGGAAGCGGAAAATGAGGAAAAGCTGTTATCTTTTTACCGCGACAATCGTTTTTCGCGGTTTGATACCAGGCAGACTCCATCGGATACGGATGAAGCCCATGAGCTGGTGCAGCTTTTACGGCTGTTGTGACAGGCGGCTGAGAAAGGAGAAAGCATGAAAATCGCCACCTTTAATGTATGGAACGAGAATAAGGGCGTAGGGAAACGGGGCAGGCAGATAATAGGGGAAATCCTGAATACCGGGGCAGATCTGATTGCCCTGCAGGAGATTACACCCCGGTTTTATCAGGAACAGCTGCAAAAGCTGCCCCAATACCCGTATTCGGAATATGGAAAATATACAGACGAAGAGGAGGGCCTGGCGATTCTGAGCAGATATCCGTTTTCGGACAGTACCTTCCTCCACATGGATGAGAAATATGCAAACAGCTGTGCTCTGAATGTACTGCTCTGTGCAGATGACATACGGATATCCATCACCGATGTGCATCTGCCCTGGGATTCGGCGAGAGTGAAGGAAGAGCAGATAGTGGCAATTGACCGATTCTGCCGGGAGCGGAGAGAAAAGGCCGACTATTTTATCGTTCTCGGGGATTTCAACTGCGGCATCAATTCCAGTGTGCACCGATTCATGACCGGAGAGCAGACGTTAAACGGAAATGAGGCGAAGCCATACTGGTATGAAGTCTCCGGTGTCTATGCGGCCGTGAAGGGACGGGCGCTCGCGCCCACGTTGGACTGCATCAACAATCCGCGCTGGAAGGGAAAGGAGGCCACCTACGCCCCGGAGAATTTTGACCGGATCTATGTGATGGATGTGCGCAACGGCTATCGGTTTGACAGAGTGGAACTGTTCGGAACAAAGGTGGATCCCGAGAGCGGCCTGTGCGCAAGCGACCATTATGGGGTGGCGGCGGAGATAGGATTCCTGAAGCATGCAAACCAGGCGTAGGGATATATCGGTTAGAATTTAGAAAAAATGCGCTGATTACAAGTCTGGAAAAGTGTTATAGGGAAATATCAGATTGGTATGACAGGCTTATGAAAAAAGGAATAAAATGAGCGGGGCACAAAGCCAGGACACAAAAAACAGGAAAGGTAAGAATCGCGATATGTTCATAAAATTTTTTGAAACTCTGCGGGAAAAAGGACTGCGGGTGACCCTGGGAGAATGGCTCACCTTCCAGGAGGCGCTGGACAAGGGACTCTGCGGCAGCTCCATGACCGGGTTCTATTACACGGCCCGGATGATCCTGGTGAAGAGCGAGACGGATTTCGACAAGTTCGACATGGCCTTCGAGGAGTGCTTCAAGGCGGCCCAGAGGGAAACCGAGGTGGGAAAGGAGATGCTCCGCTGGCTGGACAAGTCCGACATGATGGAGCTGGCCCACGAGGAGGCCAGGGATCATCTGAATCAGATGGAGGATCTCCAGATCGACAAGGAGGACGTGGAGGAGAAGTTCCGCCAGCGTCTGAAGGACCAGGACAGCGAGCACAACGGCGGCAGCTACTGGATCGGCACCATGGGCAAGACCTCCTTCGGCAACACCGGCGGCAATGTGGGGGGCGTCCGGGTGGGCGGCAAGACCGGCTACCAGTCCGCCTTTGCGGTGGTGGGGGCCAGGAAGTACAGGGATTTCCGGGACGACAGAGTCCTGGACAACCGGCAGTTCCAGATGGCGTTCCGCAAGCTCCGGCAGTTCTCAAGCCGCCTGGACATCCCGGAGACGGAGCTTGACATCAATGGCACCGTGGACAAGACCTGCAACAACGGGGGCTGCCTGCAGATCGTCATGCAGAAGCCCAGGAAGAACGCGGTGAAGCTCCTGCTCCTGATGGATTCCGGCGGCACCATGATTCCCTTCAGCAGCCTCTTGAACGATCTGTTCCAGGCCATCCACAAATCCAATCATTACAAGGACGTGAAGACCTATTATTTCCATAACTGCATTTACAGCAAGCTCTATAAGACGCCGGAATGCGAGAACGGGGACTGGGTGGATACGGAGTGGATGTTCCGCAATGTGGGAAGCGACTACAAGGTGATCATTGTGGGCGATGCGGCCATGGCGCCGGAGGAGCTTTATTCCGACACCGGGAATTACAGAGGACCCAACGGGGGCCTGTCCGGCTATGAGTGGCTGCAGCTGATGAAGAAGAAATATAAGAAAATCGTGTGGCTGAATCCCAAGATGGCGCCGGGCCGCGCTCCCTGGCGGGAGGCGGAGACTGCGGTGAAGGAGCTCTTCCCCATGTATAAGCTCACGGTGGACGGCCTGAACCGGGCCATGGTGAAGCTGATGTCCAATAAATAAGAACCTTTCGTTAAGCAGTATAAATCAACAAAAATGGAATGAGCCGTAAATGAACTGACTGCGGTAGGATAAGGAAAAGATTTGGCTATGGAAAATGAAATACAGGAATCTGCCTGCCGGGAGACTGTGGGAAAGCAATATTTACCCACAGTCGCTTTAGTATACATATTTTCAGAAAAAAGATTGACATGCTTCGTATGATTGTATACAATAATACAAGTGCGGAGAGCCGGTAAAATCAGTTTCAGTCCGGTGGAAAGAAGGGATGGCAGCTGAGGCGGGCAGGCGCACCAAAGCGCACAGGGGGTATAAATATGAGAAATAACGAGACATTTGCAAACCGTCCGGTTACCATGAATCAGAATAATAATCTGCTGCAGATTGAGGAGCATATGTACATTCTGGACGACGTGAAGAAGCCGAATGTATTCCGAAATATGTTTCCCTATTCCGAGATACCGAAGATTCCCTTCAATGACAGAATTGTGCCCCACAATATGCCGGGAGAGATCTGGATCACGGATACCACATTCCGGGACGGGCAGCAGTCCAGGGCTCCTTACACTACGGAGCAGATTGTGACCATATACGATTATTTACATAAGCTGGGAGGGCCGAACGGCATGATTCGGGCCAGCGAGTTCTTCCTCTACAGCAGGAAAGACAGGGATGCCGTGTACAAATGCATGGAGAGAGGGTATGCTTTTCCGGAGGTGACAAGCTGGATCCGGGCCAGCAGGGAGGACTTCAGGCTGGTGAAGGAGATCGGAATGAAGGAGACGGGCATCCTGGTCAGCTGCTCCGATTATCACATTTTCCTGAAGCTGAAAATGACGAGACGCCAGGCCATGGAGCATTATCTGAGCGTGATCCGGGAATGCCTGGAGGAGGGGATCAGTCCCAGGTGCCACCTGGAGGATATCACCAGGGCGGATATCTATGGCTATGTGGTGCCCTTCTGCCTGGAGCTTATGAAGCTGATGGAGGAATACCGGATCCCCATTAAAATCCGCGCCTGCGATACCATGGGCTACGGCGTCAATTATCCCGGGGCTGTCATTCCAAGGAGCGTACCGGGAATTATATATGCCATCCATACCCATGCGGGTGTGCCTCACGAACTGATCGAATGGCATGGACACAATGATTTCTATAAAGCTGTGAGCAATTCCACCACTGCCTGGCTTTATGGGTGCTGCGGTGTCAATACCTCGCTTTTCGGAATCGGAGAGAGAACAGGCAATACTCCTCTGGAGGCCATGGTATTCGAATATGCCCAGCTGAAGGGAGATTTAAACGGCATGGACACCACGGTGATCACGGAGCTGGCGGAGTATTACGAGAGGGAGATCGGCTATCAGATTCCTCCCAGGACGCCCTTTGTGGGGAAGAATTTCAATGTGACCAGGGCGGGGATTCACGCGGACGGCCTGCTGAAGAACGAAGAGATTTACAATATATTCGATACGGAGAAATTCCTGAACAGACCGGCGCTCTGTGCCGTATCCAATACCTCCGGCCTGGCGGGAATCGCTCATTGGATTAACAGCTATTACAATCTGAAGGAGGACCGGCAGGTGGAGAAGAGCTCCGAGCTGGTAGCGGAGATCAGGAAATGGGTGGATGAGGAATATGCCGGCGGCAGGGTTACCGTGATGACGGATGAGGAAATCATCGCGTGTATAGAGCGCGTATGTAAGGAGAAGGGGATTGCCTGGAATGTCTGAAGGACAGGATCCCTGGAGCGGGGAGGTTGAAAAAGGAAAAAAATGGGCAATTATGATGTGACGCAGGAGATCAGCGATAAGTATTCCCTGCGGAGCCGTGTATTTGGCAGGCTCAGGGAGGATATTCTCAGCGGCAGATATGCGGAACATGAGGAGCTGAGGGAAGTAGCAATCGGCGAGGAAATGGGCGTGAGCCGTACCCCGGTTCGGGAAGCTTTCCGGCAGCTGGAGCTGGAGGGCCTGATAAGGATTATTCCGAACAAGGGAGCGTATGTCACGGGGATTACGGAGAAGGATGTGAAGGATATTTATATGATCCGTTCTCTTCTGGAGGGACTCTGTGCCCGCTGGGCCACGGAACATATCACGGAGGAACAGATGGAGGAGATGGAGGAAAATGTCTACCTGGGGGAATTCCATGCCGGGAAGGGCCATCTGGAGCAGCTTGCAGAGCTGGACAACCGGTTCCACGATATCATGTACGAGGCCTGCAACAGCAAGCTGCTGGAACACCAGCTGAAGGATTTCCACCAATATGTGCTGCGCGTCCGCAGGAAAACCCTGTCTAATGCCAACAGAGGGCCGAAGTCCAATCAGGAGCATAAACAGATCATGGAGGCGATCAAGGCAGGGGACGGTGAGCTGGCGGAGAGGCTTGCCCATCAGCATATGATAAACGCCTATGACAACATGGTGAAGAACGGCCTGCATGAGGCCTATGTGAGAGAGGGACTGGCATAATACTTATAAGGGCCATATGCCGGCATGGTTTTCTGGCAGTCCGGTCAGGGCATGCCAGAAGATGATTGCTGACCCGGACAGGCAAAACCGAAATCCCGCCGGACAGCGCGGGCGGAACTGAAAACAGCATCAGTCCGGGTGAGCCCGGATGAATTTATAAATGCTGGATCTGCGGACAGAAATGCATTCCCGGAATCGGGCACACGCGGAGTGATGCGGAACGAAATAGAGGAGAGGATGAGATGGAAAAGATTAAAATGACGACTCCCCTGGTGGAGATGGACGGGGACGAAATGACCAGAATTCTCTGGCAGATGATCAAGGAGGAACTGCTGCTTCCGTACATAGAGCTGAAAACGGAATACTATGATCTGGGCCTGGAAAACCGAAATGCCACAGACGATCAGGTGACGGTGGACTCCGCCAATGCCACCCTGAAATACGGGGTTGCGGTAAAATGCGCCACCATCACGCCCAACGCCGCCAGGGTGAAGGAATATAACTTAAAGGAGATGTGGAAAAGCCCCAACGGCACCATCCGCTCCATTCTGGACGGCACCGTGTTCCGGGCTCCCATCCTGGTGAAGGGAATCGTACCCTATGTGAGCAACTGGAAGAAGCCCATCACCATTGCGCGGCATGCCTATGGGGATGTCTATAAGAATACGGAAATCAGGGTGCCGGGACCGGGCAGGGCGGAGCTGGTGTTTACCGCTGCGGACGGATCCCAGACCAGAGAATTGATTCATGAGTTTACCGGTGCGGGGATTCTACAGGGAATCCACAATACGGAAGAGTCCATCGGCAGCTTCGCCAGGGCATGCTTCGGCTATGCTGTGGACACGAAGCAGGATCTGTGGTTCTCCACAAAGGACACCATTTCAAAAAAATACGACCATACCTTCAAGGATATCTTTCAGGAAATCTACGAGGCGGAATATAAGGAGAAATTTGAAGAGCTGGGAATCGAATACTTCTATACCCTCATCGACGATGCCGTGGCCAGGGTGATTCGCTCCGAGGGCGGGTTTATCTGGGCCTGCAAAAACTACGACGGAGACGTGATGTCCGACATGGTTGCCACGGCGTACGGAGATCTGTCCATGATGACTTCCGTGCTGGTGTCTCCCAGCGGGGTCTATGAGTACGAGGCCGCTCACGGCACGGTTCAGCGCCATTTTTATAAGCATCTGAAGGGGGAGGAGACCTCTACCAATTCCATAGCAACCATTTTTGCCTGGACGGGGGCGCTGAGAAAAAGAGGCGAGCTGGACGGCAACGGGGCGCTGAGCGCATTTGCGGAGAAACTGGAGCAGGCCTGTATCAGGACCGTGGAGGACGGAAAAATGACCAGGAGCCTGTCCCTGATTTCCACCTGCAGTGAGCCGGTGATTCTGAACAGCCTGGACTTTATCAGGGCCATCCGGGAAACGCTGGATACGCTGCTGTGAAATATGGATATTTCTGCACGGCTTGATTTCGAAAAAAGCAGGCGAGCCGGCTGTTGACACAGATTTTACATTTTGATATCATGTATGATAAAGGAAGCACCGCAGTATATGCCGCGTCAGGCAGGGAGGAAAAGGGTTTTGGAAGAAAAGGAGATTTCACAGGCTGTGATAGGACGTCTGCCCAGATATTTTCGTTATCTGGGGGAACTGAAGGACAGCGGGGTAGAGAGAATATCCTCCCAGGATCTGAGCGAACTGATGAAGGTGACGGCGTCCCAGATCCGGCAGGACTTTAATAATTTCGGCGGATTCGGGCAGCAGGGCTATGGCTATAATGTGGAGTATCTGTATACGGAAATCGGACGGATACTGGGGCTGGACAGAGAGCATAGCTTTGTTATCATCGGCGCCGGGAATCTGGGCCGGGCCCTGGGGAACTATCTGAACTTTGAGAGACGGGGATTTATTTTTCGGGGAATGTTTGATGCAAACCCTGAATTGTACGGGAAGGAAGTGCGGGGCATCAGAGTGATGCCCATGGAGGAAATGGAGCAGTTTGTCAGGGAAAACTGCATCGATATCGCCGTGCTTGCCATTCCCAAAAACGATGCGGTGGCTGTGGCCGAGAAGCTGGTACACACAGGAATCCGCGCCATCTGGAATTTCGCACATGTGGATCTGAATGTGCCGGAGGGGATCCAGGTGGAGAATGTCCATCTTTCCGACAGCCTGATGAAACTGTCTTATAAAAGCGCTCATGCCGGCAGCGGGTTCTGACAGGAGGTGTATACAGGAATGAAATCTGAGGAAAACGGAAAACAGAGGGAGAGCTTTTCGCGGGCTCTTGAGGGAAAGAGAATACCGGTTCTCACGTTGGACAATAAATGGTATCGTCTTCTGACGCAGGAAGCCAAGAGTAAGGTTTCTGGTCTGGAGGAGCAGCTGAACGAACTCCTGAAGCAGCAGGGGAAGCTGAACAATGAGGTAAAAAGCATCAAGAAGCTGAAGAAAAAGCTGATGGAAGAGATCGTGATTCTGGTGGATGAAGCAGGACAGGATGAGGATTCCGAAAATGCGCAGAAAATTCAGCAGAATAAGAAGCTGGTGGAAGAATGCAACGAAAGACTGGAGGAATATCAGGACGAGCTTCTGGATCTGCCCAGGCAGATAGACCGGGTGAATTATCAGCTGATGCTGGCTACCATGGACTGCTGCTATGATACCATGCAGGAGAACAGGAAGGAAATCGACCGGATTGCCCAGTGGGTTTCGGAGGTCCGTGTAGAGCTGAAGAAACGCCTGATCAGAAAGCAGGAAATGGAGCAGCAGAATAATGCGATATATTCCTATATGCATGATGTATTCGGAACGGAAGTAATCGAAATATTTGATATGCAGTATGAATCGGGGGAGGAGCATCCAAAGATGCCCTGAGAGGAGAACTACATCGTGATTTTGCGGTGTAGTTTTTCCTTGCTCACCACTATATATTGCAGGCCGGCAGAATTTTCCGACACTCTTTTTACTTTTAGAAAAGTCCGCCTGATGTGCTGCGGGCATTGGAAGGATGATCTTTCCGATATGATGATATGATGTATATAATATAACGA
Source organism: uncultured Acetatifactor sp. (assembly GCA_910589035.1). Taxonomy (GTDB): domain Bacteria; phylum Bacillota; class Clostridia; order Lachnospirales; family Lachnospiraceae; genus Acetatifactor. The sequence goes on along the minus strand of CAJUSI010000098.1, from coordinate 53,733 downwards.
TAAAGGGGGCCGGTAGAGATGAGATATCTGGTGTCGGCAGCCGAAATGAGGCGGTATGACAGCAATACCATAGAAAAAATAGGAATTCCCGCATGTGTTCTGATGGAGAGAGCGGCGCTGGCAGCCGCAGAGCTGGTATGGAAACGATGCAGCGGGAAAAGCGGAAAAAGAGTGCTTATCATGGCAGGAATGGGCAATAACGGCGGGGACGGCCTTGCGGCGGGCCGCCTTTTGGCGGAGAAGGGCTGTCAGGTGGAGATCTGGAATGTGGGAGATCCGGGAAAGGCTTCGCCGCAGCGCAGAGAACAGCAAAGGATCCTGGAAAGCTGGTGCGTGGAGTATACGGAGAGGCCCGAAAGGCAGGAATATGATATCATGATAGACGCCCTGTTCGGAGTGGGGCTTTCCAGGGAGATCGAGGGAGAGGCCGCGGAGGCCATTGGGCTTTTCAATGCGTTCAGGGGCTGGAAGCTGGCGCTTGATATTCCCAGCGGCATTGATTCCGATACGGGCGCCGTACGGGGCTGTGCCGTGAGAGCCGATGCAACGGTTGCCTTTGGATTCTGCAAAAGGGGCGCTGCGCTTTACCCGGGATGCGGGTATGCAGGTAAGATCAGGATTGCGGATATCGGCATTTCCGAGAGAAGCTTTTACGGCAGGGCGCCGGAAATGTACGCCTATGACGGGCCGGCGGCGGAGCTTCTTCCCAAGCGCTCCGGGAACGGGAACAAGGGAACCTTCGGAAAGGTATTGCTTGCGGCGGGCAGCGATTATATGGCCGGGGCGGCCGTGCTTGCGGCGAGAGCGGCCTACCGGGCCGGGGCTGGAATGGTGAAGGTGCTATCCTCAGAGTCTAATCGGACCATTCTTCAGCAGGCGGTGCCGGAGGCGCTTCTGGGAAGGCCGGAGAATCTGGAAGAGGATATGGGATGGGCGGATGTGCTTGCGGTGGGCCCGGGAATCGGAAAAGGCGAAAAAGCGCTGTATTGGCTTGAAAAGATGATTCATGAGGGCAGGAAGCCGCTTCTGGTGGACGCGGACGGCCTGAATCTGCTTTCGGAGCATTCCGGACTCAGGACCATTCTGGCAGGTCAGGGCCTGGAAGGAAGAAAGATTATTCTGACGCCTCATGTGGGAGAGCTCTCAAGACTGATTGGAAAATCGATCGCCGAGTGTAAGGCGGCGCTGCCGGAATATGCAGGGGAACTGGCAGACGGACTCCATGCGACGGTGGCAGCAAAGGATGCCAGAAGTTTTGTCTGTGCACAGGGACATCCCATCTGCGCAAATCTATGCGGCAACAGCGGAATGGCAACGGCAGGGAGCGGGGATGTGCTGGCCGGAATTATCGCAGGACTTCTGGCGCAGAGAATGGATGCCTTTGAGGCTGCGGCAGCGGGAGTATATATTCACGCTAAGGCCGGGGACCTTGCCGCGCAGGAGATGGGAGAACACGCCTGCATGGCAGGCGATATTGCAGACCGGATCGGCCTTCACAGTCCGTCCCGCACCGGAGGGAAGGACGTCCGCATCCGCAGAAGGAACCTTTTGCCGAATGATTTCATATCATAAAGAGGGGGAGTTGGCGCCGTCCTTTGCGGGTATGAATAACTTCCCGAAATCTGGCAATAATATCCTACCAGAGAATACCGCAACAGAAGGCTGACAGCTTTCTGCTGCCGTGATAGGGATGTGGAGGCAAAATGAGAAGAGGAGATGTGTATTATGCGGATCTTAGACCGGTGATCGGTTCGGAACAGGGAGGTATCAGGCCGGTGTTAATCGTTCAGAATGATGTGGGAAACAGACATAGCCCCACCGTCATCTGCGCGGCAATTACATCAAAGATGAATAAGGCAAAGCTGCCCACGCATATTGAACTGAACGCGGCCCTTTATGATATGGATAAGGACTCTGTGGTACTGCTGGAGCAGCTGAGGACGATTGACAAAAAGAGGCTGAAGGATAAGGTATGTCATTTGGACGGGGATATTATGAAAAGGGTGAACAGAGCGCTGATGGTCAGCCTGGAGCTGGATACATAGAGAGAACCCTGTAATATGTTCCCGGGCGGAGTCTTGACAGATTCTTGACGAATCAGAAAGAAAATGGTATATTGGGAATGTTACCGGGAAATTACGGTAAGAAAAAATTTTGGAGGAAAGGATTACGATGGACGACGACGGGCCTACTGCCAGTATATGCGTTTTTTTGATTTTGCTCTTTATCGATATGTTTTTCTACGGCTTTGGAGCGGCTGTTGATTCTTTGAATGAAAAGGAGATGGAAAGGAGGGCCGAGGAGGAGAAGGATAGAAAAGCAATCAGACTGAAAGCGATTATCAGTAATCCTACGGAATATGTGAACACCGTGCAGCTGATTACGACTTTGAATAATATCGTGATCGGGGCGTTTCATCTGGGGTTGCTTCTCCGCCTGCTTTCCGGAGGGCTGCAGTTTTTGGCGGAACGCCAGTTGAAGCTGGAAGGAATCCCGGCAGATGTTTTTGCCGGGACGGCGGCGGTGATTTCCGGATTTTTGTTATTGTACATAACGCTCACTTTGGGAGTTCTGCTGCCGAAGAAGATCGGAGCCAGATTCCCGGAGAAATGGGCATTTGCCTGTATTACCCCGGTATTTCTGGTGACAAAGCTTCTCACCCCTTTTACAGGGCTTGTCACGGTGACGGCAAACGGAATCCTCAGAATATTTGGCATCCGGGGCGGTGAGGATGATGCGGATGTGACGGAGGAGGAGATCATCAGCATGGTCAACGAGGGCCATGAACAGGGCCTGATTCAGGCCAGTGAGGCGAAAATGATCTCCAATATCTTTGAATTCGGCGACAAGGAAGCGCAGGATATCATGACCAACCGGCAGAATATCGTGGCCATCGACGCGGATATGGCGCTGCAGGATGCCATCGCTTTTATGATAGAGGGCAAGAACAGCAGATATCCGGTCTATGAAGAGAATATCGATCATATTATCGGTATTCTGCATTTGAAGGATGCCATGCGCTTTAAGGCGGATACCGGCGGGATGGGCAGTCCTCTGAAGGAGCTGGAGGGGCTGCTGCGGGAGCCGGCATTTATTCCGCGCACCAAGAACATTGATGAGCTGTTCCGGGAGATGCAGGCGGGAAAACAGCAGATGGTGGTGGTGGTGGATGAATACGGACAAACGGACGGTTTGATAGCCATGGAGGATATTCTGGAGGAAATTGTCGGCAATATTCTTGACGAATACGATGAGATCAGTCATCATATTGAAGAAAAGAGCTGTGACGAGTATATCATTGAGGGCAGGACGCCTCTGGAGGAACTGGAGGATCGGCTGGGAATTTCCTTTGAAGATGAGGAGTTTGAGACAATGAACGGTTTCCTCATCTCAAGGCTTGACAAGATACCGGAAGCGGATGAAGAGTTTGATGTGGATTTCGGCGGATTTAATTTCAAGATCCTGTCTGTGGAAAACAAGATGATTCAGAGTGTGCTGGTCACAAGGCTGCCGGAAGCGGAAGCCGTCCCTGAGGAGGAAGAGAAAAAGTGAGCGCAGCTGTACTATGGGACAAAAGGGGAATGCCTGCGCTCATGAGTATAGAAAGGATAAAAAGGAGAGAACTATGTCTGGACATTCAAAATTTGCAAATATCAAGCATAAAAAGGAAAAAAACGATGCGGCGAAGGGTAAGATTTTTACCATTATCGGAAGAGAAATTGCTGTGGCGGTAAAGGAGGGCGGGCCGGATCCCAACAATAATTTCAAGCTGGCCACGGTCATTGCCAAGGCAAAGGCGAACAATATGCCCAACGACACCATCGAGAGAGGTATCAAGAAGGCAGCGGGTGATGCAGGAAATGTAAATTATGAGTATGTGACCTATGAAGGCTACGGCCCCAGCGGGATTGCCGTTATCGTGGATGCTCTTACCGACAATAAGAACCGTACGGCTGCCAATGTGAGGAGCGCTTTTACAAAGGGACAGGGAAATGTGGGCACGCCCGGATGCGTTTCTTTTATGTTCGACAAAAAGGGCCAGATCATTATCGACAGGGAAGAATGTGAGCTGGAGGCGGATGATCTGATGATGACCGCGCTGGATGCAGGTGCGGAAGACTTCAGTGAGGAAGAGGACAGCTTTGAGGTGCTGACGGACCCAGATTCCTTCGAGGAGGTGCGCAAGGCGCTGGAGGATGCCGGAATTCCCATGATGAGCGCAGAAGTTACCATGATTCCGCAGAATTACGTGACCCTGACAGATGAGACCGCGATTAAGAATCTTCAGAAGACATTGGATCTGCTGGAGGACGATGACGATGTCCAGGCAGTGTACCATAACTGGGATGAGGACTGAGGGGCTTTATCCGTGGATTTGGGAAAGGAAATTGTATGGACAGACTGGCAGTGGTAGTTCCCTGTTATAATGAGGAAGAGGTTCTGAAGCTTGCTTCCGCGGTCCTGCGGGAGACTGTGGAGGATTTGATCGGTAAAGGCAAAATCGCGGAGGACAGCTTTATCCTTTTTGTAAATGACGGAAGCAGGGATCGTACCTGGGAATTGATTGAGGAGGAGCACGGGCTCTATCCGGAGCGGGTGAGCGGCGTGAAGCTTGCCGCCAATGTGGGGCATCAATTTGCGCTGACGGCAGGGCTGATCACTGCCATGGCCAGAAGCGATGTGACCATTTCCATCGACGCGGATCTGCAGGACGATGTGGCGGTAATCGAGGAAATGATTGATAAATTCCATGAGGGGAACGATATCGTATACGGTGTCAGGAGAGAGCGTAAGACGGACACCTTTTTCAAACGTACCTCAGCCCAGGCCTTTTATAAGCTGATGGGTGTCATGGGAGTTAAGACGGTGTACAATCATGCGGATTTCCGGCTGATGTCCAGGCGGGCAGTGGAGGAATTCTCGAAATATGGGGAAACAAACCTCTTTCTGCGCGGGATGATGCCCTTAATCGGCTACCGGACGGACAATGTCTATTATGACCGCAGGGAGCGTGCGGCAGGGGAGTCTAAATATCCGCTGAAGAAAATGCTTGCACTGGCGTTCAACGGGATTTCCTCCTTCAGTGTGAAACCCATCAGCCTGATACTGGGGATGGGGCTGTTCATCATCTTTGTCTCGCTGCTTGCCCTGATATATGCTCTGTGCTCTTATTTCACCGGACATGTGGTGCCCGGATGGACCTCTTTGATCTTATCCATCTGGTTCCTGGGAGGCCTTCAGCTGCTTGCCATTGGACTGGTGGGACAGTATATCGGGAAGATATATATCGAGGTAAAGCACAGGCCGCGCTACAATATCGAGAAGATTCTTCATGGAGGAGATACGCCCTCCGATGACGGGGATTCCGGCGCGGAAATCCATGATTAGTCAATGCTTTTCATAGACAGAGTGCAGTGCTTTACGAAAGAAAAAATGAAAAGAAAAGAACCGGAAAGGTCGAAATGAGCTGGAAAAAGAATGTAATTAGTTATCTGATGTGGTTCCTTTACGCTTCCCTGGTGACGGCGGCCCTGGTAAGTCTGGGAAGGCTGTATTGTGCGGAGGCGGGAATTGACTTTGGCTGGGGCGTGCTTTGTGTCGTGGCATATATTGGACTGGCAGGCGGTATTGTATTTCTTTTAAGAAAGTCTGCCCCTTTCCGGGCGTCCTTTTCCGGAAAAAGGAGAGGAGTTCTGTTGGCGGCGGAAATCGTGCTGGTGCTGGTGCTTCTGGCACTTGGGCTTGTGCTCAGGGTATGCGGCATGGAGGGAATCACGCAGGTCTCAGAGTATTACGAAGCGGCGAAGGTTGCTGCCGGCGGGGGGATTCCCCAGGTGGTACATGGAGCCGTCTATTTCTATCTTCAGGTTCTGCGCACTCTGTTTATTCTGGTGGGAAACCATTTTACAGGGGGAATTTGGCTTCAGATTATATTGCAGCTTTTGGGTTCTCTTTTTCTGTTCCTGGCGGTCAGACAGCTGGCGGGAAGAATTGCAGGAGTGATCTTTTTCGGATTCTGCATGTGCGGGCCTTATATGGTAGCAGGCTCACTGGTTCTCTCACCGGAGATGCTTTATTTTACTCTTTTTTCCATAGCTGCATTCCTGATTGCTTCCTCCGGAAGGAAGGGGAAGGGACCTGCGGTTCTGCTCTGCCTAAGTGTAGTGGCGGCATTTTGCTGTTATATTGATATCTTCGGAATTCTGTTATTCTTTCTTCTTATTTTAAAAGTGCTGGATTACGAAAAGAAAAATGGCGATTCCAGCAGAAGATCAGAGACGCTTCTGCTTTGTCTGGCGGTGTTTGTCATATTTATTCTGGGACTTATGCTCAGCATTTTCTCCGATGCCCTTTTCAGCGGAAAATCTTTTTTGCGTGTGACCCAGGCATGGCTGCGCCTTTACAGTCCGGAAGGCTTTCGGCTTCCTGTTTCTGCCGGAAGCGCAGGGTCTGGGATGGAAAATCTGATTCTGTTTGGTAGTATGGTTTTCGGGGTGTTTGGTTTCTGGTGTGACAGGAAGCAGGAAAGAATTTCGCCCTGGATTGCAGGGGCAGGATTGCTTATACTGGGAATATGCTACGGAGTTCTGACGGATGAAATGCCGGGATTTCATTATTTATACCTTTTTCTGGCGCTGCTGGCGGGAATTGGACTGGAGCAGTGTCTCCAACCGGCCTGCGCTGCCCGGGAGGGAGAGAGCGGAAAGGATGCTGCTGCAATGACAGCGCCGGAGGAGAGCGGGAGGGATGCTGCCGCAATAGCCTGGCAGGAGAAAGGTGAGAGCAGCACGGAAGAAAGCGCCGGGACAGAAGCGCCGTTCGCAGAGTCCGGACAGGATGCTGCTGCAACAATTCCGCCGGAGGAGAATGAAATGCCTGCTGCCGCGAAAGCTCTATCGGAGAAAGGCGAAAACAGCATGGGGGAAAGCGCCGGGACAAAAGCGCTGTCCGGAGAGCCCGGACAGGATGCTGCTGCAACAGTTCCGCCGGAGGAGAATGAAATGCCTGCTGCCGCGAAAGCTCTATCGGAGAAAGGCGAAAACAGCACGGGGGAAAGCGGCGCAGAGGATAAGGAAAATACGGAGAAGAAGCAAAATAAAGCATCAGCGTCAGAAGGTACGGAAGGATTAAAGGCGGACTGGAAAATGCTCATGGCCAAGCCGGATGCGCTTAAAGCGGAGCTGGAGGCACTTGAGAAGAAGCTGCGGGAAATAGCAGAGAAGGAAGAGGCAGAGAGAAAAGCGGAGGAGATGAATGAACTGGAGCGAGAGAAAGCATTGAAAGAAGAATTCCGGCAGGAGGCTGTCAGGCACAGGGAGGAGCGGGAGCCGGCGGAGGAGAAAAAACAGGTGAAATACATAGAGAATCCTCTTCCCCTGCCAAGAAAGCATAAGAAACGTGTGATGGAGTATCCAAGGCATATTTCAGAGGAAGACGATTTTGATCATCCTGTGGATGAAAATGATGATTTTGATATTTGAAATGGGATTTTCGGATAAAGAGATGGAAAAAGGGCATGCTATCAGGGAATGCAGAGGTGCAAAGGCACAATGCATTCCCTGATTTTTACTGTAAGGTCCTGATCTGACCAGACTTTTATGTATGGTGGTGCAGTTGGCTGCATGGGAGTTTTGAAAGAAATGAAGGCAAAAAGGAGAAAGCATGGCTGAGCAGAAGGAAGATAAGAAAATTGAAAAAGAAGAGCATCGGGACGAGAGAATTGAGCAGACCGGTCAGGTGACATTGGACGAGAGCGGTCAGTTGGGAAATATACATCTGATTTCCATTATCGGAGAGATTGAAGGCCATGAAAACCTGGCGAATAATTCCAAGACCACAAAATACGAGCATATTCTGCCAAGTCTTGCAGCAATAGAAGACAGCAAGGAGATACAGGGAGTGCTGGTACTGTTAAACACTATGGGAGGGGATGTGGAGGCAGGACTTGCCATCGCGGAGATGATTGCTTCTCTGAGCAAGCCTACGGTTTCCCTGGTGCTGGGGGGCAGCCATTCCATAGGGGTGCCCATAGCTGTGAGCACTGATTATTCCTACATTGTACCCACTGGAACAATGGTGATTCATCCTGTGCGCATGAGCGGTATGGTCATAGGCGTGTCCCAGACTTTCGATTATTTCAAATTAATACAGGACAGAATTACCGGTTTTGTATGCGGACATTGCCGAATCAGCAAAAGCGATCTGGAGGGACTGATGACGGAAACAGGTATTCTCACCAAGGATGTGGGGACGATCCTTGTGGGGGAAGAAGCGGTAAGCCATGGAATCATCGACGAAGTAGGAGGCATTGACAAAGCGATGGCAAAGCTTCATTCCATGATTCGGAATGAGAATTCCGGAAACCTATAAATATTTGGTGACAAGAGGAAGCAAAAATGATATAATTGAAAAATCTGTGAAGGAAAATACAGATCAGAATTCAATTATAAAACGACTGATATAAAATCATGATGTCAGGAAGGATAAGTGAGGTCGATCAGATGGCTGCTTCCAACGGAAGAAAATCATCAACTTCAAATAAAAAAAACACCAGAAGCACCAAAGGGACAAAGGCTGCCGCTTCCAGGAGAAAAGAGGAGGCAGCGCGGCTGGCCCGGGAGAGCGCTCTGTTCCATGAGATAGGGCTGATCATGCTGTTTGCAGTCATGGTTTTTTTGTTTTGCTGCAATTTCGGAATGATTGGGCCGGTGGGCAATGCTGTCAGCGGCGTATTATTCGGCCTGTTCGGCCTGACCGCTTATGCTGCGCCCGTATTACTGTTTCTGGCAGTGGCATTCTGGTTTGCAAACGAAGGCAATCCCAACGCGGTGAGAAAGCTGATAGCAGGTGCTGTGCTTTTTGTGATGCTGGGAATCGTATGCGATCTGGCGGTAAAGCATGCCGGCGCCATGGAAAAGTACAATATCGGACTATTATACGAAGAATGCCGTGACCGAAAGCTGGGGGGCGGCGTTTTTGCCGGCAGTATCAGTTATTTCCTGCAGCACTACCTTGAGACCATCGGCACGGTGCTGGTGGTGCTTCTGTGCTCGGTGGTGAGCCTGATTCTGCTGACGGAGAAATCTCTCCTCAGCAGCGTAAAAAAGGGAGGCAGCCGTGTACGGGAACTGTCCAGGGAAGACGCGGCAAGACGCAGGGAGCAGGCTGAGATCCGGCGGCAGTCCCAGGAGGAAAAGGCGCAGCGGCGCAGAGAACAGGATCAGCTCAGACGGCAGACTCAGGAGGAGCAGCGGGCGAGGAAGGCCCAGGAGCGCAGGCTTAAAGCGGAGGAAAAAGAAAACGAAAAGATTTTGCGGATGGAAAAGAAGGTCTCCGGCGTGATGATGGATACAGCTTTGGCCAGGCCGGAGGAGACAATGCAGCGCCGAGACGATATTCATGAGATTATTTTGTCGGAGGAAGAAGCCAGGACGGAATCGGAAGTGCAGACACCTTATCAGGAGGAATACGATGGGGCGGATATACCGGAGAATGTCTCCGGTCAGGAGCCTGAAGAAAGCATTGGGGGGGATTTCCCTGAGGAGGAAGAGGAACCGGTATTTGAGTTTGAAAAGATACATATCCGCGGTATGCACCAGGTAATCCTCAACGAAGACCCGGAGGAGGATACGGATACATCCAGGGGAGAGGAAATGCACCTGCATATGCCCCAGAGAGCGCAGAATCCGGCGGATATGCAAAATGCAGCGGAATATGAGCTGCCGGGGCAGTCCATCAGGATACATAAGGAAGAAACAAAAGCGGCATCGGATCCAGCGGATAGAATCCATGGGCCGGAGGCAGAAGCCTGGAAACCGGAGGAAACTGCACAGGGGCCGGAGAACCGGATGCAGAGTTCGGAGTACGGAGCGCAGAATTCGGAATGCGGAGAACGGGAGCCCATACCTGACACGGGTAAAAATGTGCCGAAGAAGTATTATTTCCCTCCGATAAACCTTTTACAGAAGGGAGCGGCTGTTACGGGAGATTCCGACAGAGAGTTAAAGGAAACAGCCATGCGGCTGCAGCAGACACTGAGTACTTTTGGGGTGAAGGTGACCATCACGGATATCAGCCAGGGACCCAGCGTAACCCGTTATGAACTGCAGCCGGAACAGGGTGTGAAGGTATCCAAAATAGTGGGGCTTTCCGATGATATTAAGCTGAATCTTGCGGCGATGGATATCAGAATTGAAGCGCCCATACCCGGGAAGGCGGCCATCGGAATCGAAGTGCCAAACAAGGAAAATACGCCGGTTGCCCTGCGGGATTTGCTGGAGACACAGGAATTCCAGGATTTTCAGTCCAATATTGCTTTTGCTGTGGGAAAGGATATTGCGGGAAAGGCGGTGGTTTCGGATATTGCCAGAATGCCTCATATGCTGATTGCGGGAGCTACAGGTTCCGGAAAATCCGTCTGTATCAACACCCTGATTATGAGCATCCTGTACAAAGCGCATCCCGACGATGTGAAGCTGATTATGGTGGACCCGAAGGTAGTGGAATTAAGCATTTATAACGGAATTCCTCATCTGCTGATTCCTGTGGTGACCGATCCCAAGAAAGCTTCCGCAGCGCTTCACTGGGGAGTGGCGGAGATGGAGGACAGATATCAGAAGTTTGCAGAATTCAATGTCAGGGATCTGAAGGGATATAATAAGAAGGTGGAGGGTCTTCGGGAGAAGAACGGGGACACCGCTCCCAGGAAGCTTCCCCAGATTGTCATCATAGTGGACGAGCTTGCGGATCTGATGATGGTATGTCCCGGAGAGGTGGAGGAGTCCATCTGCCGTCTGGCCCAGCTTGCCCGTGCCTGCGGAATTCATCTGATTATTGCCACCCAGCGTCCCAGCGTAGATGTGATAACCGGACTGATCAAGGCCAATATGCCCAGCCGTGTGGCATTTTCCGTGTCCAGCGGAGTGGATTCCCGCACCATACTGGATATGGTGGGGGCTGAGAAGCTTCTGGGAAAAGGAGATATGCTTTTCTATCCCCAGGGATACAGTAAGCCTGCCCGTGTCCAGGGCGCTTTTGTATCGGATCAGGAGGTATCGGATGTGGTGGATTTCCTGAAAAACCAGATGCTGGGCAATACATATGCTGCAGAGATTGAGGAGAAGATTATGAGTCTGGGAAGCTCCGGGGGAGGCGGGAAATCCTCCGGCGGCAGTGATGTGGACGAGCTGTTTGAAAAGGCTGCCCGTCTCATTATAGACAAGGACAAGGCTTCCATCGGCATGCTGCAGAGAGCGCTTCAGATCGGCTTTAACAGAGCGGCCAGGATTATGGATCAGCTCTGCCAGTATGGTGTGGTCGGCGAGGAGGAGGGCACCAAGCCCAGGAAAATTCTCATGAGTCCGGAGCAGTTTGAGCAGCTCCTGGACGAAGTGCTGTAGAGGGCGGCGGAAGGATGGCCGCGGAGCCGGGAAAGGAATCGCCGGAGCCGCCGGAAGGCAGGCGCAGGCGGAAGAGCTGCAGAATCAGGGCAGGAATCGAACGGCAGGGACGGAGCAGCAGCTGGTCGGAAGGAAGAACAGAGGGCATGCAGTTGCTGCGCTGAGACAGCTGCGGTAATATGATACAGAGAGGGCAGTATGGAATTGATGCCCGCTGAAGCGGGCAGGAGGTATAATATGAAGACAGATATTGAAATTGCACAGGAAGCTGTAATGGAGCCCATTGCCAGGGTGGCGGAGCGCCTGGGAATCCCGGAGGATGCACTGGAGCTGTACGGCAAATATAAGGCCAAGCTCTCCGATGAGTACCTGGCGGGCCTGAAGGATAAGCCGGACGGGAAGCTGATTCTGGTGACGGCCATCAATCCCACGCCTGCGGGGGAGGGTAAGACCACTACCAGCGTGGGACTGAGCCAGGCATTCGCAAGGCTCGGGAAAAAGGCGGTGGTGGCCCTGAGGGAGCCTTCTCTGGGGCCCTGTTTTGGCATAAAGGGCGGAGCCGCCGGGGGAGGATATTCCCAGGTAGTTCCCATGGAGGAGCTGAATCTGCATTTTACGGGGGATTTTCACGCAATTACGTCTGCTAACAACCTTCTGGCCGCACTTCTGGACAATCATATCCAGCAGGGGAACGAACTGCAGATCGATCCCAGGCAGATTGTCTGGAAGCGCTGTATGGATATGAATGACAGGGTGCTGAGAAATATTGTGGTGGGTCTCGGCAGCAAGATGGACGGCTTTGTGCGGGAGGATCATTTTGTCATCACTGTGGCCAGCGAGATCATGGCTATCCTGTGCCTTGCCGCGGATATGATGGATCTGAAGGAACGCCTTGCCAAAATTATTGTGGCATATAATTATGCGGGGGAGCCTGTGACGGCAGGACAGCTGCAGGCGGTGGGCGCAATGGCCGCTCTTCTGAAGGATGCGCTGAAGCCTAATCTGATCCAGACACTGGAACATACGCCGGCGTTGGTGCATGGGGGGCCCTTTGCCAATATTGCCCATGGATGCAACTCCGTCAGAGCCACCAGGGCAGCGCTGAAAATGGCGGATTACTGCATCACGGAGGCCGGATTCGGCGCGGATCTCGGAGCGGAGAAATTCTTTGATATCAAATGCCGCATGACGGGACTGAAGCCGGACGCTGCAGTTTTGGTTGCAACCATCCGCGCTTTGAAGTATAATGGTGGTGTTTCAAAAGCGGATTTAAGCATGGAAAATCTGGATGCGCTGAAGAAGGGCATCGTAAATCTGGAGAAGCATATTGAAAATATCCGGAAATATGGGGTGCCGGTAATCGTGACATTGAATTCCTTTGTGACGGATACGGAAGCGGAGATTCGCTTTGTGCAGGAGTTCTGTAAGGAGAGGCAGTGCGGATTTGCCCTTTCGCAGGTCTGGGCCAGGGGCGGCGAAGGCGGTATAGAACTGGCGGAGAAGGTTCTGGAGGTTCTGGAGAACCAGGAAAGCAGCTTCCGGGTATTGTATGAAGATGCCCTTCCGCTGGAACAGAAGATTCAGACTGTGGCAGGGGAAATATACGGCGCAGGCAGCGTAAGCTTTTCACCTGCTGCCAGAAAGCAGCTGCGAAAGCTATCGGAGCTTGGCTTCGGCAGTCTGCCTGTCTGTATGGCCAAAAATCAGTATTCCCTCTCGGATGATCCCGGGAAGCTGGGGCGTCCGGAGGGATTTGAGCTTACGGTCAGAGAGATATATGTCTCTGCGGGAGCGGGATTTGTGGTGGCATTGACAGGGGATGTGATGACCATGCCGGGCCTGTCCGGGAAGCCTGCAGCCTATGGAATTGACGTGGATGAAAACGGTGTGATCACAGGTTTGTTCTGAAAGTGAGATAACGAAATATGAAATGTCCCAATTGCGGAGAAGAAATGGCCGAGGGATCCCTGTATTGTGAGCACTGTGGAGAGGATATTCACATAGTGCCTGATTTTGACCCGGAGCTGGAAAGAGATATGGAACAGACCATCAACGGCATTCTGGAGGAGCTTCATGAGGAGATGCCGGGAGTTCGGGAAGAAGGGACACAGGAAGCCGGGGAAGAACTGACAGAGGGCGGCGGGGAGAAGCCCGTCCGCAGGAAAAGACATTGGATTAAGGTACTGCTGGTATTTCTCTTTTTCCTGCTTGTAACGGTATCGGGGATGGCATGGTACATACATAATTATAATTCCGAAGAGTATCAGTCCAACAGGGCGGCGCAGTATATGGAACAGGGGAAATACGACGAGGCGATTGCCTGCTATAATCGGGCGCTGGAGCTTGATGCCGGCAATATTGAGCTGATTTTCAATCTGGCGGATGTGTATCTTCTTAAGAATAATAAGGTGGAGTATGAATACCTTTTAAGGGAAATCATAAGCAGCGAAAAGGCCACCTCAGAGCAGCTGGAGGGGGCTTACGGTAAGCTGATCGGCATATACCGTGACCGGGGGGATTATCAGACTATCAATGATCTGCTGCTGGCCAGTGAGAATGATTCTCTGATAGCGCAGTATCAGAACTATATTGTAAAGGCGCCGGAGTTCAGCATTAACGAGGGGTATTATACCAGCATTCAGCCGCTTAAGCTCTCGGCCGACGGTTCCGGGAAAATATATTATACTATGGACGGAAGCGAACCCACGGAGGAAAGCACCCAATATACGGCGCCTATTATTCTGGAGAACGGTGAGTATATCATAAAGGCGTATTTCGTGAACGAAAGAGGAACCGCCAGCGATGTGGTGACCAAGGAATACAATATTGACAATAATGAGATTCTGCCGCCTGAGATCAGCGTTCTGAGCGGGGAGTATGAATTCCCGATTTTCATTGAAGTGATCGGCGAAGAGGGCGATGTATACTATACAACGGACGGTTCGGATCCCACCTATTCCTCCATCCCCTATACGGGGCCCATACCCATGCCTCTTGGCAGATCCACTTTCAAATTTGCCAGAATCGTGGACGGGGTGACGGGAACCGTTGCGGAGAGAAGCTACAGACTTGAGATGCATACGGATTATACGCCGGAGGAGGCTGTGGATTCGGTCATAGAGTATTCCCTTGAGACAGGCAAGATCTATGATTGGGAGGGACATTTTGACGAATCCGGAGATTCCTATCAGTATGAATATCAATATGTGAGAAATATCAGCAGAGTGGATGATTTCTATGTGATTGTGGAATTCTATCAGACGGCGGACGGAAACAGAACCAGGACGGGAAATAATTTTGCCGTAAACGCGTACACAGGGCAGCGCTTCAGGCTGCAGCGGGATGATCGGGGCAACCTGAGCCTGGAAGAAATAGATGAGAAAGAGGATTCCCAGTAAGGGGAACGGAGAGGTGAATTATGTACAGGATTGTAAAGAAGCAAGAGCTGACCACAAATATTTATCTCATGGATGTGGAAGCAAAAAGAGTGGCAAAAGCATGCCAGCCCGGACAGTTTGTCATCGTGAGAATGGATGCGGAGGCAGAGCGGATTCCCCTCACCGTCTGCGATTATGACAGGGAGAAGGGAACGGTAACCATTGTGTTCCAGTGCGTGGGAGCAGGGACGCAGATGATGGCGCAGCTGGAAGAAGGGGATTCTTTTCATGATTTTGTGGGCCCCCTGGGCTGCCCTTCCGAGCTGGTGAAGGAAACTCCGGATGAACTGAAAAAGAAGAAGATTCTCTTTGTGGCGGGGGGAGTGGGAGCTGCACCGGTGTACCCCCAGGTGAAATGGCTGCATGAGAACGGGGTGGAAGCGGATGTGATCGTGGGGAGCAAGACGAAGGAGCTCCTGATTCTGGAGAAGGAGATGGAGGCGGTTGCCGGAAATCTCTATATTACCACCGACGACGGCTCTTATGGCCGCAGCGGCATGGTCACCCAGACCATCAAGGATCTGGTGGCCGAGGGGAAGCAGTATGATGTCTGCATTGCCATCGGTCCCATGATCATGATGAAATTTGTCTGCCTGCTGACGAAGGAACTGAATCTCCCCACCGTGGTCAGTCTGAATCCCATTATGGTGGACGGCACGGGCATGTGCGGCGCCTGCCGTGTGACGGTGGACGGAAAGGTGAAGTTCGCCTGCGTGGACGGGCCGGAATTCGACGGACATGGGGTGAATTTCGATGAGGCCATGAGGCGGCAGACCCTCTACAGGACCGAGGAGGGCAGGGCCATACTGAAGCTCCAGGAGGGGGATACCCACCACGGCGGGTGCGGGAACTGCTAAGTGTGCAAAGATTTTCTAAGCCCGCAAAGTACAATAGTCTCTCGGAATCTTTTGACAGAAAACGGTGGCTTCTGATTCGTGTTTTTCGAAAAAAGCGGGGGAATTGATCAAAATGGTGTCTTGGAAGCCGCATAGGATAAGGCCTGGAGATTCCGAGAGCATAGTATAGAAATATGGAGGATTGAGAATAAATGGACGTTTTGACGAAAGTCCCGGTGAGGGAGCAGGACGCGAAGGAGCGCGCTGCCAATTTTGAGGAAGTATGTCTGGGATATAATAAAGAGGAAGCCCAGGCGGAGGCTTCCAGATGCATCAACTGTAAGAATGCACAGTGCGTCAAGGGATGCCCTGTGGCAATCGATATTCCTGCTTTTATCGAGAAGGTAAAGGAGGGGGACATCGCGGAGGCATATCAGATCATCAGCAGGGCCAGCGCCCTTCCGGCGGTGTGCGGGCGGGTATGTCCCCAGGAGACCCAGTGCGAGGGGAAGTGCATCCGGGGCATCAAGGGAGATCCTGTCTCCATCGGCAAGCTGGAGCGTTTCGTGGCCGACTGGGCCAGGGAGAACGGCATCCAACCTGTCGGCGCGGCGGAAAAGAAGGGAAAGAAGGTGGCCGTCATCGGCTCCGGCCCTGCGGGCTTAACCTGTGCGGGGGATCTGGCGAAGATGGGGTATGATGTGACCATCTTTGAGGCGCTGCATGAGCCCGGCGGCGTACTGGTGTACGGCATTCCGGAGTTCCGTCTGCCCAAGAAGGCTGTGGTGGCGGAGGAAATCGAGAATGTGAAGGGTCTGGGCGTGAAGATAGAGACCAATGTGGTGGTGGGCAAGTCCGTCACCATCGATGAGCTGATTCAGGAGGAAGGGTTTGCGGCCGTATTCATCGGCTCCGGCGCGGGCCTGCCGAAATTCATGGGCATTCCCGGGGAGAACTCCAACGGCGTATTTTCCGCCAATGAGTACCTGACCAGGAGCAACCTGATGAAGGCCTTTGACGGCAATTCCAACACCCCCATCATGCACAGCAAAAAGGTGGCTGTGGTAGGCGGCGGCAACGTGGCCATGGATGCGGCCAGGACTGCGCTGCGCCTGGGGGCGGAAGTGCATATCGTGTACCGACGCAGCGAGGAGGAGCTTCCTGCCAGGGTGGAGGAGGTCCATCATGCCAGGGAGGAAGGCATCATCTTCGACCTGCTCACCAATCCCACGGAAATCCTTGCGGATGAGAAGGGCTGGGTCACCGGCATGAAATGTATCCGGATGGAGCTGGGGGAGCCGGACGCCTCCGGGCGCAGGCGTCCCGTGGAGATTCCGGGCTCCGAGTTCATCATGGAGCTGGATACGGTCATTATGTCCCTGGGGACTTCCCCGAATCCGTTGATTTCTTCCACAACGGAGGGGCTGGAGACCAATAAATGGAAGTGCATTGTGGCCGAGGAATCCAACGGCCAGACTACCAAGGAAGGAGTATATGCCGGAGGGGACGCCGTCACGGGCGCAGCCACCGTTATCCTGGCCATGGGTGCCGGTAAGGCGGCGGCGAAAGGAATCGACGAATACCTGAGCAGTAAGTAACCACGGCACCCATGGCTTGCTATGAGGTGCCGGTAAGGCGGCGGCGAAAGGGATCGACGAATACCTGAGCGGCAAGCAGTAAAATGATTATTCGCAAAATGGAGAGAGATGATATAGCTCAATGCGCAGATATTTTATGTAGCGTTTACAACAATGAAATGTGGCAGTGCCGTTGGACGGCCAAAACGGCCACAGAATATCTTACGGATTTTTTTGAAGGGAAGAAGTTTGTGGGATATGTATTGGAGAATGGGAGAGATATCATCGGCAGCGTATTCGCACACGAAAAAGTATGGTGGAATAATAGTGAAGTTTTTGTAGAGGAAATGTTTGTGAAACCGGAATTCCAGCATAAGGGATATGGTTCCATGCTGCTGAGACAGATCGAGAAATACGTGAATGAAGGCGGACTGGCAGGAATAACTCTTTCAACCAATAAATATGCACCCGCACCCGATTTTTATCGGAAAAATGGGTTTTCAGACTGCGGGCATGTTTTATTTATGGCAAAAGAGATAGTTTGAAGATCTGATACAGGAGAGGAATCTGGTTCCTGCGGATTCATTACATGATATTAGAAACCAGGAGGCTTGTGAATGGTAAAGCATATCGTTCTTTGGAATTTTGTGGAGAGTTTATCTGAGACGGAGAAGGCGGAAGCAGGGGCGAAAATGAAGGCGCTGTTGGAGCCCATCAGGGAGCTGGTTCCCGGAGCTGTGGAGATACAGGTGCTGCAAAACCAGCTTTCCTCCAGCAACCGGGATGTAGCGCTGATTTCCACATTTGAGACATTGGATGCGCTGGCCGCTTACCAGAACCATCCGGCCCATGTGGAAGCGGGGAAATATGTGCGGAGCGTTACCTGCAACCGGGCCTGTATGGACTATGAGTATGCAACGGTTTGATTTATTTTAAGCGATTTATATGCGGATTCAGGCATATAAGGAACAGGAGTAAATGTGAGAATCAGCATTGCATGTGTGGGAAAGATCAAGGAAAAATTCTGGCGGGATGCCATTTCCGAATATGAGAAGCGGCTGGGGAAGTATTGCAGGCTTGACTTTCTGGAAGTGGCGGACGAAAAAACGCCCGACGGGGCCGGCGAGGCTCTGGAGGAGCAGATAAAGGAAAAAGAGGCAAGGCGCCTTCTGGAGAAAATCCGGGAGGACGCCTTTGTCTGTACTCTGGAGATTGAGGGCAGGCGGCTGTCTTCCGAAGCCTTCGCCGGATGGATGGAGGGGCTGACGGTAAGGGGAACCAGCCATATTGTGTTTGTCATCGGCGGCTCCCTGGGCCTGCATGAGTCCGTGCGCAGACGCTCCGACATGGCGCTGAGCTTTTCCGATATGACATTTCCCCACCAGCTTATGCGGGTGATACTGGTGGAGCAGATTTACCGGGCCTTCCGGATTATACAGGGAGCGCCGTACCACAAGTGAGGGCGAAAAGAGGCAGAAAAGGTTAACAATGATGGAAAAAATATTGGTATTAGGAGCAAGTGGAACAGTCGGTGCAGCAGTCTTCCGACAGTTAAGTCAAAATGATATGTTTGATGTATATGGAACGTATTTCCGTAAAGAATCAGACAATCCCCGGATGCGGTTTTTTTCTCTGGAAAATCATGAACAGATAAATGATTTGTTAGAAGAAATTGCACCGAATATTGTAATATCTGCATTGAGGGGAGATTTCCAGAGACAGATGGAAGCACATGCGCTTGCAGCAGAGTATTTGCGGAACAACCAGGGAAGAATGCTTTATTTCTCCACTGTTAACGTTTTTGACGGAAATCTGGTTTCGTCTCATTATGAAAACGACTGTCCGGAATCTGTCAGTGAGTATGGAAAGTTCAAAATTCTATGTGAGAACAGGTTAAGGGAGATTTTGGGCAATCAGGCGGTTATATTGAGGATTCCGTTTGTATATGGAAAAAATTCTGCCAGAATGCGTCAGGTTAAGAATGGATGTGAGGCAGGTACACTGGATGTCTATAAAAATTTCATGTGCAACTACGTGACAGACGTACAGATTGCAGATTATGTTGAGTGGATCCTCCGTGAAAATAAAAAAGGAATTTTTCATATCGGGACGACAGATGCCATGGAGTATGAGGCTTTTACTTTACGGCTTATTAAAAGCTTCGGCTGGGAATATCCCAGACTCCATTACATGGATGGTGCTGGGGTCATGGCGGTTCTGAGCCGGAGAGAAGATATTCCGCACAGGCTAAAATGGAATGTGGAAAATGTCATTGCATATCTCTGTGGCTGATGCTGTCATTGCGGTTTGTCTTCTTTTTTATGGTTGCGACTCGGAGCTATGCTCAAAACCGGGAGGAAAAGCGGTCTCCAACAGCTCCGGACAATCCGGAGAAGGGATAATTTATGAATGAAATAATCAAGCAACAATATCTTGAAAATCCATGCGGCACGGCATCCATCCCCTATTGGAAGACCGTTTGTATTTCCATACCTGACAATATGAAAATTTTACATGACAGGGAGTTCGATGCAGAGTTGTTAAAACGATACGTTGATGAACCATACTTCCGTTTGCTGCATCACATGTGGGAAATAAAGCCTGTGTCACTGCCGGAGGGCTTTTCTCTTTGCGAAGCCTCTGTACCTGATTTTGCAGATCATATCAACAGCTGTTATGAAGACATTGGCATTACGATGTCTGAAATACAGAACTATCTGGTCAGAGAGCAATATTGCGCAGGACTTTGGCTGGCTGTCAGGGATGATGATAAAGGAAAAATTGTTGCAACTGGCATTGCAGAATTGGATCGTGAGATTGGCGAGGGTGTATTGGAATGGATTCAGGTATCAAAGGATTATCGCAGACGTGGATTAGGAAGTTATCTGGTACTGGAACTGTTGTGGAGAATGAGGAAAGCGGCGGGATTTGTTACGGTATCAGGAAAATGCGAAAATACTGATAATCCGGAAGGGTTATATCGTAAATGTGGTTTTTGTGGTAATGATGTGTGGCACATTTTGCGGGAGCGTGAGTAAACTGGTGCAGAAAAAATATTTTTTCAGAAGAAAGCATTATGAAAATATTGCAGGAAGGAAATTATCTGAAGAAAGTGCAAAGATATATCTTGAAGAAGCAGGTATGTTATGGAGAACGGGTTTGAAATAGATGGAAAGCATTCCTGCCTGAAAAGACTGTGATGCGAAATTCGCTGAGATGGTGGTACATATCCAATCTTTTGGATTATGGTGACTTACGTAAAAAAGATAGCAGTCAAGTGGTTTAAGTAAGTCCAGTTTGGATGTTTTTTGTACTTGGGGCTCTCATGAAAGTAATTTTGTGGTTTGAGGAGATTGTTTAGACAGGATTTTCAGGAACATCCTGGAAGTGCCTGGTAAAAAGGAATATTAAGGTTTTGGCCCCATGGGAGGATGCGATTGCGGAAAAATATATTGAAGTACATCACAGGTAGGAGAGGTGGCAGTTGCCCCGGATGAATCAAATGGTATTTCTATGATACGGGGGGCTGGAAATGAAGCCACTTCTCTAATAGAGGGAAGTGTTACTCCAGAACTGCAGAAGAGTATCAATGTAGATATGGATGCCCAAAGCGTCAGACTGGATGTGTACGTAAAGGACGACAGGGAGACGGTTTACGACATAGAAATGCAGGTCAGTGATACAAAGGAACTGCCAAAGAGAAGCAGATATTATCAGGGAATGATTGACCTGCAGCTTGTGGATGCAGGCCAGCATTATAAGAAGCTGAACAAAAGCTATATCATATTTATCTGTCCCTTTGATTTATATGGGAAAGGGCGGCATATCTATACCTTTGAAAATATCTGTAAAGAAGACAACAGTATTTCTATGGGTGACGAAGCCGTAAAGATATTTCTGAACGCAGATGGGACAATGGATGATGTCAGCAGGGAGTTAAAGGCATTTCTGGACTATGTGGCAGGGCAGAAGCCGGAGGATTCCTATGTTGAGAAACTGGAAGAAGCTGTGCAGGAAGCCAAGAAAAACAGGGAATGGAGGCATGATATTTGTGCTGTTTTCTCAGGAGTTTACGCACTTGGGCATATTATGGAGAATCGTACCATAAGTAAGGAAGAAAAAGAATAAATGTTTTGGTCAATAAAAGAGAATAAGAGTTGCAAGTTTAACCCTATGGGAGTTTGAGGCTTCCATGGGTTTTTCTTTTTTAAAGAAATAGTTTTCGTTGGTTACCTTTTGATAACACAACACTAGAAACGGTAATAAAAAACACCAGAAACGGCAATAGATAACATTGAAAGAAGCAATAAACATTGACAAACGTTAATGAAGATGGTAATATAGTAGAAAAATGGGAGGCAGAATATGTATATCGAAGAAAGACATCAGGCTATTTTAGAGTGGCTGAAGCAAAATGGCAGTATCAGTACCCTGGACATTCAAGAGAAATTTGCAGTCAGTTATGAGACGGCTAAACGTGATCTGAGAATCCTGGAGGAAAAGGGATTGCTGAAAAGGACACATGGCGGAGCATTGCCAATGCGCCAGGTTGCTGCATCAAGAGCGGCAAATTTAACGATTAAGGATTACGGTGAAGTTAAGAAAAATTATTTTCTGATCGCTCAGAAGGCGATAAAAATGATTGAAAATAATGACGTGATCTTTCTCTTTCCTACAACGGTCTGCTATTTTATTGCGCAAAATCTACCTGACAAATTAAAGATCAGAGTAGTGACAAATTCAATTTTGATCGCGGAGGAATTGCGGGAAAGGGAAAATATTTCCGTTATATTATTGGGCGGAGAAATGGATAAAAAGGGAAATTGCTATGATGCTATTGCAATAGAAACCATAAAGAAGCTGCGGGTGGATAAATGCTTTATCAGCGCGGCGGCAATTTCGGCTGAGTTCGGCATGTCGATTCAGAAAACATCCGCGATTCTTTTTTGGAATGCTGTGATGGACAGTTCAAAGAGAAAAATCGGATTGTTTCCCAGGGAAAAGATTGGGTTTGACTCCATTGTAAGCATCAGTCCGGTTGAAAGACTGGATATGCTGATTACGGATTGGGATGCGTTGGAGGAGGAACTGGATCTGTTTAGAGAAAAAGGAGTAAAAGTAGTAATGGTAGAGAACGAGTAAGGTGATACAAAGAGTAAGATGATAGAAAGATGGAAAGGTGATGTACATGGCCACATGGGTTACACATATTATGATAGCCGATCAGATAATGAAAGAAGCCGGCGGACTGGACAGGCATGGGTTTTATGTGGGAAATATTGCTCCTGACTGTAATATGGAAAATGAAGATTGGACATCTTTTACGCCGTCCCGCGAAGTCACCCACTGGATGAGAGGAGAAGATAAAACCATATCTGATGGCGATTTGTTTTATGAAGAATATATAAGAAAACGGAAAGACGAAATAAGATCAGAAGAACAATACGCGTTTTTACTGGGTTATTACGCACATCTGATCACAGATGCTGCATTTCAAAAGTTTGTCCGTGATGAGAATAGAGTAAAAGCCGTATGGAGGAGAATCAAGGCGAATGAATCTTGGAAGGAAAAGGCCAAAGGCTATCCTGAAGACTGGAATTCTGTAAGAATGGTGATCCCCCGAAATATACGAATGAATGAGATATTTACAATGGAAGCAGAGTATCTGAAGGAGCATCCGAATTCCGGATATCTGACAGAGATTGTACCTCTGAAAGAATTTCCGGATTATATTGACTATCTGCCCCATGGTTGCATTGTGCGGAAAATCAGGATAATGGGGCGGATACCGGAAGTGGATGAGAGGATAGGGAATCCCGTTTCCATTTCAAGGGAGGAATATGATTTCTTTGTGAATGATGCCGTGAAATTGATATTGCGGAAGTTTGAACAGGTTTTCCGCTTATTGTAATTTGCCCGAAGGCTGTGTATAATAAGAATAGATAGCAAGGCTGAAGACAACAGTATTTCCAGGGGGACGAAGCCGTAAAGATATTTCTGAAAGCAGATGGGACAATGGATGATGTCGGCACATTAACGACGGAAAATGGGAGGGAGAGAGCAGTTGAACGAATACAGTCTGCAAAACAAGAAAGCATGGGAGTATAATGCCTATGAGTTTTGGGTGAGGACATCCGGAACGCCCGCTGAGAGAGCCAGGCAGGATATGGAGAACCCAATCAAGATGTTAAAGCGGTATGCAGGATACTTTGACGGCTATGAGGGTATCAGGGTGGCTAATATCTGTGGCTCCTGCGGGAAGAAGGCAATACCGCTGGCCCTGCTGGGAGCGCAGGTGACGGTCTTCGATATTTCGGAAGACAATAAAAGGTATGCCCTTGAGACAGCCGAAGCTGCAGGAACGGAAATCCGCTTTGAGGTATGCGATATCATGGATATTGACATGACAGAATATGGCGGCTGCTTTGACGTGGTCTTCATGGAGGGCGGGATCTTACATTATTTTCATGACATCGACGCATTTATGCGCAAGATGTATTCCCTGTTGAAAAAAGGCGGGAAAATGATATGCAGTGATTTTCATCCATTTACAAAGATCAAGGATATATTAGAGTTGGAACAGCCGTCCAGGGGGTATTTTTCCACCGAGATTTTTGAAGGAGAAATGGCCCATGCCCGTTTCTTTGAGGACGACATCCGCAGGCAGATGCCCAAATGCAGCTATAGGAAATACACCCTCAGCGAGATAATCAATTCCATTATAGACTCCGGGTTTTCTTTAAGAAAATTTGACGAACATCCGGCCTGGACAAACGAAAAAATACCGGGGGAATTTACCGCTATAGCATGCAAAGAAGCATAATGCGAAAGAACCCGATGGAAAATGCCATAAAGGTTCCCTTGGAGTTCCGCAGCAAAGAACTCTCCGGGCTGTATAAAAATAAATGATTATATACAATGCTCAGCCAGTCTCTTTCCGCCCGCTTTGGGATGTGTATCCGAATAGCAAAAAGCGTTGTCAGGACATTTAGCAGTACAGGGCATGGCATCCGGCTGAGCCTGGTATACAGTCATTTAAAAATATATAAGCGCATTTATTTGATATTCCCGATCCGGAAAGGGGGTTGTCGGGAAATGCCAGTCCCTCCACAATATATGCTGTGATATGTTGGAATTTATAACCGGATATTGTGTGATGGCAGCATTTACCGACAACCCCTGATATCATGCCTGCGTTTTATGGACACATTCTTTCCAACGGGGATCTGCCTTGATTTCCTTTTCCGCTTTGCAGTAGTCGGGATTACAGAAAAACGGCCAATCATCGGGCAGGGTTTTTGCAATATTCTCTGCAACGGTTGTCTCATATTTTACAAAAGAAACCAACGGAGAGGTAAAAGCATGTTCTTTGCCGTCGCATATTGTCTCTAAAGCCCTTGCATGCCTCAGGCTTTCGTTCAGCGATACAAATGCATCATCGTGATATCCGCGCTCCCATTGGACTCTTGAAAGATAGAGATACAACTGGATCAGATCGCCGTGGCAGGCACCCATGTTCCCATCGTCGCAAATCAGGTAAAAGAGAGAGATCGCTCCTTTCAGCTTTTCGATCGGCATATCGCTTTCAAAATGATGCCTGTTGGTAATCAAACCGTGGACAAGTTGTCTGGCGAATTGGCTTGCTGCCTTCAAAAGAAATTCCCCGATATGTTTGGCTTCCTCTTTGCCGTCGGAAGCGTAGGCAAGGAGCAGTTCTCTGCAATCTTTCAGTTCGGGCATCTTCTGTGCATAAGCCGCTGCCTTTCCAGGCTCCCCTATATTTCTGTAAAGCAAAACGAGAATATGGATTGCTTTTGTGACGGTCGCATTATCGGCGGCATTTTCAACGAGATATTCGCAGATTTTAATGGATTCCGCCCAATACTCATTGCTTTTGTGAATGTCATATTTGTGCTGAATAAAGCCTTCGTCGTCGTAATAAAGCCATTCATGATGACGTCTCCAGCCTGCCTCGGAAAGTGTGTCGGCAAGGGTAATGAGCAGCCGCTCGTTCTGAGGAAATTCCGCAAGTCCCTGGCGCAGAATGGCGAGACATTCATCCACCCATCCATCCGTCACTGCTATCCCCCTTAATGTGAAACCCATCGATTTTGCTGATAATGGCGTCGATTTTGTTCTCCCGGTCATTGCGGTATCCAAACAGCTCATCGATGGTGATTCCGAAATAATTCGCGATGGACGGAATCATCTCCATATCGGGATAACTGCCGTTTTTCTCCCAACGGGAAACCGCCTGACTGGTAATGCCAAGCGCATCGGCAAGATTTTCCTGGGTTCTGCCGTTACGGTTCCGTAATTCTTTTATTTTTTCTCCAAGTTTTATTTCCATAAAAGCCTCCAAAATATTTATTTCACCGGTGTGATACTATTCTATCCCGAATATAAAAGGAATTCAATAATCAATCAGTTGTTTGGAAATCTACCACCAGTTGATATTATCCGCGGTCAATTCGCCGATTGCTGTATCGCGAAGTTTCAGCGGAATATTTTTTCGTATGGAAAACAAAATTTTTCTCTTATTGTAATCTGCCGGAACACTGTGTATAATGAAGGCAGTTGAAAGGATGATATCGGCAGGGTGAAGGGCATTTTGCCTGTCTGCTGATTGGGTTTTGAGAATCATGTAGGAAGGTTCCGGATGTTCCGGGCTGCGAAAGGAGGCAGGACTGTGGGCAGGACAATTTCCATCGGGGCGCAGAGCTTTGAATATATACGGAAGAATAACTATTTTTTAATTGACAAAACAGATTTTATAAAAGAGTGGTGGGAGAATGGCGATGCAGTTACATTAATCACCCGGCCCCGCCGTTTTGGGAAGACTCTGAACCTGGACATGATGAACTGCTTCTTTTCCAGGACATATGAGGGACGGGGGGAGCTGTTTGAGGGGCTGTCTATCTGGGAGGAGAAATCCCCTAACGGGGATTATAAGTATCGGAGGCTTCAGGGGAGTTATCCGGTTATTTCCTTAAGCTTTGCGGATATCAAGGGGGAGACCTTTGAGGAGACGAAGCAGGGGATTAAGTACACTCTGGCGAAGTTATATGAGCTTCATGAATATTTGAGAGATGGGGAGAGGATGGGGAAAAGAGAACAGAATTTCTTTGACTCGGTATCTCCGGAGATGACGGATGATGTGGCGGTATTGGCGCTGAAATATCTGTCGGATTATCTGGAGTCCTATTATGGCCAGAAGGTCCTGATTTTCCTGGATGAATATGACACGCCTCTGCAGGAGGCCTATGTCTATGGGTACTGGAAGGAACTGGTTGGGTTTATCCGGCGTATGTTCAACTCCGCTTTTAAGACGAATCCAAGTATGGAGCGGGCGATTATGACCGGCATCACCCGGGTAAGCAGAGAGTCCATTTTTTCCGATTTAAACAATCTTACCGTGGTGACGACCACATCCGAGAAATATTGCACGCAGTTTGGCTTTACGGAGGAAGAAGTGTTCCGGGCGCTGGACCAGATGGGGATGTCGGAGCGCAAGGCGGACGTAAAGCAATGGTACGACGGGTTTACCTTTGGAAGCCAGCGGGATGTGTACAATCCCTGGTCCATCACCAATTTCCTGGAGGAAAAGGAACTGAAGCCCTACTGGGCGAATTCCAGCTCCAACCGCCTGGTGAACCGATTGATCGGGCAGGGGAATGTACAGACCAAGACGATTATGGAGGATTTGATGAAGGGCGGCATCCTGGAGACGGAGATTGATGAGGAGATCATTTTTGACCAGCTCCAGAGGAAATATGGGGCTGTGTGGAGTCTGCTTTTGGCCAGCGGGTATCTGAGGGTAGTGGATCGGCGCTTTTCCAGTGCGACGAGGAGATTCGTCTACCGCCTGAAGCTGACCAACTGGGAAGTGGAGATAATGTTCGAGGATATGATCCGGGGATGGTTCAGCGGGGAGGATGTGCCTTATAACGATTTTATCAAGGCACTGCTTCTGGGGGATGTGAAGGCTATGAACCGGTATATGAACAAAGTGGCCCTGGCGACCTTCAGCTTCTTTGACACAGGGAATAAGCCATCGGAAGCCACAGAGCCTGAGCGCTTTTACCATGGCTTTGTCCTGGGGCTGATGGTGGAGCTTGCGGGAAGATACCGTATTACTTCCAACCGGGAGAGCGGGTTCGGGAGATATGATGTGATGCTGGAGCCCTGTAAAAAGGAGGATCCGGCTTTTGTGCTGGAGTTTAAGGTGCATGATCCGGAGGATGAGGATACCCTGGAGGATACGGTGCAGGAGGCTTTAAAGCAGATTCGGGACAAGAACTATGACAGTGAGCTGACTGCCAGGGGGATTTTGGAGGAACGGATCCGCCATCTGGGCTTTGCCTTTGAGGGGAAGCGGGTCCTGATCGGTTGAAATAACTTTTTCGCACTTGGTCGAGGCAAAATTTAAAGGATCAGTAGCTGTGCCCAAAAGCGGGTGAAGAGAGGGCTGGAAAGATTTCAATGAACAGCTCGGCATGTCCCGCGAGGAGATATTTATTGGAATAACTGTGTGGCGGACGAGGCGGGAAATGTTCGCATCATCGATTTCCGGAAGGCAATACGGGTGATCCATGGTATGCGCTCGGGGGCTGTGAGGGCAGATGCGCCTATGAGGTCAGGGCGGACGGCGGAAGGCGAAGACAGCGGAGCTGTTTGGGATTTAAATAAGTAAAAACAGCTCCTGTCTTCCACCCCGTCATACCATAACATCCAATACGCTCTCAAACCCTCTCTTCACGGCAAGGTCCGCCGGAGTCTCGCCGTCATTGTTGGGGCAGCTGTAGTCGGCTCCCTTTTTAATCAGATAGCGCGCAGTATCTTCACTGTATTCGATCAGGGCATGGTGCAGTGCGGTATTGCCCTCGCTGTCGGCCAGGGTAATATCGGCTCCTGCCCGGAGCAGCTCCTTTACCATGTCTTTGCAGGGATTGAGCATCAGGGCCGTCCTTCCCAGGTTGTCCCTGTGGTTTACGTCCACGCCCCTGTCAAGGAATATGGGGAGGAGCTCTCTGTGGAGATACTTAAGCAGCATCAGCGGAGTCTTCCCGTCGTTTCTGGGAATATCCAGATGCTTCAATTCCCGCAGGACGCCGGCCCGCTGTTCCATATTCGGCTGTTCCCCGAACCGCTTCTCCTGAAGCGCCAGATGGGCGGGGGTCTCTCCTTCCGAATCCTTCACGGCATCGTCTGCTCCGGCATCAATCAGCATCTTTACCACATCCCTGTGTCCGGCGGCACAGGCCTCATGCAGAGGCGTCATCCCTGCCCGGGCGGGAGCATCCTTTTCAAGGTTCACATCCACGCCCTTTTCTATCATGGCCTTCAGCATGCCTGTATGTCCCTGCCTTGCGGCCAGATGGACGGCAGCTTCCCCGTTATTGTCCAGGTACTCCATGGATTCCCGGGAGAACAGTCCGGCAGCTTCCTCAAAATAGACCTCGTTCTGCAGGGGGTGGTAGCTTTTTTGGGAAGCCAGGATGCAGGCAGGAGTCCGCCCCTTTACCACCGCCTTGTCCATGTCCACGCCCCGCTTTGCCAGTTTCCTGAGCACGCCTGTCCCATAGCCCAGAACGAGACATTCATCCCGCAGGCAGATCCTTTGTCCATGGTAGTGGATGGGCATGGTAAAGATGTCGGAATCCTCGAAGATATCCAGGACACCGGCCTCGTCGTCGCCCATAAGGGCATTGTGGAGGATGCCGGTGAGATCGCCCATTTCATCGTCATCATCCGGATCTGCCTGGCGGGCCATCTTTCGTGCCAGGTACATGGCAAGGCGCTGTCCGTCCTTATTGTTCCTATGCACATGGGCAAAGGCATTGCTGGTAACCTGGCTCATCGGAAACATTTCCATGTCGCCGGTGCCGTCGGACACTGCCCCATGGTCTGTGAGGGCTATGTACATAGCCTGATCGTGGAAATAAACGGCATGCCCGGCGGGAGTCCTGCCCTGATTATCTGCTATGTTCAGAAGCTTGGGGCAGCGCTGCGCCAAAGCCAGTGCGGCTGTCTTGTGTCCGTTCCGCAGAGCCATCATCAGGAGCGTCCGTCCGTCTTCGTCCACATAATCCGTTGAGGCGCCTTTTTCCAGGAAAATGTCCGCCAGCCCCCATGTGTATTCCGAACAGTGGTCTGTGGAAAGCATACGCTCCAGAGGCGTCAGGCCGTTCCTGTCTTTTTGGTTGATATCACAGTCCAGCAGGCGCGCGATTTCCCCTCTTTGTTCCGCGCTCCATTCCAGGCAGCTTCCGGCAAGCGCCAGCCCCTGAATCCTGGGATATGTAAGAAAATGGTACGCATTCATTCCCCTTTCATCACAGGCGCAGCCGTCTGCCCCGTGCTCCAGCAAAAGCTTTGCCATGGCCTCATTTCCGCAGGCACATGCCAGCAGGAAGGGGGTCAGCCCATGGCCTTTGCCGTCGGGCCTGTTGATGTCTTCTCGGTTGATTCTGCCGTCACAAAGCAGCTCCTTTACGATGTCATGGAAATTGTGCCAGACCGACAGGTGAAACAGGTTCAGGCCCATGTCTCCGACGGGCGAAAGGAGAGCATCCTTCCCGCATTCTGCCAGGCAGTCCCGGGCATTCTGCAATGCCTCTTTGGAGAAGGTGCTGTATCGGTAGATGGCTTCTTCGTGATTCCCATTCCACCATGGGTTGAATTTGGCCTGGTTGTACTGCTGGCTGGATATTACCAGCATATCGGTCAGTTCGCTTATGTTCATAACTGTCTTCCTTTCCTATAACATTTCGCTGTCAGGCGCCCCAAAGCCGTGTTCCGCGGACAATCGGTATTTTGCGCTGCAGCGTGTGTGGCGCTGGAACTATTTTAACACTCTTTCCGGTGCTGTACAATAGGGAACCGGCATTTGACATTTTGGATACATGGTGATAGGATGGAATTAATCAGGATGGGACGGGGACAGGGCTTTTGAGAAAAACGGCAGAGGAGGCAGCGGTATGGAGTTTTGGGGAAAGGGCAGAGAGGAAGAACTGCGGGAGGGCACAGGCCCTGCATTGTATCAGGCATTGGCCCTGAATGACCTGCCTGCCGCCTGGCTGCTTGCGAAATCCCTGTTGGAACGGGCGAATTTTGAACGTCTGCCTGCTGCCACAGCCTTTAACTGCGGGCTGTGCCTCTGTCGGCTGGAAGAGTATGAAAAGGCTTTGGACAGCCTGAAGCGGGCGGAGCTGCTGCTGGGCACGCCGCCGGATTTGGATATCAGGGATAAGGAGCTGTTCTTTCGGGCAGCGGCGGCAGACGGGCAGGTGTTTCTCCGGCCGCTGAATCCGGAGACAGGACGGGGCCTGGAGCGGTATTTCCTGGTCAGAACCAGGTGGCTGAGCGCCTTTTGCCTGCTCCGCCTGGGGCGCGGGCAGGAAGCTGCTCCTGCAATCCGTTTTCTGGCGCAATACCATATCCGGGTGGATGTATGACAATCAGGCATAATCTCCGCTGACCGGCGGCGGAAGCCGGGCTGATGCCATATCCTGTATTCGGAAGCTTTCATGCGGCGGACAGCCCCATCATATGAATTATGGAAGGAGACAGATACCATGCAATTGGATAATATGCTGCTGCAGGCCTGCAGGAACAACCAGAGGGGCGTAGTGCAGGCTTTTCTGAAGCGGGGCGGTGTGGATGTAAACAAGAGGGATGAATCCGGCAACACGCCCCTGATTTATGTCTGTATGAAAAGCGCCAGGGATCTGGCGAAGCTGCTGCTGGACAGCGGGGCGGATGTAAACCTGGGCAACCAGAAAAACCGGATGCCCATACACTTTGCAGGGGAGGCCGGTAATTTCCAGATCATCTCCATGCTCATCGACGCAGGAGCCGATGTGAACTGCACTGACAACGACGGCGTGACTCCTTTAATGCTGCTGGCGCGGAACGGGAAAACCGATGCCGCCCTGCAGCTGCTTAAAGTTCCGGAGATCGATATCGGAATCAAAGACAATGAAGGGCGCATGGCCATGGATTATGCTACCTCCGCAGGACTGCGGGAGCTGGTGAAGGCGCTCTCCCAGGCAGATGGGGCCCATGCTGACACCTACGGCAACACCACTCTCCATCACGCATGCTGGAAGGAGCAGAGCGAAGTGGTGAAGGTTCTTTTGGAGAGAGATCCGGCCGGTGTGAATAAGCTGAATGATGAGGGAGAATCTCCCCTGATCCTGGCAGCCCGCAGATCCAATCTGATGATAGCGCAGCTGCTTCTGGCCGCAGGTGCCCAGCCTGACTGCGCCGATGCGGAGGGCGTGGGGCCGTTACATATTGCTGCGGATAAAGGTGATCTTTTCATGGGCAAGGAGCTGCTGGCTGCCGGCGCAGGCATCAACCTGAAGACTTCAGGAGGGCAGACACCGCTGATACTGGCATCCAGAAGCGGCAGGAACGATTTTACATCCATGCTCATCGAAATGGGGGCCGATGTAAACAGTGTGGATAACGATCAGCACAGCGCTTTGTATTATGCGTCGGAAGCGGGATATACCGAGATTGTGGAGCAGCTGCTGATGGCAGGGGCGGATTCCTGAAAGGCAGGGATTAATCTGTGCCATGAACAGAGTGAATGTAAGTGCCTTTGCAGTGGTTTATCAGCCGGGAGTTTTTTGGGGAAAAATCAAAAATAGTATAGAACTTGTGGGTTGAAAGTTTTGCTATTCCTTGTATGAGATTACCAAATTTCAGCTTATTAGGGTAAAAGCCCCAATTATGCTAACGCAGATAATTCAGGGACTACCGGAAGCTCCAGAAGAACCGTTGGATTGCCTGGCTTCTTAGGAATAAAAACTTTCAACTCACAAGTATAGAAGATGAGGGTGAGAAAAATGAGTATTTATAATGCAGTACTTGGCAATAGAGCAGGCGGCAATGATTATAGCAGGGAGCGGATTCTGGAAAACGATTTTCGCCTGGAGGAATGCTATGCCGCAGCGACGAAGGAGGGAGACCCGGGGGCGCAGGGCGTTTTGGGCGACTGCTATCAGTATGGCTGGTTTGTGAAAAAGGATTACACAAAAGCCGTCGAGTGGTATGAGAAAGCTGCCGCACAGGGAAATGCCGCCGCACAGCGCAGCCTGGGATGGTGCTGGAGCCAGGGAAAGGGCGTGGGCCCCAGTGAGGAGAAGGCGGTATACTGGTACACGAAAGCGGCAGAGGGAGGCGATGCGGATGCACAGCATAATCTGGGAGTCTGCTATGACTACGGCAATGGCGTAGAAGAGGACAAAGCTAAGGCTCTGGAATTGTACGAGAAAGCCGCACAGCAGGGGCATGAGTGGTCTCAGTATAATCTGGCTGTATTTTATGAACATGGCTACGGCGGCCTGGAGCAGGATGATGAGAAGGCGGCAGAGTGGTTCGCCAGGTCTGCGGAGCAGGGGTTTTCCGATGCCCAGTACAGTCTGGGATGCTGCTATTATGAAGGGCGGGGTGTTTCGCAGGATTACGGGAAGGCGGTGGAATGGTTCTGGAGAGCAGAGAGCCAGGGGAACCTTCAGGCGCTGAACCACCTGGGGATATGCTTTGAAGAAGGAAACGGCGTGAAGCAGGATCAGAGCAGGGCAGCTGCGTTTTATACCAGGGCTGCAGAGAAAGGACACCGCGCCGCTCAGTATAATCTGGCCATTAGCTATTACTATGGAGACGGTGTGGAACAGGATTACAATAAGGCGTTTTCCTGGTTCCAAAAGTCGGCGGAGCAAGGCCTTGATTCCGCCCAGTACCAGATGGGAATCTGCTGCGAAAACGGAAGAGGCACGCAGCAGGATGTGCACAAGGCATTTGAATGGTATGAGAAGGCGGCCGGGCAGGGAGATGCCGACGCGGAATATGCGTTGGGATTATGCTATGATACGGGCGCCGGGGTGGAGCAGGACAGCGCCCGGGCCGTTATATGGTATGAGAAAGCCGCGCTTCAGGGACAGATTTATGCCCAGCGTAATCTGGCCTGGTGTTATAAAGAGGGAGAAGGCGTGGCCCAGGACTACGGCAAGGCGGCGGAGTGGTATCGGAAGGCCGCCGAGCAGGGAGATGCCGCCGCCGAAAACGATCTGGGCTGGTGCTATGAGCACGGGAAAGGCGTGGAGCAGAGCGATAACCTGGCCGCCCAGTGGTGTACAAAAGCAGCGGAGCAGGGGAATGACCAGGCCCAGTATAACCTTGCTGTGTATTATGAACGTGGGACGGGAGTGAAACAGGACTTTGCTCAGGCGGCCAGGTGGTATGAAAAGGCAGCGGAGCAGGGGCATAAGGAAGCCCAGTATGAGGTGGGATGCTGCTACGGCTTTGGAAGCGGCGTGGAGCAGGATGCAGCCGCGGCCTTCAAGTGGTTCGGGAAGGCGGCGGAGCAGGGCCATGCAGCCGCCCAGTATGAGGTTGGCCGCTGCTTCGATCTTGGAAGGGGTGTGGAGCAGGATGTTGGTGCGGCCTTCAAGTGGTTCGGAAAGGCGGCGGAGCAGGGCCATGCAGCCGCCCAGTACAATTTGGCATGCTGTTATAAAAAAGGGGATGGCATAGAGCAGGATTACACTGCCGCCAGGGAATGGTTCGAAAAGGCCGCCGAACAGGGATATGCCGAGGCCCAGTATAATCTGGGGTTTCTCTACAAGTATGGTGAGGGCGTGGAGCAGGACAGCGCCCGGGCTGCGGAATGGTACCAAAAGGCTGCCCTTCAGGGCCATGCGGACGCACAGAATAATCTGGGCGTTTTGTATAAAAAGGGAGACGGCGTAGAACAGGATCCGGTTCAGGCTGTTAAGTGGTATGCCCATGCAGCCGCTCAGGGACATGTGCAGGCCCAGCTGAATCTGGGCATCGCTTATATCACGGGAGTCGGTGTGAAGCAGGATGATGCCAGGGCGGCTGCATGGTTTGCCCATGCAGCCAGGCAGGGGTCGGATACTGCCCAATATAATCTGGGATTATGCTATGAGACGGGCAGGGGGGTGGAGCAGGATATAGACCAGGCGGTGGAATGGTATGAGCTGGCCGCCGAACAGGGAGACAGGAAAGCCCAGGCTGCGCTGGAGCGGCTATCATAAAGTGCGATAAGGCATACCTGCAGACTGCTTGCTACGAGGAGTGATGGAGAAATGCTTTTTGGAATGCCGACTTTAATAGAGACAAATACTCTGGAAGAATGTGCCGCAGTCTGCAGGGTCATGAATCTGGATTTTATTGAGTTAAATATGAATCTGCCGCAATATCAAACCACGGAGATAGATATCTCATATTTCATTGATATTGCGGATAAATACGGCGTGTTTTATACGATTCACCTGGATGAAAATTTCAATATCAGTGATTTTAATCCCTATATCGCGGATGGATACCAGCGTACGGCGGCCGAAACCATTGCCCTGGCAAACAGGCTGGGAGCTCCCGTCATAAATATGCATATGCCGCGGGGGGTATACTTTACGCTCCCGGACAGGAAGGTATATCTTTTCGAAGAATACAGAGAGCGGTATCTGAAAAGTATGACGGACTTCCGGCAGTTATGTGAAGCGGAAATCGGAACGGAGAATATCAGGATTTGCATCGAAAACTGCGAGGGGTTTCTCGGGTTTCAAAGGGAGGCACTGAATATCCTTCTTACCTCTCAGGTGTTTGGCCTGACTTTTGATATTGGGCATAACCATGCATGCGGCGGGGCTGACGAGGACTATATCCTTGAAAACAAAAGGTATCTTAAACATATGCATATGCATGATGCGGCCGGAGACAAAAATCATCTGGCCCTTGGCACGGGAGAGTTGGACATAGCAAAATACTGTGCTCTCGCCAGAGAACATAATTGCCGGATAGTACTGGAGACAAAAACCATCGAAGGATTGAGACAGTCGGTAGAATGGATGCGTCATAGAGGATATATGGAGTAAAATGGAGAACGATATGTTTCAGGCAGTTGTATTTGATATTGGCAGGACATTGGTCGATTACAGGAAACCCATGAACTGGTCGAAGCTGCACAGACCGGCATTTGAGCAGATTGCGGAAAGATACCAGTATCATTTTACGGAAGAGCACTATCAAAATGTGGGAAATGTGCTTACAAAATATAATACCAGAATAAATCCCAGGGACCATGAAGTTTCGTCCGCGCAGATTTTCACGGAAATACTGCGGGGTGCGGATCTGAATTTAGAAGACTTAGAGCAGGTCAAAGAAAGCTTTTATGCTTATTTCAGACGGGATTGCTCCCTGTTCCCCGAGGTGGAACAAACGCTGAAAACGCTTTCCGGAAAAGGAATTAAGCTTGCCACCTTATCCGATGTGGCATATGGTATGGACAATATTTATGCACTGGAGGATATAGAGCCTGTAATCAAGTATATAGAGTATCCCTTTACGTCAAATGACATCGGTTACAGAAAACCATCTGCAAAGGGCCTGGAGATATTGTGTGAGAAAATGCAGACGGACATGCAGAAAATAGTGTTTGTGGGGGATGAGGAAAAGGATATGGTCTGCGCGGGAAATGCCGGCGCATATGGGGTTCTTATCAACCGGGACGGTACGCCGAAATACTACGGACAGGCCAAGACGATACATAGTTTGACGGAACTGCTTCCATTATTTAATATATAGGATTTCGGAATCCGGACAGGTGAAATCAGAGTTTTGATACGCTGCGGAGCAGGAAAAGTGAGGAACCTGTGAAAAAGGTTACCGGAAAGCTCTATCGAATGCTCTGCTGAAAGTGTAAAAGGAATTCCGAGAATGTAAGCATTTAAAGGGAGAACCATGATACATAAAATCGAATATAAGGACAGATATAATGCAATATCCTGCTATCTGCCGGAGGGCTCCGCACCGGATAAAAAAGCGGCAGAGGAGCTATATCAGATGACGGCTTTGGAAGAGACGCTGGAAAGGCTGGCGGCAGTACCGGGCTTTTTCCGGGAAGGCGGGCAGCGGATCGAGAAGATTATCCTGACCCCGGACTTCCATAAAGGCGCGGGAATACCCATCGGCACAGTGATGATGACGAAGGGCTTTGCGGTTCCCCAGGCCATGGGAAATGACATAAACTGTGGCATGCGGTTCTATACCACCGACCTGCCGGAAGAGCGGATCCGGGAAAAGCTGTCGGAATTGACAAAGAAGATCCGCCGCATTTTCTTTGAGGGCGGCAGACAGATTCCCATGACAGGTAGACAGCGGCAGGCTTTGTTCCTCCATGGACTTGAGGGGCTGCTGGAAACAAACAGAGACAGCGGGAAGAGGGGGTTGTGGCATTATTATCAGCCTGAAGTTCAGGAGAAATGGCTGAGTCGCACAGTGTTTCGGGGGAGCCTGAAGGCGGAGGATACGGAGGGACTGGAAGATTTTATCGGAAGCTATGAGCAGTTAACCTATGACGACCAGATCGGCACCATAGGAGGCGGCAATCACTTCCTGGAAGTACAGCGGGTGGCGGAGATTTATGACGGGCAGACCGCCAATGCCTGGAAGATCAGAAAGGGAGCCGTGGCAGTGATGCTCCATGCAGGATCTCTGATGATCGGCCATCATGGAGGGCTGCTGAACCGCAGGATTTGCCAGGAGATTTATCCTGCCGGAGTGCCCCATCCTGAGAATAAGATATACCTCATACCGGAGGAGGGGAAGGCAACGGAGGCATGGAAAAGGTTCTGGTCGGCTTCCGGCAATTCGGCAAACTTTGGTTTTGCCAATCGTCTGTTTTTAGGCTTTATGATCCAGGATGCTTTGACCGATGTGCTTGGGGATTTTGACATGGAACTACTGTATGATGCGCCCCACAATTATATCTGGAAGAAGCAGATTGGCGGAGAAGAGTATTATGTTCATCGAAAAGGAGCCTGCTGTGCCGGCGGCTGCGAGGAAATGGAAGGCACGGAATTTGCCTGCTACGGAGAACCGGTGATGATACCTGGTTCCATGGGCAGCTCCAGCTATCTGCTTCGGGGGTTGGGGAATCCGGAATCCCTTTGGAGCGCCAGCCATGGAGCAGGCAGGAAGAAGTCACGCGGTGACGCGATCAGAGGGAATGACGAAGAATTTCGCCGTTTTATGAAGAAGTTCCATATCATTACCCCTATCGATCCGTCCCGCAGTGATTTAAAGGGCAGAACGGATATCTTGAAAAAGTGGGAAGAAGCGATTCGGGCGGAAGCGCCATACGCCTATAAGGATATCGATCAGGTTATTGCCGTCCATGCGCAACACAATATGGCGGCTCCGGTGGCACGTCTGGAACCTGTTTTTACAGTCAAAAGCTAGAGCATGGAGACAGAAATCCCATAAAGCTTTCAGAGAAAGGCGGGATTCCGGGTGACAAAGAAAGAATTCAAAGAGGCTATGATGCGCGGCCTTGGCCGGTGTATATTGGAACTGGACTGTGCGGAGGATGTGGAAAGGTACCGTGAGATTGTCCTCTGGGGATGCACGAGAGATCTTTCCTATGACGCCCAATGCGAGGGCACAAGGGCATGGTATGTGCGGGAGCTGGTGCGCAGGTTTCCGGAGGAGAAGCCGTTTGTGGATGCCGTGATCCGGAAGCTGCTCCCATACAGGTCAAAAAACGGTTGGGTGTTTTCACATTACTGCGAACTGCTGGGCTGCTTTGCCCGGGAGGGAAACAGGCAGGCGTCTGAAGCATTGTGCAGGAAATACGAGGAACTGTATGAGATACTGAAAGCCAGGAGAAGGCCGAGAAAAAACGGCACGCTGCCGGAACGGGACGATTTTGAAATTCTCTGCATAGAACTGATCGACGCCGCGGCGCATCCGCTGAACATCTATCTGAAAATGGCAGAGGACATCGGCATGTTAATGTCGGAAAATCCCATCCTGGAGTCCGGCTCCTTCGACTGGCTGTTTACGCACTGCGAGCAGACTTACGGAGAAGGCAGGGTGCGGAAAATGCTTGCGGAAAAAGCAAAATCTTCCCCGGCGGTAAAAAGGTACTTTTACGGTGAGCTGGCGCGGAATAATGAATTCCGGGAAGGAAGAAGCAGGAGACCGCCCGCTCCTCGGACAACGGAAGAGATACTGAAACGGTTTGAGGAGGAAGAGAAGAGAGAACAGGAGGCCGGAGATTCCGGCTGGAAGTTCCGGAGCCTGGGCCTCCGGGCACATGCATGGATCAGAGGAACGGGAAATACGGAAGCGCTCTCTATTCTGGCGCAGAGATATCTTACAGAGCAAAATTCCCTGGAAAGGGCAAAGCTTCTCTATGTCTTCGGACCGGGCTGCCCGTTCCCGCTGTCTCCGGAACCGCTGATCCAGGATGCCGGCACAGGGGAGGAAGTGCTGAAAGATGCAGCATTTTATGCCCTGGATTATGTCCGGCATGAAAAGGTACGTCAGCTTGCCCTGGAACTGGCCGGGAGGAATGAGCGGACTTCCGAAGCAATTTCTCTGCTGGCGAACCACTATCAGGCGGAGGACAGGGAAATTCTTGTCAGACTGGTAAAAAGCATTCCTGTGACCTATGAGGACATAGAGGGCTGGCACGGCGCATATTCCACTGTCCTCAGCCTGCTGGAGACAAAAGGGGTGAAATCCGCGCCCAGGGAACTGCTGCCGTATCTGTATGAGCATACTTTATGCTCATGCTGCCGGGGCGATATCCTGAAGGAGATGGGGCGCCGGCATATGATAACGGAAGAGCTTCTGCGGGAATGCCTGTATGACAGCAGCGATGAGATCCGAAGCTATGCGCGGAAGCTTTTGAAGAACAGGAAAAGAGCTAAAATAAAGAGTTAAAAAAGAGCTAAAATAAAGAGCAGGAATACAAAACAGAAATTAACGGCTGGGAGGTTCTGAAAAATGGAAGCGGCAGTTCCCGGGAGAGCAATCATATTCATAGGACTTCAGGCAAGCGGAAAGACCACTTTCTATCATCAGAAGCTGGCAGGGGACTATGTACATATCAATCTTGACACGCTGCACACCAGAAATAAGGAGAGGCTTCTCCTGGAGGACTGCCTGCGGAAAGGGCATTCCTTTGTGGTGGATAACACGAATCCCACTGCCGCAGAAAGGGAGAAGTATATTCGCATTGCAAAGGAATACGGCTACGAGACAGAGGGGTATTTCTTCCGGTCCGTGATGGCGGACTGTGTGGAGAGAAACCGCAAAAGATCGGGGAAGGCCTGCGTTCCCGATAAGGCGATCGCATGCACCTCCAACCGGCTGGAGATGCCTTCCCTGCGGGAGGGATTTGACAGGCTTTATTTTGTAAGAATAGAACAGGGTGAATTTGTGACAGAGGAATGGAGAGAAGATGAATTTTGAAGAATTGGATGTAAGAATGAGAAGATTTGAACAGTCTCTGGACCAGGTTATACTGCCGGAGCTGTATCTGGCGGTACGGCTGGACGGCAGAAACTTTACCCGGCTTACGAAGGAGACCTGCAGCTTTGAAGCGCCCTTTGACGTCCGCTTCCGGGACGCCATGATCGATACGGTAAAGCACCTGATGCAATGCGGTTTCAGGATTGTCTACGGCTATACGGAGAGCGACGAGATTTCGCTGCTGTTTCACCCCGATGACAATACGTTCGGAAGAAAGGTGAGGAAGATCAATTCCGTGCTGGCAGGGGAGGCGAGCGCATGTATATCCATGAAACTTGGGACCCTGGCCTGTTTTGACAGTAGGGTGATTCCTCTGCCCAACCTGGAATGCGTGAAGGATTACTTCGCATGGAGACAGGAGGATGCGCACAGAAACTCGCTGAATGCCCATTGCTACTGGATGCTGCGGAAAAGGGGGATGGACGTCCGGGAGGCCACGGCGCAGATAGAAGGCAAATCCGTTTCCTGGAAAAATGAACTGCTCTTTTCCGGAAATATCAATTACAACGACCTTCCCAGCTGGCAAAAAAGAGGAGTCGGCCTGTACTATACGGCCTATGAGAAGAAGGGATATGATCCCGTAAAAGAGCAGGAAGTATGGGCTGTGCGCTGCAGGCTCGAGACGGAACTGGAATTGAAGACCGGGGAAGAATATCAGAAATGGGTGGTATCGCTTCTGGAAAAAAAGTAAGCGAGGGCCGAATGTGGAATGATGCATCCGCAGAGCCCGGGATAAAACAACAGAGAAGAAGGCGTACAGGAGGCGCGTAGACAATGAATAAAATAAAATTTGCGGCAAATAAGGATACCAATTATGTCTTTCACATGCTATCCGTTGCAAGATGCGGTTATGATAATGCTTACGGTGAAAAATATCGCAGACATTACGCCGAAGAAGACTTGATGGTTATCAGTCAAAACAGGGAGCTGCTCACAGTGTGCGGCGGGGAACACTGCGGCGAACTGTTCTGGCTTATGGTGTCCGAAGCCGCATGTGCGAAGGTTTCCGCAAAAGAGTATTATGCCGGCCTCCTGGAAAAAGCTGATCGGGATGAGCTGCCGGAGCCCTACAGGAAATACACGGATATTGTACGCAGTATCTCGGCTGTGATGATAAAGCATTACGATCATTACGCAGAGAATATCTGGCCTAAGGAGAAGGAAAAAATAGAAGGCTACATCCCACAAATACTCCGCCTTTTTGAGGA
Source organism: uncultured Acetatifactor sp. (assembly GCA_910589035.1). Classification (GTDB taxonomy): domain Bacteria; phylum Bacillota; class Clostridia; order Lachnospirales; family Lachnospiraceae; genus Acetatifactor. The sequence continues at coordinate 12,923 of CAJUSI010000098.1, read as the reverse complement.
ATCCTGCTTTACGGACAGGGCGGAGGAATATGTTGGCTGTAAGCTGGGGAACGATTTTACGGCAACGCTGGTCACCTCGGTGGAGAACGGGGCGGAGGCAATCGACATTTCAAAAGAGCAGGACGTATTCGGCATCGAGAGAACGCCCATGGACTCCTTTTACTTCATCGGGCATGAGTTTATCATTTATCTGCTCATGAACGCGCTCAAGGATGAAAATGCTTTCAGGAATTTTAATACCTGGGGTTTGACGGAAGGGCTTGCCGAATACTATCTGAAAAAGATTATGGGCGATGTGCGTTTTTTTGACAGCCAGCAAAAATATGTGGAACTATACGAAAAATGGGATACCGGCTGGCTGTCCGCCGCAGAGCTTTACCGGATGGGGCTGGAAAGGGAAGGGATATCGCTTATGTAAAAATCCTCGCTTCATGGGTCTAATGTATTGTCATAAATAGAAGGGCAATGCCATAGTTGTACTGCCCAGCCATAGTAGGCCCTTGGAAAACAATATTTAAGATTCAGGTTTAAAACAGAGTCTAAAGGAGAAGGCGGACATGAAAATAATACCGATTGAAACCTCGCGGCTTACCCTGCGCGGCTTTACAAAAGAGGATGCGCTATGGGCCTACAGCATATGGAATGACCCAGAGATGGGCGAATATCTGCCGGATGAGGCGAAGGAAGAGATTGACCCCGAGTATATAAAAATGCTGGAGGCGCTCGGGGAGGACGAGGAGTGCTGCTATCTGATTCCGGTGCTGAAGAATTCCGGGCAGCGGGTGGGAACCTGCAGCTTTATGACCAGCGAAGACGGGAAGGTCTATGATATCGCCTATTGCGTACATAAGGATTTCCAGCGCCGGGGATATGCCACTGAAATAGCCCGGGGAATGATCGAATATGCGCGCAACCGGGGGGCGGAAAAGGTTACGATATTCGTCAGTAAGGAAAATATTCCCTCAAACCGCGTGGCAGTGAAATGCGGAGGGAAAATTGCGGGTGAAAATACCTATAGAAAAAGAGGCACTGATATCATCATGGAGGATTACTTGTATGAGATAGCGCTTTCATCTCAAAGAGAGTAATTTGCTGCGTATAGAAGGAAGCGTTAAAACAGGTTCCTGCAACAGTTGAACAGGCGGAAGGCGCTGTCATCAGATAGCATATTCATGGAGTAACTCTACGATCCGTAGGGTTATTTCATTCTTGCGGTTATTGTATACACTGCCCCTGATAGATATAATCTGTTTATCAGCACAGGAAAATACGCAGGAAAGCGTTTCCCCGCGGGCAGAATTTGGGAATACCTGGAAAGGAAACTATTTATGAACCTGTTAATCGGTGAAAAAATCAGAAGGCTGCGCCGCCAGCGGGATTTAACTCAGGAGGAGGTTGCTGCGCATCTCGGCGTTTCGCCCCAATCCATCAGCAAATGGGAGAGGGCAGAAGGGTATCCGGATATCACCATGCTCCCTTCTTTGGCTAATTACTTTGGGGTCAGTACGGATGAATTAATCGGTATGGACGAAATTGCGAAGGAGCGCAGATATGATGAAATCAATCAACTATGGAAGGAGAACAACAAAAAAGGACGGAACCGGGACAATGTGGCTCTGATGAGGGAAGCTTTGAAGGTTTTCCCGAACAATGCGCTGCTTCTGGTACAGATGTCCACCTCCCTGGAAAAGATGGACGGCACAAAGGAGGAAAAATCCGCTTATCTCAGGGAATCCATCGCCCTCCAGGAGCAGATCCTCCGCTACGGAGAAGATTCCGAGATACGGGGCGCCACGCTCTATAACATCTGTTTTTCCTACTGGAAAAACGGGGAACGGGAGAAGGCTCTGGAGCAGGCAAAGAAGCTGCCAAATCTCTACAAGAACCGGGAAAACGCCCTGATCTATTTTCTGGAGGGAGAGGAAAAGCGCACAGCCGCAAAAGAGGCTTTGGTTATTCTGGCCCAGTCCATGGTCATGCATTTGTCTGTGCTGGCACAGGGCGGGAAAACTGCTTATTATGAAAAAGCAGAGCGTATATTGGAGATACTATGTGAAGATGATGAGGAGGATATCACCGCGCCGCTTCGGCATCTTATGAGCGGCAGGGGGAGAGGGAAAGGATTATGAAGAAAGACAGAGCGCGTCTCACCTATGGGACGGTTTTCAGCGTATCCTATGGCCGGCTGGTCATGGTTCTGGCAGGGACGGCGCTTCTTACAGCGGGAAATGTATACCTGCGATGGAGCATCGGAGAGGCGCTGGACACGGGAAAACTGCATATGTCGCTGCTGGCCGTGGCGGGAGCCCTGCTGATTCTGGCACAGGCGGTAAGCTATATCCGCCAGATTCTGTTTGTCAAAATCCAGAAAAATCTGTTCGGCAGAATCCAGTCAAAGGTGCTGCATGGCTCCATGGAAAGCCTGGGGAGAAACGACCTGGGTGCGGTCACAGCCTTATATACGGCGGATGTCGGCCAGATTGACAGCTTTGCCAACCGGATTGTGGGAAAGGCTTTTCCGGATCTGGCGGGATGGGGGATTACCCTGGGGCTGCTTTTCTGGTTTGATCTGTACCTTGGGATCGCCTCCATCCTTGTGACCGTACTGCCTGCCATTTTCCTGCACAGAATGAGCAGACCCATTGCCAAAGGGACCGGCGAGTATCAGGAAGCTCTGGAGGACGCGAACCAGAGCGTGATCACAGGCCTGTACAACATGGAGTCCATCAAGGCTTCCTGCCGGGAGGAAAATTTTCTGCGGGATAATGAGGAAAAACTGGCTGTTTTACAGAAAAAGAAACGGAAGGTAGCTATCTGGGAGGCTCTGCTGGGAGTGCCCATGCTGGTCAGCGCCTTCGGCACCGTCGTCCTTCTGACGGCTCTCAGCGGCTGGCTTGTGCTGCAGGGGCGCATTACCGCGGGGCAGCTGCTGACGGTAGTGACCCTGACAGACAATATCGTCACCTTTGTGATGAGCCTGGATAACACCATTTCCGTGACCCGGAGGGCTTCCGTCAGCCTGCAGCGTCTGAACGCCTTTCTGGAGGAGGACCAGGAGCGGGAAGGAGGAGAGGAAGTGGGACAGATCAGAGAAATCGCCTTTCGGAATATCCGTTTTGCCTACCCTTGCCGTGGCGGAATGGAGGGGGTGCAATCCATGAAAGGAATACAGTCCACCGACGAAGTGCAGTCCATGGAACAAGAGCGCTCCATAGAAGACCGTTCCATGGAAGGGGTGCAGTCCATGGACGAAGAGCAGTCCATGGAGGGAACGCTCTCCGGAGAGATCTATCACGGCTTCTCGGAAACCTGGCAGAGGGGAAACCTCTATTATGTAAAGGGCGGCAACGGGGAGGGCAAGAGTACGCTGATCAAGCTCCTGATGGGCATATACGATCTGCTGTCGGGAGAGATACTGATAAACGGAATTTCGTCCAGGCAGTACAGTCTGACAAGCCTGCGGGAGAAAATCGTGGCGGTACCCCAGGAAAATGTCCTGTTTCAGGGGAGTATCCGGGACAACCTGGCCTGCGGGAAGGAGGTCAGCCCCCAAAGGATGGAGGAAGTCTGCAGGAAGACCGGCATTCACGAGGAAATCCTGCGGATGCCGGATGGGTATGAAACGGTGCTGACGGAAAACGGGGGCGTCCTGTCCGGCGGACAGAAGCAGCGGCTGTGCCTGGCAAGGGCGCTGCTTCGGGAGGGGGAGGTTTATATTTTTGACGAACCCACCGCTGCGCTGGACAAGGGGAACAGAGAGCGGTTTGCGGCGCTTCTGGAGGAATTGTGCAAGGACAGAATTGTGGTGGTGATCACCCATGAGAAGGAATTGCTGGACGGGGCGCGGCGGGTGACGCAGATAGGGGGATCCGGAGGATAAAGGCCTGCCCCAACGGAATTTCTGACAGAGAGGCATTCTTCCGGAAGAATATGGAACAACGGAAAGTGGAATAACACAAGGTGGAACAAAACAAAGTGATACAACACAAAGTGATACAACACAGGGTGGAACAAAACAAAGACAGAAGGGAAAGCGTATGACCAATCGAATCTTATTCAGTAAGCTGCGGAAATGGACGGCGCCCTATGTGGTCAGTACCGTCATGGTGGCCTGCCGCAACTTCCTGATTACCTGGCTCACCGCATACATCGGCAGCAGTGTGCTGAATATGGTAAATGAGGGAAGGATGGAAGATTTCCCGGGGCAGATGCTCAGGCTGGCGCTGTTTACCGCTGTGATTCTGGCTTTCGACACCACAGGCATCTTCTGGCAGGCCGTCACCATGCACGGAATCCGGAATGACCTGCGCAGCATTCTCTACGGGAAAGTTTTGACAGCAAGGTATGACAAAGTATATGCCATGGGACAGAAGGGAGAACTGCTGTCCAGGCTCAATTCGGATGTGGACATGGCGCTTTCCGTTCTGGGCTTCGGCATCATGATGCCGCTGATGTTCGGCATTTCCGGGATTGGCGCGACAATTACGGTGGCCGCTATCCATTGGAAGCTGTGCATTCTGATTTATGCAGTGGGGCTGGCCTGCTGGGGATTCCAGCTGCTGGTGATCCGGAGGCAGCGCAGTACCATCCGGGCGCTTCAGGCCAACAAAGCGGAAGCCCTGGGGCTGTGCGGCGAAAATTTCCAGAATATCCTGATAGTGCGGCTGTGCGGCCTTGTGGATGCTTTTCAGGAAAAAGTGCTGGGCAATCTCTCCGCCTATGAGAGAATTTCACGGAAATATGCCCGCCAGAAGGCGGCGGAGGGAATCGGGGGAACGCTGATTCAGTATATGCAGAGTGTGGGCATGCTTTTCGCGGGCTTTTATCTCTATCAGAAAGGGGAGATCAGACTGGGGGATGTGGTTATCCTGTACCAGATGGCCGCTCTGATCACCACCATGATTACCACAGTCTCCTCCTTCTATGCCAGCCTTCAGAGCTGGATTGTGGGTTTTGGCAGGCTTCATGATATTCTGGATCTGGAGGAGGAGAAGGACGCGCCGGAAGCCGAGGAACTGGACTTTTCACCCCAGGCGGAATATGGGGTTCTGGCGGAGGGTGTTGCCTGCAGGTTCGGGGAATTTACGGTGTACGAGGATTTGAACCTGAAGTTGGGGAAAACGGGGCTCTATGTCATGGCGGGGGAAAGCGGAAAGGGGAAGACTACATTCTTCCGGCTGCTGACCGGGATCTATCCCCTGGAGTCGGGCAGGCTCAGCCTGTTCGGGCGGGACGGGAAGGCCTATACCCGCCGGAGCCTGCGGCGCCAGATTACCTATATGCCCCAGGAAAACGCGCTGTTCCAGGGAACGATACGGGACAACATCCTGTGGCGGGGCAGGGCCTCCGATGGGGAGATTCTGGCGCTGCTTGGACGGCTGGGCCTGGATCAGTGGATTCTCGGCCTGGAGAAAGGGCTGGACAACCCGGTTGACAACGGCGGAACCGGTTTTTCCGGCGGCCAGAGGAAATGCCTGCTTCTGGCCAGGGCCTTGCTGGAGAAGTCCCCTGTCTATCTGCTGGACGAAGCCTTCGCCGGGGTGGATGAGAGACACTGCGGACTGATCTGGAAGGAACTGGAGCGGATGGCGGAAGGGGCTCTGGTCATTGTGATCAGCCATGACCAGGCGGTGGTGGATGCCTGGGGAAAAGCGGCGGGACGGCTGCTGACAATATAGGGCAATGAAAGATCAGCATTTGAATCATTGAGGGTACATTCCCCGATGCTTGCATCGCGCAAACTAGCAGCGAGTGTAGCGAGGTTGGGGCGAATACCCCGCTCCTGCGAAGCAGGAGGCAAACACCACTGTGGTGTTTGAGTGCTTGCACTGGGGAAGTTTATTGTGCGGCGGATAAAGAATCCCCCTTGACTTTGACATGGTGTCATCCTGTATACTGGCAGACAAGGAAAGGAGAGCTGCCATGGAAAATCTAACCATCAGCCAGGTATCCCGGATGTATGACGTTACCCCGCGGATGCTGCGGCATTACGAAAAGCTGGGACTGATCAGGGCCGGACGGCGTGAGGACTATGCCTACCGGATGTACGATGAGGAAGCAGTACGGCGCCTGCAGCAGATCATCGTACTCAGAAAACTGCGGCTGCCCCTGAAAGAAATAGCCATCCTCCTTGGGGATACGCAGCAGAGCGAATCCCTGCGGCTATTGCAGGGCAGGCTGGCGGAGCTGGACGATGAAATCCAGTCCCTGACGCTCATCCGCAGGCTCTTAAGACAGTTGTCCGAGCGCCTGAGGGAAAGCCGGAGACGGCAGATCCAATTTGACCTGCTGGAGGATGCAGAGCTGGCGGAGGTTGCCCGGATGCTCGCCTTTCCTAAAACAATCATAAAGGAGAATGCGAGTATGGAAGAACTGAACAGAGCCGGAGAAATTCTGGACAGATCCCTGCAGGTGAGGATCCTGCTCCTGCCGCCCTGCACCGTGGCGTCCTATCACTACATCGGGGAGAACCCGGAGGAAGCGGTGGGGGAGGGATGACCAGGTTTGTGCAGGAGAGCGGAGTGTATGAAAAGAAGCCGGATGCGCGGATGTATGGCTTTAACCATCCCAACCCCGGGGTCCTGGAAAATGGGATTCACGGCTATGAGGATTGGCTTACGATTCCCGAGGACATGGAAGTGAAGGCTCCCCTGGAGAAAAAGAGATTTTCGGGCGGGTTGTATGCGGTGATGACCATTCCCTTCCCGGAATTTCAGCTGTGGGAGAATCTGACCAGATGGGTCAACGAAAGCCCGGATTTTGAACCCAATTACAGCGAACTGGGAGAGGAGATCATGGGCGGCTGCCTGGAGGAGCACCTGAACTGGGTGTTTGCGGCCCATAACGGGTGGAAGGAGGACGGCCTCCCCGGACAGATCGATCTGATGCTGCCGATTAAGCCCAGGGAGAAGTAAGCTTTCAGGAGACAATGAACTTAAAAGACCATAGGTATCATGACTGCAGACTGCGCATGAACCTATGGCCTTTTTGACGACTCCCACGATCCATGGCGGCCATCCTGTAACCAGGAGGCTGATGGATTCTGTCCGACGGGGCTGCCCAAAGGTTACTGCCAAAAATGTAATTTGGAATGGCGGACACGGATATTCTGTGGTAAAATAATCTGGACAACAGGACAGATTTCCCGTGTTCAGGGAGGCTGAAGCGTTTCGGAGAAATTTTTCCAGGAAGATTTTCCGGTAATCTTTCCGTGGAAATGTTCTGGGGAAAAGGAAAAAAGAGAATTGGCATGGCGGCGGAAAAGATGGATGCAGGGAGGACGGAATATGTTGAAAAATATTGTATTCGACATGGGAAACGTGCTCACCATATATAACGCCAGAGAATACATTTACGGGTATGTGGATAACGAGGAGGATTTCAGACTGCTGAAAAATTATCTCTGCGCATCGGTGGAGTGGCTGCAGATGGACAGGGGAACGATCACGGACGAGGAGGCGGTTGCCTCCATATGCAGAAGAATGCCGGAGCGCCTCCACGGCACGGTAAAGCGGTTTATTGAGGAATACCGCATGGTGCAGCCGCCCAACCCGCCCATGGAAAAGCTGGTGCAGGAGCTGGTCGGAAACGGATATGACCTGTATCTGATGTCCAACACTTCGCACCGTTTCCGGACATTCAGTCAATCTATCCGCACGATTTCGTATATGAAGGGAATCTGGATCTCCTGCGAGCATGGACTACTGAAACCGGAACCGGAGGCGTATCTGAACTTTTTCCGCAGCTTTTCGCTCCGTCCGGCAGAGTGCTTTTTTGTTGACGATACACCAGCAAATGTAGAGGCGGCGGGACGGTTTGGGATGGCGGGATGTGTGTATTATGGAGATACGGAGGAACTCCGTCATTTTATGCGGGAGAGCGGTATCAGAGTCGGATGAATGTACAGGGAGGTAGCATTTATGAAGCATTTTCGATGGATATTGACAGGGATTGTGATGATTTGTCTGTTTGGCATGACCGGCTGCAGCATGGGTGAGGAGCGGGAGACGAAGGAAATTCGGAAGTATCTGGAGTCCCGGTACGGCTCTTGGGATTTTGAAATTCAGAAGGAAGGGACGCAGGAAGCACCTTCCTACAGGGTGACGCTCCCGGAGTACCCGGAGGTTGCATTTACAGTGGAGGAGGGAAAAATACAGGATAGCATGGACTGGCAATATCACGATGACTATGCGGCCCAGATGCTCTACGGGGGAGCGGAGCGCCTGGGGCTCTCCTGGGAAAAGAAAGGGGACAGTTATACGGACGGAACCGGTTATGAGGAGAGAGATACCTATAATATATATATCTACTATCAGGATTACAGTGAGCTGGATGCGCTGGCCGAGAAGATCGCAAAGCTTGTGTCGGACTGCGTGGAGAGCAGGGCCTTCGAGAAGCTGCGGAATACATGCCTGATTGAGATAAGACCGGAGGGGCAGACACGGAAGGAGTTTCCGGGATATCAGATCCGGATTAAAACGCTCTATACCCATCAGGTAAGGAAGGAATTCGGCGTCATGGCGTCCGACCTGGATCCCGCGCAGTTCAAAGAGGACCTGAGGCTCTGCCATGTCTACAATTCATACAACTACATGATTCCGAAGGATGAAGCCATGTTTGCGGAGGCGGATGTGGAGCGGTACAAGGCCATATGTACCGGTGCCATGGGGGAAGAAGAGAATGGGAATATCACCATATATGAACTGGTAAACAAGGGATTATACGGACTGAATTTTGGAGGAACTTACCAGATTTTATCGGCGCAGGGACTTGTGACGGAGGTGACGGATGACAGCTTCACGGCTTCCGGAAACGGATTGACGATACGTTTTTCCCAGGAATTCATAAACAGGGAGGCGGCGGTTTCCTATGAGATTTTGAGCGGAGATAAAGAGCTTGTAAAAGAGGAGGAGAGAGACACCTGGTATGCGGTGAAGGCCTTCACCGGTCAGAGCATTTCCTTCTCCACCCCGGAGAAAATCCAGGCTGCTAAGGATGCGGAGCGGCTTCCGGAGATTCTGAAAGCCTTTGAAAACGCGGCAGGCCCGAACCAGACTGGGGAGGCGGGGGGCATCGAGGTTTCGCTGCTGGAGGTGGAACTCTATGAGACCATGGGAAGCGGGTTTTTCTATGTGGAGTCAAACGAGGAGACGGTGTGGACCCGGCTGCGGCTGCGCCTGAAAAATACAGGCAGCACGGATGTGTGGATTTTTCCTTCCACGTTTACGGCGGGAGCAGAGGATAAATTCACCGGAATCATTGCCGACAGAGAGGCGAATCTTTACCGGCCATGGGATGTGGTGAACCTGGGGCTGGATGATATGTACGGAGAGACACTTGCCGCCGGAGAAACCATGGAGGGGAATGTGTATTTTAAGCTGCCCAGGGATCTGGTATCCCGGGAGAATTCCCTGATAATGTATTATTTTTGCGGAAGCGGTACGGCGTCCGTTCTGTTTCCCGGGCAGGATTGACAGCGATACATAACCTTTATTCGCATGATACCCGGCTTTGGCATGGCGGTAAGGAAATCTATAGTCTATGAAAGAGAAGCAGGAGGAAGAACAGAATGAATTATCGAAGACTTGGAAAAACGGAACTGATGGTAAGCGAGATCGGTCTGGGAGGCGAATGGCTGGAGCGGCACAGCTGTGAAGAATGCAAAGCGGTGATAGATCGTGCGGAAGAGCTGGGGATCAATATACTTGACTGCTGGATGTCAGAGCCCAATGTGCGCACCAACATCGGAAAGGCCCTTGCGGGCAGGCGGGAGCGCTGGTTTATCCAGGGACATATAGGCTCCACCTGGCAGGACGGCCAGTATGTCCGGACACGTAATCCGGAGAAATGTAAAGAGGCTTTTGAAGATTTACTGGCCAGGCTGCAGACGGATTATATCGATCTGGGCATGATCCATTTCGTCGACCAGGAATGCGACTGGAATGCCGCGATGAACGGTCCGTTTATGGAATACATAAAAGAGCTGAAGGCATGCGGGAAAATCCGCCACATCGGCATGAGCACCCACAATCCTGCCATGGCTGTCAAGGCGGCGGAAAGCGGGTTGATTGAGATGCTGATGTTCAGTGTCAATCCTGCCTTTGACCTGCTGCCTCCCACGGAGGATATCGATACTTATTTCGCGGAGGAATACCAGGATGGCCTGGGCGGCATCGACCCGGTGAGAGCCGGAATGTATAAGCTCTGTGAGCAGAACGACGTGGGCATTACTGTGATGAAGCCCTATGCGGGAGGGCGCCTCTTTGACGCGAAGCGTTCCCCCTTCGGCGTGGCCCTGACTCCCGTGCAGTGTATCCATTACTGCCTGACCCGTCCGGCGGTGGCGGCTGTTATGGCAGGATATGACACGCCGGAGCAGGTGGAACAGGCCGTGGCCTATGAAACCGCAACACAGGAAGCGCGGGATTACGCCGGCGTCCTGGCAAAGGCGCCCCGGCATACCTTCGGGCAGGGCGAATGTACCTACTGCGGCCACTGCAAGCCATGTCCGGCGGAAATAGATATCGCCATGGTAAATAAATACTATGACCTTGCCACCATGCAGCCGGAAGTCCCCGCAACGGTGAAATCCCACTATGATGCCCTGGAGCATCACGCCGATGAATGTATCGGCTGCAGAAGCTGCGAGAGCAGATGTCCCTTTGGCGTCAAAATTGCGGAGCGGATGGCAAAGACGGCGGAGCTGTTCCGCTGATTCTTTCGGAACTGTAAATTTTTCCTGTACGAGGAAAGCGGAGCTGCGGTTTTCATTCTATTGTTTTGCACAGATTTCGGAAGCCTTCATATTATACTATTAAATAAAGAGTAAGAATATGAAAGGATTCAACATGCTGGAACATTTCAATAATGGCAATATGGATGAATTTCCCGTAGCCATGGCGTATGTGCCCTGGCAGAGATTTGACGGGATGTATGACGACCTGGAGAAAGCATATTGTGCGGGTACCATTTTCCCGGAACTGGATAAACCTTTCACGGGAAGGAGATGTGTATCATGAGAGAAAGAGAGCAGCTTTTGAGAGATATAGGAATGGCCGGTTTCGTGGTAACGGAGCTGGTTCTGTATCTGGATACCCATCCCGATGACCGGAGAGCCATGGAGTATTTTAACCATTACAACAGAATAAAGATGCAGATGGAAAGGGAGTTCTCTCAGAAGTATTTTCCGCTGAACACCGGACTGGCCGACTGCAGCAAGGAATGGAGATGGGGAATGGCGCCCCTGCCGTGGGAAGGAGAGTGTGCGTAAATGTGGAGTTATGAGAAGAGACTGGAATTCCCTGTAAATATCAAGGAGCCCAACGCGAAGCTGGCACAGGTGATTATATCACAGTTCGGCGGGCCGGACGGAGAACTGTCCGCCAGTATGCGCTATCTTTCCCAGCGCTATTCCATGCCTTATCGGGATGTGGCGGGGCTGCTGACGGATATTGGTAGTGAAGCCTCTGAAATGTTCCGCCGTGCTTGCGGGGCGTTTTCAGAGGCTAACGCTTTTTTTAGCTGTTTGTCCTTTAGACAGTTTATGCTGCCCGCAACCGTATAGCTCCATTTAAGGGGAAGTAAATTCAGATATACATCTATGTTCTCTCTGTCGTTAATCACCATCTTGTCAAGTAACTGTGTGTAAAATTCATCCTCGTACTCAATGCCGCCGATAAGCTCATCCACGGCGTTTTTAATGTCCTCCATCAGCTCCTTTTGCTTTGCAATTACAATCTGCTGTTTTTCCATGCTTTCCATCATGGATTTCAAACCGTTGATTTCAGCATCGTATTTTGCCCTAAGAGACGTAAATTCATCACGGTCAATATCGCCGCTTGTGTAAAGGTCAATCAAATCAGTACGTTTTTTCTGTGCCGCTTCAATTTTATCTTCCAGAGTATTTGTATCTGCACCAGTCATATCCAGTGAAATCACCTTTTGAATTGTCTTAATCAAGTTATCCGCTATTTTCTGGCGGTCAATGGTGAGCTGCTTGCAGACAAGATACATAATGTGGATGGCTTCTTCGTTGCGGATGCTTGTTCCAGAGCAGCCCACTTGGTTTCCTGCTTTGTCGATGTGGGGGCTTCCATGCTTTGCGCCCTCAAAGCAACGCCATGCCTTATACTGGCTTCCATCCTTTCGGGTTTTGTATCGGGCAACATAGCTTGCTCCGCATCTGCCACATTTGATTTTTCCAGAGAACGGATAGCGGTTGCTGTGTTTTGCCTTGCCCTCCTGCGAAAGCGATTTTGCATCCAAAATGCGGTTTGCCTTGTCGAAAAGCTCACGAGAGATAATCGGCTCGTGGTGGTCTTTGAGGATGACAAATTCCTCCTGCCCCCGGTTGTATTTCTTTTCATGGGATAGGAAGTCTGGCGTATAGGTTTTCTTCTGAACTAAGTCGCCGCAGTATTTTTCATTGCGTATTACTCGCAAAATGACGGTATTGCTCCATTCTTTCACACGCATGGGACTTATGCCCTCCTCCCGAAGCTCACGGGCGATAACATGAGTGCCTTTGCCCTCGTCCACGAACTTGCGGAAGATAAGACGGACGATTTTCGCCCCATCTTCATTGATATACAGTTTGCCATCTTTTACATCATAGCCGAGCATACTGCGCCCGAATACAACGCCTTGTTCCATCTGGCGTTTCTGTCCCCATTTGACACGCTCGGAAGTCTTGCGGCTTTCCTCCTGTGCGATAGAGGACATAATGGCAAGGCGAAGCTCTGCATCGCCGTCCAAGGTGTTGATGTTGTCGTTTAAAAAGATAACGCCTACTCCATGTTTTTTGAGGTCACGGGTGTAGAATATGCTGTCAAGGGTATTTCTCGCGAAACGGGAGATTTCCTTTGTGATAATCAAATCGAAATCGCCGTTTTTGGCACATGCAATCATGCGGTTAAATTCTTTTC
>CAJUSI010000097.1 GCA_910589035.1 uncultured Acetatifactor sp. | reverse complement strand
ATAGAGCTGCAGGGACTCGAACAGCTCCTGCCGTCTCCGCCTTATTTCGCCCACCAGCAGGCCGCTGCTGACCTCATCGTAGGTAATATCGTCGTCATCGGCGTTGGTCTCAAGGACAATGCTGCCGTCCTCCTCGAAGGCTATGGCGAACACGCCGCCCACCTCCTGGGTGAACAGCACACACAGGATGCGCAGCTCCTTCCTGACAGACTCCGGGATTCCGTTAAACTGTTCATTGAAGTAATATTTCTGCTCGTAGGCATTGGCGGCGCACAGCACCAGTTTCTCGTTGTCCATCTGCTCTCCTCTTTTCACACATATCCGTAAAGCCCCCGCACTGACACCTCTCCGGCGTACACGGCCTCCACGGCACCGTTCTCCCTCTCCACCAGCAGTTCCCCCGTGCTGTTAATGCCTCTGGAAATGCCCGTATATTCCCCCTTGGGGTCAAGGACCCGCACCTCTCCGTCCTTTCCGGCGAGCATTCCGTTGTAGCGCTCCAGAAGTCCCGTGAGATTCCCGTCCCTGCGGAATATGTCGTAATATTTTTCAAAGCTCTTCATCACACTGACGATGATTTCCGCCCTGGATACCGTGCATCCGCACTCCTGCTCCAGGCAGGCCGCGATCTGCGCGATCTCGGGCGGAAAATCCTGTCTGGCCACATTGATGCCCACGCCCATGACCACGTAATGGATGAAATCCTGCTCCGTGCTCATCTCCGCCAGCATCCCGCAGACCTTTTTCCCGTTTACTACAATATCGTTGGGCCATTTGATGCGGGCCTCCAAACCGCAGGTGCTGCGGATCCCCTCCGCCACGGCCAGTCCCGTCACCAGGGTCACCATGGACGCCAGCTCCACCCGGAAATCCGGCTTCAATATCAGAGTGAAATACACATTCGTCCCCGGCGGGCTGCTCCATCCCCTGCCCCTGCGCCCCCGGCCGGCGGTCTGCATGTCCGCCACGATCAGGGTGCCCTCCTTTGCTCCGTTCTCCGCGTCCAGCTTGGCCTGGAGGTTGGTAGAGCCAAGCTCCTCATAGAAGCACACCGTTTTCCCGGCCCATGCGGTATCCATGCGGCTCTCCAGCTCATGCTGCCCGTAAATCTCCTGCCGGGACGCCAGCCGGTATCCGCGGTTCTGCACCGCCTCTATCTGATAGCCTTCCTTTTTCAGCTGCCCGATGGCCTTCCAGACTGCCGTGCGCGAGACGCCGAAGCGCCCGCACAGCTCCTGCCCGGATACATAATCCTCACTCTCTCGCAAAAGTGCCAATATCTCAGATTTCATATTTTGTTTCCCATATATATTCTCTTTATACAGTCCATGGTGCAATAAAATCCTTGTTTCGCAAGTCCTCTGCACTTCCATTGTCAAATACTGTCATGGTTAAGTCACACAAAATCTATCCACCTGCCGGAAGTCCTGCCCCTCCATAACATCACCCTGCGATCCGGCTCCTGCGCCAGAAGCTCCCGGACCTCCGGAAATCTCTCAAGCACTTCCTGCTCTGCCAAGACCGCAAATTCGTCAATATTCCTTGTGGCAGGCTCTTCGCTCAGCAGATACCATTGCATCATGCCTCAAGAAACAGAAAGCGTAGCCAGCATCACCGCCTTGATGGTATGCATGCGGTTCTCCGCCTCCTCAAAAACAAACGACTGCTCCGATTCGAACACCTCGTCGGTGACCTCCATCTCCGTAATGCCAAACCGCGCTCCCATCTCCGCGCCGATTTTGGTCTTCAAGTCGTGGAACGCCGGCAGACAGTGCAGGAATATGGCCTTCTCCCCCGCATTCTCCATAATAGCACGATTCACCTGATAGGGAGTAAGGTCTCTGATCCGCTCCGCCCACACCTCATCCGGCTCTCCCATGGACACCCACACATCCGTGTAAATCACATCCGCCCCCCTGGTTCCCGCCATGGCGTCCTGGGTGAGCGTAATGCTGCCCCCGGTGCCGGCCGCTATCTCCCGGCAGGTGTTCACCAGCTCCTCGGAGGGAAAATAGTTCCGGCTGGTGCATGCGGTAAAATGCATTCCCATTTTAGCGCAGGTCACCATCAGGGAATTGCCCATATTGTAACGGGCGTCCCCCATATAAGCCAGCCTGATTCCCTTCAAATATCCGAAATGCTCCCGGATAGTCAGAAGGTCCGCCAGCATCTGAGTGGGATGAAACTCGTTGGTCAGCCCGTTCCACACCGGCACCTTCGAATACTTCGCCAGTTCCTCCACAATATCCTGCCCATACCCCCGGTACTCAATTCCGTCAAACATGCCGGCCAGCACCCTGGCGGTATCCGCTATGCTCTCCTTCTTCCCGATCTGGGAGCCCGCAGAGTCCAGATAAGTGGTCCCCATCCCCAGGTCGTGGGCCGCCACCTCAAAGGAGCATCTGGTCCTGGTGCTGGTCTTCTCGAAAATCAGCGCCACATTTTTCCCGCGAAGTGTATCCATGGGAATTCCCTTTTTCTTCTTATCCTTCAAATCCGCCGCCAGATCCACCAGCCAGGTAATCTCCTCCGCAGAAAAGTCCAACAGCTTCAAAAAATCCCGCCCCTTTAAATCCATAGCATCCTCCCGCCTTTCCGTTCGCTTCGTTATCATCCGATACCCATAAATATACTTCAAAATACTCCTTTTTTCAACCCCCCGGTAAATTTGTTCCTTTTTCTTTTTCCGTCTTTGGCTGCAGCAGTGTACAGAGGGCGCAAAATTTGTAATAAAGAAAACGAGTATTCCATTCGCCGGAACAGGTTACTCGTCCTTTTTGTTTTCTGATGGAGATTCGCGGTCTTTTATAAATTCTATAATATCTTCGATTCTGCAATCCAGGATGGAACAAAGCATGTCAAGGGAGTGTGTGCTGATGCCCTCATTATTTCTTAATCGCTGCAGCAGGGATTTGCTTATATTGTAATCTGTTACAAGATTGTACTGACTGATTCCCTTTTCTTTAAGAGTTTTCCAAAATCGCTCATATTTTATCATATTTACAGCAAAATCCGTTACTTTTCACGGAGTGGGGAAATAGGGTACGAAAATAAGGGGCTCTTTTGAGCCCCACATTCTGTCGTCTGTTTAAGCGGCTCCCGTGCCGGCAGACTCTGACTTTTCCGGCTTTGGCCTGGCTGGCTTCTGCCTCTT
>CAJUSI010000096.1 GCA_910589035.1 uncultured Acetatifactor sp. | reverse complement strand
CAAGGGTTTGCCTACAGCTTCCTTCAGATTCCACCTCACGATGGACACCCTTGCTGTTCAGCTATACACTTCCTCGTTGCCCAGGCGTGTTCGGGACTTTCACCCGTTAGAGCGCGCCCATGGCGCGCAAACCAAAAAAACAGGGATGCGCCCTGAGAGGCTGCATCCCTGTTTTTGTATTTTCTCTTTCGTTATTTAGGCATTTCTGCTCTTTGCTTTTGCCTTTTTCGTTTTTCTTTTCGGTATTTGGCGCTTTGCTTTCGGCCTTTACATTTTCCTTTTCGGCATTTGCCTGCTTTGCATATTCATCTTTTACGCTGTTCTCAGCCGGCCTTTCCCGTATACAGATGATAATACTTCCCCTTCTGCTCAATGAGCTGTTCATGGGTGCCCCGCTCAATGATGCGGCCCTGCTCCAGTACAATGATGCAGTCACTGTTTTTCACCGTGGACAGCCTGTGGGCGATGACGAAATTGGTCCGCCCCTTCATCAGGGCGTCCATCCCCTGCTGCACCAGCTTCTCCGTTCTGGTATCAATGGAACTTGTGGCCTCATCCAGTATCAATACCGGCGGGTCCGCGATGGCTGCCCGGGCGATGGCCAGAAGCTGTCTCTGTCCCTGGCTTAAATTGGCACCGTCTCCGTAGAGCATGGTGTCATACCCGTCCGGCAGACGCTGAATGAAGCTGTGGGCATTGGCCAGCACCGCCGCCTTCTTCACCTCCGAATCCGTGGCGTCCATCTTGCCGTACCGGATATTCTCCATAACGGTGCCCGTGAACAGGTGGGTGTCCTGAAGCACAATCCCCAGGGAACGCCGCAGATCGGCCTTCTTGATCTTGTTTACATTAATTGCGTCGTAGCGTATCTTTCCGTCCTGAATATCGTAAAAGCGGTTGATCAGGTTGGTGATGGTGGTCTTACCGGCGCCGGTAGCACCCACAAAAGCGATCTTCTGGCCCGGCTTCGCGTACAGCTCCACATCGTGCAGAATCATCTTGTCGTCGTTGTAGCCGAAGTCCACATGATCGAATACCACATCTCCCTTCAATTCCACATAGGTGGTGGTGTTGTCCGCCTTGTGATAGTGCTTCCAGGCCCAGAGCCCGGTGCGCTCCCCGCTCTCCGCCAGCTCTCCGTCCGGCTTTCTCACGGCATTCACCAGCTCCACATAGCCCTCGTCCACCTCCGGCTTCTCGTCCATCAGCTTAAAGACCCTGTCCGCCCCGGCCAGTGCCATAATAATACTGTTGAGCTGCATGCTGATCTGGTTGATGGGCATATTAAAGGATTTGTTGAAATTCAGGAAGCTTGCCAGGCCCCCCAGCGTCAGCCCCGAGATTCCCGTAATGGTCAGGGCACCGCCCACCACGGCACATACCACATAGCTTAAGTTCCCCAGCTGTGCATTGATGGGAGCCATGATATTGGCAAAGCGGTTGGCCTGATAAGCGCTTTCAAACAGCCTGTCGTTGAGTTCGTTAAACTGATTCAGGCTCTCCTCTTCGTGACAGAATACCTTCACCACCTTCTGCCCCGTCATGGTCTCCTCGATGCAGCCGTTCACCGCGCCGATGGCCCTCTGCTGCTCAAGGAAATATCTGCTGCTCAGGGAGCCCACCTTTTTCGTGGACACCAGCATGATACCCACCATCAGCAAGGTCACAATTGTCAGGGGGATATCCAGAATAAGCATGTATATCAGTACGCCCACCACCGTAATCACGCTGTTCACCATCTGAGGTATACTCTGGCTGATAAGCTGACGCAGGGTGTCGATGTCATTGGTATAGATGGACATAATATCCCCATGGGCATGGGTGTCAAAATATTTGATGGGGAGGGTTTCCATCTTCTCAAACACATCATTTCGGATATTGCGAAGGGTCCCCTGTCCTATATTGATCAGAACTCTGGACTGGATAAAGGAGGCTGCCACGCCGATGGCGTAGAACACCGCCACCCTGCCGATGGCCCCTGCCAGAGCGTCAAACCGGGGATTTTCACTGCCGATTAAGGGCAGAATATAGTCGTCGATGAGGGTCCTCATAAACATGGTTCCCTGCAGGCTGCAGTATACCGCCGCAAAAATACAGAGCACCACTACCGCCCAGCCCAATGCATAATCCTTCAGTGTATAGCCCATTACTCTCTTAAAGAGCCTGCCCGGATTCTCAATCCTGGGTCTGGGCCCTCTTACCCTGGGACCTCCCGGCCCCTGTGGAACCTTGGCTTTTCTCTCTTCTGCCATACTCAAATTCCTCCTATTTTAAAGTCGCTGCGCGACAGCACTAAAGGGTAAAGTCACTTCGGCGCACATTTAATGAGAGGAACTTTCATTCGAAAGGGCACTCATGAAAGTTCCTCTCGTGTGCCTTCGTGACTTTACCGTCCAGCAGAAAATATTTCAAGGAAACACTTGACATTTCTTAGCTGGACTATTATTAGTTCCGCTGAAATCCTCCAATGCCCTTTCTGCAGAGAATTTCCGGCCGCTCTTTAATTTTACTCGTCGAAATCACCGCTGCCATTCATCTGTGCGTCATAAACCTCCCGGTATATCGCATTATTCTCCAGCAGCTCCTGGTGGGTTCCGAATCCGTTCACCTGTCCGTCATGCATGACGATGATCCGGTCCGCATGCTCCACGCTGGAAATCCTCTGGGCAATGATCAGTTTGGTGGTGCCGGGAATCGCCTCCGCAAAGGCCTTTCTGATTTTGGCATCCGTGGCCGTGTCCACAGCGCTGGTGGAATCATCCAGGATCAGCACCTTGGGCTTTTTCAAGAGCGCCCTGGCAATACAGAGTCTCTGCTTCTGTCCGCCGGAGACATTGGTTCCTCCCTGTTCTATGTAGGTATGATATCCTTCCGGCATTTTCCGGATAAATTCATCGGCGCAGGCCAGCTCGCAGGCATGCCTGCACTCTTCCTCTGAAGCCTCCTTATTTCCCCAGCGCAGGTTCTCCAGAATCGTCCCGGAAAAGAGCACATTGTTCTGCAGCACCACCGCCACCTGATTCCGCAGGGCTTCCATGTCATAATCCTTCACATTGACGCCGCCCACCAGAAGCTGTCCCTTCGTCACATCGTAAAGTCTGCTGATGAGATTCACTAGGCTGGACTTGGCGCTTCCGGTGCCGCCGATGATGCCGATGGTCTCCCCGGAGCGGATCTCCAGGTTGATCTCTTTTAATACCGGCTCCTTCGCTTCCTTTTTGTAGCTGAAGGAAACATGGTCAAATACGATATCCCCATTCTTCACTTCGTGGACGGGTTCTTCGGGGTTGGCCAGTTCCGGCTTCTCCTCCAGCACCTCGCAGATACGCCTGGCGCTTGCCAGGGACATTGTCACCATGACGAAGATCATGGACAGCATCATCAGGCTCATGAGGATATTCATGCAGTAGGTCAGCATATTCATCAGCTGTCCGGTGCTCAGCGTATCCTGCACCACCATATGGGCTCCCATCCAGCTGATGGTAAGGATACAGGCGTATACGGTGAAATTCATCACAGGATTGTTCCAGATGACGATTCCCTCCGCCTTGCAGAATATCTTATATATATTGTCGCTGGCCTTCTTGAATTTTGAAATCTCATAGTCCTCTCTCACATAGGCTTTCACCACGCGGATTGCCGATACATTTTCCTGAACGCTTTCATTCAGGGCATCGTACTTGGGGAATGCCTGGGAAAAATGCTTTGTGGCCTGGCTGACAATGAGCCCCAATATACAGGCAAGAACCAGTACTGCCACCAGGTATACGCTAGCCAGGCGCGGACTGATAAGAAATGACATGACCATGGCACAGATCAGCGTGGCCGGCGCCCTCATGCACATGCGCAGAATCATCTGATAGGCATTCTGCATATTAGTCACATCCGTGGTCAGCCTGGTCACCAGGCCTGAGGTGCTGAACTTGTCGATATTGGAAAAGCTGAAGGTCTGAATATTCTCATACATGGCCTTTCTCAAATTCCTGGCAAAGCCCGCAGAGGCCCGGGAACCGAACTGGCCCCCCAGAATACCGAAGGTAAGGCTTGCCAGCGCCGCTGCCACCATCAGGACACCGACCAGATAGATATGATTCATATTGCCCGCCGACACACCGTCGTCAATGATGGACGCCATGAGCAGCGGAATGATGGTTTCCATGATAACCTCTCCGATCATGAAAACCGGGGTCAGAACAGAATCTTTTTTAAATTCCTTAATCTGAGCTCCAAGTGTTTTCAGCATCTTTTCTTTCTTCCTTTCTACTGTTTATTTCTTCGGAGAGGTATATCCGCTCTCCGCAATTTCCGCCGCATGCTGCGGCTCTTCCGGGCTTGCCTCCCCCTGGGGCTCTTCCGGGCTTGCGCCTCCCTCCTCCGCAAGCCGTTCCAGATTCCGGAATAAAATCCCCAGAAGTCTGTACAGCTCCGCCACCTCGCTTTCGCTCATTCCCTCCAGCATTTTTCTGTCCATCATTTCCATATGTGCTTCCACCTGCATATGCCCACGAAGAGCATCCTCCGTCATCTGAATCCTCTTAAGGCGGGCATCCTTATCCAATGCTCTGCGGATGATGAGCCCTTCCCTTTCCATTACACGGAGCGTATTGGTGGCAGTGGCTCCGGATATGCGAAATTCCTTTTCCAGATCCCTCTGATAGACCGGCTGCTCCTGATGATGATACAGATACCCCAGGATACCTCCCTGAAGCTGAGTTTTTGGAGCTTTCTCATGCATGGGTGCTGTTTTGTGAATAACCAGCCTGATCTGGTTGTGCAGTCCGCGAAGCACAAATGAAATCGTTCTTTCCCTTTCCATAGACTCCTTCCTTTTCTTATTTACTGTCTTCCGGAATCTCCAAGCCCTTTTTCGCAAAGCTTCGCCGCTTCCGAAAGCCTGCCTTTTATTCCCGTGTGCAGACATTACTCGTTGAGCAAACATTGCTCGTTGAGCAATGAATCAAGCCGGCAAAGCTGACTTTGTTCTGTGCCTGCAGCGGAGTTTTTGGCTCTCTGAATCCGATACGCAAATAATGTTAGCAGGCCAACATTATTGTTAGCTTACTAACATTATCTCATTTTGCGATATTTGTCAATGGGGTTTCTCTTTGTTTTATATTTATTTTACTTTTTCCCTGTTGATCTTCATGGTCAGGCTGATGCGTTTCTTGGCTTCCTCCACGCCCAACACCTGTACCTCCACCACATCGCCCACTCTTACGGCATCCAGGGGATGTTTGATAAAGCGGTCGGTAATCTGAGAAATGTGCACCAGTCCGTCCTGATGGACTCCGATATCCACGAACACGCCGAAGTCGATGACGTTCCTGACGGTTCCTTTCAGAATCATCCCTGGCTTCAGATCCTTGATATCCAGCACATCGCTGCGCAGAATGGGCTTGGGGCTGTCATCCCTGGGATCCCGGGCGGGCTTTTCCAGCTCCTTCAAAATGTCGGTGAGGGTAATCTCTCCGATCCCCAATTCCTCCGCCAGCTTCTTCTTATCCCGGATGCGCTTTTCCAGTCCGGTCAGTTCGGTTCTGCTTTCGGAAGCCGTACCTGCATCGGCGGTTCTGCCGGATGCAGCAGCCTTGTCCGATATTGCGGCTTTGCCGGATGCAGCGGGCTTCTCTCCGTGAGCCTGTCCGCCGGCGTTCCCGGTCTCCGCCTGTGCACACATAGCGGCCGCCAGCGCTCTTCCCATGGCCGTATTGGTATTGGATATACGGATTTCCCTCTGCCCCGGTTTCTTCCGGCCGCTCTCCGCTCCCTGCGCCTGTGCAGCCCCTTTTCCGCCGGCGCTCGATTTTGCCGATACGGAGGCCGCATTTGACTTCTTTTCCGCAGCCTTTTTCTGCATTTCCCGCACATCATCCATGGTAAGGCCCAGCTTATCCAGCAGCTTCATGGCCGCATCATAGGATTCGGGATGGACGCTGGTGGCATCCAGGGGATTCTCCCCATCCAGGATGCGCATAAATCCTGCGCATTGTTCAAAGGCCTTTGGACCAAGCTTTGCCACCTTCAAAAGCTGCTTTCTGTTGGTGAAACGCCCGTTTGCCTCCCGATAATCCACAATATTCTTCGCGATGGTCTTGTTGATGCCGGAGATATATTCCAGCAGAGAAGCGGATGCCGTATTCAGGTCCACCCCTACTTTATTGACGCTGTCCTCCACCACGCCGCTTAAGGCATCGCTTAACTTCTTCTGGTTCATATCATGCTGGTACTGCCCCACGCCGATGGACTTGGGATCGATCTTCACAAGCTCCGCCAGAGGATCCTGCAGTCTCCTGGCAATGGACGCCGCGCTTCTCTGCCCCACGTCAAAATTGGGAAATTCCTCCGTGGCAAGCTTGCTTGCGGAATACACGCTGGCTCCTGCCTCGCTTACTATCACATACTGAACCGGTCTGTCCAGCTCTTTCAGCAGCTCCACGATGATCTGCTCCGATTCCCTGGAAGCGGTGCCGTTCCCCACGGAAATCAGGTCCACATGATATTTGGCAATCAGCCTCTTCAGCTCCCGCTTGGAATCTTCCACCTTGTTCTGAGGCGCTGTAGGATAGATTACCTTCGTGTCCAGCACCTTTCCGGTGGAATCCACCACCGCCAGCTTACACCCCGTCCGAAAGGCCGGATCCCAGCCCAGAACCACCTTTCCCGCGATGGGGGGCTGCAGCAGAAGCTGCTCCAGGTTCTTGCCGAACACGGTGATGGCCCCGTCCTCCGCCTTCTCCGTCAGGTCATTCCGAATCTCCCGCTCGATGGCGGGCGCAATCAGACGTCCATAGCTGTCCTCAATGGTTTCCTGCAAAAGAGGCGTGGTATGGGGATTGTCCGAAATAATCGTCTGCTTCGCCAGATACCGCTGAATCCGTTCCACCGGGGCATTGATCTTTATGGTAAGTATTTTCTCCGCCTCGCCTCTGTTCAGCGCCAGAATTCTATGCCCGGCCAGCTTCTTCACCGGCTCCTCGAAATTATAATACATCTCGTAGACGCTTTGGGCTTTCTCGTCCTTGGCGGTACTTACAAGGACGCCCTCCTCCACGGTGGCCTCCCGGATATAGCTTCGGTAATCCGCATTGTCGGAAATGCTCTCCGCGATAATGTCCTTTGCCCCCTGCAGAGCCTCCTGAGGTGTCTTAACCCTCTTTTCCTCCTCCGCATCGTCGCCCGTCACATATTTTGCCGCTTCCTCCAGCACGGGATTCTGGGCATTCTGCGCCAGAATATACTCGGCCAGCCCGTCCAGCCCCTTTGCCTTTGCCACGCTGGCCCGGGTCTTTCTCTTGGGACGGTAGGGGCGGTAGAGATCCTCCACCACCACCAGGGTCTGGGCCGCAAGAATCTTCTCCTTCAGCTCCTCCGTCAGCTTCCCCTGCTCCTCTATACTGCCCAGCACCTGTTCCTTCTTCTCCTCCAGATTGCGCAGATAGATGAGACGCTCGTGAAGATCCCGGAGCTGCTCGTCATTCAGCGATCCGGTGACTTCCTTCCTGTACCGGGAGATAAAGGGGATGGTGCATCCCTCGTCAATGAGCTTAACGGCGGCCTCCACCTGCCATTTCTCCACCTTCAGCTCTTCCTTGATTGTCTGGTAAATGTCCATAGTATAACCTTGCCTTTCTTTTAACATGACTGCCATAAAGATTATACTGGAAAAAACGGGAAACTGCAAGGGGTGCGGAAGGCTAGAAAAACATTTGTCATTCAGCCAATCAGCACCTTCTTTCCGCAAAACGCAAAGCCGTATTTCCGAATCCTCTCCTTCGGAATCCCTTTTGCGACAAGCTCTGCTTCGTAATTCTGCGCTTCTATCTGTTCCAGGGCCCTGGCCACCGTGTCGGAAAGTGTCTTCTCCTTCTCCGGATCCTGCACCTTGAACTCTATAATAATCGCATCTCTATAGCGATTATTTATGATCGCATCTCTGTTGTAACTGCCAGACGCCGCAGGATGGTTTCTCCCGGATATTCGGGGTTCCAACATCACATCATACCGCCCGAATCCGCTTTCCCGGTTGGAGGTCAGCACATATTTGTCCGCCAGCTCCACCATCAATCCCAACACAAAGCCATGATAGAACCTTTCCGGCTTCTCTTCCGACGGCTTCTCTTCCGACGGCTTCTTTCCCGAATCAAAGTAGCTGAATGTCTGCAGCGCCACCTTATTCATATAGAAATTCATGTATTTCACATCATCCGCCAGCAGCGCCTTGATAAAATCATTGTAATAATCATCCCGCTCCGAAAACCAGTCCCTGATTATCCCCTGAAACATGATCCGCACTTCCCGGTTGGTCAGGGTGAGGTAATAATAAAAGCGGCCCGTTTCATCATCGTACTCGGTATCCACAGCCTTCAGGTAACCGCTGGCAAGCAATAGGCTCCAGATGGCGTTTTTTCTGGTATTCAGTTGATTGTACACAATCTGCTCATCGATTTCCATCCGGAGTGTCTCTCCCTGCATCAGCTTCTCGAAATCCAACTTTATGTCCTTATTGCCTTCCCTGATCAGCTTCCCCACCAGACTGTTGGCACTGGAATTGGCCCAGTATGCCGCAGTCTTTCCTTTATCCAGATAATTCAAAATAGACCATGGATTGTAAATATCCGCCACTTTTCCAAAAGTAAATCCATCATACCATTTTTTACTTCCTCTTTTCCCGCGGACAGGCCATATTCATCCAATGCGTCAAATACTTCCGCTTCTGTAAAGCCAAAAATATCCGCATACTTCTCTGACGTAGTAGTTACAACTTCAAGATTATTCAGGTCAGAGAAAATAGACTCTTTACTCACTCGAGTTATCCCCATCATAACCCCTCTGGCCATATAGGGATTCGTCTTAAACGTAGAATTGAACAGACTCCTGAGATATGGAGAAAAGCTTCTTTCTCGCTTTCATTCAGCACATCCGACTTCAGCAGAAAATCGAAATGATTGTAAAGCGTCTTGATAATCCGGCATATGGACTTCCTTGACTGTTCAAAGGTATTCTCCTTCACATCTGCGAAGCTGACCATGAGCACCGGATAAGTCCCCTGCAGTTTCCTGTAGGCCTCCTCTTCCCAGACCGCCAATCCCTGAAACAAATGCCCCATCTCCTGGTAATCCACGGAAAAGAACTTCTCCAGCATGCTCATAGTCAACGTCTTTCCAAACCTTCTGGGCCGTGCAATCAGTGTCACCTCATCGTCCGCCTCCCACCACTCCTTGATAAACCGGGTCTTATCTACGTAGAAATTATTGTTTTCCCTTATCCTTTGAAAATCCTGACGCCCGATGCTCACCGTCCTTGCCATGGTTACCAGCCCCTTTCCTTTCCTCATCGAACAGGCCAAAATCACCTCACTGCGGAGCGCCCAATACCGATTTCCCCGCATATAATTTCCCACATTCAGTATACAGAAATTTCCCTGGTAAGGCGACTGCTTGAGCAGTAAAAATTTCGCGAAGCAGGAAGGTGCAAAAAGGGGTGGCAAAAACAAAAAAATCTTGATATAATAAGACAAAGCAAATGCAAGGAGCCTGATCTATGGATTTCAATCGGAACGGGAATAATCAGAATGGAGATAACGGGCAGTGGGACAGATGGGACAGTAATGCCTCCCACAGCAGCTATTACAATCAGCCCACCCACAGGCCCTATGGACAGAGCTTTTCCATTGCCAGCGCCGTATGCGGCCTTCTGTCCATGATGACCTGCTGCACCGTTATTCTGTCCCTGCCTCTGGGCGCATTGGGTATTCTCTTTGCCGTCCTCGCCCACCGCAAGGGCAGGAAGATGAACAATACCTGCGCCACAGGGCTTATCTTTTCCTGTGCGGGCCTCTTTTCGGCTCTGTTCATCATTCTCTACTCCTTCGTCATGCTGCCGACCTTCATGAAGAATGAGGCTTTCAGAAACCAGCTGAACTCCATGACAGAGCAGATATACGGTATAGGATTTACGGAATTAATGGAGCAGTATTACGGGTATTCCTTTGAAGAATAGAGTATACCCGGGGAAAAAGTCATATTGGAGTATACACGGCTTTGGAAACACCGCGTTTGAATAATGAGTAATATTTAAAAAAGAAAACAGGAGGACGATATCATGTTATCCCCAATCAACACAGGTTACAATCCTTTTTATAGCGGCAGTTCCGGCATCCCGGGAAGCGGACGATTCCTGTCCGCCGGTTTCGGAGTAGAAAAAAATGCCGCCGGCTCCCTGAGGCTTCCGGGACAGGAAGAAAATGCCGCCAACTCCCTGAAGCTTCCAGGCTCGGAAAGGGATCGTGAGAAAAAATACGGCATCAAGGATCCCTCGGAGGAATGCCGGACCTGCAAAAACCGAAAATATAAGGACGGCTCCGACGAAATGGTTTCCTTTAAAAGCGCGCAGCATGTATCCCCGGAAAGCGCCGCGTCTGCAGTGCGCGCCCATGAACAGGAGCATGTATCCAACGCTTATAAAAAGGCAGCCACAAAAAACGGAAAAGTACTCTCCGCCTCCGTCTCCATCCATACGGCTGTCTGTCCCGAATGCGGGCGCTCCTATGTATCGGGCGGCACCACCCATACCCAGATCAAATATTATAATGAAGACAATCCCTATCAGCAGGATCTCAAGAGCGCCGACAGGACGAAATATGCAGGCATGAATCTGGATTATGCGATCTGAAATCCGGGCTGCCTTCCAGTAAAATTTTGCTTCTGATCTGTCCGGGTCAGACACCTTTGGGAAAAGCCTTTATACAGGATAGCAGCTTCCGATTCCGGCTTGTACAGGTTTCGCATTTTTCGGCAAGGCTTTATGTAGATCGACCAGTTCTGATTCAGCCCGCCAGGTCAGGAGATAATAGGATAGGAGACAGTATTATATAGATGAAACAATACAAGAAAAACTTTGAATTTAAGAACAGTGCCAAGGACAGGCTGGAAGGCAAATACGGGGGCGCCATACTGCTGCTGCTCATAAGCACTGTCATTTCCTGGATGGTGCAGCTGGTGATCAGTACAGTCGCCGGCAGCACCATGAATTCTGTCTATGCCATAACCGATTCCAGGGATGCAGTCACTGCCATTTCCTTTATGTTTGACGCATTGCTGCTTATCGCCAATATTATCCTTGGTGTCATGAACGCAGGAATCACCCTGTATTATCTGAATCTGGCCTGCGGACAGCCCCTGTCGCTCCGGGATTTGTTCTACGGATTCAAAACAGATTCCCGAAAAATACTGACCGTCTCCGCCGCAATGACCATCTGCCGGGCTGTCTGTCTCTGGCCCGGTCAGTACCTGCTGCAGCAATACCTGGGCAGACAGGGCCTGTCATGGCTGTTCTATTCCCTGGCGGCGACGGTCATGGGATTCTGCATTTATATTCCCTTCTACCTGAGCATTGCCATGTCCTTCTACCTGTTATTTGACTTTCCGCAGAACTCCGGGAAGGAAACCCTGCAGCTATGCTGGCGCATTATGAAGGGCCAGCGGAAGCGGCTTTTTTGCCTGGAGCTGAGCTTTCTTCCCATGATGCTTCTGTGTATCTTAAGCCTCGGCATCGGCTTCCTCTGGCTGGAGCCCTATATGCAGATGACCTATACCTATTTCTTCTTGGACCTGATGAATCCCCAGGAAAAGTAGGGGTTAACATGCTCCTGTCGAAGGACTTTCCTGATTATTATGAGGCAGCATGTGCCCCTTATCACATGCTGCCTTCCCTAAAGCTATCTATCTTCGAATTACATTCCGATTCAGTTTTTCCTGCCTTTCATCGTCATATACATACTCTTCTTCTGCAAAAACTGTCATTGATCAAAGCAATACTAAGCATATTACAGTTGAGAGAAATCTCATAAACACCTTTTTCCCATATACATTTCAGAACGCCGTTGTCTCATCAGGATTTAATATCTCAAAGGAAGAGGAGTCCATATATGTAATATCAATAACATTGTCATCCAGACCTTCAAAACAATTCACCACTAACTCTGACAGCTTTTCTTTTTCCGAATCAAACAATTCCTCGCTTATGATAATGGCTGCCCATACCATGCTTATTTCTCCATCTGCATCCCGCATTATCTGGATGATTGCTTCATCAATCCCCTTCCTATCACATAGACTGTCTCTCAATTCTTCCGCTTTCCGCCCCCAAATGTCTTCACATTTTGCATCCCTGTCCTGAATATTTCTTCCTTTTCCGCCTGACGCTGCAAAAATGATTGCGCCGCATAGGATCACACCAATCATGAGAACCGACAAAATAGTAACCTTTTTCGAAAAATCCTTCTTTTTCATAGCCCCCTTCTCCTCCTTCATCTTCACACTCGCATACTCCGGCTTTGGAATATTTTAATACATGGCATGCCTGATTTTCAATACCTCAGCCGTCAATCGCTTCTTTTAGGCCGCAAATCGCTTCCGCAGCATTATAAAAGCCTATTCTCTAAATGCTGCCAGATAAATTACAATAGAAAATTCTTTCTCCTTCACATCCACTCTCATATGTCCATGATGATTGTCAATCACTTTTTGAACGCTAAGCATACCGAATCCGTGAAGTTTTCCGTCCTCCTTTGTAGTCTCCAGAAGGCGTTTTCTCTGACCTGTCCTCATCTGTTCCGCAGGGTTTGAAAGGGAAATCATAAGCATTTTCTCCCGTCTGGCGCAGATCAGAACTATCCTTCGCTCCATATCTGCCGGGCATTTCTTATTTGCTTCAATAGCATTGTCCAAAAGGTTTGAAAACAGTGCACATATCTTGACCAGTGACAATGCCAGTCCGCTCATGTCATCACAATGACATTCCACCCTGATCTGTGCCTTCCGGGCTTCCCGAAACTTCATATTCAAAATCAGATTCATACTTTCATGATTGCTCCAAATGACATCTCTTCCCCTCGACAATTCTCCGAGTATCCTGGAGATATAGGCGGCCGCTTCTTCTGTCCTCCCATGTTCTATCATCGCCTCAATCATACGCATGTGATTCTTCACATCATGCACAAGAATGCCATGTTCCCGATGGATTTCCAGAAGCTCCTGATACTGGCGCTCAAGCATGTATGACTTTACTTCCTGCCTTTCCCTCTCAATTTTCACTTCCTCCAGCACCATGCTTATCAGGATTACCAGATACAGCAGGATACAGCACAGCAAAAATACGGCCCATTGACCAAGCATCTGATATCCGGAATAACTCCGGCTCATAATGATCCTTCAGGATATAATAATACACCCCCAGCCGAATTCCCTGAAGCGCATACCTGTCGTATGCGGTAAGCAATATAATTCTTCCCCCCGGATCGAAGGCCCGCACTTTTTCAGCCAAAACCAATCCGTTCATCTCCGGCATTTTCACATCTAAGAAATATATTTCAAAATTCTGCCTTTTTTCCAGTATTCCCAGTAAATCTTTGCCGCACCCCTTCCAGATTTCAACGACTTCCCCCTTCAATACAAAAAAAGCTTCCGTCTGCTTCTCCACAGCCTCTGCAAAATAGATATTATCGTCTACGATAGCGATGCGTAACATGTTGCCGTATCCCCACTTCCCCGATTAAAATTCATCCACATAATTTCCTTAGTTTCATTTATTTCTGTCTAAAATAGTAATACATTTCCCACGCAAGCGTATGGCCCTTGATGGTTGATTTTTGACCGTGAACAGCAGGCTGCGGAATATTCTCTCACGTAAAAAGAGGACATGGGCATTCTGCAGAACACCCATATCCCTGATAAATACTCTTTATTCATTTTTCTGCGAAAGATTAATCCATTTCAGATACCCGTTGATAAAGGGATCCAGGGCCCCGTCCAGCACCGCGTCCGTATTGCCGGTCTCCACATCTGTGCGCAGATCCTTTACCAGCTTATAGGGCTGGAGCACATAAGAGCGGATCTGATTCCCCCAGCCGATCTCCTTGACCTCCCCGCGAATGTCCGAAAGCTTCTCCACATTGGCTTCCTGCTTCAGCAGATAGAGCCTGGCCTTCAGCATCTGCATGGCCTTGTCCTTGTTCTGAAACTGGCTGCGCTCGTTCTGGCACTGCACCACGGTTCCCGTAGGAATATGCGTGATGCGGATAGCGGAGGAGGTCTTGTTGATATGCTGTCCGCCTGCACCGCTGCTTCGATAGGTATCAATCCGCAGATCCTTCTCATCGATCTCCACATCCAGATCTTCCTCAATGTCCGGCATCACGTCCAGAGATACAAAGGAGGTCTGCCGTTTACCCTGGGCGTTGAAGGGCGAGATTCTCACCAATCTGTGAACTCCCTTCTCGGACTTTAGGTAGCCGTAGGCATTGGTTCCGTTGACCTGAAAGGTTACGGATTTAATCCCTGCTTCATCCCCGTCCAGATAATCCAGCACTTCCACCGCATAGCCCTTCCGTTCCGCCCATCTGGTATACATGCGGTAGAGCATGCTGCACCAGTCGCAGCTCTCTGTGCCCCCCGCTCCCGCGTTCAGCTTCAGAATGGCGTTATTCCCATCGTATTCACCGGAGAGAAGCGTGCCAAGGCGCAGCGCCTCGAATTCGCCGATGAATTCATCCAGCTCGGCCCGGATGTCCGGAATTAAGGAGGCGTCATTCTCCTCGTATCCCATTTCGATGAGGGTCAGGATATCCTCAAACTGTGTGGAAAGCTTATTGCAGCCGTCCACCACATTTTTCAGCTCCTTTAGTTCCTTCATTTTCCGGTTGGAGCTGTCCGGATTATCCCAGAAGCCGGGCGCCTCCATCTCCCTCTCCAACTCTTCAATCCTCTTTGACTTATTGACCAAATCCAGAGACTCCCGCACTTCCTTCAGCGTCTCCTCATAAGTCATAATTTCCGTTTTCATCTGATCAAGCTCTACCATCCCTGCACCTGCTTTCTCATTATCACTTTTTCAGTCCATCTACTATACCGCCAAAACACGCAGCCATTTCATTCTTTGATCCGATAGAACAAGTACAGCGCCGATCCAGAGAAAATACAGAAAACAGTTTCCCTTCTTCTGAAGCTCGGGTTTCATGCCTCAGCATTCCTTTCTGAATCCCCCATTCAGGCCTTGCGTCCGCAGCACTGTTTGTATTTCTTGCCGCTGCCGCAGGGGCAGGGAGAATTGGGGTAAACCTTGGCATTGCTGCGCTTCGCCGGGGTTTTCGCCGCACTGTCGTCCTTATTGGTGCCGGTCACCTTGGCCACCTGCTCCCGCTCCACCTTCTGCTCCACCTTGATATGGAACAGAAGCCTTACCGTCTCCTCCTTGATATTCTGGGTCATCTCATCGAACATATTGTAGCCGCTCATCTTGTATTCCACCAGGGGATCCCTCTGCCCATAGGCCTGCAGTCCTATTCCCTGACGCAGCTGCTCCATATCGTCGATATGATCCATCCACTTTCTGTCAATCACCTTCAGCAGAACCACTCTCTCCAGCTCGCGGATAGCCTCCGCATCGGGGAATTCCGCCTCCTTGCTCTCATAGAGCTTCACGGCCTCCTCCTTCAGCTGCTGCTTCAGGGCGTTCTTTTTCGGCGTACTCACGCGCTCCCTGGTCACAGGCTTCAGGGGGATGGTGGGAATCAGCAGCGTATTCAGCTCACTGAAATTCCACTCATCCACATCGGCGTCTTCATTGATGCTGATATCCACACAGTTCTCCGTGATATCGGTAATCATCTTGTAAATGAAATCCCGCATGCTCTCCCCATTCAATACCCGAAGCCGTTCCTCGTAGATAATCTCCCTCTGTTCGCTCATAACCCGATCATATTCCAGGAGATTTTTGCGGATGCCGAAGTTATTGTTCTCTATTTTCTTCTGGGCGGATTCGATGGCGCTGGTCAGAGCCTTGTGCTCGATCTCCTGCCCCTCCGGTATCCCCATGGCGTTGAACATCCCTATAAGCCGCTCGGAACCGAAGAGCCGCATCAGATCATCCTGCAGGGAAATATAAAACTTGGATTCGCCGGGGTCTCCCTGACGTCCGGAACGGCCTCTGAGCTGATTGTCTATACGCCTGGACTCATGACGCTCTGTGCCGATGATCTTCAGGCCTCCTGCCGCTCTCGCTTCCTCATCCAGCTTGATATCCGTACCGCGGCCCGCCATATTGGTGGCGATGGTAACCGCTCCGTGAATACCGGCATCCGCCACGATCTCCGCCTCCATCTCGTGGAACTTCGCGTTCAGCACCTTATGCCGGATCCCCCTTTTCGTCAGCATTTTGCTCAGTTCCTCACTGGCTTCAATGGTGATGGTACCCACCAGCACAGGCTGTCCCTTGGCATGGGCAGCCTCCACCGAATCCACAATGGCCGCAAGCTTTTCCGCTCTTGTCTTATATACGGCGTCCTGCAGATCCTTACGGATCACGGGCACATTGGTGGGAACCTCCACCACATCCATGCCGTAGATCTCCCGGAACTCCTTCTCCTCCGTGAGAGCCGTACCCGTAGCGCCGCATTTCTTTTCGAATAAATTGAAGAAATTCTGGAAGGTGATGGTAGCCAGGGTCTTGCTCTCCCGCTTCACCTTCACATGCTCCTTGGCCTCGATTGCCTGATGCAGGCCGTCGGAATAACGGCGTCCCGGCATGATACGTCCCGTAAACTGATCCACGATCAGCACCTGTTCGTCCTTGACCACATAGTCCTGATCCCGGAACATAAGGTTGTGGGCCCGCAGAGCCAGAATGATATTGTGCTGGATCTCCAGATTCTCGGGATCCGCAAAGTTCTGGATATGGAAGAATTCCTCCACCTTTTTCACGCCTGCCTCAGTCAGGTTGATGACCTTATCCTTCTCGTTTACGATAAAGTCCCCTGTCTCCTCCTGCACCACACCCATGATGGCGTCCATCTTGGTCAATTCCTGCACGTCCTCGCCCCTGTGCATGCGCCTTGCCAGCAGATCGCACATCTCATAGAGCGCAGTGGATTTACCGCTCTGACCGGAAATGATCAGAGGCGTCCTGGCTTCGTCGATAAGAACGGAGTCCACTTCGTCGATGATGCAGAAATGAAGTCCCCTCAGGACAAGCTGCTCCTTGTAGATTACCATATTGTCGCGCAGATAGTCGAAGCCCAGCTCATTATTGGTCACATAGGTGATATCGCACCGGTACGCCTTCTGGCGCTCCTCGCTGTTCATCCCGTTGAGCACCATGCCCACGGACAGTCCCAGGAATTCATGCACCTGTCCCATCCATTCCGCATCACGCTTTACCAGATAATCATTGACCGTCACCACATGGACCCCCTTGCCCTCCAGGGCATTGAGATAGGCCGGCAGCAGGAAGGTCTGGGTCTTACCCTCGCCGGTACGCAGCTCCGCAATACGTCCCTGGTGCATAACAATGCCGCCCATAAGCTGTACCCTGTAGTGCTCTGTCTTCAACACTCTGGCTGTGGCCTCTCTCACCGCGGCGTAGGCCTCCGGAAGCAGGTCGTCCAATGTAGCGCCCTCCGCCAGCCGCTTCTTAAATTCCGCCGTTTTCCCTTTAAGCTCCTCATCCGAGAGAGCCTGCATCCGGGGGCGTAAGCTCTCAATCTGCTCTATCAGGGGTGCTATCCGCTTCAGCTCTCTCTTGCTGTGTGTACCAATTATCTTATCGATTATCTTCACGATCGTCCATACCTTTCTGTGGTCTGTCTGTAAAAATTCCAGTCTCTATTGTAACAGATTTGTCCCGCAGATTCAACACCTGCCCGCGAATTCGCTTGTTTTTCACCTGTTTTTCCCTTTCGTCCCGGTGCCTGCCGGCAAAATCATATGCATGACGATAAAATTTGCTCCCGCTCTGTTCCGATTCAGGCGAACAGCCCGTAAGCAGCATTCATGTCCTTTATCGGCCCGAAGGTGTCTTCGGCGCCTTACCGATTGCATGTCCGCCTGGCGGCGGGCCTTCCAATAAGGCAAAAACCGGTCTTCCTGCATGAAAACCGGTTTTTGCTGCTCCATGTATCTGTTTCTTTTTCTTCTGTTTCCGGCCTGTGCTCTTATTCACTCTTCTTGGGCACAAATTTCACACGGAAGAGATACCAGAGACTGCCCGCCAGGCAGACGGAAGAATAAGCTCCGCAGACAATGCCCACCATCAGAGGAAGTGCAAAGTCCCGGATACTGGTGACACCCAGGATATACAGCACCGCCACCATGATAAAGGTAGTCAGAGATGTAAAAATGCTCCTGGACATGGTCTGGGTAATGCTCTTATTCACGATCTCCTTCAGCTCATCCTTCTGGGATATTCCCCTCATATTCTCACGGATACGGTCGAAAATGACGATGGTGGCGTTGATGGAGTAACCCACAATGGTCAGCATGCAGGCCACAAAGGTATTGCTCACGGATACCCTGGCCGCCGCGTAAAATGCCAGCACCACCAGCACGTCATGCAGCAGTGCAATGATACTGCTGACGCCGAACCGGATATCGCTGAACCGAATCCTGATATAGATCAGCATGCAGACAATCGCTACTGCCACTGCAATAATGGTATCAGATTTCATCTCGTCGCTGATGGTGGAGCTGATGGTCTCGGAAGTAATCATCTTCTCATCGATACCGAAATTCTCCATAAACATCTGCGTCATAGCCTCTCTCTGCTCTACGTTCAGGCTGCTGGTTTTGAAAATCACCTCTTCGGAATCCTGTACTGTCTGAATCTGTACGGCGCTGCCTGTAATCTTCTCTATCAGAGGGGCAACCTCCGCATTGGCCTTTTCCAGCGTCATGGCCTCGTTAAAGGTGACCGTTGTCGCCGTACCGCCCTTGAACTCCAGGCTGTAATTCAGCGCGTCGCCGTCCGATGCCTTGTGTACGCCCATGACGATGAAGCCCGCCGCAATCACCCCGGCGGAAATACCGAAAAAGAGTCCTTTTTTGGATAGAATATTCAATGCCTTATGCTCCTTCGCCACACCGTAGAACTTCGCGTCCTTCAGCCCCAGCGCATAGAAAGCATAGATCAGATATCTGGTCACCACCAGAGCGGTGAACATGGACAGTACGATACCCAGTGCCAGCGTCTGCGCAAATCCCTTCACCGTGCCCGGTCCCAGCAGAAGAAGCACGGCCGCCGCAATCAGGGTTGTTATATTTCCGTCAATGATGGCGGACAGAGCCTTGTCAAATCCGGCCTTTATGGCACTGCGTACCGTCTTTCCGGCAGCCAGCTCCTCGCGGATACGGGCGAAAATAATCACATTTGCATCCACCGCCATGCCGATGGAAAGGATAATGCCCGCCACACCGGATAATGTCAGAGTCATATCAAAGCCATTCAGCAGAAGAATGACAAGCGCCACATAGACCAGCAGCGCAATGGCGGACGCCAGGCCTGGAATCAGGTATACCGCAATCATGAAAACAATCACAATGCCCATACCGATGGCTCCCGCCTTTAAACTGGTGTCAATGGCTTCCACGCCCAGCTGGGCGCCCACCACCTTGGAGTGCAGTTCCTCCAGCTCCAGCCGCAGACCGCCGATCCGGATGGTGGAAGCAAGGCTCTCCGCCCTTTCATAGGATTCCATAGGAGAAATCTGGGCACTGCCGTCCAGAATGGCCGCGTTGACACCGGGCGCGCTGATAATGCTGCCGTCATAATAAATGGCAAGGCTCTCTCCTCTGTCCTTGGCTCTCTGGGTGACTTCCGCAAACTTTTTGGTGCCCTCCTCGGTCATGGTCAGAGAGACCACAAACTCGGAACCCATATTGGTCTGCATGGTCCCCGCCTGGGCAGTGCTTACATCGGTTCCCTGCACCTGAATAGAGCCATTCTCCATGAGCTCATCGATGGATTTGTTCAAGACATATGCCGTTCCGTAGGAGCCGTCCGGATTCTGAACCATCTGTGAAGAATAATTCTGGTTGCCCTCCGAATCCGTCTGTGAGATAAAGTACAGGGCTCCGGGCCGCCCCAGCTCCTGCAGAATCGCATTGGCATCGCTGACTCCCGGGATCTCGATATTGATTCTGTCGCTTCCCTCCTGGTATACCAGCGCTTCCGTGCTGTAGCCCTCCACACGCTTCTGAAGCTTTGCAATGGTATCGCTCATATCGGTAGCGCTGGGATCTTCATCTCCCACCACCTGATACGTAATGCTGACGCCGCCCGCCAGGTCCAGGCCCAGTTTGATATCCGAAGCGCTCCCGCCGCCCTCCGGATCCACACCGAATATATCAATGTACGTGACTCCGGCCAGAACCAAAAAGATGCAAAGCAATACCGCTATCGCTCTGTTTTTTTTCATGTTCTTTCGTCCTTTCTTATTTGTAGTTCCGTAATTGAGTCTCCGGCACCTGTTCAGCGGAACACTTCCCGGATTTAATCCATCCGGTAATTGTTCCCGGCGCCGGTCGCTCAATTACTGTTTTATAGTTCCATATCAGCCGCCTCCGCCGCCTTGAGCATAATGGCGCATTCCACGCGTTTCCGCTGGAGTTCGCAGCCGATATCGTATGCGTCGTTGATATTGCCGTGGAAATTGTAGGCATTGGCGGCACAGCCTCCGCTGCAGTAAAATTTCGCAAAGCATTTCCTGCATTTTTCTTTGGCGTAGACATTGCAGCCCTTGAATTCATCCCGGATATCTGTTCTGAGGATTCCCTCCTCCACATTTCCCATGAGGAATTTCTCATTTCCCACGAACTGATGGCAGGGATAGAGATCACCCCATGGAGTCACCGCCAGGTATTCCGTTCCGGATCCGCAGCCGGACAGGCGCTTTGCCACACAGGGACCGCCTTCCAGATCAATCATGAAGTGAAAGAAGTTGAAGCCCCTTCCCTCTCTCCTGCGCTTCAGCATTTCCGCCGCCAGAATGTCATATTCCTCCTTCAGCTTCGGGATATCCGCTTCGGTGATGGCATAATCATCCTCCGGTCCCGCCACTACGGGCTCCACGGAAATCTGCTGAAAACCCAGATCCGCCAGATGCAGCACATCCCGGGAAAAATCCGGATTATGATGGGTAAAGGTTCCCCTCACATAATATCCGGTCTCTCCCCTGCTCTCCGCCGTCTGCCGGAACTTCGGCACGATCAGGTCATAGCTGCCCTGTCCTCCGCGGAAAGGACGCATCCTGTCATGGATCTCCTTTCGTCCGTCAATGCTCAGCACAATATTCGCCATCTCCCGGTTGGCAAATTCCAGAATCTCCTCGTTTAAAAGCACTCCGTTGGTGGTGAGAGTGAAACGGAATTTCTTATGATGGGGTTCCTC
The DNA here is from genome assembly GCA_910589035.1 of uncultured Acetatifactor sp. GTDB lineage: Bacteria > Bacillota > Clostridia > Lachnospirales > Lachnospiraceae > Acetatifactor. The sequence goes on along the minus strand of CAJUSI010000096.1, from coordinate 59,942 downwards.
CAGGGTTCTGCCGTATTCCACCAGATCCTTCACCACCTGCCAGTTCATAAGCGGCTCCCCGCCGAAGAAGTCCACCTCCAGGTTCACACGGTTCCCGGAATTCTCCACCAGGAAGTCCAGGGCCTTCTTTCCCACCTCAAAGCTCATCAGGGCGCGCCTGCCATGGTATTCTCCCTCCCCCGCAAAGCAGTACCTGCAGGCCAGGTTGCAGTCGTGGGCGATATGGAGGCACAGCGCCTTCACCACGGTCTGTCTCTTTTTGAAATCATATACATAATTCTCATAGATATCCGGAGCGAAAAGCTGTCCGGACTCCTTTAATTCCAGTATCTCGTCCACAGCCTCCGCAAGCTCCTCCGGACAGGAAAAGTTCCCCTCCTCCTGCACCCGGGCCAAAAGCGTGTCCCTGTCTTCGTTCTCTCCGCCGATGCTCTTCTCCACCAGCGGGATCACATCATAGACGAGCTCATCCACCACATGGACGGAACCGCTGTTCACATCCATGACAATATTGTATCCATTGCTTTTATATTGATGTATCACAAAAATATTCCCTTCATTGTCAATCCCTGCGGCGCCGGAAAAACCGCCACAAAGTTCAAGCAGCGAAGGAATCGCTGCTTGCCCTGATCGTTTACTTTCCCTATGTAATTACCTCTTCGCCTTCTCGCAGCTCTGATTTCCAACGGTGCAGGAAGTCTTGCAGGCAGACTGGCAGGAGGTCTGGCACTCGCCGCAGCCGCCCTTCTTCATGGACTCTTTCAAATTCCTGGTGGTCAAAGTCTTAATGTGCTTCATATCACACAGCCTCCTTCTTCTCATATGCTCCTGTCCCCACGCCAAAGCACCCTGATCCCGGGTTAAAGTAACGCAGGCAGGAAACTTTATGTAGTATATCATAAAATATCTATTTGTAAAAGGGTTTTTTTCAAAAATGCAAACCAAATGTGAACTTTTGCTCCTTTTAAACACCAATTTCCAAATCGGGTTCTCAGCTCAGCATTCCGCCCAGCATTCCGCCTCCGGCGCACAATACCAGAGTGGTAAAGAAGGAAGTTCCCACATCAATCCCGGCTCCCCCCACGCACAGAGAAACCGCTGTCAATACCAGAAAATAAGCGCTCCCCATCAGGAGCCCCCAGAGGAACTTGCGGCTGCCCATCCTCTTCCCTGCCACAAATCCTCCGAAAAGCGTGGCTGCCACATAGATCACGATGATGGCCACGGATACGGTCTTCTCACCCAGCCCCAGCTTATATAGCAGGAACGCCAGCAGCGCCAGCATTACCCCTGTCAGTATGTACGAAAACAGCAGACTCTTCAGCAGGAATGCCACCGGTATGCCATCCGCCTTTGAGGTTTGTCCCGTATGTTCCATATTTCCCCCTGTCCGACCATAGTCTATAAACTTTTTATAAAATAATATGCAGCCAGGTCCGGGAACTTGACAATCATTCTTTTATCAGGTATATTTATTTTCAAAAAAACAAAAAGGAGTGATATTTTTTTGGACGTTCCGGAAGGTATACAATTTTTATTTCTTGTTCTTCTTATTTTTCTGTCAGGCTTTTTCTCTTCGGCCGAGACGGCTTTCAGCACCGTTAACCGGGTGCGCATGCGTACTCTGGAGGAGGAAGGAAACAAGCGGGCCGCCAGGGTCAACAAGATATTGGAAAGCTACAGCAAGATGCTGAGCGCCGTTCTGATCGGCAACAATATCGTCAATCTGTCCACCTCCGCCCTGACTACCACCATTGCCCTTCGTTTCGGCATTCCGGTGGCTGTGGGTACGGGCATCCTGACCATCGTCATCCTGCTCTGCGGCGAGATTGTCCCCAAGACCTGGGCCATGCTTTCCTCGGAGAAGCTTTCCCTTACCTACAGCGGTGTCATCTACTGGCTGATGCAGATCATGACCCCCGTCATCTATGTGGTGGATAAAATGTCAAACGGCATCCTGCGTCTTCTGCGCATCGATCCCAGCAAAAAGATCACCACCATGACCGAGGCGGAGCTTCGCACCTATGTGGATGCCAGCCATAAGGACGGTGTCATTGAATCCGAAGAAAAGGAGATCATCTACAATGTATTTGATTTCTCCGATGCGCGGGCAAAGGATATCATGATCCCCAGAATCAATATGGTGACTGTGGATATCAATGCAACTTTTGAGGAGGTGCTTTCCACCTTCCGGGAATCCATGTATACCAGATTTCCTGTATATGAGGACAATACCGACAATATCATCGGACTGATCAACATAAAGGATTTCATCCTCACCGAAGATGAGAAGAATTTCCACGTTAAATCCATTCTTCGGGACGCTCATTTTACATATGAATTCAAGAAGGTGTCCGACCTTCTCTATGAGCTTCGGGAGAAAGCGACCAGCGTAACCTTCGTGCTGAACGAGTACGGCGCCACGGTGGGCATGATCACCATCGAGGATCTGCTGGAGGAAATTGTGGGAGAGATACGCGACGAATATGACGCAGACGAGGAGGACTTCATTCAGGAGCTGGACGATAACACCTACCTGGTGGAGGGCAGCATGAAGCTGGACGATATCAACGACGAGCTGGACACGGAGCTGGACAGCGAAAATTACGATTCCATCGGCGGCGTCATCATCGAACATCTGAACCGCCTGCCGGAGGACGATGAAGAAGTCGTGCTGGAAAACGGGATCCACTTAAAGGTACAGGGCATCGAGCAGAACCGGATTGTGAAGGTCCTTATGACGCTTCCTGAGGAGGAAGAAAAGGAAGAAGAGGAAGACGAAGCCCCTGACGACAGCAGCGGCCAGGAGAAACCCTCCTGAGGAATCCCTGTTCCGCAGCAGAACCCGCGCTTTGCCGGAATTGCTTTGGTAAATCCGTCCTGCAGAGTTCGCTTTGTTTCTTTACTGCTCGAATCACTATCTGTGCAGCGGGCTTTCCCCCCTGAGGGGCTGTCAGTTATTTTCGGACAGCCCCTTTTCGTATGCTTTCATTCCCCAAACCTGAGGATATATTTCTCCGGCAGATCTCCTTTTTGAATATACCAGATCTCGGAAATTCCTCCCTCCCTGTTCACCTGTATGCCCACATAGTCTTTTCTGAACACACCCGTGGAGTGGAAGGGCTGTGTAAAGGAAAGCAGCGGAAACAGCTCCTCTATCTCATCCGGCTCCGTGACAGATATCGTGTCCGTTCCCGGAGCGTCCAGGGACGTGTGGGACATCTGCGTATTCCCGTCTCCGCTGACACCATAGCCTGCCCGTGCCAGGATAACAGCTTCCCTTTTGGTCATGTCGCCCTCGTGGTATACAATGCCCAGAGCCAGTGCCTCTTCGGCGGTCAGAAGCTTATAGCGGTATGGCAGGCCAAGCTCAATGGACTCCACGCTCCTCTCCGCAGCGTCCGTCCATCCCCCGAAACCGGCCTGCTTCAGCGCCTCCGCCGTATGCTCCATCCCCTGATACACATCCAGGTAAATATTATCATGTCCTATATTCCCCTCTCTGTCCGAATAAAAGAAGGTAACACTCAGCCTGGCCAGCAGTCTTCCCTCTCCCAGCATCACGCTCTCCAGATCCTCCAGCACATCCCTGTTATATGCCTTCACAATGGGGAAAAGCACCTCCCGGGCCGCCTTCGCATTGTCTGCGAAAATCTGCGCTCCCCCGCCGGTCTCCACCTCAAAGCCCACACAGTTCTCTGCCACCGTCTCATCGATGAGCCAGGCATACTCCCGATACCTTTCCTCCGTAAGCATGGGCCAGATCAGCTCCCTGTCCTCCTGGGCCACCCGGTAATCCCGGTAATAGCTTCTTCCGTTTTTCAGCGTTATCCTTGTGAGCACTCTGTCATAGGCGGTTCCCTCCGGCCACACGCCGCTCTCATGCTCCGCCATGCGCTCCAGGTAAGGGTATACCATCTCCATATCCTGAAAGCCCACTCTCTCCAGGAACTCCTCCCTGGTGATTTCCATGGCAAAAAAATGATTGGCGTAATTCCTGTCCCATACGGAAATCTGCGCAATCTCCTCCCTGTCCGGCAGCCAGGTGTCATAGCCGAACCAGTCTCCGGAAAACGCAAAGCACACCGCAAGGGCCACCCCCACGGTCAAAGCCATCTGGAGCTTATGGGCAAAGAAAGCTTTGAACTCCATCCTGAAAATCACATCCAGTCCCCCGAACACAAGGACGCTTCCCAGCAGAGCGCCGAAGATCCCCCAGCCCCGGCCGGAATACACCGCAATCATGGCAAAAAGAATCCAGCCGCCCAGTCCCGCCTCCACGCCGCATACTATTCGGAACACGGCAGCCGCCCCTTTTCTCCCAAGTCCCTGTTCCGCCAGCTCCGATTCCCGCCTCAGATACAGATAATACGCGCAGGCTCCCAATGCCAGTCCAATCCCCAGATTCAGGGCCAGATCCTTCCGGAACCCGAGGGTAAATTCCGGCCCGTCCGCCCGGGATAAGATCAGATCGAAGGCGGACACCAGGGGCGAAGCATAGACTACGGCATCTATATTGACCTGGGCTGTATAAAAGGTTTCCATATACTCCATAAAAAACAGGATGACCAGCATATAGAAAACAATGGCTCCGAATCCCAGGATCCCTGCGCAGACCAGCGTGTTCAGAATATTGCCGCTGAGCATGACGGCCGTCAGCACCAGATGATACACCAGCAGGAAGACCACCGCCAGAACCGCCGCGGTGACGGCAGCCCGGCCCAGCAGGGCCAGCAGCATGGCGTTCCCTCCCTGCCGCCTTACAAAGGGCGCCGCCATGAGAAAGACCGCTGCCAGACATATGAAAAAAGGGACAAACCATATGAGAATTCCGTTGAAATAGCAGGCTTTATACAGCGTTCTCCGCTTCACCGGCATGCTTTGCCAGCTGTCCACCATATTTTTATGGAATAAAAACCGAAAACTGAAAAGCCCTGTCACAAAGGCGCAAAAAATGCAGAAGATGCCGCCAAGGACGGGGATGTATCCGGTAAAAAAGTCAAAATTCGTTGCCAGGAGCTCACCTGCCTGATTCGCCCGGGTCAATCCAAGCATGACAGAATTCCCGTACATATTGCTTCTCATGATCAGCCAGACCACCGGCAGCAGCAGGAAATTCCCCAGGACGGACAGGACGATCATCCAGAGCTTATGCCGCAGATCCTCCCTCATGATCTTAAAGGTCGTGGTCTTAAAGAATAAGTGCTTTGACATCATAGCCCCTTACCTCCGTTTCGCTGATAAAAATCTCCTCCAGGGACAGGGGGAGCAGCTCGTAAAATACGGGAGAAACCTCTTCCAGAAAGGCTTCCACCTCTGTCCTGCTCCCCCTCACCGTAAAGGTATGGAGACTTCCCCGTTTGTCCGCGGCGGCCACGCACAGGCCTTCCCGAATCCGCCGCAGCATTTCCCCGTCCCTCACCACACATTGTACCTTGTGCAGGTTCAGCTTCATTTCATCCAGATCCTTTTCAAACAGAATCCCTCCCCTGTGGAGCAGTCCCACATATTCACAGATATCCTCCAGTTCCCGCAGGTTATGGGAGGCAATGACGGGAGTCAGCCCTCTCTCCTCCATCTCCTTTACGAAAACAGCCTTCACCGCCTGCCGCATCACCGGATCAAGGCCATCGAAGGTCTCGTCGCAGAGCAGGTACCTGGTATTCGCGCAGATGCCGCAGATCACGGACAGCTGCTTTTTCATTCCCTTGGAAAAGGTGTTGATCTTTCTGCCCCTGTCTAAGCCGAACCTGTCCATCATCCCCTTCCATTTCTCCCGGTCGAAATCCGGATAGTAGGTTCGATACATCCGAAGCATATCCTCCGGCGTCCCGCTTTTGAAGAAATACTGCTCGTCGGATATATAGAAAAGCTTTCCCTTGGCCGCCGGGTTGTCGTATACCTCCTCCCCGTCCACATAAACGCTTCCCTCATCCGGTCTCAGCACGCCGCAGAGCAGGCGCAGCAGGGTGGATTTCCCCGCGCCGTTGGTTCCGATCAGTCCGAATACATGCCCCTCCCCGATGACTGCACTGACCCTGTCCACCGCCTTTATCTTATCAAAATTCTTGCTCACATCTCGCAATTCTATCATGAACCGCCCTCCTGATTCTTCATCCCGTCCATGCCTTTCCTGTCCTTCCCCGAAGCTATCCGGGGCGCACCGGCTTTCCGGCTCCCGCACACCGGCGCCCTCTCACGCCCTGGCCCGGCATGCCTGCTTCCTTCGGATCTTCCGGCCCTGCATTCCGGCCGATGCCTCCCGGAAAGTCACCCGGATTCATAGATTCTGCGCAGTTCCTCTTCCAGCCTTTCCCTGAGAACTCCCGCCTCCCTGGCCTGCAGCGTCACATTCCCCCACTCCTCAAGAATCCTTCTCTGCCTGCTCTCCCGCCAGTCGCTCTGGTCCGTCACAAAGCTGCCCCTGCCGGAGACAGTGTAGAGATAGCCGTCCTGCTCCAGCTGGGCATAGGCACGCTGTATGGTATTGGGATTCACGGAAAGCTCCATGGCCAGGCTGCGCACGCTGGGCATCCTTGTAAGCGGCTCCAGAGCGCCGCTCACAATCAGTCTTTCCAGCTTTTCCACCACCTGTTCATAGATAGGGCGCTTATCCCGATAATCCAACAGAATCATCCTTTCTTCCTCTTTTTCCTTATAATATTCTCTCGGAATTCCCAGGCGCTGTTTTTGAATCCTCTGAGATTTCGTTTTTGCAAATTCCCCGCCTTTTAAGGAACCCCCGAATTATTAAACGCCATTTTCTGCCAGAAGATTCCGAGAGCCTATGATAACCTTCCGAAATCCCCAGGCCGCATCTTCCCGGCCCTCCGGAATTTCAATTTTACAGATTCCCCCGGTCTTTAAGAAAAGTATAAAGAAGGCGCCGCCGCTTTCCAGCGGTAAATTCCGGGAGACTGTTTTGTCGCAGTCATAAGTGTATTAATTATCTTAATACATTTATACCATAAGAAAAGAGCAATGTCAAGGGGAATCACATTGCTCTCACTCCGCCGTCTCCGGCCTGCTCCCGTCCGGCCGCCGTCCTCCCGCTTCCCTTCTCCAGCTCCTCCCTTGTAAACGTCCAGCCGCCGAATATTTCCCGGCTCCACCGCTGCAGCTCCGGCAGGCGCAGCCTCCAGCAGCCCTCATAATCCTGAATACCGTGCCTGTAAGCCAGCTCCTCCGTGTACTCCTCCAGCAAATAAATACGCTCCAGATGCATGGAGCCTCTCTTATAGTGGCACACCAGCGGCAGCACTCCCGTTTTTTCTTCCGAAAGTGACACACCGTCCCCGTCCACATGGAATGTGACCCAGGCCATTCCTTCCAGCATGCACTGGGGATTCTTCTGAAGCGAGGCATAGTTTCCCAGTGAAAAATAGCACAGGGCCTTATTACCGTTCTCCGAAACCACCCATTCCACGGGCTGGGGTACATGGGGATGGGTGCCGATGATGAGATCCGCCCCCGCCTGCGTCATCTCCTCCGCAAAAATGCGCTGGTATCCGGAGGGTTCCGTCCTGTATTCCGTTCCCCAGTGGGGAAATACCACGACAACGTCCGCCATCCTCTCCGCTTCCTTTATGTCAGCCGCCACCTGCGGATTCAGCGCCGTGAAATTAATCACTCCTGTATTCTCGTTGTAAGCACAGAGCATATTCAGATGGCCCATAAGCTCTGAGGACAGCGTGGACGTATTGGGACTGTAGGTGTAGTTCAGGATCGCAAAGGTGATTCCCTTTATCTCAAGGAGCTGTATCCGTTCCCGCTCCTCCTTACCGGAGATTCCCGCCATCAGCACTTCAGGGTGCTCCTCCCAGTAACCGGCACAGTGATAGATCCCCTCAATCCCCTGGTCCGCGGCGTGGTTCGTAGCATGGAGCACCACGTTAAAGCCTGCCGCGGCTATGGCGTCTCCCACCTGCGTAGGGGAATTAAACCGAGGGTATCCCGGGAACCCCAGGTGGTTCCCGCCGAAAATCGTTTCCTGGTTGATGGCCTTTATATCGGCCAATGCCAGAAAGTCGGCGACTCCTTCAAAAAGAAAGGAATAGTCATAGCTGCCGTCCGCCCTGCGCCCGGTGTTGACGATCCCCTCGTGGAGCAGATTGTCCCCCAGCGCCATGAGAACCACATCATACTCCGCAGGTTCTTCGTTTTCCCCCGGCTCTTCATTTCCTTCCAGTCTTTCCGGCTCTTCCGGAAGACCGGAGGACGCTGCGGATTCGTCTTCTGCAATGCCGTCCTCTCCGATATCTGCTTCCGCAATGCCAGCACTCCCGACGCCTGCTTCCGCCCCGGACGATATCCGAGAAGCCTCAGCCGCCCATCCGTCCCCTGGCGCCTCCAGATTCTTCTCCCAGAAAAGCAAAAGGATCAGGAAACACAATGCCAGCACCGACGCTGCCGTAATAATACTCAGACCAACCATCCTCTTCATTCTTTTATGACTTCCTCCTGAAACTCCCTCCTCTTAGGCTCTTTACAACGAAATCCTGCTCTAAATGTCAATATTTCGATTCCGGTTTGTCCGGATTAGGAGCTTGGGAATTGTGAAAGCCGTCTCCCGTCCAGCACGGCCTCCGCCAGTCTGTCACCCACGTAGGAAAGCTTCAGGGAGAAAAAGCCTGCCTGCTCCTCCAGCAGGCGGAAGAAGATTTTATCCCCTCCCATATGGGCAGTTCACAGACTGCGGACTTCTCCACCCATTCCAGATTCCCCTCGTCGCATTCCTTCAGTTCTCCCGTATAGGAATCCGCCGTATAGAGGAACATGTATTCCGTATCGCAGGTATCCGTGCCAAAGGTGATGATCCCCCGAAGCTTCCACGCGGTCAGCGTAAGCCCCGTTTCCTCCTTTACCTCTCTCAGCAGGCATTCCTCCGGAGATTCCCCCTCCTCGAAATGCCCGCCCACACCGATCCATTTATCCCGGTTGATGTCCTTTTCCTTTTTCACCCGATGAAGCATCAGATAGCGTTCATCCCTCTCTATGTAGCAGAGCGTGGTCAGATTGCTGCGCATACCCTCCTCCTTAATATCCTGAAATCTCTTCGTAAGCTTCGTCCTCCCTGCGTCTATTCTCCCTCAGACAGCATAATTCCTCCCCTGTAATACCGAACAGGCCGGTCATTCTGCAGACCGGCCTCAGGAATGGCTTATACCGTTCCTTCTCAATGAAAATAATCATTCCGGACAACACATGATGGCAGCTTCATAATACTATACTCCGGAATAAATGTCAAAATAATCATGTATTGTTCCCGTCCCCGCCCAGCTGTTCCAGAAAGGCATCATAGATTTTCTCCCCCTGCCGCCTGGCCTCCACCGCGTCCGCCAGCAGTTCGAAGGAGCCCAGGTACCGGGTCCTTCCCTGAAAGGTAATCTGGGCCGTCCACCGATTCTTCCTTTTATTGTAATAGACTCCGTTATAACCGCTTGTATTGGTTTTGATCAGCCGTCCCCTCTTAATCGCCTGCAGAATCGTCACGGAGGTTCCCTCCGTCAGCTTCAGGTTTTCTCTGTATATCTCAGCCTGCAGGCAGCCGCAGCTCCTGGTCTTACCGTTCTGCAGAAGCGTCTGCCCCACTACCGTCTCCCGGCCGCAGTCGCAGCGGCACTCCCACCGGTGCATTCCCGCCCGCTTCCCGGCATACCCCGTCACCGTCAGCTTCCCGAAGCGCTTTCCGATATAGTCCTTTCTCGGCGGATGACTCAGACATCCGCAGCTTTTGCGCAATCCCGATGTCAGCTGATCCAGCTGCACTTTCACCTCTCTGCCGCAGTCGCACCTGCACAGCCAGACCGTGCTGCCCCGTCTGCTCCGTTCCTTCGTCGGCCTTACGGCGGTCAGTTTCCCGAAGCGCAGCCCGGTAATATCTTTCTGTCCGGGCCGCAGCGGGGATCTGCACCCGCAGTCCCGCACGGATTTCCTCTGGAGACAGCGAGTGTCCGCCAGAATCTCCCCGCCGCAGTCGCAGCGGCAGCGCCAGACGATATATCCTCCTTTTCTCTGTTCGGTAGCCTCCTCCACGGTCAGCATACCGATCCTGCTTCCTGTCCCTATCACTTCATATCCCTCTCTTTTTCTATGCTGCCTTAATTTTACTACACAATTTGTGTATAGTCAATTCATAATGTGTTTTGACGTGGATTATGGACAAATATTCATTCTCATTTTCCTCTTTTGTAAACGGATAATTTATGCTATACTGATTCGGGTATCATGTATCAAAGCCCCATTTTGGATATTCAATATATATAGAGGACGCCCTGTCGGGCGGTATGGAACGACTGATGGTACAGAAAGAAAAGCTGGCACAGTTCTACTTTTCCCAATATAAGGATTGTGCCCTGAAATTAAAAAAGAAAAACAATGACGGTAAAAAAACCTACAGAGAGAGGATCGACCGCCTGGCCGCCGAAATGAAAGAGGCCAGGGACGGCCGGGTAAGCCAGGCGCATCTGGACGAATACCACCGGCAGCTCCGCAATCTGTCTTATTTTGCATTCCGCGAAAACAACCTGATTTCCATTATGAAAATCAGGGATCTCATGATAAACGAACTGGTACGTCTTGACATATCCAGTCTCAGGCAGGATGAACAGGAGCTTGTCACCAATAAATTTCTGGAATTTCTCCGGACGGAGCAGTCCTACGATATCTGTCAGAAGAGCCTGCGCGCTGTTCTGAACCGCTATATGAACGTAGAGCTTCGCAGTCAGATCATCGGCATGGTTCCCACCAGGCCGGAGACGGAATTCCCCGAGGCGCTGGAGATGTCCCGGAAATTCGTCCTGCATATCGGCCCCACCAACTGCGGCAAGACCTACCAGGCCCTGGAGAGGCTGAAGCAGGCTGAAAAAGGAGTGTATCTGGGCCCCCTGCGGCTGCTGGCCCTGGAGGTCTATGAGAAAATGAAGGATGCCCGGATTCCCTGCACCATGCTTACCGGCGAGGAGCGCATCTATGAAGAAAACAGCCGGATCATCTCCTCCACCGTGGAAATGCTGGATCTGGATCTGAAATATGATGTGGCGGTTATCGATGAAGCCCAGATGATAGCGGATTCCGACAGGGGGCATTCCTGGACCAGGGCTATCCTGGGCATTCAGGCACAGGAGATCCATGTCTGCCTGAGCGCTTCCGCGGAAGAAGTCATCACACATCTGATCTCCCTGTGCGGGGATACCTGTGAAATACACAGATATGAGCGTAAGACTCCCCTGGTCTGCGAAGAAGAAGCCTTCTCCTTCCCCGATGACGTGCAGGAGGGGGACGCGCTCATCGTATTTACCAAGCGGATGGTTCTGGATATCGCCGGGCGCCTGGAGCGCAGCGGGCATCAGGTCAGCGTGATCTACGGAAGCCTTCCCCCGGAAATCCGCCGCAGGCAGATACGCATCTTCGCCGAAGGGAAAACCAATGTGGTAGTGTCCACGGACGCCATCGGCATGGGCTTAAATCTGCCCGTAAGGCGCATCGTATTCGTACAGACCAGCAAATTTGACGGAAAGCATAACCGTCCTTTACTCACCGCTGAAATCCGCCAGATTGCCGGCCGGGCAGGGAGATTCGGTCTCTATGACACAGGATATGTCAACGCCGTGGGACCGGAAGGCCTTGCGTTTATCAGGGAACGCTTCCTTCAGGAGGAGCCGAAGGTGGATCATGTCAGCCTGGGCTTTCCCCAGGTGCTTCTGGACATGGATGATCCCCTGGACGCGGTGATGACCATCTGGAAATCCGTGGAGATCGATCCTCCCTTTGAGAAAATCAGCATTGAGGAAGTGCTGTTCCTTTACGAGAAAGCGTACCGGGACAGAAAGGAAATCGACGGTTTCGAGGACAAGCATATCCTTTACCGTATGCTGACCTGCTCCATCGACACCAGGAACCGGGATGTGGTGGATCTGTGGCTGTACTACTGCAAAACCTACACGGCGGACGTCTCCCTGCATTTCCCGGCTCTGATCATGTGTTCCGATACCGGCCTGATGCGCTACGAAACCTTCTATAAGCTGCTGGATCTGTATTATCAGTTCTCGGTACGCCTGGGCAAGGAAGTGGATACGGACCGGCTGGAACGGGAACGGGCCAAAACGGAAGACACCATCATGCGCTGTCTGTCAAAGGACAAGAAAATGTATATCCGCAAATGCCAGTACTGCGGTATGCCCCTGGCACTGGAAGCCTCCTTCGGAGTATGCGACAGCTGTTATACCAAAATACGTCAGGAAGGAAGAGACGCCGTGCCTTCCGCCAAAAAGGCTCACGGCAGAATGGCGCAGGCCAGGCCAAACGGCGCGCCCGAAGCCGCCAGAAGACACCGGCAGCGGCATAAAAGAAGGCATATATAAAGGCCTGAACAAAGTACAGGCAGCAAAAAAGACATCTCCCGCAGAAGAGTTCATGCCGAAAGGCACATAAAAACTGCGGGAGATGTCTTCTTGGGACACAGGTCTGAAAAATGTTATTTCCCGACAGCCCCAACAACCACATGACCAGGGATTTCATTTTTTATTACGCACCGTCAATTACGCATGCATGGTTAATCGTTATTTACAGATTACTGATTTGCGGCGGCATTTTACCTGCCGCATACCACATCCTCGTTATACCGGTAATGAATTCCCTGATAACGGATATCTCCGTCCATCCATTCCTCATCCTCTTCGCTTCCCCCGCCGGAGTCTCCCCCCTGCTTTACCGTCATCTCCGACAATGCATGGAGCATTTCCCCGCTGTCCGCCCTGCTGTAGAGACTGTTCTTCCCTGAAATCTGCAGAACGAGTACGACAATGGCGCACAGGGACACAGCTGCCGCCGCTCCCAGAAGAAGCTTTATCAGGACGCGCAGAATCGCAGACCCGGCTTTTCCGCTTTCGTCTCTCATATCACTGTTACTCTCCATTGACCAGCACCCCCTGCACCAGGTATCTTTTATCGGGCTTGCCCGTGATTGTATATTCCTGCCCGCCGCCCACTTCCGGATTTCAAAAGCACATGCAAAAACACACTGACTTTTCTTGACTTTACTGTATTTGCAGGTATAATAATATCATACCCTGTTTTTTCCGAATAAAACTCCCCGCAGCAAGCTGTGGGGAATTGAACCCTCTTTTGGATTAAATCCGAAGCTTCGGACAAGTTCCGGCTTTATTTTACGGTGTTTATCGGGTTATGCCATATCTTACTTGAAATCGTTGCGGATTAATTCCATGAAATTCTGCGCTTATGACAAAATTTCGGTTCCGGATTGTCCGCAGGTTTAACAGGAGGATATATGGGGAAAGCTCCAATATACATGCTTTCTCAGATGCCAAAGCAGCCGCGCGGACAGCAGAAAACAGAGGGAATTTTTACAATATAAAAATGAGGAATCACATGAAATTCACAAAAAAGAAAGCCGCCGTCCTGCTGGCTGTCATCGCCGTTCTGTGTCTTGCAGCCGGCATTATACTGGCAGGTCTGCATTTTTGGAAAGACCGGCAGGCCCGGGAGACACTGGACGCGCTGCGCGCTTCCGCCGAAGCTCTGAGGGCAGAGTCCGAAGCTCAGACCCTGACACCCTCTCCTTCCCCGGAGCCAACACCGGAGCCTGAACCCACGCCCGAGCCCACGCCCGAGCCCGTGGTTAATCCCTACCGGGACAGCTTTCTCGCCAACGAGGATATGGCGGCCTGGCTGCAGATTCCGGATACCGGGATCGATTACCCTGTCATGTGGACTCCAAGGGACGAAGAATACTATTTGTACCGGGGATTTGACGGCTCCAGGGATTACAACGGCTGCCTGATTCTGGACACCGACAGCAGCCTGGATCCGCTGACCACAAACCTGATCATTCATGGGCATAATATGGAGTCGGGAGCCATGTTCGGAAATCTGCCGGATTATGAGGACGAAAGCTACTGGCAGGAACACAAAAACATTATATTATATACGAAGGAGTGTCAAAGAAACTATGAAGTAATCGCCGTGTTCCGCTCCCAGGTATATAAAAAAACCGATACTGTGTTTAAATTCTATAAATTCTTTCAGGCTGATACCCAGGAGGAATTTGATGATTTCTACGACAATATAAAGAAATTGTCCCTGTATGACACCGGTGTGACAGCCGATTTCGGAGATCGCTTTATTACGCTCTCCACCTGTGTATACCATGTGGAACGGGGAAGATTTGTGGTAGTCGCCAGAGAAGTCGAAAGCGGAGACACCTATCTGCCCATTCAGGAATAGAAGAAAATAAAACAAAGAAGTAAAAGGAGGGTTTATTATGCGTTTTATCGGCACGAAAAAGAAGAAACTGATCGCTTTGCTGTCTGCGGCCGCCATGCTGATACTGGCACCCGGGCTGAGCTCCTTCACCTCACATGCGGATGATCCTGTCACTTACTCCGCCAGGTTCAACACGGCGGAAAATGACTGGACCTTTCAGCAGGGTTCCACCTATGATGAAAGCCTGGGACAGTATTACTCGCGGGCCTATCTGCTCACCATCTTAAAGGATGGGGACTCCATTGTAGTCTATGCCGGGGACGGCGGGTTTCATGAGCTTCATCTGGGCGATGTAAAGCTGGCCAATCTGACCGTCCACAACAATGCCCAGGCAGCTGTTGTGACAGGCGGCGTGAATGAATGCTATATCCTGGCGGGTGCGTTCTGTTCCGTCAACGGAGATGTCAGATCTGCCAGCTTGTATGATAATACCACATGCACCTTTAATGATAACGTGGCGGAAATGACCCTGTACTTCTCAGATTCCGCTCCCTCTTCCAACATCTCCTGCGGCGGTACGGTGGGACATTTCGCTGCCCTTGGCGACTGGTACAACGGCAGTTATTATAATTTTTACAATGTATCCGCAGGGGCGCTTGTTATAGAGAACGGTGCCTCCAAGGTTCCTTACTATGCGTACAGCCCGGAACCGGGCACTGATAATCAGCAGCCTGCCGATCAGGCTTCTCCCGACCAGACTTCTCCCGCGTCAAGCTCCGACGACGACGAATATGACCACGTTCCGAAAACCGGAGAAGCCATGATATATCCCTGGCTGTTCCTCGCATCGGTTCTCTGCTTTGCGGGAAGCATTATCCTCAGAAAGAAGGAGACGCGTTGAAGCGTCTCCTTTCCTCATTGTCTGTTTCGTCCTTTACTGATCCTTCGCCGTGTCTTTTGTTTTCCTATGTATCTCTTCCGTTCCTCTTCCCTTTATGCTTCTTTATTTTATGTTTCCTTATTTCCATCGCTTCCGTCATTTCCCAACTGATTGCCGATTTCCGCGTCCGCATCCTCTATTTCCTTCTGTACGGACATTATCTTCGCATCCTGGGCAATGGCGCGCATAATCAGATTTAAATCCTCGGGAGAAAACATGCCTGCGGCCCTGGACAAAAGTCCCACGCTGTTGCGGTTTACCTTCAGATGTCCGCCTCCCGAGAGCGTAATGGTCAGGACATTTTTCGTGTCCGTCATATCCCCCAGGCAGATGCTGTTGGTCTTCTCGTCACAGACAAAGCATACCCCATTGTATTCTATCACACCGTCCTTCGCCAGATATCCGTAGGGTACCTTGGATGCTTCCCTGAGATTCTCCACCGGATTCGGCTTTCCGGAAACGGCAGCCTGATAAATTTTTTCCGCCTCCGCTTTTTCCTTCGGGACTCCGTTCTCCTCCCTGCCATCCTTTTCTTCCAATTCCTGTACCCTGCTGCCGGATATCATCCACATGCTGTTTTCAAAGGACATTGCCTCCGAGTAGCTTCCGGTCCGAAAACGTCCGCCTCTCTCCTCCGGTCCTTTTCTGTCCCTTACCGCTTCCATCCCTGCCATACCGGTACCAATCCGCATATCTTTCTCTCCCTTCCAATCTTTGTTCTTCCGATCCCCTGCATTTCAGCCGCGAAAATTATATCTGCTGAAATAGGATCCTGACAATCCTCCCGATGCGTTATACCGGCTGGACGCATTCTCGGCATTCACCTTTGCATTGTCCGCCGCCCTGGAGGCAATGGCATCTATCCTCTTTACCAGGTCGCCGGAACCGCCCAGCAGCCTCTTTACCTTCTCCGGATCCGCCGCTGCCAGCTTCTCTTTGTTCAGAGACAGGGAACCGTCATTTCCCACCTTAAAGCCGATATCCGCCAGTTCTATGCTGTTGCTCAGAACCGTCTCCTTCAGGGACTGACGATAAAAATCATTCAGCATACCGGAGGATTCCCGCAGATATTGCATGGTCTCGTTGTAATTCTTCACCATGCTCTCTGCTGCCGCTCCTATATCGCCCACTCCCGTGTCCACCTTTTCCCCCAAAAGCTTTGCCTCCTGTACAAGGGAACTGGAAGATTTCTGCAGTTTTTCATATCCGATTCTTTCAAGCCTGGTACTGAGGCTGTTCTGCGCGTTGAGTGCGCTGAGCCTGGAATTGCCCAGCCTGCTGCCAAGAATCGAATTTTTGGACGAGCTCAATCCCGTCTTTCTTTTCCGCTTGCTCAGCATCTGTGTGGTCATTCTTCCCGCCGCTCTGGCTCCTGTCCTGATTCTCATTTTTTACCCTTCCTCCTGTTCTGTTTTTTCCGTCATGCTTTCACTTTCCGCTCCTTGTTTTCCAAAGCAGTTCCGGCACCGCCGGCTCAGCAGTGCTTAAGATAGCCTGTATATGCTCTGACAAATTCCGAATACTTATCCCTGGCCAGGTAGATGCTCTCGCCATTCTGCAGCTGAATGGTACCCATTCCGTACTCTGAAACATAGGCCATATTTACCAGATATCCCCTGTGGCATCGGTAGAATCCCTCTCCCAGCTCCTTCTCCAAATGCTTCATGGTGGCGTACACCGTAATATTTTCCCTCTGCGTATGAATTTCCACCTTGCGTCTTTCACTTTCCACATACAGAATTTCATCTTTCTGAACGGCAAAATTTCTGGACTTGGTTCTGAAAATAAGGATTTCTCTGTTTGCGCTTTCCAGCCTTCTGGCCTCCCTGCAGGCACTCTCAAATACACTGCAGAACTTCTCTTCGGCCACCGGCTTAAGCAGATAATGGAAGGCGGAAACCTCAAACGCCTCCGGCGCATACTGCTTTAAGGCCGTCACGAATATCAGGATGGTTTTTTCCCGGCTGAGCCGCAGCGCTCTCGCCACTTCCATTCCGCCCATCTGCTCCATCCTGATATCCAGGAAAAGGATATCAAAATGCTGCCCCGTCCCCAGAAACTGTCTGCAAGTATGAAAACACACCACCTGACAATCCGGTTCCAGTTTTCTCATCCAGCTGCAAAGCTGCGCACAGTTCTCTTTATCGTCGTCACATACCGCGATCCTCATGCCCCACCTCTTACATGTCCCGCCTGCGGCGCGGCTGCAGCTCCCTGCAGACCGCGCTTCGCCGGCTGTTTTTTATTTCGGCAGATAGAAGGCCGGACATTCGGAAAATGTAACGAAATACTGTCCTCAATGTCATCAACCGTTGCCGTCCGGATTCATCGCCGAAATAATGTTAATGAAAAAACACAAAGACAGCAAACGTCTGTATACACATCTGTCTGCTGTCCTTAGCTCTTTACCTGTCCTTATGTCCTTACATTGTTTATTTCGGCATAAGGCCCGGAATATTTTATAGGAGAATTCGCATTGCCGTTATTTTACTGCATCATTATTTTACCGCATCATTATCTCCCATTCTGCATACCGTCTGCAGAAGCAAGTCCGAAGAAAGGACCTGCATCATCTGCAGGCCCTCAGCTGGTTCATAATGTACTCCACCTTGCGAATGGCGTTATCCACCTGCCTTTTGGCATCGCTTATCCTGGACTGTACCATCACATCCGCTATGATACCGTCAAAAAAGTAATCCGCAAAAGCCAGGAAATCCCCCATCTCTATGTGGAATTCCGGGATATTCTCCACATCCATCAGCTCTTTCTGAAAGCGTTTCAGCGCGTGGCGGGCCTCCTGCATCACCGAATCGGCGTCCTTCATTTTGGAGCGCTTGATCATTGTGGTCAGGAGACCGCCCCCCAGTATATCCACAATTCCCCAGTTCCCGGCGCTGTCCAGAAGGCTTCTCGCCTCGTTCAGACGCGCAAGCGCTTCCCTTCCAGCCAACACGGCTTCATTTACTTCCCTTCCGTAATCTCTGATCGCCATCCTGTACCCTCCTCTGCCCTTTTAGACCATTATATGCCCCAGGCCCCGCGCTTTCAATGGAAGATACTGCACAATAAATGAGTTTATTCTGCAAAGCAGGCTCCCAGGGTCCGTCATTCCAGGCTTATCCGGAATACCACCGGAGCGTCGCTCTGTAAGCCGCTCTTTATATGGAGCCCTTCTTCATCCCTGCTCCACACCGGCTTCTCCCCGGTTCCCAACGCCTCCACATCCCTGATAATCCCATGGAAATTGGCCTGTTTGGATGCGTCCTGTACTGCCAGGGAACGAATGTGATACTCCCCGTTCTCACTGCACTTTAAGGCAATGGCGTAGAGCAGTCCCTTTGCCGTGGTAAAGCGGAAATCCCGGCAGGTGAAATTCTTCTTGATGCCGTCCGAGAACTGTCCTTCCACAATCTGCGTGGGCCCTTCTCCATATTTTCTCCAGACGCCGCTGTCATAGATGGCTTCCCCGTTTACCTTGAGCCAGTCTCCTATCTTCAGAAGCACCTCCCAGTCCTCTTTCGTAAAGCTGCCGTCCGGCTTCGGCCCCACATTCAGCAGAAGGCATCCGTTCTTGCTGACAATGTCCACCATGTCGCAGATGATATCCTCCGCAGGCCGGAAATCATTATGCTCCGTATATCCCCAGGAATTCAGGGCAATGGCCGTATCGGTCTGCCAGAAATAAGGCTTCACATCCGCGAACTGCCCCCTCTCCACATCCGGCACGGCGCTGCCGAAGAAGAAGGCGTCCTGCTTGTAATTGATCACCGCGCCGCTCCCCCATTCCGCGGCCCGGTTATAGTAATACGCGGCAAATTTCTTCAGCCAGGGCCTTACCGCACTGTGCTGGATCCACCAGTCGAAATATACGATCTTCGGCCGGTATTTGTCCACCAGCTCGCAACAGCGCACCAGCCAGTCCTGAAGATATTCCTCCGAGGGTTCCGGCTTGCTGAACAGATCAAAATGATCCCCCGGCTCCGGCATGGCCGGCCAGTAGAAATCCCCTCTCTCCAGGGGCTCCCTGATGTCGCTCTCAAATTCCTTTCCGTGGCCCATGAAAAACCAGTGCTCCACCCTGTGGGAGGAGGCGCCCACCTGCATCCCCCGCCTCTCACAGCTTTCCTTCAGCTCTCCCAGCACATCCCTCTTCGGCCCCATCTCATAGGCATTCCAATGGGAAATCTCGCTGCGGTACATCTGGAAGCCGTCGTGGTGCTCCGCCACCGGCACCACATACTTTGCGCCGGCCTTTGCAAAGAGCTCCGCCCATTCCTCCGGATCAAACCTTTCCGCCGTAAACATGGGAATAAAGTCCTTATACCCGAACTCCGTATGCTTCCCGTAGGTTTCCACATGATGCCTGTATTCCGCGGAATCCTTTATGTACATATTCCTGGAATACCATTCGCTGCCAAAGGCGGGGACGCTGTAAATCCCCCAGTGAATAAAAATACCGAATTTCGCTTTTCTGTACCAGTCCGGCACCTGATAGCGGGACAGGGATTCCCAGGTATCCCTGTACGGCCCCCCGGCAATTACGGCTTCGATTCTGTCGAGATACTCCTGCATCTGATACATAGCCTTCCTCCTTACTGAATTGTTCCGTCTCTTCCCTTCAGCGCCCCGCGCTTTCCGTTGCAAGACGAAACTGCATTTACCGGTTTCTCTGCCATATTTTTCCGCCTGGCAAAGCTCCTTTTCCCAGTTTACCAGATTCCGGCCTCCTCCGCAAAGGCTTTCTGTAAATTTTCTTCGGCTGCTTCTCAAATCCGCCCGCCGGGAGCAAAGCTTTCTTTCCCGAGTCCCTATTTCATAAATTTCAAAACCGTCAAAGTATACCCCGGCAGCGCGCATTCATATTCAGCCCCGGCGTCCTGCCCGCCTGCAAGCTCCCGCATGCTCTCCACAGGGGCCACCTTTTCCGGCTCCTCGAAGCTGTTCTCCCATTCCGGCCTGCCGGAAATGGAAGTCTCCTGCAATCTGCCGTACTCCCCTTCCGCCCTGATGCGGATGGTTTTCCCTTCCGCCTTCAGGTTGACAAGCTTCACGATCAGGCTGCCGTCCCCGTCCAGCACCGCGGAATGATAGATTTCCTCCGGCTGCGCGCTCAGGAAATCATGCTCCAGCACGTTGCCGTCCACCGTCACCCGGACATGGTTCCCGGATACCTCTATGGAGCAGTCGTAGGCCTGCCCCCGGTCCATCACCACCTCCATCATGCCCGCACCGCAGGTAAATCCGTTTACCACGCCGTGCAGCGCCACGGTGCGCTCCCATCCGTCCATCACGATCTGGAGACAGTTTTGCTCATCCCTCATGGCAAAATCCAGTTTGAAGGCCCTGGCGCCCTGCAGAGTCTCCAATGTTCCGCCCTCCTCCCTGCAGTACCGGAAGGATATGGAATAATTTTCCCAGGCAGTCTCCGGCAGATACCGCTCCCGCTCCCGGGGGCCGATCCGGAAATCCTCCGTCCGTATCACATCTCCGCTGTCCGTATTGCGGATGATCAGATCTGAAATCTTCACCAGGGCGTTCTCGCTGTACGCCCTGGCCGCTCCCTTCAACGCCGGCAGGGGCTTCGGGGCGCTCTCCGCATCCGCCTCCGAGACTACCAGCTTCTCCCCCTGATAGTTCATGAACAGCTTCTGCACATAGTAGCTGGGAGTCCCGTACACCCTGTGGTTGTCGTAGTGCAGCAGCGTGGTCTTCCAGTTCGTATAGTCCACATTGTCCAGGAGGGGCGCATAGCAGGCCAGGCCGATTCCCGCCGCCTTCTCCATCCCCGTCATAAAGGCTGCCTCCGCCAGCGCGTTCCGCCAGCTCATCCCATGGGAGGCGTACTCGCCCAGAAAGGCCCTGGGGCCCGGTCCATAGCTCTCGTATCGGCGGACGTTCGCCACGAACCATTCCGGGCACTGATAGAAATGCTCGTCCGCAAAGGCCGTGTCCGTCCTCCTGGCCTGCTCCCATCCCTTGTCAAATTCGCTCCCCGCGGCGCTGGGGCCTGCGGAATTGATCAGCAGAATATCGGGATAAACCGCCTTAACCGCCCGGAGGATTTTCTCATAGCGCTCGTAATACGCGTCCCCCACCTCCTCGTTTCCCACGGCCAGATATTTCAGGCCGAAGCTTTCCGGATGCCCCATGGCGGCGCGAACGCCTCCCCATTTCGTATCCGCTTTGCCGTTTGCAAACTCGATCAGATCCAGGGCTTCGTCAATCCACTCCTGCATATCCTCCAGAGGGGCCATCCGCAGATGATGGGGATCGTAGCCCGCCGCAATCACCGGCAGGGGCTGCGCCCCGATATCCTCGCAGAACCGGAAAAATTCATAATACCCCAGCCCCAGGGTCTGGTTATAATCCCAGGAATTTCTTCTGGCCGGCCGCTCCCACACCTCGCCAAGGGTGCTCTTCCAGCGGTACATGGCGTTCCGGTCCCTGGCCTCCAGGGAGCCGATGTGGGTGAGGCATCCGCCGGGAAACCGCATAAACCGGGGCTTCATGGCCTCGATCATCCCCGCGATATCCCCGCGCAGGCCGTTCTCCCGCCCCCGGTAGGTCTCCTTCGGGAACAGGGAAATCAGGTCGAATTCCACCGTCATGACCCGGCGCATCAGGATCACCAGCCTTGCGGCGCTGTCCGTGGTATCGGCCCGGATGCCGCATTCCAGTTTCCGGAAATCCCCCGGCTCCAGCCGCAGCCGCGCAGCGCCGTAGCACCGGTTCCCCTCCGCATTCTCCAGCCGCACCTCCAGGCTCTCCTCCCGGTCTCCCCGGATTCGGCAGTAAGCGGTAAAATGATATTCTTTATCCTTCTGGACGTACAGTCCGGAATTGTATCCCAGGTTCCGGATGCCTGCGCCCTCGCCCTCCGCCAGCACCTCCAGCACCAGGTAATGGGGATTGCCGGCGTTCCTGGGCGCCCACTGCTCGATATGGGCCTGCACAAGGCTGCCGCCCCGCTGTACCTCCTCCCAGGCGGTCATGTGGTCATAGCTCTTATTGTCGACGGGGTCGAATTCAAAGGCCCGGTTCCTCACCATCTCCCCGTACAGTCCCCCGTCCGCCGCATGATTCAGATCTTCAAAAAAGATTCCGAACAGATCCCCCTGGTCCTTGATCTGCCGGCTCTCCTCCACTCTGACATTGATCTCCTTCATCCTGTCTCCCTTTCTTTTTTCCTTCTTTTCTTCTGCTTTCATCGCTTTTTTCTTAGTCCGGACAAGCCGGAACCAAATTTTACCACCCTGCACAAAATCTTGTCCCTTTGCGCTTAAGAACCGCTCAGAATTCCTCTTTCAAAACTCTCTCTTTTTCGGGAAAGTGCTGCCGACGCATTGGTTTCTTCTCCCCTGCCGGAAAAAAGTTCCCACACATTGCTTTCTTCCCCCCTTTCGGAAAAAGTTTCCAACGCATCACTTTCCTGTCCCCTTTCGGAAAAAGCTTCCACCTCATTGACTTCCCTTATCTCCAGGAGGGCGGCTTCCGGAAGTCCCTCAGCCTCTCATATTCCCCGTCCGTGATCTGCAGCACCGTCCCGTGCTTAAACCCGTAGGGGAAGGAGAATTCCTTGTCCGCCCGGACGAATTTCCCGCTTTCCAGGCTGTCCGCCAGAAAAGGTACATAGCCCTGTCCTTCCTCGCCGCAGCCGTAGAAATCCAGCATCAGGCACCACCTGCCGTCCGCCGTCCGAAAGGCCGTGGGCGCCTCATAGAGCCCCTCCTCCAGGCATTCCATGCTGCGGTCGAATTCCTCCACCCGGTTATACTCCCCCGTGGGAGAGCTTGACCGCAGCAGCACCACCCTGGCGGGATTCTTTGCCCATTTCAGGAACATATAGTAAGCCCCGTTCTCCTCGTAAATGGCGGAGTCTATCACCTCCACCTCCCCGGAGTTTGTCACCTCCCCCGCGTACAGCAGCCGCGGTTCAGAAAACGTCTTGAAATCCCTCGTCCTGGAATAGAAGATTCCCTTGGCCCCGAAATCATTTCTGCTGTGGGAGGAGGACCAGTGTACAATATAGTCCCCCTCCCCCCTGTCATACAGGATATCCGGCGCCCACAGGCACCCGAAATCCTCATTTCCCAGCTTCACCATCTCCTGCTCGGACCAGCGGATCAGATCCTCCGATTTCCACATAACAAGGCATTTGCTGCCGAGCCTGGCGATATTTTCCCACCGATTCTCATAATAATAGGGCATTCCGTAGGCCAGGCTCAAATCCGTGGCCAGGATGACGAACTGTCCGCCCCCGGTTCTTGCGATGGTGAAATCCCGCACTCCCCTATCCCCCAGATAGCTCCAAAGCACAGGCTCTCCCCGGTTCACGGCCTCCCAGCGGAAGCCGTCCCTGCTGATGCCGAAATAGACCTGTTCCCCGTCGGGCGTCCTCTTCTCTTTGAAATGTACAAATAAATA
Source organism: uncultured Acetatifactor sp. (assembly GCA_910589035.1). Lineage (GTDB taxonomy): Bacteria > Bacillota > Clostridia > Lachnospirales > Lachnospiraceae > Acetatifactor. The sequence goes on along the minus strand of CAJUSI010000096.1, from coordinate 36,355 downwards.
TGCCGCCATTTTTCTCCTTTCTTTCCTTAGAAAATGTTTAATCTGTAACGAATTCAAGTTAGGTATGTCATAAGCTGCAAAGTGCCGTAAAATCAACGATTTCGCAAAACCGGATTTTGTAATAACATACCTGATAAAAAGCGTTACAGTTTAATAATTCGCCTGTCTTAAAGCCAGCCAGAGATTGCCGCAGACACAAGGCCGTTTCCATGACTTTGCGAATGCCGCGAGGGTCATAATGTGTACTATGGACGCATTGTGTCCTTTCGACGCATTCAGCCTGCTGAAGGAAATTGACTGCGCTGCGGTGGGGCTGTTGGATTGGCAAACCGTCATCAGATGTGTAAAACCCGGATCCATATTCACAGCACCTACCCAATCTTTATATTCTCCGCGTAATCCCCCACCGCGATACCAGCCTCCTCCAGGCTCTCCGCCCTCCTGCCGTCCCGGTAAAAATCCCGGATCTGTACATCCCGCACCGAAAATTCCTCGCTGTACCCCGCGATCACAGAAGGCTCCTCCCCACCCCCTGACATCACCCGGAGATTTTCCACCAGGATATTCCGAATCCCCCTGCCCGGCGCGGGATTGTAGTCTTGATTCCATTTCACCTGAAAATCCAATACCTTTCCATGCTCAAAAGGCTCTATCCGGATATCCCTGTACGTGACGTTTCTCACCAGATTCTTATCCCCCGCGTTGATGGCCAGGGCTCCCAGGTAGCCGGGCTGAAACTCATGATGCTCCAGGATGTCGATATTCTCAAAGACAATCTCCTCGATCACATCCCCCTCCCCCCGGCAGTCCCCGTGGACGCCGATCATGGTGGGATGGGCCACATCCGCCCAGATCGCCATATTCCGCATCGTGATCTCCCTGCTCCCGCCGTAATTGTCCCAGCGGCTGCCGTAGACAGCCACGCAGTCGTCCGACGTGCGCAGAAAACACCCCTCCGCCAGCACCCGCCTGCAGCTCATCATGTCCAGACCGTCGCTCCACCCTTCGCAGCTGAAGGATTTCAGATTCCGCAGCGTCACATCCTCGCAATCCCCCAGGGACACGGTGTAGTGGGGCGGATTGATGAAAATCAGGTTCTCGATCACGATGTCCCGCGAATGATTGAGCCGTATCCCGTTAATCCCGGTGAACCTGTGAAAATCCGCCAGATACAGAATACCCCTGCCGTCAATCCGCAGCCCCTCCCCATGCTCCAGAGCCAGGCCGCCGATAAGCACCGCGCCGCCCTCCAGGTAAATGCGGGTATGAGAAGGCAGATGCCAGACGCTCTCTCCGATGTAGTAGATGCCGGGCTCCACATAGAGCGTCCTGCCCTCCGGCATGGCTTCCAGCTGCGCATTGAGGCCGTCGCCCAGAAAGCCCGGCCGCTCCAGGGAACCCTGCACCACCAGCACATTCTCCCCCGCCCTGTCCGGCCCCTCCTCCATGGCCCCGGCGAAAAGATGCAGATTGTGGAAGCGATCCCTGTTGATCTCCACCGACAGATTCGCCGGCTGATCCAGGGTGAAAGTAATCCGCTTCGGCTCTATGACCGGCACAACCCCCAGGGCCAGCGGGCGGATGTCCACCCGGTACACCGTGTAAAATTTCGGGAAGGTGATCTCCACCTCCACCCTGCCGCTGAAATCAAAATAGGCCATGGACGCGCACCTCACGTCATGCATATCCACCTTCACCCGGTAAGCCCTCAGCTCCCGCCACTCCTGTGCCCCCGCGCTCCGCACGCGCAGGCAGTAATCCTCCTGCAGCACCGCTCCCCCGGGAACGGGGTAGATGCGCAATGTATCTTGTTTCTCTTCCATTTTATACTCCCTTACTCCTATGCCCTGCGCGCCTTCGCGCACCTGTCATATCCGATTTATACTCACGCCCAAAACATTTGCCTGCCCAAAGCGGCAAAATTCCGGTTCCGCCCTGCCCGAAGCCCGACAAATGTCTGCCCTGGATAACCGCGGTCCAATTTACGCCGCCCTGCGCACAATTTCACCACAATCGGGAATCACTTTGCCGTCCATATCTTGACCTTATTCCGCCCTGCCCGAAGCCCTTCCAGGGGACCGGGAACCGGACGGCCTCCCCGCTCATTACCCGCCATATCCTCCTCCAGCCGCAGAGCGGAACCATCCGGATTCTCAAACCGCTGCTCCACGATCCGCACCATCCCCAGCTTCTCCGTGGAAATCACCTCCGCGGCCACATCCAGGCTCTCCCCCGGCAGCGTGATCTCCAGATAAACCTCCCGCCCTTCCCGGGTAATCTTCACCTCCGGATCCGCGGCATCTTCAAAATAAGCCTCTTCCCTGTCAAAATGCCCCGCGCCCCTCAGGTACACATTCCCGCCTATGTACGCCGGCTGCTTCACCAGGGCGAACTGCTCCACATCCCCCCTTCCAAGGAAATGATACCGCTCCACCTACTCCTCCATGGAAACCGGCGCGCCGTCGTATAGAGCCGTTCCGTAGGAACGTCCCTCCTCCTCTCCCCCCACGAAAATATTCTGATACCACCTGTCGTCAAACCCGTAAGTGGGCGCCGTCCCCAGCACCTCCGTGGAATGGGGCAGATGATAGGGCGTCGCCCTGTCCGGGACAGGATAGGAATTGGTAAACCCGCAGCATAGATTATGCACATAAGCGCCGCCCTGGGCCGCATTGTCAAAGGCGTAGGGCGATGTGAAAATATTATTGTCCACCAGATAAGGCCCGTGGGTAACCTCCACCATAAGATCCCGGTTATTCCCGTCGTAAATATTGCCGCTCACCCGCGTCCCCTGCGCCTGCCAGTCCAGCCAGGTTCCCAGGGTGCAGTTGTGAATGTAATTGTGAAGAATCTGCACGTCGATTGCCGCATGGAGCTTGATCCCGGCAATCTCATGCCCGTAAAATTCTTGCTTTACCGCAATATTGTATATCTCATTCCCGTAAATCTCGCTGAACACACAGCCCAGATGCCCCACGATCCCGTTCTGCCCGCAGTCATGAATCACATTGCCCCGGATCACATGGGAACCGACCCGCTCCCTGGCCCACCCGATATTCCTGGCCCTGAAAACCGCCTCCATCTGATACTGGTATCCCGGCTTTCTATGATATTTCGTAAATTCATTCTCACCCGTACTGCCCTCCTTGCCGATACTGATGCCGCTGCACTTGGAATCGTGGATGTCATTGTCCTCTATGACCCAGCCCCTGGCCCAGTTCGGCCCCAGCAGCCCCTCCTGCATGGCGGTGGGCGGCGCCCAGGAAGTGGCCGCGTGCATCATCTCAAACCCCCGGACAGTGATATAATTCACCCCCGTCCTCTCCGGGAAAAAGCAGGCCTTCCGCACATTGATCTCCGTCTCCTCCTCATTGGGATCCGCCCCCTGGAAATTGGCGTAGATTGTGGTGATATCGCCCTCCGTCTCACAGCACCACTGATACACGGTGTCCTCCGGCCGCAGAATTTCCTCCCGCCGCCCGCCCCAGGTGCCCAGACGGCTGGCATACCGCCTGGCCGGCTCCATGACCTCCTCCAGGGAAGCCGCCTCATAGAAGGACCTGCCGTTTAAATACACTTCCCCCACATGCACCTCACAGTCCGTGGGGGCCACAATCCAGTCCCCCTTGACGGGGTGGGTATAGGGATTGAAATCCCCGAAAAATCCGCAGTCCAGACTCACCTTCCACACATTCCCCGCCACACGGCTCCAGCCGGTGACCCTCTCCGAGCCCTTGATCACCGCATGCTCCCCTGCCGCGGCTTCATAGACGATCCGGCAGCTGTCGCTCATCCCTCCGTTCCGGGGCCTCACCCATTCCCGGTACACGCCCCCGTGCACTACCACCCTGTCCCCCGCCTGAGCCGCGTCCGCCGCTCTCTGTATGGTGAGAAACGGGGCGGCTTCCGTCCCCGGGTTGCGGTCCGATCCTGTCTTTGATACATGGTAAATTCTGTGCATTGTGCCTCCTCCTTCTTCTCGCCGGCAGCGCCGGGATTCAAAATGATTCTATATACTGCCCAACCGGTTTCATCCGGATTGCATTATGATATATCCATTTCATTCAATATAAAATGAAGACCCGGATGTGGCAATAGCCCCACGCCCATCCCGCCCGGAATGACGGACTTTCCGCCTGCATGCGCCCCCAAAGCATTTTGTCCGCGCCTGGCTCATTGCCCGCGGGAATAAACATATCCGGCAGAATGAGAAAAGAGGCAGCCCAGGCTCTCCCCCTGCAGCCGCCTCCTTCCGTAAGCATATGGCCCGTTCCCCTTTCATGGGCGAAGAGCCCAATCTATACATGACTCTGCCGCCGGCCCCACGGAAATTCAGTTCGCATTCTTCGCATCCAGGAACGCCTGAATCTGAGAAATCAGCTCCGCGCGAATCTCCTCCAGACCCACTTCCATAGCGTCCTTATGCCACTGATTGATCTTCTCCACCGCCTCGTCCGCATCATACAGGGAAATGGTCAGCTGCAGCTCGTTGGACAGAGCGGACACATTGGCGATCTGCGTCTCCACATTGGTGGCGTCAAACACAAATCCGGCCAGAGGGCTCAGCTCATAGGTGGAAGTATCATACATATAGTCGAAACGGGACTTGATCTCCTCGTTCCCGCTCACAAACTCGCTCACACGGATGTAAGTGGGATTCTGGGTGAAGGAATAAGTAGGCATGGAGTAAGCGATGCTCTCATCCACATCCAGCTTCTTATAGCCGTCCTCGCCTACCGCTTCCCAGTCCTCGCCCTGGATACCCAGCTCGAACAGGTCATGGGCCTCCTGGCTGCCGAACATCCAGTCAAGGAAATACATCACCGCGTCGGTCTTCTCGGACCACTCGGGAACCACCAGCCAGTTGTTGGTTGCCATATCGCAGATCACGGCGCCTTCTTCCATATTGCGCTGCGCATCCTCAATTACATAAAATCCGTATTCCTCATCCGGATTGACCTCCAGAGCCCCCTTCACCTTGCTCTCATACTCGCTTAAGGTGCTGTAGGAGATGGCTGCGGGCTTCTCCACCGTATCCGTGCCGCCCCGGTTGGGATTCAGATAAGGATTCCATTTGGTGCGCTCCTGGATAAATTTGCTGATGAAATCCTCCTGATAGCCCGCGGGCATCTTCGCGAATTCCTCCGCGGAATCCCCGGGAACCACCACATTGAGAACCGTCCTGTTATCGTCGCTCAAGCCCACCCATACCCAAGTCTGGTCGCCCAGCACATTGACATTATCCTGGGTGAACACATGGTCATGCTTCGCGGAATACCAGGGAGAATCCATGCGGAAGAAGTTCCAGAGGCTTACGCCGATCATGCCCTCCTCCTTCTCCTGCACCGTCTTCACGAACTCAAACAGGCTGTCCTCGTCCGTGATGGGAGCGCATTCATACTTCTTGCGCAGGTCCTCCCGGTACATAAATCCTCTGGTATCCTCATAGAAGGTTGCCAGATTGATACCGTAGACCCCCTTCATATAGGAACCGTCCTCCTGGCGGATATAAGAAGTCATAGCCTGCACGAAATCCTCGGAAAAGGCATTTTTCAGCCCCGGGAATGCGTCATTGTTAAAATAAGAGGACAGATCCGCGAAATTGCCGTCCTGTATAAAGCCGCTCAATCCATGCCAGCCGCCGCAGAACATCAGATCGAAATCCTCCTGCCCGATCATGGCCGTGGTCAGCTTATCCTTGTAATCGCCGCCGGCCACCCACACGAACTCCGGATGAATCTTGCTCATGATGGGATCATCCTTGGTCATCTCCTCATACTTCTCCAGAACCTTGTCCAGATTGCGGAATTCGTTCATGACCCGGATATGGATAGTGGTATCCTCCATCTCAGGTGTCTGCGCCTGCTCCTCACTGTCCTGAGACTCTTCTGAAGATCCCCCTGCAGACTCCTGCTGTCCCGACTGCTGCGCACCGCTCTCCGGAGCATCATCGCCGCAGGCTGCCAGAGACAGAGTCATTGCTCCTGCCATAGCCAGAGCCATGGTCTTTTTGAATAACTTGCTTTTCATTTTCTCTCCTCCTTAATTATAGTTCCGCGTCCGCCCTCACCGCACGGAATCCCGGCGGGAAATCCGGCAGACACCCTTTTTATTTACAGCCCTGCCGCCCTTTCGGGCCCCAGCCTTCTCAAGCCTCCGCCTTCTCAGACCTCAGCCCTTTCAAACCTCAGCTCTTTCAGACCTCAGCCCTTTCAAACCTCAATCCTTTCAGACCGCAGAGCAATAAACCGATTTTCCATCCTGCATCAGAAACCGTCCCGGCTCCGGCTTTACCCCTTGATCGCCCCCACCGTGAGCCCGCTGGTAAAATACTTCTGCACATAAGGGTACAGGAAAATGATGGGACCGATTGCCACCACCGTGGTAGCCATGCGCAAAGAGTTGGTGGGAATCTCCCCGGCCGACATCCCCGTGCTCCGCGCCATCTCCCGCATGGCATCCGCATTCCGCAGCATACGCATCAGCAGATACTGCAGCGGAAAGAGCTTATTGTTGTCCAGATACAGCATGGCGTTGAACCACTGATTCCAATACCCCAGCGCATAGAACAGGCTTAAGGTGGCGATACCCGGAACGGACACCGGGAGCACGATCTTCCAAAGAATCTGGAAATCATTTGCCCCATCCATATAGGCCGACTCCGACAGCTCATGAGGAATGCCGTTGAAGAAATTCCGCATCAGGAACATATTCCAGGCCCCGAATGCCACCGGGATGATCAGCACCAGAAGGTTATCCTTCAGTCCCAGATTCTTGGTGATCAGCAAATATGTAGGCACCAGGCCTCCCCCGAAGAGCATGGTGAAATATACAAAGAAGGTAATCACATTGCGGAATTTCACCTTTTTCAGAGAGAGGGGATAGGCCATTGTGATGGTCAGGAACATGCTGAATATGGTTCCCACAACCGTGGTCAGAATCGTCACCCCGTAAGCCCGGAATATCTGAGCGTCCCCCAGCACTACCTGGTAGGCCTGAATCGTGAAATCCTTGGGAATGATGGGAAAACCGTTGGTTGCGAAATTAGCCTCCGTCTCAAAGCTGCTCCCCAGAATAATGGCAAAGGGGAAAAGACAGTACACACAGAACACTGTGGCTATGGCATATACCACGACCTCAAATACGATCTCGCCCCTGGACTTTTTGATGCCCCTGGACTTTATTTTTACTTTACCCATTTGATTTATTTCCTCCCGCTCCTGTAATCTTTCTATCTTCTGAAAGAACGTTCACACCTGCATTCTCTCCTATACGTCCGCACTTCCCCGGTTCCCGCAGTTGACAGAGCCGAAACGCAATCCGGCTTCTAAAAAATCGCCGCATCCGGCTCCACCTTCTTGGTGACAAAATTCGTGGTAAACACCAGAAACAATCCAACGATGGACTGGAAGAAGCTGGTGGCGGTGCTCATACCCAGATTGTTCAGCTGCCGCAACGCCCGATACACGAAGGTATCGATGACATCCGTGGTGGGATAGAGAGAAGCATTGTCCCCCACCAGAGCGTAAATCATGCCGAAATCCCCATTGAAAATCTTTCCAACACTCATGATGGTCAGCATGATGGCCGTGGTCTTGAGCAGCGGCATGGTAATCTTCGTAATCTGCTGCAGCCTCGTGGCCCCGTCCACCCTGGCCGCCTCGTACATTTCCTGATCGAAGCCCGTGATGGCCGCCACATACACGATGGTTCCGTACCCGGCCCCCTGCCAGATCTTCAACAGGACCAGAATCAAAGGCCACCACCCCGGGGAAGTGTAGAATGCGGGATCCTCCCCTCCGCTCTCCACAATCCATCTCGTCATAATGCCGCTGCCGCCGATGATACCGCTCATGAACATGGCCACCACGGTCCAGGAGACAAAATGGGGGAAGATGGCGATGGTCTGCACCACCTTGTTGTAAACCTTATTCTTGATCTCCACAAAAACCAGGGCCAGAATAATGGACAAAATAGTGCCGCTGGCAATGAAGAGCACATTCAGGAAAATCGTGTTGAAAAAGATCCGCCCCACGCCCTTGTAATTGAAAAGGAACTGAAAATTCTTAAGCCCCACCCAGGGACTCCCCCAGATTCCCTTCTTATAGCTGAAATCCTTGAAGGCGATCAGCACGCCGTACATGGGATAATAACAGAAGATCAATACCCAGATAATGGTGGGCAAAGTCATGAGATAGAGCATTTTGTTTTTCCACAGTTCCTGCAGGCCGCCCTTGAAGCCCAGATGCTCCCTGTAGGGCTTCACAGCCTTCGTCTTCGTCTTTTTCACCCTGTTCCCTCCTGATTCTCCTGCGCCTATGCCAGAGGCGTGAACCGCCGGTTCACATGCCGCCTCTGAGACAGATGCCGATTGATTGTTCTTATTATAAAATCCGCAAATCGGGAAACCTATAGGAAAAAAACTGGAAAAAGGGTAATTTTTGAAGATTGCGGATATTCTGGCACAGAATAACTCCCATAGAAAAAGGAACCATCAAACTGGTTCCCTGGTTTCACTCTTCCGCCCGCCGACGGATTGGAGGAAAAATCAATTTCTTGGACAAAAAATTAACAAATCGGATTTTCCTGTCAGGACTCCGCCTCCTCCGTAATATCCCCCCTGTCGATCAGCCCCTGAAAGACATGGTCAAATATCACAGCCTGCAGATACCCGCTGATCCCCATGATAAAGAGGACGGGAAGATAGACGAAAAACCAGATCAGAAACACCGTCAGCACCTGAATCATCAGAATCGCCGCAGACCACCCCCCGCAGCGAAACAGCAGCACACAGGCCATCCGGAAATGCCCGGAGGCGCTGTTCTCGAACTTCGCCACAATGGCGAACACATAGGAGGAAAGCGTCAAAGTCAGCAGAGAAAGCAGCGCGAAAACCACCGTCTGAACGCGGAATTCCCTTCCGCCCAGCACGCCGTAGTAGAAAAGATTGAAGCCGAACACCGCCTGGGCCAGCAGCAGAGGAATCCCCAGCTGCAGCCCCTGCCTCAGATTGGCCCGAAAGGCTTTGAAGAAACCGGCGGCAATATACCCCTCCTGATTCTTCACCGCCTTCAGCATCACCTCATAGAGAGCCGCAGCAGCCGCCCCCCAGGTGACGATGGGAAGGCTGCACACAAACCAGAGCACGCCCGCGTACAACATCATCACCAGTTTGTTGATCCCCCTTGCAAAAGGAGAATTTAAGCTGAAAAGATTCATCTCCACACCTCCATGCCGGCTCTCGGCGCCGGCGCCTTCGGGCGGCCCTGATTTCCGTCCCCGCCCATTTTTGTCTCCCTACAGTCAGTCGGCAGCGGTCAGCCCTGCGGCAGTCCATCTGCCGGCGGTCAATCCGGCAGCAGTCACTCCGGCGTTCCATCTGCCAACGGTCAATCCGCCTTCGTCCCGGCATAGTCCGTCAGCTGCTCCTGAATCGCCTCAAGATACCTGTCAAAGCCGGCTTCCCGCAGACGTCTGTTGGCCTCCTCCAGCTCCTGCTGATAGTCCTCCCCGTATCCGCACACCAGGGGCTGAAAATACTGGAGCCACACCCGTTCCACCGCTGCCTGCTCCGAACCGGACTGTACAAAAGTGAAACCGTCCAGCGGAATATCCTCCGCCCCCATGCCGATCTCCTCATGCCAGTCCACAATGGGTCTGTACACCTCGTCGTTCCATTTCTGGTTCACCGGAACCCCTTCATAATTCAACAGATTGTCCGAAACCGCCGTCCAGGCGAACCGCTTCCTGGGATTGATACCCTCGAAGCTGATCTTCCCGTCCACCAGATGATAATTGCTGCCCTCCACCCCGTAGGCCACCAAATCATAATACCTCCGGTCCGTGTGGATCTTCTCCAGCAGCTTCATGGCCAGCTCCGGCTCCGTGGTCTTGGAGGAGATGGAGGTGACCGAACTCCCCGCCAGAGACCCCACATAATACTTTCCGTTCTGAGAGATGTAAGTGAAAAAACCGAATTCCCAGTCCGGATGTCTCTCCTCCAGCGCCGGTATCCAGTGAGTGTTCACGGACCAGAGGGGATTGTTGGTCTCACAGGGCTTCCTGTCCTCCAGCAGCAGGCTCTTCCCCAGCTCCCCTTCGTTGTCGGACCTGGCCAGCATATCCGAATCCAGGATCCCGTCCCGCTTCCACTTCCAAATATAGGCCAGCACTTCTTTGAACTCCGGCGTCTCCATGCGGTTGAGCACTCGGTAGGGCGCTTCGGCCTCCACCACCAGGAAAGGGGTCTCCAGACAGCTGTTGATCTCCAGATATTTCTCTTTGGTGATCATCAGCCACAGACTGCTCCACACCCGGTTGTCCGTGATCAGCGGCATGTCCCTGTACCGCTCCTCCTCTTTGGCCCGGTACAGATAGGCCTCCATAGTCTCCAGATCACGGATCTCCTCCAGCCCCCACTCCCTGCGCAGATCCTCTCTGTATAAAAAACCCTCCCCGCCGCTCATGACCTCCCCCTGACCGAACTGGGGCAGCCCGTACAGCCCCCCGTTGATCTCACATTTTTTCAGCGTATTCACATCATAGGTGGCATAATGCTCTGCCAGCGCCGGCACCGCATCCAGATATTCGTTCAAATCCAGAAAAGCATTCTTATACACCAGCGTCCTGTAATCGGAGAAAACACCCCCGGGAATAAAATCATACTCCCCAGAGGCCGTGGCTATGTTCAGCTGCCTCCGCTCATTCCCCCAGGGAATAAAATCAAACCGCAACGTACAGTTCAGCTCCGGGATGGTGAGCGCGTCCAGCTGCCGGTAAATCTCATCCATCCCCCCTTCCGGCATGTTTCCCAGGGTCAGCGCCCGGAAATTGACGATGGGCTGTCTGCTCCCATCCTCCTCATCCGGCGCTTCCTCCCCGCAGCCGCCCAGCAAAGCCAGAACGGCAAGCCACAGGGCGGCTGCCCTTCCGAAAAATTTCCTCTCGTCGTATTTTCCCTTCTTCACAATTCCCATACCCGTCTCCACATCCGCCCCCGGCGAACCCCTCCAAACAATTTTCCTCAACGCATTTCCGGTTCCCCCTCGGTCCTCACGGGAATATTGATGATAACGCAGGTGCCTATCCCCGGAGAGCTCTCCGTCTGCACCGGAATGCTCTCCCCGAAAAAAAGCTCCAGCCTGTGCTCGATATTTTTCAGACCATAATGACTTCCCTGATGGCTCTTCTGCCTGTCCTCCTGGGTCATCCCCTCCCCGTCGTCGGTGACGCTCAGGGTGACCCTTCCGTCCTCCATCCAGCCGTTCAAAAGAATCATGCCCCGTCCGTCGCTCTTCTCGTTGATCCCGTGAATAATGGCATTTTCCAGAAAAGGCTGCAATGTGATTTTCGGAATCAGACAGTTCAGAATATCTTCGTCCACCTCCACCTCATAGCATATCCGTCCCTTATATCTCCTCTTCTGGATTTCCATATAAGCCTCGCAAAGCTCCACCTCGTCCCGGATGGACACGATATCCCTCCCCTTGCTCAGGGTGAGCCGGTAGAACCGGGACATGGCCTGCACCACGCTCCGGATATTCTCCGACTCCTTTTTCTGGGACATCCAGTTAATCATATCCAGAGTATTGTACAGAAAATGGGGATTAATCTGGGACTGAAGGGCCATCAGCTCAGCCTCCACCTTCTCCTGGCCCAGGGTGTACTGCTCCTTCAAAAGTACGTCCACCCGATCCACCATTACATTGTAATTGCCTATGAGCTGCCCGATCTCGTCCCTGGAATGCCCCTCTTCCATCTTGCAGATATTTCCCTCCCGGATCTGCAGCATCTGCTCCTTCAGCAGCTTAAGCCGCCCCGTGATGGACTTTGCCATGGTTCCCATGACCATCACCACCGCCAGGCTGATGCCGAGGAACAGAAATCCCATATTGCCGTTGAGCACATTCATCCCCTGCTGCACCGCCTCCAGGGGAATGACGGAGACCAGGTATACATTGGAACCGTCGATCCTGCTGCTTCTGGCGTAGCATGAACCCCCCTCCACACTGACGCGGGAAAATTCCCGGTCGTCCACATTCCTCTGGGAGATCGAAAGCCGGGGCAGTGCCTCCTCCGGCAGATTGGCGGCCAACAGCTCCCCCTCCGCCGTCTCCAGATACAAAGCCTGCCCCTCATAGGCATTTTGCAGCATTTCCTCCAGACTCCTTCTCTCCGTTATAATGGTGAGGATTCCCACCGTCCGGCTGTAATCGTCCGGACTCCACAGCTCTCTGGCGATGGCCGCCTGGCCGCCGTCCCTGCCGTTTCCGTCCAGCAGGACCCATATGGGACGTCCGTTTCCTGCCTTCAGACCGGCATACCACCGGGTGTCGTACACATCGGTAATGGGACGATAACGGCTGCTCTGGGTATTCACCACCGGATAACTGTCCTCGATATAGAAGACAATATTGCTGGAATCCAATGTCATTTCCAGTCCGAAGGCGTAGGAATTGATGCTCTCGAAGAGCATCATCTGTTCCGCCACATCCATTTCCCGGTTGTCGAAGCGCAGCACAGGACTTACCATATCGTTGACGGCGAAAAGAGTGGAAATATTGTGAAGCCTGGAAAGCTTGTCCTCCACGGCCTGATACACCTGGCTGTACCCCTGATCCAGGGCATAAATCAGCCTCTCCTCCGTCTGTTTCCTCACCACGGAAAAGGAGACCGCCATGACGATGCCCAGTGGAATAATCCCTCCCAGCACAATCAGCAGAAGGATTTTTCCCCTCAGGGAAATATTTCCGAACCAGTCTCTGATTTTGTTCATTCCCGTACCTCGCTCCCCCGGCCAAGCCGGCGCTGAAACTATATTTTGAAAGACGGTTCATGCATTTCCGGAATCCGTACCGCCGCTGCGGAGATCCTTCTCATATTTCCCGCGATATTCCAGGGGCGTCATGCCTGTGGCCTCCCGGAACACCTTGGCAAAATAATTGGCGTTAGCGTACCCGCATTTCTCCGCGATCTCCGTGATCTTCCGGTAATCCTGCTCCAGCAGCCTCCTGGCCCTCTCCAGCCGGTAATTGCTCAGATACTGTTTCAGAGTCACCTTTCTCTCCTGCTTGAACAGCACGTTCAGGTACGCCGGAGAGAAATGAAAATGCTCCGCAATCCCGACGGTGCTCAAATCTTCCTCTCCGTAATGGGCGGCGATATAATCCATCACCCCGCGGACCACCCTGCCATATCCCGACAGCGCCTCCTCCCTCTCCTGCACGCACCCCAGAATCTCCTCCGTGAAGGCCCTGATTTCCTGCAGACTGTCCCTGTTCAGAATCTCAGCCTGCAGTTCCTCTTCCCCTCCTATCTGCGGCATGGATTCATAAACCTCCGGATACTTTCTGAAAACAGCCGTCAGCAGGGAAATCATCAGCGTGTACACCTGCTCCTTCTGATAATATTTCCCGGACAGCAGATCCGCGAAAAGGCTTTCAAACCATTCCGACATCTTCTGCGGCCCTTCCGGCAGTACCCTCAGGAAGGCTCCGTAGATTCCCGGCTCCATAAATCTCTTCTGCAGAATCGTCTCGTCGATCTCAAACAGCCTTCTCTCCGGCTGATAAAAAGCGCGGTTCATGGCCGCCCTGGCCGTCTTGCAGCTGTTGTATATGTATCTGTAGTCCCCTGTCTCGATTCCCAGAGCCACCTTACAGTCCGGCCACCGGTCCAGAATCCTCTGGTAAAAGGGACCCAGCTGATAGCGGTTCCTGTCCTGAAAGGAGAGAATCATCTCCAGGCAGAACTCTCCCTGCCACACGCCGATGGCTCTGGTCTGCGCGCCGCGCGCCGTCTCCGGAGCCATATCCAGGATTCTGTCCAGCACCTCTTCCCGGGTCCCCGAAAGCCCGTCTCCGCGCCGCGGAAAGAACACCGCCAGAAAGACATACTCCCCCTTCAGCGAAAACTCCACCTCCCCGGCCAGCTTCTCCACGGTTTTCACGTCGCTCTCCCTGCGGATGAGCAGCTCAAAGAGCTTCTGCTGGCGGAACTCCCGGCTGCTTTCGTCCGCCTCCCTGGTCCGCCTCTCCCTGGCGATCTCCCCCACGGCCTTTCCCAGAGCCTTCCTCACCTGCTCCACGTCTATGGGCTTCTCTATGAAATCGATCACGGACAGCCGGATGGCGCTCCTTAGATACTCCGTCTCCATATAGCCGCTGATGAAGATGAGCTTGCTTCCGGGATTTGATTTCAGCATTTCCTCCGCAAAGGCAATCCCGTCCATCTTCGGCATACGGATATCCGACAGCACGATATCGGGCCGGAACCACTGCACGATTTTCAGCGCCTCCTCCCCGTTCACCGCCTGCATGATCTCATCAATGCCGAACTCCTCCCAGTCGATCTCCTCCAACAGGCCCTCCCTGGTGTAATCTTCATCGTCCGCTATCAGTATCCTCATACCTGCTCCCCCAAGCGCTCCGGCCGCCCCGCCGGTCCAACAGCCCTGTCGGTCCAACAGCCCTACCGGTCCGGCAGCCATTTTGCAGGACTGCTTCTCCCGCACGGCAGCGCTTCTCCCTTATCCATACCTTAATTTCCTAGAGCGTGTTTGAAAGTTGCTTTCTGCCAGATATGCGTCCCAATTTGTGGGAGATTTGACCCGAATGAGGGAAGCGTAGTGGGCTACGTTGACCGAATGAGGGCCAAATATACCGCAAATGTGGGGACACGGTTCCCGCGGCAGATGGCGGGAATGAATTTTCAAACACGCTCTGGCATATTCTGTAAAGCCAATCATACAGTTTTACCTTATCTGATTTAACTTGAGGGAGCAAGAAGAAAAAAGCTAGAAATAGGGTAATTATTGAAAAAGACTGCGCATTCTGCCACAGTCTTTTCCGGTCTTTTTAATTTTTCCGGTCTTCCCCATTTCTTCCGGGCAGACTATTTAAGCTTCCTTCTCCTTTTCCCTGCGCTTTAAGGCAGCCTCCTGCTCCTTTGCCTTCTGCTTCTCAAATTCGGCCTTTTCCTTTTCCAGCTTGGCACGCTCCCGCTCCGCCTCCAGCCGGGACCGTTCTTCCTCCTCCTTTGCCCGCTTCTGCAGAACCTCGTAGGCTGACTCGCTGTCCACATACTCGTCGTATTTCGCCATGGGATCCGCCGCCATGATACTCCTTCTCACAGCCTCGTCCACGGGTCCCATAAGGCTCTGGGGGCAGATGATATCGGTGCGCATCACCTGCTGCGGGATTCCCTCCACATCCAGGTAAGAAGTCAGGGCCTGGCCCACGCCCAGCTCCATGAGCACCTGCTCCGTATCGAAATCCGGATTGGCACGGAAGGCTTTCGCCGCCGCTTTGACCGCCCTCTGCTCCGCGGGCATGTACGCCCTGAGCGCATGCTGCACCCGGTTGCTCAGCTGCGCCAGCACGCCGTCCGGGCATCGTCGGGTATCCTTTCCGGGCCGGACGGCATATCGTCAATATTATTATGTTCTTATATATTTCCTGAACCATGCGCTTCCCATATGATCAGGGATCGTTCAGAGATTACCCTTCAAGAGTTATTTCCGGTTCCGGCTGTTTCTTTATGCATTGTCCTACGCTCTCTGCATAAAACGCCTTACTCCCCGTTCATTCTCCTGCCGTATCCTCAGGCTTCCTCATACATCCTCTGGATATAATGCTTCACCCTCTGGTTGTTCTCCGGCTTCGTATCCTCCAGGGTGGCCTGGATAAAGGGCTTGCGCTCCTTCATGAATTTCAGGATCGGGGAATAATTCATCTCTCCCAGGCCGCAGCCCATGGAAAGCAGCTTCCCTCCCCGCAGCGCACAGTCCTTCAGATGCACCACGGCAATATCCGGCCCCAGCAATTCGACAGCCTCCTCTATCACGGCCTCCCTCTGGGCGTAATTGGGCACGTCCAGCAGGTTCACGGGATCAAAAATAATCTGCAGGTTGGGAGAGCCGATCTCATCCAGCACCCTCCTGGCCCGCACCGGATTCCACACGATATGGCGGTACACCGGCTCGATGGCCACCACCACCCCCATCTTCTCCGCATACTCCACAACAGGCCTCAGATGATCAATAAAAATACCCAGCGCCTCCTCCGTATGGCATTCCGGCGTAAAGGCATAGGCGCTGTTGGGCGCTCCCGTCTCCGTGCCCACCACCCCGCATCCCAGCCAGGAAGCGAAACGGATATGGGCCATATAGCGCCGCGTAATCCGGGCAATCCTCTCTTCGTCCGGATCCGCCAGATTCAGGTAGCAGCCCAGCACGGCAATATCCACCTGATTTTTGGCAAAGAGATTTTTCAGGTACATAGCCAGTCCCGGCGTCAGCGCTTCATCCTCGGTGGAGAATTCGCTGATCACCTTGGAGAGGGCCAGGTGCCCGCAGGTAAATCCCAGACTGTGGATCTGCGCAATCCTTTCTTCCAGCGGAAGCTGCGCCAGATCATGTATTCTTATTCCCAACTGCATCTTATTGCTCCTTTCCTTTTCTTCCATCCTGCCGTCCTCACGGTTTTCAGTGGGAGAAATCTCTTAACATTCACTCCTCTTTTTTGTAATGCTTCCTTTCCCTTATATTAACATACCACAGACTGTGCCCGCAACCATTAAAAATCTGTTTTTGCAGCATAACGCCCCGACTGCAGACCGCCAGCCAGATATTTCCCCGGACAAGCGTTAAACCTGCAGTAACGCTTTCAATAATGAGAGGCGAAGCAGAAAGCCGGCGATAAAAGCCTTGTCATGCAACTCCGTTTTCGATATAACACAGAAAACAAACAAGGACCATGATAAAAATGGATGCGGCAGGACAGTTAGAATATTATACCATAGACGATATATACAATCTGCCGGGCGGACAAAGGGCAGAACTGATTGACGGTGAATTATATATGATGGCGGCGCCTGACAGCTTTGATAGAAACAAGCTTACGGATGAAGGATGCAAGGGCGCTCCGAACTGGATTATCGAAATTGTATCGCCGTCAAGCCGTGCAATGGACTATAATAAGAAGTTATTCAAATACAGAACAGCGGGCGTCAGGGAGTATTGGATCGTTGATCCCATGAATCGGCAAATTATGGTTTATCATTTTGAACATGATACTTTTGAGCAATACTCTTTTTCGGATAAAGTAAAAGCCGGAATATATGAAGATTTTGAAATTGACTTTTCAGGAATAAAAACGGAATGAACTACCCCGCAGCAGAGCTGCGGGCGGGGTATTAACCCCAACCTCGCTCTGCTCGGTAAAACTCTGATCGCTGCAAGCAGAAAGTATCCTTCGGACACTTTGGTGTCCAATCCGTAAGAGAATGAAATCATCAGGGAGTATTGCTTTTACCTGCCTGAAGCTACAGGGTTACCCCCTGCTTGAAAATAGCCATATCGTGATACCCCGCCTCCTCGCTGCAGACCTTCCTGCCGGAGGCCACCTCCATCACATAGTCAAACAGCCTCTCCGTCTCCTCTTCCATGCTCTTGTCCTCCGCCAGTCCCCCTGCATTGAAATCGATCCAGTTGGCCTTCCGCCCCGCCAGTCCGGAATTGGTGGATATCTTCACTGTGGGGACGGGGGATGCAAAGGGGGTGCCCCTTCCGGTGGTAAAGAGCACGATCTGAGCTCCCGCCGCCGCCAGCGCCGTAGCCGCCACCAGGTCGTTGCCGGGCGCGCTCAGAAGATTCAGCCCCGGCGTCCGCACCTGCTCCCCGTACTGCAGCACTCCCCTCACCGGCGCGCTGCCCGACTTCTGGGTGCAGCCCAGGGATTTGTCCTCCAGGGTGGAGATTCCGCCCTTTTTATTCCCGGGGGAGGGATTCTCGTAAATGGTCTGGTTATGGCTTTTGAAATATTGTTTGAAATCATTGATCAAAGCCACTGTCTTCTGGAAAAGCTCCCGGTCGGCGCAGCGGTTCATCAGGATGGTCTCCGCGCCGAACATTTCCGGCACTTCCGTGAGAATGGTGGTCCCCCCGCAGGATATCAGTCTGTCCGAGAAACGGCCCACCAGGGGGTTCGCCGTGATGCCGGACAGCCCGTCGCTGCCCCCGCATTTCATGCCGATGACCAGCCTGTCCGCGCTCACCGGCTGGCGCACTGCATGGGATGCATGAGCGGCCAGCTTCTTAATCAGCTCCAGGCTTTCCGCTGTCTCATCCTCACATTCCTGCGCAACCAGGAATTTCACTCTTTCCTCATCGTAATCGCCGATATAGGGCTTCAGCACGTCGATATTGCTGTTCTCGCAGCCCAGTCCCAGCACCAGGACCCCGCCCGCATTGGGATGGTTCACCAGATCCGCCAGAATCTGCCTGGTATGCTCCTGATCCTCCCCCATCTGGGAGCAGCCGTAAGGGTGTGGGAACGCAATGACCTCCTCCACCCGTTCCCTTACGGCAGCGCCCTCCGGGGAGGAAAGCCAGGCATTGGCCCGCGCCGCAATGGAAGTGGCTACATTGTTCACACAGCCCACGGTGGGAATAATCCAGATCTCGTTGCGGACACCCGCCCTGCCGTCCGGGCGCAGGAAGCCCATAAAGGTACGCTCCTCCCCAGGCTTTTGCCCCTCTTTTGCCAAAACGGGTTCATAAGTGTACTCCAGCAGATCCCCCAGAGCGGTTTTGAGATTGTGGGTGTGAATCCATCCGCCGGCCCGGATATCCTCCTTCGCATTGCCGATACAGTATCCGTATTTGATGACGCTGCCGCCCTCCGGGATATCGAGAACCGCCATCTTATGCCCTGCCGGTATCTCCTCCAGGGCCGCGATCTCCCGGATCTCCTCTTTCGCCCCGTCCTCATCCCGGACTCCGATGCGCAGGACCTCCCCCGCCGGTATGGGCTTCAGCGCCACCACCACATTGTCCTCTTCGTTAATTTTTATAAAATTCTGCATAATGCCGCCCTCATACCGTTTTCCCTGATATCCTTCAGATACGCCGTCACCGCGCCGGCAAGTCCCGGCACCTGATTCAGATCCTGTCCGAAGAAATCCTCCCTGCCAAGGAATGCAGCCACAAAGGCGCTCACTTCCTTTTCGCAGTTATCACGGAAGAATTCCAGCACTTCCCTGTCGTCCAGAATGCTGTACTCCTCTCCGCCCCTGTGACCGATCAGCGCCTTGTCCCGAATCTCCGTTCCGGTGTAGAACGCCATCAAAGCCGCCAGCGAAAATGTCAGCCGGGAAGGAAGCTTCCCGAATATCTCCACATACCCCAGCAGGCTGGGCATACATCTTGCCCTCCATTTGGAAACGGAATTCAGTGAGATAGAGAGCAGGGCATGCTTCACATAAGGGTTGTTGAAACGGGCGATCACCGCCTCCGCAAATTCCTTCAGCTCCTCCTCGGGAAGTGTCAGGGTGGGAATCACTTCCTCAAAAATAGTCTTTGTCATGAAATCCCGGATGTCCGCATCGTCCATGGACTGCTTTACGATATCATTTCCCGCCAAAAAGGAAGCCAGCACAAAGGAGGTATGGGCTCCGTTTAAGATCCGCACCTTTCTCTGCTTGTAGGGCTTCTGGTTGTCCGTGAAGATAACGGGAAGTCCCGCCTCATGCAGCGGCAGCTCTGTGCTGATATCCTTCGGGCTCTCGATCACCCAGAGGGCGAAGGGTTCGCCGGTGACCATAATGCGGTCCTCGTATCCCAGCTCCTTCCATTCTTCCTCCTGGGTATCCCTGGGATATCCCGTCACAATGCGGTCCACCAGTGTGGAGGTAAAGATGCAGGCCTCTTCCACCCAGCTCCTGAATTCCTCCCCCAGATTCCAGAGCTCTGTCAGCTGCATCACACATTTTTTCAGCATAATGCCATTGTCGTCGATCAGTTCCACAGGCAGCATGATCAGTCCCTTCTCCCTGTCCCCCCGGAAGGTTTCGAACCTGTGGTACAGGAATTTCGTCAGCTTGCCGGGAAAGGTTTTCGGCGGCTCCAGCTCGAATCTGTCCTGGGCATCATAGACAATCCCCGCCTCCGTGGTGTTGGAAACCACAAATCTCAGGGTATCGATTTCGGCTAATTTCATATACCTGTCATATTCGCCGCAGGCATCCACGGCATCCGCCACACTTGTCACCTGTCTGTTGATAATCTTCGCCTCTCCGTCCACCATGCCCCGCAGGGATACGGTGTACTGGCAGCCCTGCCTGTGAAAATTCTCCAGACTTCCGAATTCAATGGGCTTAATCAGCACAATGTCGCCGTCGAATCTGCCCTCTTCATTGGCGATGTCGATCATGTAATCCACAAACGCACGGAGAAAATTTCCCTCTCCGAACTGCACGACCCTGACAGGCCTTTCCTTCTTATTCGTCATTGCCCTGTTTAAAGTATCCATTCTGTCTCCCTTCCATCCGCTCACCGGACACTGCAATTACGCTATTGTAAGCGCTTACATTTTTATCTTACCGCCGTTTCCTTTTTTCGTCAATAATAAAAAATACATTTATTAAAAAAAATCTTGAAAAAAACCCTGTATTTGCTATAATTTATATGGTGCTTGCATTTCTTTTCTGAAACCACTTACATTGTTTTTATCTATGTGAAAGCCCGCAGCCGGGCATGGTGTCTGCCGGGCGGCTTGCTTTGTTATCAACAAGAGATTGGATGGCTGTGACAAACCGATGACAATTTACGATATTTCCGAACAGGCCGGCGTATCGATCGCTACGGTCTCGCGTGTCTTGAACGGCAGCAAAAACGTCAGCGAAAAAACCAGGAAAAAGGTGCTGGATATTATCAGCCAGAGCGGATATACTCCCAATGCCTTCGCAAGAGGCCTTGGGCTGAACACTATGAAAACCATAGGCATTATGTGCGCCGACAGCTCCGATCTGTATTTTGCCAAGGCAATCTACCATATCGAGAGAAAGCTGCGCGCCAACGGCTATGACAGCCTTCTGTGCTGTACGGGCTATGAGCTGGATGCCAGGGCGGCCTCCATGAATCTACTGATCACCAAGAAGGTGGACGGCATTATTCTGGTGGGCTCCAATTTTATCTATGAAAAGGAAGCAGACAACAAGTATATTGCCGATGCCGCCGCCCAGGTTCCCGTCATGCTGCTGAACGCCGCCCTGGATGTTCCCAATGTCTACAGTGTGGTTTCCGATGATTATACCTCCATGTACGACGCCACCCTGCAGATTCTGGAGACCGGCGTAAAAGATATCCTCTATTTTTACAATTCCAATTCCTACAGCGGCAAGAGAAAGCTGGCCGGCTTTGTGGCGGCCATGGAGGAGAAAAAGGCCTTCCGGAGCAATCTCCTGCAGTTTTATCAGGGTTCCCACGAGGATATTCACGCAATGACCGAGCATTTGAAAAAGGTGCAGAAAAAGGGCCTGTTCTTTCAGGGGGTCATAGCCGCGGATGATATGCTGGCCCTGGCCGCCGTAAAATACGCCAGAGAATCCGGATACGATATCCCCGGGGAATTCTCCATCCTGGGGTATAATAATTCCATGCTGACGCTCTGCTGCGAGCCGGAGCTGACCAGCATCGACAATAAGCTGGAAACTCTCTGCCAGCACCTGATCACTACTTTCCTGGGCGTGTTGTCCGGAAACGAAATGCCGATAAAGACTGTTTTTTCCGGCGATATCATAAAAAGAGGTACTACCCGTTAAGTGCTTGACGGCGGGATTTCTTCGGCACCCTATTGATGCCATGTCCGTCTGGCGACGGACTTTTCCTATAAGGTAAATAAAAATGATGATTCAGGAGGAAAGAAAATGAAAGATTTTATGGACAGGGATTTCCTGTTGGAGTCCGAGACGGCGAAGAAGCTGTTTCATGAGTATGCGGAGAGTACGCCCATATTGGACTACCACTGCCATATCAATCCCAGGGAGATCGCGGAGGACCGCCATTTTGACAACATTACCCAGGTGTGGCTGGGCGGGGATCATTATAAATGGCGCCTGATGCGTTCCTTCGGCGTGGACGAGAAGTATATCACCGGCGACGCTTCCGACTACGAGAAATTCTGCAAATGGGCGGAATGCCTGGGCAAGGCCATCGGCAATCCCCTCTTCCACTGGAGCCATCTGGAGCTGCAGAGGTATTTCGGCTATCACGGCGTCCTGAATAAGAAGACCGCCGATGAGGTTTGGAATCTGTGCAACGCTAAACTGGCCCAGCCCGATATGAGCGTGCGCAATCTGATTAAGCGCAGCAATGTGACCCTGATCTGTACCACCGACGATCCCGTGGATTCGCTGGAATGGCATAAGAAAATCGCGGAGGATGAGACCTTTGACGTAAAGGTTCTGCCCGCCTGGAGGCCCGACAAGGCCATGAATATCGAAAAGCCGGATTACCTGAACTATCTGGACCGGCTCTGCGAGGTAACCGGCATGGGCGAGATCAACAGTTTCGCCGCCCTGAAGGAGGCCCTGAAGCAGCGGATGGAGTATTTCGCCTCCATGGGATGCAGCGTCTCCGACCACGGTCTGGAGTATGTGATGTACTACCCCGCCAGCGACGACGAAATCGAGGCTATCTTCCTGAAGAGGCTGAACCGGATGACTCCCACCAGGGAGGAGCAGCTGAAGTTCAAGACCGCCTTCATGCTCTTCCTGGGCAGGGAATACCACAGGCTGGACTGGGCCATGCAGCTGCATTTCGGCTGCAAGCGGGACAACAATACGCGCATGTATGAAAAGCTGGGGCCCGACACAGGGTACGACTGCATCAACAACGATGCGCCCTCCGCACAGATGGCAAACTTCCTGGACGCGCTCTGCAGGACCGACGAACTGCCCAGAACCGTCCTTTACAGCCTGAATCCCAACGACAACCAGTCCATCGGCACCATCATCGGCTGCTTCCAGGATTCCACTGCCGTGGGGAAGATCCAGCAGGGCAGCGCATGGTGGTTCAACGATCACAAGGTGGGGATGAACGAGCAGCTGATCTCCCTGGCCAATCTGGGCAACCTGTCCGGATTCGTGGGCATGCTCACCGACTCCAGAAGCTTCCTCTCCTACACCAGGCACGAGTATTTCCGCCGGGTTCTTTGCAACCTCATCGGCATGTGGGTGGAAGGGGGCGGCTTCCCCGCGGATATGGATACCCTGTCCGATATTATTCGGGATATTTCTTACTATAATGCAAAGAGGTATTTTAAGTTTGATATTTAGACTGTGGCTTGAATTTCAGGTTTCCTGTCCGGTTTCTTAAGAATGATTAAGAATGAATTCCCAGGCAAAATATTTATTCCCGCGAGGGTTAAATACCCCGCTGCTTAGTCGCAGGCACATAAGGAAATGTTATAAAAAATTCCATACAACCGGCGTGACATAGATCACGTCGGTTGTATCGTGTTGAAAAACAGTTATGGCTTTTAGAGCGGAATCCGTATCTTACCCACATAAGTAAAATAACTATCAATCGTGACATGTTTTCGTCCGCCTGTTTTTCCGGGGTGTGGATCAAAATCTTTTCATTCCCCGTCAAATCTATGATAGCCCTCCCCACAGTGGTAATTCCGACGTTTTCCCCGGCCCGATTGGGAAATGGGTCTTTTCCGGCGGCTCATATCCTATCTCCAGCCTGTTCCCAATCATGTACACTCTGTATCTTTCTCTTCAACAGGATCCCCCCTTATCGGTTAATTCCTATCGTCATTTCGTAATTTACTCATTACGATTGTCCAGAACACGACCCTTTGTCTTTTGTCGGATATGCTGTCAGCTATCCTCAATAACTGCGATACCATTTCCGGCATCATCGGGAACTGTCTCTGCAGCATGCAAAAGGCTTCCTGCACCTGTGGACGTATCTTCATTACTATTTCTTCAAATTCGTCCTCCGCAAATCTTTCTATCCCGCTGATCTGGTAATAAGGGACAGCCACTGCCTGTTCCGAGAGGATTTTCAAGGCAATCACCTTTTCTGCCTTACTCTGTGGCAGGAGTTCGCTGTCAGAACAGAATACGGCTTCATAGAGCTTTTTGTAAAAGTCCTTTTTCGAATAGTCCATTTCTGCAATGCGGCCCGCTATACCGCAGATCAGATCTTCAAAGACAAAAGTAATGCGCTTCTCTTCCTGCAGCTTGATGCGCTGAGGGTTCTTGTCCTTCGTATCTCCTATCTTCCCAGGATAATCCAGTATGACTTCCAATGTCTCCTCCGGGGCATCTCCTTTTTCGAAATATGTCGTATATAAATCAAAGTAGACATCATAGGCATTGGCTGTGGCCTTTTTTAATGTATTGGTCAAGCTATCTCTATCCATATGCTCTTACCTCCGCTTGATAATCGGATATTTTTTTTCTTTTTTCTAAATACAAATACTTCTCCTCTGTCGCTACCTGTAGCTCTTCGTCATAATGCATTTTTGTAAGCGCTCTATCCAGCTTGCCGCTCTGATACTTGCCTCCCTCCATTTTGACTTTTATGGTCTGCCCCAGCTCTATGGTCATCTTATCGTCTGCCGACTCCAGAAAAGAGTCCAGCGCTGCCTCGTCCATCCTCAAACCATATTCCCGGATAATACCTTTCAGCAGGGCCTGCCTGTCTCCCCTGCTCCGCAGCTGTTTGGCATACCGCACACCCGTATCCGTCAACGAGTACAGTTTGTATTTCCCTGCTTTACTTATCTCTATCAGTTCCAGATTCTCCGTTTTTTTCATGATTTCCGTGAGGGTAGAAGCATGTTTCAGGTGCAGTTCCTCTGCCAGCTCACCATGAGCCATCACCCCTTTCACTTCCAGCAGCCCCATAATCTCCGGCACATGTTTGATGGCCAAAATTCTTTTTTGCAGCCGCCTCTGTGTCCATAAATCCATGCTCTCCTCATAAATGGATTTTTCAAGGGTTTCCAATGTGCCAATCCAGGCCCCGCATCTCACCAGTGCCATCCACTGTCGCCTCTTTCCGATTGAGTCAACCCAGAAGTTCAGGATGTTCCGGCTTTGCAGAATCAATCGCTCCAGCATCGTATTGTCCCTGGCATTCCAACTGTAAAGCAGTTCTCTTTGAGCTTCACCCGCATACTCGATTACCGTCTCATAGTTCTTTGCCGCAAGCTCCTGTTCAATATTAAATTTTACTCGGACCATGCTTGTCGTTTCCATATGAGCTCCTCCTTACGTTATGTATTATTTCCTCATGGTGCGGAGTATCAATGTGCATTTCCCGCAGTTTGTACTTACCGTTTCTTACGTCTTTATAGCTGGGGACGATTATGTCCGTCCTGTCAGATACAGGAATAAAACCAACCTTTATATTGCCTTCGCCATTGCCCATGCCCTGGGCTTCCCTATATTCATATGGAACAATTATATTATGGACAATGCACCTATTATTCCATTCATAATAGGCAATATTGCGAAGCTCCCCATTCATTCCGGGAAAGGCGTCCCTGCCTGCCGCTGTCCTTTCCCTCTCCGTGCCGTCATCGAGGAGCATGGCTGTCTTAAAAATCGGCAATTGGGGAATGATACAGATGCCTGTCTCTTCATAATTGTCATTCAGGGCATCAATCCCGACGTATGAAAAAGCTCTCAGCGGAATCAGGGCATACAGCGAAAACTTGCCCAAAGCCATCTCTTCATAGCTCAGCATTCGATCCAGCCACATGCACATATGATATGCCGTAAGCATATTTTTCTGGTTTTCCTTTGATATTATGCTTTTCACTTTGCCCTGCAGACTTTTCAGGGAAGTGTCTATGGCGCTTTTATCAAAAAGCGCTCTCATCTCCTTGCGAACGGATTCTTCCATGGCTTCAAACCCAACCAATCCATGGATCAGGCGAAAAGGTAATGATGATTTATCTATATAACCTATTAATGATGCCAGTATGTTCATCAAAGCAATACATCGCTCTTTTATCATATTTCCATCCCTCTGTATTTCCATTTTAGCAGTTCCATTTATATAAGTCAACATCATAGTTCATTTTCAGTTCATTTTTATTTGCCACTTCAGATCACATCATGTGTATAAGTTCATATTGTAATCTTATTTCTCAGCTTATTATGGCATTTACGCCTCTGTCTTACAAATCAATAGGCTTGTTGGTGCATCTTGGGGACACGTCCCTCCCCCTAAAGATCATTACCCTTGGTGATGACTGTGCGTCCGTTGGACACTATGAAATTGGGGATGATGATAAAAAATGCTATGCAATAAAACAACTTCTTGCATGGCATTTTTATTTTTCTATTTACCTGGCATTTATTATAATTTCCTTATGATTCCCTGCCTATGCGGCGGGGTATTTGATTTTGGCACTGGGGCTATCGGAAACGACAGTGTTTCTATCCTATAGGACGTGCTCCACAGGGACTTATAACCCTATAGAGTATGAAGACAGCATTTCCCGACATCCTCTTGCATTTTCCTGCACAATCTCTCAGGCATATCTAATTGCTCTCAAAGGAGGTCGTATCATCGTCAATTATAATGACATGCTCCGAAGACTCTGCCGCCATATTATCTATATGCACAACAGAATCTGCGGCATCTTCTCTGCGTATGGCGGCTATGGCGATAACTCCCAGAACTATTGCTATTGCCATTGCTATTCCCATACAAACAACTTTTCCGGACCATGCGGCCCTGTGGAGAATATTTCTTCGCTTCGTCTCGTCCATTGTCAATAAGCATTCATCTGCAAACTTTTCCGGGGAGCCGAAGTGTTTCAGGATGTCCTCCATACTGGCTTCAGGATTATCGTTAACAAAATCAGCCAGATTGTCCGGAAGCTCAGTCATCAGTTTC
Source organism: uncultured Acetatifactor sp. (assembly GCA_910589035.1). Classification (GTDB taxonomy): domain Bacteria; phylum Bacillota; class Clostridia; order Lachnospirales; family Lachnospiraceae; genus Acetatifactor. The sequence continues at coordinate 9,651 of CAJUSI010000096.1, read as the reverse complement.
CTGCGATATGGCGCCGGGCATCTCTTCCCAACCTGCTTCACATATTTAGCAATGTCCCTCTGATTTATCATACTATCCTTTCTCCAAATCTTTTATCTCTGTAATTCCCAAAATGGAAAGCACCCCTCTGCAGATGGCGCAGTATTCCTTCCGGAGGGCAGCCAGGTATTCCAGGCCTGTCTCCTCTAAATGGTAATAGACCCGTACCTTCCGTTTCCCTACCTTTTCCTGTCTGTCCGTGATCATCCCCTTTTCCACAAGGCGATATAAGGTAGGGTACATAGAGCTTTCCTGAAGGGTATACAGGCCGTTGCTGCGGCTGGCAAGTTCCTGTGAAAGCTTGCCTTTATAAGTTTTCCATCCTGTATATAGTTGCAGAGTGACCGAATCCGCTGAAAGTTGTTCCATTTTCAAGGCATGACGGATACCGCAAAAGGGGTATATCTTTTGACGTTTCTAATCATAAAAATGTAGATTCAGAAATTAAAGGAGGGTTTTCCATGAAAAAGAGACGCATTGTATTGCTGATAATGACAATCACAAGTATCATTCTGTTAAGTGCATTTACGCTAAAAAGCCAGGATGAAATGACAGTTAATAATGAACATATAGATCATATGGCGACAGAGTCGTCCGACGATATTGTTCCTATAATTTATGATGATACGACCACCTTTGAGAGCAACTAAAACTCATTCTGCATCACCCCTAAATACCGCTTAGTTACAATTACTCATAACTACTGTGGTTATAGATTTCCGTAATCGCCACATAGTTATAGTAAACGACTTTAAACTCTTTACTTTGACATGCTATGCCGATTGTCGTTGCCGTGATGGCTTTCGGACAAAGTAAGAATGGTTATGGCGTTTACTATAAGATGCGTGCTGCATAAGTCACAGGCTTATTTGCTGCCACCAAACACGGCGGCAAAGGCAGGAAATAAAATAAGAATTCCCACAAAAACGCACTGTTCATAGAACGCTGATTTTTGTGGGAATTTTTCGGTTTTATCCAATAAATTTTCTCTGTGTCGGCTCCCAACACCGCAAGGGTGTCTGTCTCCTTCTTTGCAGAAGCGGCGGGAAGACAATAGCTTTGGGCGGCATTTCTGCCTTTAATCAAATTACGGAAGCGGCACGACGCAGAACCGATGTTCCGACAAAGGGTCCAGATAAAGGAGCTTCGGCCGGTCGCATTCGGGCGCATAAAATGTCACGATTCCCTTTTCATCGCAGCCTGCTCCGGTAGCGGTGACATGATCAGCCTCCCGCAGATAAAAGCAATAGGGCGTATTCCTCCCCGCCGCCCGAAAACGTTCCAGGTAAAAATGACAGATCTGAACCGGTTCTTTGCAGCAATACAGATAGCCGCTCCATTCCCGCTTTTCCCGCCGAGCAGGAGGAATCTCCTCTCTGTCAAAGAATTCCTGAGAATCCCTTCGGCACATCATCATATCAATAAAATAATAGACTCCGTCCTGCAGAATGTAGCTTGTAATATGCCCGTTCTGATCCGGACAGCCGAAACAAAAGCTGCCCATGGAATCATACCTGTCCTTCAGGAAGAAGGACAGCCAGTTTGTATCCGTGGCGCAGCAGCCTTCGTTTGTAAGCACGGCGTTTTCTGGGGATTTATGCCTTTGCCAGTGGATTTGCGCAGGCGCGCCGCAGGGTCCGCTTTGCAGACCTGCCCCCTCGTCCAGTGGACAAAGCCTGCCCGTGGCAATGAAATAATCGGCATTGTCAAGAGCGCCTTTGAAACCGGATATCTGAAAAAGCTGGATTGCTTCGTAAAGATTCCCGATGAAGCTCTTTTTCTCTTCGGAGGAAAGGCGCGCGATATTCTCCATTTCTTCGTTGGTATATCTTGTTTTCCCCAGAGCGCTGATGGGGATCTGCTCTACGCCGGGATAAACATTATATTTAAAACATGCGTCGCTGTCATAATTACCTGTCTGGATCCCCATTTTCTATTCCTCCGAACGATCAACGCTCATAATTTCTTTCCTGTGCATCAGATGGATGCCGATGTGCCCGATGCCAAGGATGGTTGCGGCAGCCCCCAGCGCGGGATTCCTCCCGTACACCGCCAGCAGGAAAAAAGCCGCTACAGGGAGGGTGGCGCCGGCCACGGGCACGCCCAGGAAGCTGCTGTAGAAGTCCTCCATGGTCTTCCCACTGCGGAAGTACCGCAGCCAGTAGAGCTCATAACAGACCATCAGCAGAAATGAAGCCGCCAGCCACCAGCTCCAGGCAGACTCCAGGTTTATGTTGAAATCGGAAAAAATCAGCGCCAGGCAGCTCACCAGCACCTCTCCTGTCCGCTCCAGAGCCACCAATATCCTGTTCTCGTTCCCCGCATATTTTTCATAGTCCTTTGGCTGGTTCCTTGTCCACAGCAGATTGGGCAGCATCAGCATAATCAGGTAAATCAGTCCCACATAAGAAAATCCGAAGTGCATTTTTGTACCTCCCCTGTTATTTTTCCTCCCCGATATGGACAATGATGTCCCTGTGGATGCGGATCAGGAAATAAGTGCTCAGGCTTAAGCTTACCAGCTCCGCAATGGGGAAGGCCCACCAGATGAGATTCACGCTGCCGCTTAAGGAGAAGAGCCACGCCACCGGCAGGAGTACGCAGAGCTGCCTGGCGATGGACACCAGCATGCTGTATACGCCGTTTCCCAGGGCCTGGAATACGCTTCCCACCACGATACAGTATCCTGCAAAGCAGAAGCTGAGACAGATGGTCCGAAGGGCGGGAATCCCGATCTCCAGAAGGTCGGTTGCGCCCTCCGCGTCGAACAGACCGATGAGCTGTGCCGGGAACAGTTCCATCACCGCAAGTCCCACCAGCATAATCCCCACCGCATATTTGATGCTGCTCTTCATGGTTCGCACCACCCGCTCCCTGCTGCCCGCGCCGAAATTGTAGGCGATAATGGGCACCATGCCGCTGTTTAAACCGAACACGGGCATGAAGATAAAGCTCTGGAGCTTAAAGTAAATGCCGAATACGGTCTGGGCCGTACCGAAAGCCTCCAATATCAGGTTCATGCCGTAGGTCATGACGGAACCGATGGCCTGCATGATAATGGAAGGAATGCCCACCCGGTAAATGCCCCCGATCAGCTTTCTATCCGGCCGGAATCCCCGGAAGGAAATGTGAATCTCCTTATTTACCTTCAGATTGAATACAATAGCCAGAATTGCAGCCGCTATCTGGCCCAACACCGTGGCAGCGGCGGCTCCCGCCACTCCCATCTCGGGCATTCCGAAATGCCCGAATATCAGAATCGGATCCATAATCAGATTGATAACGGCCCCCACCCCCTGGGTGATCATGGCATAGAAGGTCCTGCCTGTGGACTGCAGCAGGCGCTCAAAGGTCACCTGCATGAAGATGCCGATACCCGCGGTACAGCAGATGGTGAGATATGTAGTTCCGTATTCCTGCACCTGGGCGATCGCCGTCTGGCTGGCGAAGAACGGCCCGCTGGCGAAAATGCCCACCAGGGCGAATACCGCGTAGCTGAGCAGCTCCACAAAAATACCGTTGGCCGCAATGGTATTGGCCTTCTCGAACTCCCTTTCTCCCAAAGTCTTGGACAGAAAGGCGTTGATTCCCACTGCGGTGCCCACGGATACGGCGATCATCAGGCTCTGGATGGGGAATGCCAGCGATACGGCCCTCAGCGCGTGTTCGCTGATCCTTGACACGAATATGCTGTCCACAATATTGTAAAGCGCCTGCACCAGCATGGATATCATCATGGGCAGGGACATGGAAATCAGAAGCCTGTCTATGGGCATGACACCCATTTTATTTTCCGACGGTATCTTTCTCTCTTTTTCCATTGTTTTCTCCTCCCTTTTCCTGTAATCGGCTCTCGGAATCTCTCTTTCGCTTTCTGCATCGCTTTCCGGCAACCTTTTTCACCGGTTCCCCTTCTCTTTTCCTGCTCCATGGTTTATCAGAGCCCTGCTTTTACCTGTCTGGATTCCGAGAGCCTATTGTAAAGTCTATTTTCTCTTTCACAACAATCGCTTATCATTGTACCCTCTTCTCCTGAGTTACGTCAAGCATCCTTTCCTTTCTTTTTGAATTCCTTTTTACTTTCAGGAATTGCCGTTTTTTGCAGAATTGTTTTTTCGTCAAACAGGTGACAATCCATCGGGATTGTGCTATACTGTGAAACTATCAAGGAGGTACGGAAGATGAATTTCCTGGAAGAGAGAATCGCAAGAGACGGAATCGTCAAGCCCGGCAATGTGCTGAAGGTGGACAGCTTTCTGAATCACCAGATGGACATTTCCCTTATGAATGAGATCGGCAGAGAGTTCCACCGCCGGTTCGCCCACAAGCCCATCACCAAGGTGCTGACAATCGAGGCATCCGGCATTGCCATCGCCTATCCGGTTGCCAATGAATTCGGCGTCCCCCTGGTCTTCGCGAAGAAGTCGAAATCCATCAATATCGAAGGGGAAATGTATGTGGCGGAGGTAGAATCCTTCACCCATAAGAACAAAAATCAGGTCATCGTGTCCAAAAAATTCCTGGGCCCGGAGGACCATGTGCTGATCATTGATGATTTTCTGGCAAACGGCTGCGCGCTGCAGGGCCTTATTTCCATCGCCGAATCCGCGGGCGCTACCATTGAAGGCCTGGGGATCGCCATAGAAAAGGGCTTTCAGATCGGCGGGCGTGTCATCCGCAATCTAGGCTATCATCTGGAATCCCTGGCCATCGTGGAATCCATGGATGCCGAGACGGGCACCATCTGGTTCCGGCAGCAGTAAGGTGACTTTCATCGTGCTGAACGCGGATGAAGATATGGTCACGGCTCATATGCTCAAAAAATAAAACCATACATAAGAAAGGATTCACCAATGAAGAACAATTTACAACTATCGGATGCCGCTTTTCAATTGGACGGCAAAATGCCCCTTCGCCAGGCCATTCCCCTGGGACTGCAGCATGTGCTGGCCATGTTTGTGGGCAACCTGACGCCCCTGCTGATTATCACCGGGGCCTGCGGGATTGCAGGCGGGGAATTCGCCTCCCTGCAGCTGAGCCTGCTGCAGAATGCCATGCTTGTGGCGGGACTGGTGACTTTGGTGCAGCTTTTTGCAGTAGGGCCCATCGGCGGCAGGGTACCCATCATCATGGGCACATCCTCCGGCTTTATCGGCGTATTTAACAGCGTGGCCTCCACCATGGGAGGAGGCGTCATCGCCTATGGGGCCATTATGGGCGCCTCGATTCTGGGCGGTTTGATGGAGACGGTACTGGGATTCTTCCTGAAGCCCCTGCGCAGGTTTTTCCCTGCGGTTGTCACGGGCACCGTGGTTTTGTCCATCGGTTTGAGCCTGATTTCCGTGGGCATCAATACCTTCGGAGGCGGCAACAATGCGAAGGATTTCGGCTCCGTGGAAAATTTATGCCTGGCGCTTTTTGTCCTGGTTGTGATTCTGATTTTCAAGCACGGCACAAAGGGGGTGCTCAGCTCCTCCTCTATTTTACTGGGCATTATCTGCGGTTATGTCGCGGCCATGATTATGGGGCTGGTGCTGCCCACTACCGGCGTCACGGCGGAGGGCGCGGAGTATACCAAGGCCTGGGTTTTGAACTGGCAGAAGGTGGCCGATGCACCCTGGTTTGAGATTCCGAAGCTGATGCCCGTGAAGCCTGTGTTTGACATGCGGGCCATTATTCCGGTGCTGATTATGTTCGTTGTCACCGCAGTGGAAACGGTGGGAGATATTTCCGGCGTCATGGAGGGCGGCCTGGGCCGGGAGGCGACGGATAAGGAACTGTCCGGGGGCGTGACCTGCGACGGCCTGGGTTCCAGCTTTGCGGCACTTTTCGGCGTGCTGCCCAATACCTCCTTCAGCCAGAACGTGGGTCTGGTGGCGATGACCAAAGTGGTCAACCGCTTTGCCCTGGCCACGGGAGCTATCTTCCTGATTCTCTGCGGCCTGTGTCCCAAGCTGGGAGCCTTGGTTTCCATTATGCCCCAGTCCGTCCTGGGCGGCGCCGCGGTTATGATGTTCGCTTCCATCGTCATCAGCGGGATTCAGCTGATTACCAAAGAGCCTTTGAGCTCCAGGAACCTGTCCATTGTGGCGGTTGCCCTGGGCGTGGGCTATGGCATGGGAGCCAACGCGGGTATCCTGGCCAATACGCCCCAGGCGGTTCAGCTGATCTTCGGCGGCTCCGGCATCGTGCCCGCTGCCATGGTGGCGATTCTGCTGAATATTCTGCTGCCGAAGGAGAAGGAGGCGTAAAAAGAACTCTCTTTTCGGAATGGTGCGCTCATCAGTTTATAGAACGGTTTTCATCGGGAACACTTTTCCGAAATGAGAGAAAAAGAAAAGGCCACATAAGGATAGAGCCGCTGCCAAAGGAGAAGACGGCATAAATGAGAAACGGAAGCAGATAGAAAAGCCGCACAGTGAATAAGGCGGCACAAAGAATAGAGAGGGAAAGGAGAGCTTTTTATATGAGACGTTATGTTATGTTTGCATAGCACTGGCTATTGCAATCCATACTCAAGACTGCCGGAAGCTGCAAGCCTGCACAAGGTAAGCATATATGGCTGGCAGTCTCTCGTTATTGTCTGCTGCATGTTTCATTGGCGTGCAGTAAAAATTGCTATAGCCATTGCTGTTCCTGAAGAATAAAAATTTAGGGAGGCAAACATGGGCTATATGAGAGCAGAAGAGATTCTGCCCATTGAAATAATAGAACTGATACAACAGTACATTGACGGGGAGACCATTTACATCCCGCGCAAACCGTCAAACAGACAGGCCTGGGGGACAGGCACGGAGACAAAGCAGGAGCTGTTAAGGCGGGACAGACAGATTTATGAGGAGCACCGGGCAGGCAGCAGCATCGAAGAATTGGCCGGCAAATACTATCTGTCGGAGAAAAGCATACAGCGTATCCTGAGAATACAAAGGGATTCCCGAAAACATGGGATTTCCGAAAATATGGAATAGAAACAAACGGAAATAAGCAGGTCTAAACATGAGCCGATATCGGGGAGCTGTCGGAAAACAGTTCCTTCAAAACTGCCGCGATACATTTGAGGATGTCTGATGCGGCAGTTGCCTGATATCGGCTCATATTTTTTTATAAAAAAGCGTGAGGTGGAAGGCAGATGGAAGATATGATATGTTTACATAAAGGGAACGGCAGTTGGACCGCCGCAGCTGCCCGACCGCAAAACTCTGGTTCCGGCATGTCCGGGCCGGTATAAGTCTCTGGAAAAGGAAAACAGAAAAATGTCTGAAGGAAAGGGAAAAAGCAAAAAATCGTCTGAAGAATACCTGGTAAGATTAAAGAAATGGCTGCAGGACACTGCGGATACCCCGCTGGAGGAAATGTCCGATTTTTTCACAAAACGGCTGTATGATTACGAGGAGCATATGTCCGTCTGGGAGAGCTCCTACCGTATGTTTGCCGAAATGCTGCCGCCGGAATGCCGGAAAATATTAGACCTGGGATGCGGCACCGGCCTGGAACTGGACCGGATCTGGGAAAGGGATCCCCACATAGAAGTCACAGGCGTGGATTTATGCCAAAGTATGCTGGATAAGCTTCTGGAAAAACATTCCGACAAGCCTTTCACCCCGGTGTGCCGGGACTATTTCCAATATGATTTCAGCTGTGAAAAATGGGACGCGGTCATTTCTTTTGAAAGCCTCCACCATTTTCTGCCGGAGCGCAAAAAGGAATTGTACCGGAAGGTATATGGGGGCCTGAAAAAGGGCGGCCTCTTTCTTCTGGGAGACTATATTGCCGACTGCGACGAAGAGGAGGAACTCCTGCGCGGCGTATATTTGAAAAAGAGAAAACAGTCCGGGATTCCGGAGGACCGCTTTGTGCATTTCGATATTCCCCTGACCCTGGAACACGAAGCGGAGGTACTGCGGGACGCCGGATTTGTGATAAAAGAAATAAGGGACGAGCCGGACGGGGTGACCATCTTTGTGGCAGGAAAAACAGCATCTGGCGGGCAATAAGCCAGGCCGGCAAAGCAGGTTTGCTGCCGCCTGCACAGGACATTTTATAAAAACAAGGAGAGGAGAAATTTTTATGACCACACCCGTTTACTATGCATAGCATGGCTATTGCATAAAATGACATGAGTGTCAAAACAGGGGCGTCCGACCCCATGACACCAAATCAAATACCCCGCTGCAAGAAGCGGATTATTTGACCCTCGCGGCAATCGCAAAGCCATGTTCCATGGTTTTATGCTCGTGTAAGCACGGCACTTGGCTCATTGCTCAACGAGCACTGTTTGCTCGCGGGAATAAATGGAATCCATGTAATAGCCCATGCATCGTGACGTACCAGGAACGGACATGAAGGAAACGGGAGATGCATATGAGCTATTCTAAAAAAATTGAATATGAGGTGACCCCGAAGGACTCCTTCCGGGTCATCAGGAACTGCCCGAAATGCGGCAGAAAGACACAGTTTCATAATACAAAGAAATTCCGTGTCAATGCCAACGGCAACAGACTGGACATATGGCTGATTTACCAGTGCGGGAAATGCGGACAGCGCTTTAATCTTGCCATTTACGAGAGAAGAAAGGTTTCTTCCATACCAAAGGAAGAATATCGGCGTTTCCTGGCCAACGATGAAGAGCTTGCGGAACTGTACGGCAGGGACATACAGTTATTTCAGAAAAACAGGGCGGATGTCATGGAACATCCCTCCGGAAAAACCGGCTGCCGCGGTCTTCGGAATATCCCGCAGCCAGGTGAAATCCATGGCGGAGAAGGGGGATTTTGAGATTAAGGAAGTGTTTTCCGACAATTCCTAACCCGGATAAACCGGAACCAAAATTTTGCCGTTTTGCACAAGATTTCGGCGTTAAGCGCCTAAAATGATTGGAGGCGATATTTATGTGGATACAAACTGACAGGCTGAACATACAGGATTTGAAAACGGCAGACGGGATTATTTTTTCCGGTATGGCGTCCGACGACAGCCTCACAGAGATCTGGACAGACACCAGGCATCCCGGCTGGATGGAGGAGTGGATGGAGGAAGCCAGAGGGCTTGCAGCCCGCGATGCCCCTGCAGAGGAATATCTGGCTTATACTGTGGAATTGAAAGATAACCATGAGGTAATCGGTTCCGTGGGGTGCACCTATTATGAGGATTTGGAGAAAATCGGCATCGTGTATTTTGTGGGAACGGAATACAGAAACCATGGCTATGCCACGGAGGCAATCCAGGCCTATACCCGATATTTCTTTCAGCACTATGAGCAGGAGGAAATCATTGCCACCATCAGAGAGGACAATGTACCGTCGTGGAAAGCCATTGAAAAGGCAGGATTTCTGTTGACAGAACAAAGGCCGTATGGGGATCTTGGCGATGAGGAGGAGCTGATGTATCGGTTTTACAGTTGCCGGAAATCATGAAACCATGAATCGGTAGCCGGGAATAGATTTGCAGACATGGCAACAGAGTAATGAATGCCAGGTTAAACTTATAAAATAAAAAATGAAAAGGAGCAGGAAATATCTGTTCCTTTTTTTGTGTTATTTTGATACAATCATTCTATAACGATTGTATCAAAGAGGTATGTATTATGTCAAAAGGATCAACGAAACTGAAAGT
>CAJUSI010000095.1 GCA_910589035.1 uncultured Acetatifactor sp. | reverse complement strand
CCGGTGAGCACGGCAAAATACAGGCTGTCGTTGGTCTTCAGCGCCTGACCGAACAGATTGCGGATCAGGGTGACCATCTCGTCATAGTAGCCGTACTGCTGGGCCTTGTCCAGGGGCACATCGTATTCGTCGATCAAAAGGATTGGCTTTTGGTCAAAATGCTTTCGGAGCAGGCCGGACAAGGTTCGAAGACTGTCGGTAAGCATATCGTCCGACATGGAAAACTTCTGGCGCCCGGTGGGATCCACTGTTATCAGCTGCCTGTAGCTTTCTTTTTCGTCATCTGCCAGCTTCGGACTGTCCATAAGATACCGGAACCGCATGGCTTCATTTCCGATAATGGTGCGCAGCATGGCTTTCGCACCGGCGAAGTCCATGGCGCTTACCCCTTTCAGGGTAACCGAGATCACGGGGAATTTTCCCATATATTTTTCACAATAGCCGGATTCTCTGCTGATCTCCAGCCCGTCAAACAGCTCGCCGTTACATCCATACTCAAAGAAATAGCGGAGCATATTCATATTCAGCGACTTGCCGAACCGCCTGGGGCGGGTGAAAAGATTTACCTCGCCCCAGTTATCCAGCAGTTCTTTGATCAGCCCGGTTTTATCCGCATAGTAGAAGCCCTCGGTTCTCAGTTTTTCAAAGTTTTCAATGCCAATGGGAAGTTTTACTTTTCGGTTCATACCCTTAATCCTTTCGTCTGTACGAAATACAATATTTTTACCGGCCGCCGGCCTTCTGCCATATACAGCATTGCGAATTCCGCCGGACCAGGGATCTGTTCTGTACAGCTTCTGCGTATAGTTTAACATAGATTCCTTAAAAGGAAAACAGGATATTTTAGCCCCCTTGCCAAACCCTCCTGCCAATGATACTATAGATCTGACACAGTTCCTGTGAATTTAGAAAAATATTGCAACAGGGAAAGGAGCAGATACAGATGAATCTGAACAAACCAATCTGCATTGCCGAAAACAAAAAAGCCAATATGCTAATCATAGCCCGGGAGTACAAAAGAGCTGCCGGAATACTGGCCGGATATCTGAACAAAATCACGGACGCGGTGTTTCAGGTACAGGATACCACCACCGTCAATCCCAGCATCGTGCTGCAGCCCGCAGATCACGGCGCAGACGGCTTCCGCTACCGGATATTTGATAAGGATATCATAATCGAGGCCGGAAACGAACAGGCCTGCGTTTATGCCGTCTATGACTGGCTGGAAAGGGTGGCAGGGTGCCGCTACTACTCCCGGGATTACGAATACATCCCCTTCGACGCCAATCTGACCGTGTGCTTTGAAGAATACGCTTTCCAACCCGTTCTGGAGTACCGGGAAATTCTGTATAAGGATTACGGCGTTCCCGAATTCGCCGAGAAGCATAAGATGATCCCCTGCTCCAAAAGAGATGAAAGCTGGGGATTCTGGTGCCATTCCTTTTACACATTATGCCCGCCGGAGGAATATTTCGACGAACATCCGGAGTACTTTTCCCTGTATGAGGGCAGGCGCGTGGGGGACAAGGCGCAGCTGTGCCTGTCCAATCCCGATGTATTCCGCATCGTTCTGGGCAACCTGAAAAAGCACATGGAGCGAAAGCCCGCCGCCAGATACTGGTCCGTCTCCCAGAACGACAATGCCGCTTACTGCCAGTGCGAGAAGTGCCGGGAGCAGAATGAGCGGGACGGCTCTCCCATTGGGTCCGTCCTGAATTTCGTCAACCGCATCGCCGAACAGTTTCCGGATAAAATTATTTCCACACTGGCCTACTGGTACACAAGAAAGGCTCCGGCCGTCACCCGCCCCGCAGACAACGTACATATCATGCTCTGCAATATCGAAGCCAACAGAGGGCTTCCCATCGAAACCGATGAAAAATCCGCAGGTTCCTGTCAGGAGCTGAAGGATTGGAAGGAAATCTGCGGGAATGTCTTTTTGTGGGATTACTGCATTCAGTTCCGCAACCTGGTAAGTCCCTTCCCGAACCTGCGGGTATTGGGACCGAATATCCGTTTCTTCACGGAAAATAATGTCCGCTCCCTGTTCAGCCAGGCCAACCGTGAAATCGGAGGAGAATTTCATGAGCTGCGGGGCTACCTGCTGGCAAAGCTGATGTGGAATCCCGCCGCGGACGAGAGGGAAATCATGACCGACTTCCTGAACGGTTATTACAAGCAGGCAGGACCTTTTATTCTGCAGTATATCGATCTGATCCACGATGAAATGGAGAAAGCGGGCGGAGAACTGAATATCTTCGGAGGACCTCTGGACGCCGGGGATACCTGGATGCGGGAAGAGCTGTTCCGGCAGTACGAGAGCCTGTTTGAACAGGCGATATCCGCAGCCGAATCAGATAAAGACCTGCAGTTCCGGGTGAAGACCGCCGCTCTGCCGGTTTATTACGCGGGAATCGTCCTGGAATACGGCAGTCCGGAAGAAAAGCTTCGGCGAATTGCAAAATTTGCCGCGCAGGCGCGTAAGACGGGCCTGGTCATGGTGGAAGAGTGGAAGATCACCGTGGATAAATTCGTCACCGACGCCATGGCTCAAATGGCGGATTCTCCTGCTGTTCAGGACGCTGTGCCCTGAAGATTCCAAAAAATCACCTTTCCATGCTCCGATCTTTTTATGATCGGAGCAAGAAACAAATTGCAATGAATTCTGTGAAATGTTAAAATATTATACAAAATATATACTATAAGGAGGATGTCATGAAAAGAAGATTTCTCTTATGCCTTCCCGTGGTTTTTATGCTGGCCGCCTCCCTCTCCGGATGTCAGGACGGCAGCACCCCTTCCGAAGAAAATGAGACGCCTGTTTCCGGCACGGTCAAACTGACTGTCTGGGGCGCCGAAGAGGATGAAGAACTGCTCCGCCAGATTTTGGACGAATTTCAGGACGAATATCGCGGTCAGGCCGACTTTCTGATTACATATCAGCCGCAAAGCGAAAGCCACTGTACCGATGCGCTGATGGCCGATCTGGAGAACGGTGCGGATGTTTTTGCATTTGCGGACGATCAGCTGAATACCCTGGTCGCCGCCGGCGCCCTGGATCCGATAGAAAACGCCGATGCTCTGCGAACGTCAAATCTGCCGGAGGCAGTTTCTGCCGCTTCCGTGAATGATACCCTGTACGCATATCCTCTGACTGCGGACAATGGGTATTTTCTCTATTATAACAAACAGTATTTTTCGGAAGAAGATATTCTGTCCTGGGACCGCATGCTGGATATTGCCGAAAAGGAGGGGAAAAAAGTCTCCATGGAATGGTCTTCCGGATGGTATGTGTACTCTCTGTTTGGCAATACCGGGCTCACCCTGGGTCTCAACGATGACGGCATCACTAATTACTGCACCTGGAACTCCACAGAAGGCGCCATAAAAGGAATTGATGTGGCAAAGGCCATGACGGCCATGGCAAGACACTCCGGCTTCCTCAGTACGGACGACGCCGGTTTTCTGGAAGGCGTCCAAAACGGTACCATCATCGCCGGCGTCAGCGGCGTCTGGAACGCCATAGCCGTGGAGGAAGCCTGGGGCCGCGGCTTCGGAGCCGCAAAGCTGCCCTCCTATACCTGTGCGGGACAGCAGGTACAGATGTCCTCCTTCTCCGGTTACAAGCTCATCGGTGTGAATTCTTACTCTGAGCACAGAGAATGGGCCGCGAAGCTGGCCGAGTGGATTACAAACGAAGAAAATCAGGAACTTCGCTTCCGGCTGCGGGGCCAGGGACCATCCAACAAAAATGCCGCCTCCTCCGAAGAGGTTCAAAGTTCCCCCGCTATTGCAGCGCTCCTGGAACAGTCGGAATTCTCCTGCCTGCAGCGCATCGGCGGAAATTACTGGGAACCGGTTTCCAATTTTACCGCGGAAATTCTGGCTGGAACCACGTCGGGAAAAAGCCTTCAGGAACAGCTTGACACCATGGTCACGGGAATCACCGCCCAATGAACCGAAAGGAGTACGATCCATTATGAAAAATATCAGCTTAAAGCAACGTTTGATCATCCCCATCGCTCTTCTGGGCCTTGTGGCGCTGCTGTCCAACATTCTTTCTATTGTGAATATCCGCAATGTGAATGCAAGCGCCTCCAGCATCGCCGACAATTACATGGAAGGAAAGAGCCGGCTGGCCGAAATCTGTCAGTCCTCCATGGAAATTCATAAAATGGCCCTGAGCCACATTGTAGCCACAGATTATAATACCATGATTCAGCTGGTTGCGCAGATCAAAGAGGAGGAAGCTCTTCTGGACGATATGCTTTCGGAATATGAGAATTTCGTAGTGCAGCAGGATCTGGCGCAGTATCAGTCTCTTATGGACAATTATACTGCCTTCAAGCATGCCCTGGTTCACCTGGTGTGTGCCAGCGCAAGCCATAAGACCCAGGATGCCTATGCCATGGCCAACGGTGATGTGGCAGCCTTCACCCAGGCCATGAAGGATGATATCGACGCGCTCAATGCTTCCATCAGCACACAAACTCTGGAAGCAAGGGCCCATCTCTCCACGGTGTACCTTGTATCCTTAGTGGTAGGCATTACGGCGGCGGTCATCTGTGTTCTTCTGGTGCTGACCGATTTCCGGCTGATTTCTGTTTATGTCGTCATCCCCATCAAGAAAATTCTGAATACCATTCAGGACAGTTCAGGGCGCATCAACAATATGACCGGGGAAGTGCTGCAAAGAACACAGGCCTCCCGAAAAAGCGCCGCAAGTCTCTCCTCTCTTGCGGAACAGCTCTCCGCCACCTTTCAGGAAGTGGCCGGAAATGTATCGACAATCAATGCCAGCGCCGGAAATGTGCGGCAGGATGTACAGACAATCGCAGAAGAGTGCAGCGCTATCACCTCCTACACAGCTCAGATGAACGCCCGTGCAGATGCTCTGCAGCAGTCCGCCCAAAGCAGCGCGGAAAGCACCGGCGTAAAAATGGAAGAAATCCTGCACTCTCTCAACGATGCCATTGAAAAGAGCAGAAGCGTAAACCGGATCAGAACCCTCACAGACGACATTCTGACCATCGCCCAGCAGACAAGACTGATCTCCCTGAACGCTTCGGTGGAAGCCGCAAATGCAGGCGCAGCCGGCAGGGGATTTGCCATGGTAGCCAGAGAAGTGCGGGAGCTCTCCAATTCCAGCCAGGAGACCGCAAACCACATCCAGGAGATCAATGATGTGGTCACGGCAGCCGTCTACAATCTCACAGAAAACGCTCAGAACCTGGTTGATTATATCAGTCAGTCCGTTCTGAAGGAACTTCAGACCTTTGTACAATCCGGCAGCCAGTATAAGGAAGATGCCGCTTATATCCGCCAGACCATGGATGATTTCCATGAACAGACCCAGCGTCTGAAGCATTCCATGTCCGGAATCGCGGATTCCATCGGCACCATCACCAAGGCCATCGACGAAAGCGTCTCCGGGATCACCGGTATGGCCGGCAATACCAGGAATCTGGCCACCGACATAGAGGACATTACCCGGCGCATGGGCGTCAATCAGGATGTGGTGGCAGAACTCGGAAGACATACATCTGTGTTCAGCAATCTGTAGGCACTTGTAATTCATCATGCTCCCTTATGCGAAAGGCAGTTCCGGCTTTCTCCCTTATACGGAGGAAACCGGAACTGCCTTTCGCAGCCGGACGTCACCATCCTTCATCAGTTCGCCGTGTCCACAAACACAATGCTGGAATCTCCCTTTCCGGCCTGCTCCAGTACAGCAGCCATCAGTTTCTGGAAAGAGCCGTAGGAGGAGGAAGCCCCTGACAGCGCATCAATGCCCTCCTTCCCCTGTCCTTCCAGCAGCTGACCGGCATAATAGCGCGTATACTGGTTTGGATAAGTACCCGTAGAATGAAACATTGTCTGCATATAAGCGTTGTCCCAGCTCTTAATGAATCCGCTGGCATTCTCCGCATTATACTCTACGGAGATGATGCTCCCACCCTTTACCAGAATCGTGATATATTCCTTCCAGCCATGGCTGTACTCCATCGCCTGGGCAGTATAGTATCCATCCTGCAGTGCCGTCTTCTCATTGCCGCATCCCATTAGCGTCCCCACCATCAGCAGAGCCAAAACAATACCCGCTATCCGCTTCATCTTTCCCTCTCCTCCTTTACCACAAATCTCTCCACCTGAGATCGAAGCATCTCTGCTTCCTTCGCCAGCAGCCCGCTGGACTGCTCCGTACCGATGGCATTCTGCAGGTTTCTTTCCGCTATGTCCATAATCGTTCCAATCCTCTCCTCCATGATGACCAATGCGCTTTCCTGCCCATGTACGGCCACCACCAGTTCATCGGTAATTTCGCTAATCTGACCGGATACGGATGATATCTCCCGAAGGGAATCCACAGCCGCAGCCGTCAGTTCTACGCCGTTCTGAATGATGGCTTTCGTATCTCCCACCATCTGCGCGGCGCTCTGGGCGGAATCGCTGCTCCTTGCCGCCAGCTGCCGGACCTCATCGGCCACTACAGCAAACCCCCTCCCGGCAGTTCCTGCCCGGGCTGCCTCGATAGATGCGTTTATTGCCAGGATACCTGTCTGGAAAGCAATGTCTTCGATGTCGCTGGCAATCTGTGTAATCTTCTGGGCATTCTCACTGATATTATCCATGGCGTTGGAGAGAGCTCCCATACGGTTATTTGCTTCCTGAATACACTGCGAAATTTCCACTGTCTTCGCACTGGTCTGGCTGCTGCTCTCCGTAACGCTGAACAGACGCTCTTTCACATGGGACACCTCATCTACCAGTTCCTCCGTAGACCGTGTCTGCTCCACGGAAGCCTGGTGAAGCTGTCCGGATTGTCCGTTGAGCTCTTCTGCCATCTCCGCCAGACGTCCGGAAGCGGAACGGAAGTCCCTGATTGTCTCATTCATGGATTGAAGAATGATACCCAGACTTGCCCGAATCTGTACGAAATCTCCCTTGTAGTCCACCTGGGGCTCCACCTGCAGATTGCCCTCCGCCACCTGAGTCAGTACCTGCTGGATATCCGATATGTAGTGTTCGATACTCTCGGTCGTTGCGCTCAATGTCCGGGTAAGTACTTCAAGTTCATCCCTGGATCGGATCTGAACCACCTCTGTATGGAGGTCGCCGTCGGACAGGCCCACCATTCGGCCTGTCACACTCTTCACCGGGCGGGAGATGGACCGGGCCAGGCACAAAACCAGAAGGATGGAGAACACCAACACCACAAAAGCAGCCGATATCGCTACGAGCATAGCGCCATTGATATAAGAACCATAATCCGCCTTGGGAACCTGGATGACCAGCGACCACTGCGTTCCGCGAACGGGAGAAAATGCCGCAAGCATGGTCTCTCCATCCACCTCGAACTCCGCGGCCCCGGTCTCGTCACTGATCACCCGGCCAACCACATCTGTGTCTCCCCCGCTCAGCTGTTCCATGGTGCTGCCGGATAAAACCATGGACTGCTCCGGATGACCGGTGACGACACCTTCATGGTTGACCATATAAGCCATGCCATGCCTGCCCAGATTGATACTGCCAATGACATCATTCAGCGTATCGTATTTATAGACTCCCACCAGATACAGGACGGTCTCTCCGCTCTCCTTCACCGGCATTCCCATGGCAATGCCAAGCTTCTCCTGGAATCTGGTAGACGCATTCGTAGTCAGATTGTCGGTCTCCTGAAGAAGGGCAAAAAAATCTTCCTCCAGACTCTCCGGCGCTCCGTCGAGTCCCTGAACCAGACGGCCATCCTTGCCGTAGAGTCCGATGGTATACAGCTCATAAGTCTCCGCTGCCTCCGTCAATATCTCATTGCGGTTCTCCCAAAGCTTTTCCGGGTCCGCCGTCCCGGTCCCTGCCTCCATTGCAGCCTCCTTGCTCATACGGGTGTCCCCCGCAAGCGCCATCATCCGGTCTGCCAGCATATGGATATTCGCCTCCACTGTCTTCGCCGACTGACGTGCCATGGGCTGTAAGCTGTCCAGCAGAATATTATTGGCCAACGACTGCATGGCCGCTGCCATGATTCCACAGCACACGATCACCAGCACCAGAATATTTAGAATGTTGTTCTTCAATATTCTGCCGTTCAGGCTCCGCTTCATCTTCCTCTCCCTGCTTTGGGAGTTCCCTTTCTCTCCGAACACGTTTCCATCTCTCCTTATTCTATATACTTTGACACAGGAAAAGCCCTCCAACAATACCGAAACCATCCTTTCGGAAAAATTGGGAGCCTTTCGTTTTAGTTTACCACAAATGAATTGGAAATGGAAGGCCCAAAGTATAATAATCAGGGCAAACCGTAGATCTCTATCTCATAAATTCTCGCCGCGGTATCGCTTCCCTGGGTGGGCTCCACCAGCAAAAGTCTCACATACCTGGCCTCCACCGGGGCAAATGCATCGTGGGTGGTTCCTTCCGTATTTTTCGAAACCCTCTTTACTTCTGTATAATCCAAGCCATCCCGGCTGACCAGAATCGTATAGGCCCGGGTATTCATATCGGGGCTTTCTCCTCCGGCCTGGGCATGATAAATGTCCATGGCGCTGACTGTCTTCTCTTCCCCAAGGTCCAGGGTAATCTCATGAGTTTCATTTCCGGTGGCGCACCATTTCTTCCCCTTGTCGCCGTCCACCACAAAGGCCGGGATCTCATTTTCGTTCACATAAGTGTCCGCCTGGACTTCGACGCCCCGGGAAAGAAGGGCCAATCCCCCGGAGGCAGCCTCTGTGATGACAATATACGCCTCGACAGATGTCTCATCACTTCCGGCCTCATTTTCCGCCTTTACGGTCACCGGATAGATCCCTTCTTCCGGATAGCTGACACGGACCTCCTCTCCCTGAGCGCTTTCCTGATCGGCTCCCGGGAATGACCAGGTCACTTTCTCCGTATTTCCGGAGCAGAGGCTTCTGAAAGTAATGCTCTCCCCCGGGGCCGCCAATGTAATATCCGCGGTAAAGGCCGCTCCGGGCAGGCTGTTATCCGGCCATTCCATGGTAACCTGAGCACCGGTTCCCTCCTCCAGAAGCCAGTTTACCGGCACTACCTCCAGGACAGTCTGCTTTTCTCCTGCCGCCCGCATCAGTCCATGAAGATAGAAGCTCTCCGTGCCGGACACCCCGGCCAGGTATCGGTTTCCGTCCTCTCCGATCCGGTAGATTTCATAATATACAGGAGCCGCCTCACAAATATCCTCCGCAGTCCAGGACAGGCGCACTCCGGCATACATGGCATCCTCGTCAAATTCACTGTCCATAATCCGCAAATCGTTCACCTTCATATCACGGCCGGTTCCGGCTTCCGCCATAGTGATATTTCCAAGGCGGACTTCGGCTTCCCGGGCATCCCTGTCGGCCGCCAGCCTGCAGGAAATCGCCTTGATCTGCTTTCCCGCCAGAGCAGACATGTCATAAGACACTTCCGTCCATTCTGAGCCGATCGTTTTATCTCCCTCCAGCAGAACCTCCGAACCGTCTTCCAGGGTCAGTACCGCATCCAGAGTGATCTCCGCCCCGGCCGCCCTGGCCGTGACGGTGAAAAGCATCTGCTCCGCCACCGGAAGTGCCGCGCTGTACAGGCGGATAGTGGATTCTGCATTCTGCACCATGGCTCCGGACAGCAGCAGACTGCTGCCGCCGTACCAGGCATCCTCCATATCCAGATCCGCCGAAAGATCATTGCCCTCCCCGTTTTCGATGATATACCGGTAGGTGGGCAAAAGATCCGACAGGCTCCGGTTGTTCCAGTCCGCCAGGCTGATCTGATATCCTTTTTTAAAGAAGCCGTATCCGTTTCCCATGGAAAAATTCGTCACAAAGGGCAGGGATGTGACGGCCGTGCGCTCCGCCACATAGGTGGAAATCCCCGGCCACTCCATGGCGCTTTCTGCCTTTGATTCCGCCCGGGGGTCTCCCTCCCGGTTCACCCAAAGCATATTTTCCCTTCTCCGGAAGTCCTCCATATCCTCCGCGCTGAAGAAGGCCCAGCTGGGGCAGTAAAGTCCCAGGGAGGTGTAGGTCCCGCCCTCCGGATTTACAAAAAGATTCCAGTTCACCTGGGTCAGATAGCCGGCGCTCTGAAGGTCGACCCCCGCATACAGATCATAGGGATCGATCCCCCGCTCCGCAGCCAGGGATACGGAGGACTCCAGCAGCTCCCGGCCGCCCGCCACCCTGTCCTTCCAGCCGAAATTCACAAACATTCCGTCCGCAATATCCCTGCCCTCCTCCTTTAAAAAGGCCGCATTCTTCTCCGTCAGGGCATTCTGCCAAGCCACCTGCCCCTCATCCGTCATGGAATCATAGTAGATCAGTTCCAGTTCCGGCGCCTGTGCCTTGAAATACGCCAGAAACTCCTTCATTCTGTCCGCATGCTCCTCCGTGAGCGGTTCCTCCCCGGTGCCTTCCGTCTCCTGATTGATAAACCAGCCGTCGAAGCCATAGACTCTGGCTGCCTGGATCAGCTTGTCCGCCACGGGATAGACGCCGCCTTTTTCCCTGCTCAGCAGATCTTCCAGCCACTCCATCTTACCGCCGTGGGCTGTCTGGGGCATGAAAACCGTGCCAAGCACTTTGACGCCGTTTCTGTGCCCAGCATCCGTCACATCCGCAGCCGGCGGCACAATAAGCCCTTCTCCGGAAGAGCCTCCCCAGTACACCAGAATGTCCACATACTGCCAGTAGGAAAAGACATTGGACTGTGCCGTATTCCCGCCATGGGGAAGATTTCCGCTGGTATTACGGTTCATGATGGACAGGGCCATCACCCTTGTATCCCTGTTCTGGGTGGAATTCACGGTATCCAGGCTTTCCCGGTCTCTGCGCGCAGCAAGGGGAACCGTGCTTTTATGGAATATAAGGTCCCGGTCCTCTTCCGGATTCCATTTCAAAAACTGGGCCGGGAACCAGTAGGGCGTCTCCGGCTGGTTCTCCAGAATCAAATCCGGATTCTCATTCTCCGGAGCAATTCCATATCCCGGCGGCACCTCCGGTACTGTGCACGCCTCTTCCTCCGCCACATTTGACTCTGCGGCAGAGGCCTCCCCTGTGTCTTCTCCGGCAGCCTCGGAGCCTTCTGTCGCTTCGGATGCGCCGGTTCCCCCGGCCGGAGCCTCTTCTCTGCCACCGCAGGCCCCCAGGCTCATGCCCAGAGCGGCTGCGGTCAATATGGCCGTGATTTTTTTCCAAAATTGCTTTCTCTTCATCTTCCCCTGCCCTCCATGATTTCTTTTTTCTCTCAGTCAGCCAGAGCCTGTCCTCCATCGCGGAAGCAAATACCCCGCTGTCCCAGACAATGCCTGGCAATACAGCTTTGCCGGCCTGCCCCATTGCCCGCGGAAATCACAGGACATCCTGCGCTGAATGCTTCCTGAAGCTCTATCCTTGATTATACCTGTACCTCTGAGAAAATACAACCCGGACAGCATTCTTGTCATAAATAAAAACAGGGCTGTCGGAAAATGACAGCCCTCCCCAATATATGCTGTGATACGCTGGAACTCACAACCACATATTGTATTGTTCATACATTTCTTCAAAAAGCACCCGATGCGGATACCGTTGTCGGAACGCCCTGCATGGAGGTTGCACCCGAATTCATATAGCTGTACTTACCCTGCAGGTATTTGGAAGCTTGTTGTTACATTGCCTTCCTTTGCAGTATTTGTGCAGTCTTTCCCATAATCGCTGTAATTCTGCTTCCTGACTGCATAGTCAGGAAGAAATCAAAAGTAAATTCTGTTATTCTAAAGATTTCAGGTTCCTGCAGTATTCCGCCATCTCATCCTCTTTTTTATTGTTGGTTTTTGACGATGTATTTGAACTCTTGCCGGAGCTCATATCCTTATCATCTCCGACTTTTTTATCCAGCATGCTATAAACGAATGTCCACCGGCACATAGACCGCCGGCTGCTGTGATGCAGCCCTGGCTGCCGCCCCGCCATTGGAAACAGAAACGTCTGATTGTGCAGTTACGCTTCTGTCGTTTGTTTCACTTCCGGACGCATTCTTATCTGTGTCTTTTCCGTCCACGGTCTTTGCGGTCTTTGCGTCCTTTTCTTCCCTTTCTTCTTTATCTTCCCTGCTGTCCGCCTGTGCTGCTTCCTCCAATGTCCTGCCTGCGTCCGCCAGCGTAGAAAGCTGTGCTGAAGCCGCTGCCTGTGCTTTCTGTTCTGTCTCGGCAAGTTCCTCTTCCTTTTTCTGCGTATCGCCGCCCCTGGCCTGGTCCAGCTTGATTTCAGATTGCAGGATTCCGGATCTTCCTTCCATTTTTGTTGCCACGCTGCCCTGTACCTTCGCCTGTTTTATGGAGCTGTCCGCAGAAATCATTGCCGTCATGCTTGCCTGGGAAAGTCCGGCGCTCTTGCTCCCCGCTTTTGCATTTCCCGGGTTTCCTTTGCCGCCAGGCATGCCGTCCATAGAAGAACCCTTTGCCTGCCGTTTTTCAGCGCCGCCCATGGAGGCTCTGCGCTGCTCCATCTGGTGCTGCCTTAACTGCACATTCAGGTCACTGATCTGCTGCTGTATTTCCTGCCGCTTTTTCATCTTTTCTTCCAAAGTCATACCCTCATTGGAAGAAAGCTCCTGCAGCTGCTTCTGTGCTTTGGTAATCTGGTTCTGAATGTTCCGGCTGTAAGAATCTGCTGCCTGATTCATTCCCATCTGCCCCATCTGTGTGTTTGCTCCGTTCATACCCTTAATTGTCATTTTCCTTTTCCTCCTGATATAATTGTGATATGGCTTTTTTCAGCGGCTCCTCACGCTTTTTCTTTATCTACGCCTACTCTCAATTCTTGTTTCGGAGTTCCGTTCCGCAATCTGAACGGGTATGCAGTGAACCGGCCTTTTTCTGCTGTGAACCTATAAAGCCTCCCATGCCAGACCGATTTTTCTGACATAAGAGGCTCATTTATTTCATTCCATCATCAGTCCATTTCGATTCCTCTGAAAGGAACCGGCTACAGATCTTAAGGTCTTTTATCCTTTTCCTTCTTCTGTCTTCAGAAGGCCTGGCCAGGCGCTTCCATGAATTTCTGTTCCTCAATCATAATTATCTCCCCTTAGTCCCGCTGTGAGACGCATTCCACAGCAAATTATGGAAATACTGCCGGAACAGGAAACGGTTCCCCGAAACACCGCCCCCTCAATTCAGCTCCTGTGAATATACATCCTCGACGGTTCCGGCTCACCCTCTCCCTGGGCCATGCAGAAGAATTCCCAGCCGTAGCGTTCATAGAAAGAGCTGTGGTCTGTCAAAAGATACAGCGTGGAAATTCCTTTCTCCTTCATGTCCGCACAGACGTAATGTAACAGAGCGCCGGCCACGCCGCAGCCCCTTTTTCTTTCTTCCGTATAAACCGCGCAGACATTTGGCGCCAGGTCTTTCCTGTCGTGAAAATCATTCTCGATCACGCCCAGTCCGCCGATAATCGCACTGTTTTCCACCGCCAAATACCACTGGGGAACCGGACTTTTCTCCGCCAGACACTCTTCCATGCTCTCCCGATACGCCTCCAGCGGAATGCCCCATTTCTCATGGAACCATTCCGCGGCTTCGTCCTTTATTTCCGGCTGGTCTGTAAGGCGGATTATTTTGTAATTCATTCAAATGTTCCCTCCCGATAAAGCTTCCTCTTATTCCTCCAGCATCCACACCCGCATCTGGCCGGGCCGCCTGTTCGCCCAGGCATAGTAGGGGATTGCCACAAGCTCCGCAGGCTCCTTTACCGGCCGTTCCTCACTGTAGAGGCTCCGGCCGCTCTTCAGCCTGCTGCCCTTCATCCGCAGGCATATATTTCCGGCAAGCACCCCTTCCCTGCACAGGAAGCTTTCCGCCTGCAGCTGTCCTGGCAGGCGCAGCGCCCACAGATCCCCGCCGTTGTCCGCCTCCTCAAAGCAGTAGACCACAGGCCCCCGCATCAGCGCCACGCAGCCCGCGTCCTCCCGCACCTTCTGACTGGCGAAAATCCTGCGCACCGGCATCTCAAAGGAAAGCTCCGCCCTGTCTCCCTCTTCCCATTTTCTGGTCAGATACAGATAGCCCTTTTTCATATTTTCTTCCAGCTCTACCTTCCCGCCGTTCACCCTCACTTCCGTTCCCGCATCCTGCAGGTCCACATACCCCGGGATATGAATTGCCAGGGTAAATTCCCGGTCCGTCCTGGGCGCGATACTCCAGGACACCTTCCCCTGCCAGGGATATTCGCTTTCCACCGCAATCTGCGCCTTCTCCAGCTCCGCCCTCTGCCCCATGAGAAGATGGCAATAAATGACGGAATCCCCCTCGCTCCAGGCATAGGAGCCCAGCGATGTAATCAGTCTGACCAGATTGGTCGGGCAGCAGGCACAGGCGTACCAGCCGGGTCTCTCCGAAAGCGCGTGCTTATATCCGTGTATCTTCCCTGAAATGCCGGGAACCGATTCAAGCGGATTGACATAGAAGTATTTCTGTCCGTCCAGCTGCATCCCGCTGATGGTACCGTTGTACAGCTCCCGCTCCATGATATCGGCAAACCTCCCGTCCGGCTCCGTCTCCAGCATCCTTCCCGCGAAGAATACCATGGCAATGGAAGCACAGGTCTCCGCATACGCCATATCATTGGGCAGATCATAATCGTCGGAAAATGCCTCTCCCTCTGCCGTGGAGCCGATCCCGCCGGTAAGATACATCTTCTGCTCCACAATATTATCCCACAATCTCACGCATGCCTCATACAGTTTCCCGTCTCCGTCCTCGCCGGCCAGATCCGCCATGGCAGTGTACATGTAAACCGCCCGGACCGCATGCCCCACGGCCTTGTCCTGCTGATATATCGTGGCGTGGGCCTGATTGTAAGTGACATCCAGATGATCCGTATTATACTGTCCCCAATGCTGCCACCCGCGTTTCAGCTTCTCCTCATAGAAATAATCGGGATTCTTCCCCCTCTCCTCCAGGAAGAACCGGGCCATCTCCCTGTATGCTTCCTTCCCCGTGGCCCGATAGAGCTTCAGCAGGCCGATTTCCACTTCCTGGTGTCCGGGAATCCCCCTTTCCTTTCCCTGGCCGAATCTGCTCACTATATGATCCGCCAGCCTCTGCGCAACGCCCAGGAGCCTGTCCTTTCCCGTGGCCTCATAGTAGGCTGCTGCCGCCTCCATCATATGCCCGGCACAGTACAGCTCATGGCATTCGTGCAGATTCTGCCAGCGCCTGTCCGGCTCCTTTATGATAAAATAGGTATCCAGATAGCCGTCCGGCTGCTGGGCTTTCTCAATGATATCAATCACCGCGTCCGCCCTTTCCTCCAGCTCCCGGTCCGGCCGCACTGTCAGAGCATAGGCCACTCCTTCCAGCCATTTCGCAACATCGCTGTCCTGAAATACCATCCCGTAAAACTCCCCTTCGCTCAGGCCTGCGGCAATACGGAAGTTTTCGATTGCGTGGCTTTTCGCCACCCCCGGCACCTGATCGTTCAGTACCCTTTCCTGGAAAGGAATCACCGTATCGATGATCTTATCCTGGAGCCTTGACCAGAAAATATCCTGTACCTTGACCTGATTTACTTTTACCTGCTTTGCTTTCTTGCTCACTCTGCTGCCCCTCCTTTTTCAGAAGCGTTCCATGAGGTCCCGGCTGTTTTGCTCTTTTGTTCTCTTGCTCTTTTGATCTCTTTACGTTACCCTCATCTTTTATCCCGTCCGCTCCGGTTCTCTTTTTATCATAACACAAAACAGCCGGCTTCACACTATTTTTTCTGTCTATGCTATATCTGGGCAGGGCCGGGTGACAGTGCGGTTTATATGGCAGCTTTGGAGTAATGAAACGGCGATGCTGGTGTCCATACCGATACGGATATTGTTTCCCACGCTTTGCGTGATACCCCTCAATGCGACCGGGCCGCCTCCGTCTTGTAAATCAGAAGGGAACACCTGGAGCCGTTCTTACAGGCAATAAATCAGAACTCTGCGCATACAGCGCCCCATTTTCATTGATTGCACCGTTGATGTCGATCTAACGGATATAGTTTTACCTGCCAATTTACACCGGATTTGGTATAAATAGATTAAATCATCTACTAACAGGAGGATTTTATTTTTATGTCCATAGAAACGAAAAACAACAGAAAAAAATGGGCTGAAAGCCTGAGCTGGAAAATCATCGCAAAGCTTGTCCTGGTGGTTGCGTGCATCTTCCTGCTGATCGTCATGGTATCCAAATGGATCTCCACCAAATCCCTGCAGACCCTTACCAACGGAAAGCTGGTGTCGGCTGCCTATGAAAACGCACGAATCGTAGAAAAAGAGATTGAAAACGCCTACGGACAGGCCAAAGGATTCGCAAACTCCCTGAGAAATATTTCCGCGCTTCCGCCGGAAGAACAGAGGGACGCCATCGACAATGCGCTTGCCGGGTTTCTCACTGGAGACGAGAGCTTTACCACGGTGTTCGCATATTTTGAGCAGAATGTGATAGCGGACGCCGACGGACAGCCCTACAGCGTACATAATACGGACATTGCCTATGAGGCGGTGGCCTATATGGATGAAAGCGGCGAACATGTCTCCTTCGAAAAGCATGAAGATGCTTTTGACAATTTTGATAAGGAATATTATAGGACCATAAAAGAAACGGGCCAGGTTTACATTATGGAGCCCTATATCTATCAGCTGCACGGGGAAGATATCATGATGATAAGCGTCATTGCCCCTGTCTATGATGCGGAAGGAGAATTTTTTGGCGTAGCCGGCTGTGATGTGGCGCTGCAGGATATGCAGAGCCGAAGGTATGCAGCCACAGGTTATAATTCCACCCATATCATGATCCTGACCGAAAACGGAACGGTCCTGCTGGACAGCAGCGATCCTTCCCGTGTGGGAAAGACAGCCGCGGAATCCGGCTACGAGGCGATTCTGTCTGACGCGGAGGCCCTGAGAACCATGGAGGAAGGCACATTTTCCAACAGCAATTTCGTCCTGCATGAGAAGACGGTGAACTATGCCACCGGAAATACCGGCCTTTCCATTTTAGTGCCTCTGAAGGTGGGCAGGCAGGGCGAATGGGCGCTGTATGTCGCCGTTGACAAGGGTGAGTTCGATGCAAAGATAAGAAAAGATACCATCCAATTGTCCTTTGCCGTGATATTTTTCGGCGTGCTTCTGCTGACGATCATTTATTTCATCATCAGGAAGTCCCTGAGAATCAGAAGATGGTTATTCAGAAATTGACAAAAAGCGCTGACATGATTGAAGAAGTTGTTCAGCACAATACTGTCGTTTCGCAGGAAAGCGCCGCTACAAGTACGGAATTGACACAGCACTCAAAGCGTCTGCATGAACTGGTGTACAAGTTTAAGCTGAAGAATTAGGAAAGGCAGTCATCATTGTCCCTTCTCCGTTTTCAGAAAAAGTTCAGAACCAGCTGTAAAAACCGCTTATTTTCCACAGCTGGACTGTTAGCATTTAGGCGTCGGAAACCCGCTTTGTATCAAGGGTTTCCGAAAGTGTTCGGCCGGGAGGTGGTATGTTTATATGTCCTGCGCTCTATTGGACTTATGTCGATGCCTCGGGACATTTTGTCTCGAAGTGGGGAGGGGCCGCAACAGCAGTCACAGCCCGCTCTTTTGCCGGATAAGAAAGGCCGCCAGCACATCCGCGCTCACCGCGCCGATGTCCACGCTTTTCATTTGTTCCAGCTCTTGTGCAGTCAGTTTCACGGCAAAACCTCCTTTGCGTTTTTGGTTTGGTGGGGAAACGCGAAAAGGCAGCACCCCGAAAAGTGCCGCCCTTTGGCCTGTCCTCACCTTGGGACTGTTTGTCCCAAAGCAGGGGAAAATCGAGTAGGAGGAAATTTCTCTAATTGAGAAATTTCCGACCTCTCACACCATATTGCGTGTCCAGATTGATACAATCCTTGAATGGGTGCTATCGTTTTCACATTTACCGCAAATGCCCTGAAATCAACACATTTCAGAATGGCAGATGCACCCATGCATGGGCGGCTATCGTTTTATTTTTCAGAATTGCCGCACTTTCGATATTTGGGAGTGTAAAATTTAACGATAGCCTATTTTCTAAGGTGGCTATCGTTATTTTTTGCACACAACATTATCGCATCCTATTTTACCAAAATCCGCGGCTTTTTTCCATATAGAAGGCAGGCTTTTCCACGCACAGAAAAAGCGGCCGGAGGCATCTGGCACAAACCCGATGTCTCCGGCCGCTTCCGGCTTTAAATCTCCGTACTGATTTCCACCCCGTTGCGGAAGGTGAACACCACCCTGCCGTCCGAGTAGACCGTTGCAAAATCCACAAGCCTGTGGAACAGCTTTTCATTAAAATCCACCGGCAGCTCCGCCGTTTCGCTAATCCCCGCAATGAAACCGCTGAAAATGTCATACTGGATTTCCTTCCTCTCCCGCTCTTTCTCCAGACTGTCCTCACGGCTCTCCAAAGCGGCGTACCGGCCGGCATACCCGTCATACTTTTTGCGGTAATCGTGCTGGTCAAGTTTCCGGGTGGCATTCTCATCGACCAGCCTCTGGATCAGCCCCGCCGTCACTTCTTTCTCCCTGCTGACCGCTTCCAGCTCCGCTTCAATGGCGCTGCTGTCGGCCAGAGCCTCCATGACTGCCCTGCAGTCCCCGATGACCTCCTCCCGGTTTTCCATCAGGATGCCGAGTGCCTCAAGGAACAGCTCCTTGATCCGCTGCTCATACAGATGGGGCGTGGCGCACCTGCTTTCCCCCTTGAACTTGGCGTTGCACTGCCATACCGTCCGCTTATACTTGCTGTTGGAATGCCAGACCTTAGAGCCGAAGTATTCGCCGCAGTCGCCGCATTTCAGCTTCGCCGAGAACGGGCTGCAGCAGTTATGGCTCCGCCCCAGGTTCTTCCTCCGCTGTATTTCCATCTGCACGAGCTGCCACTCCGCAGGCTCGATGATGGCGTCGTGGCTGCCCTCCACATAATACTGCGGCACTTCCCCCTCGTTAGCCTTGCGTTTCTTGGAAAGGAAATCTACCGTATAGCACTTCTGCAGGCGGGCGTCGCCTTTGTACTTTTCGTTGGAAAGGATGTTCTCCACCGTCCTGTGCCGCCACGTTTCCTTGCCCGTCGGCGTCGGGATGCCCTTGTCTGTCAGGTATTTCGCAATGGTGTAGGGCGTCTGCCCCTGCATGAACATACGGTAGATGAGCCGCACCGTGTCCGCCTCCTGCGGCACAATCTCCATCTGCCCGTCCTCGCCCTTCCGGTATCCGAGGAAGGAACTGTAGGCCAGGCTGACCTTGCCGTCCGCAAAACGCTTCCGTTTCCCCCATGTCACGTTTTCGGAAATGGAGCGGGATTCCTCCTGCGCCAGCGAGGACATGATGGTGATGAGAAGCTCGCCCTTGGAATCCAGCGTGTAGATGTTTTCCTTTTCAAAATAGACCTCCACGCCTTTCTCCTTCAGTTTCCGGACCGTGGTGAGGCTGTCCACCGTGTTCCTTGCAAACCGGCTCACCGACTTGGTCACGATGAGGTCGATCTTCCCGTCCAGGGCATCCTGCACCATCTGGTTAAAACCGCTGCGGTGCCTCGTGTCAGTTGCACTGATGCCTTCGTCCGTATATACATTTACGAATTCCCACTCCGGCCGGGATTTGATGTAGTTGGTGTAATAATCCACCTGCGCCTCATAACTGGTAAGCTGCTCCTCGCTGTCCGTGCTGACACGGGCATATCCGGCAGTCTTCCGTTTTGCCACCGTGTCATTCCGGATTCCGGTATGCAGGTTCCTGGTCGCCGGTATCACTGTCACATTAGGCATTGCCGTCCCCCTCCTTTCCGGCGCCGGAGTTTCCCGCGCGCATTTCCTTCATCATCCGGCTCAGCTTCTGCCTGTGCGCTTCCGACGCCTCGCTGTCATTCCAGTATGCCTTCCTCTTTTCCCTTATCTTCTGGAGCTGCTCTCCCGTGAAGCTGTGGGTTTTCCAGTATTCCTTCATCCGCTCGCTCTGCCGCCTGCGCTGTTCCTCCGTCTGCTTCCGGCCGGAGTTTTTCAGGCTGATCTGCCGCTTCTGTTCCTCCGTACAGACATGGACCACTTCATGCTCTTTCCACTGTTTAACGGTTTCTTTCCCGTTCCTCAAGCAGAATACCAGGGTGCGGTTTTCCTCTGCCCGGATTGCCGTTATCTTATCCCTGACGGCATCCTCTGTAACTTCGCCGCCAATGACCTCGGCAGTGAGCCGGAGAAGTTCCTCCTCCGGAATGATGTCCGCACCACAGTTCTTCAGCCCCTCTTTCCTCCGCGTCCTGCAGGTCCATGTCCGGTATGACGGCGAGCCGGACCGCACATAGTTCTTCCTGCACCGGCAGCACCGCACCAGGCCGGAAAAAGGATTCGTTGGTGTTTTCTCCCCTTTCTTATGCTTGAACTGCTCCGCCCGCCGCTCCATCTCTTCCTGCACCCGGTTGAACGTGTCCATGTCAATGATGGCGGCATGGGTGTTTTCCGCATGGTACATCGGCTTTTCGCCTTTGTTGATGATGCACTTCTTCGTGATGTGGTTCTCGCGGTAGGTCCTCTGTAGGAGCAGGTTCCCGGTGTATGCGTAATTGCGGAGCAGCTTTAGGATGGGGCTCCTGCTCCACTTGTTCCCAAGCCTCGTCTCAATCCCCATGGCGTTCAGGCGGTTCCGGATGGCGGTCGCGCCAAGCCCCTCCAGGTACCAGTCAAATATCATCCGCACGGTCTCCGCCTCCTCCGGCACAATCTCATACCGCCCGTTCACGTTGCGGTAGCCGAGAAGCGTGCTGCTCCAAGGCTTTCCTTCCTCGAAATTCTTTTTGATGCGCCACTTCTGGTTCTCGCTTGCCGACCGACTCTCCTCCTGCGCGTAGGAGGCAAGCACTGTCAGCATCAGCTCCCCGTCCGTACTCAGCGAATGGATATTCTGTTCCTCGAAATAGACATCCACCCCGATTCCTTTCAGTTCCCGCACCGTTTCCAGCAGCGTCACTGTGTTCCTGGCAAAGCGTGAGATCGACTTGGTCAGCACCATGTCAATCTTCCCCGCCCTGCAGTCGTCAAGCAGGCGCACGAAATTCTCCCTGGTGTCCTTCGTCCCTGTCCGCGCCTCGTCCGCATATACCCCGGCATACTCCCATCCGCTGTGGCTCTGGATCAGACTGCTGTAGTAGCTGACCTGCGCCTCCAGAGAGTGCAGCATGGCATCCTTGCCGGACGATACACGGCAGTATGCGGCCACGTTCTTATCCCGCGGCAGCTCCGGCACACCGAAGTCCACCTGCGTCACTTTCCTGCCCATGTTTCCATCCCTCCTTGTATCAATTCCTGCCACTTCGGGCGTACCCTATTAATCACTCTGAACCGCAGTTATATCAAGCATTTTCCGCGAAAATACTGTCCAGAGAAAGCCCGTGCCTTTTTGCTATTATTGTGTATGCTTTCCTGCGTTCCACAGCCGTGAGCGCGCCCTCCGACGCCAGCCGGTCAACCAGGGAGAGCGATACCCGGTATGTGATGAGGTTATCCGCCGAATACTGCCCCGGCAGGTTTCCGCCTGTGCTTCCCGTAGCATTCCCGGCTGCAGAATTTCCGTCCCTGGTTCCCATAGCTCACAAACTCCTTTCCGCACTGCTGGCATACCAGCGTGTAATATGCTTTTTTATCCATCTCCGACTGGTGCGCCCTCCACCACCCCATCCGGCATTTATCCGAACAGAACCGTTTTTCCTTCCTGCCCTTGTTCTGCGTGACCGCCTTCCCACACTGCGGGCAGATGTGGGCGTCCTCCGTCTCCGGATGCCTCCGCAGGTAGGACTTCACTGTATTTAATGGCAGGCCGAGCGTTTCTGCGATTGCTGCAGCGCTCTTTCCCTGCTTCTTTAATCGGCTGATCCTTTCCATATTTCCATCCGTCATGTCTGGCACCTCCTCACTATACGGAGATTTGAAAGGCTTTTTGGGGACCCATGGGCAGAAATTTTTCTGACATAACGCAAAAGAAGCCCGCGGCATCTGCGAAAATGCCGCGGGCTTCTTTGCTGTCTTCAGATATTCAGTTATACCTTCTTTGCGTAGTCTAAACTTACCCATCCATTGCGTCCGCCCCGGTAGGATTTCAGCAGCCCCCATTTAGAAGCGCCTTCGCCGTCCGCCTCTTCCACAATGGTAAACGTGCCGATCCCGGTATATTTCCCTGTCTTATCGTAGTCCGTTCCGGGGCCTTTCCGGATGTTCAGGTCGGGGATGGATACCCGCACCAAATACGGCTTGAACGCTGCCGCCCTGGTGTACACCGCCTTCCCGGATTCATCAAAGACGGAATATCTCGGATTTTCATCCGCACATTTCTTTGCGTTCTCCAGCGACTTGAACGCCCCTTTCTGCGAGGATGCATCCGCCCAAGTCTTGCGGACGCGGTACCAGGTTTCCGTTCCTGCAGGAGTGGAGGAAGATGCCCCTCCCGCCGTGCCGAGGATGCCTTTCAGGATTGCGAGGATTTTCTCCCCATAGCAGGCGCCTGCCGCCCATCCCTTTCCGACAGGGTTCTCTTTCTGCCCAAGCCACTCCACATACTCCGCACAGCCTCTCGTGACATACTTGAACCGCGGGTCAATGCAGGCGTTCTTAAGGGCATCCGTGGAAGCATAGGCTTTCAGGTGCTGCACCTGCGCCCGGATGCCGAGCTGCGGCGTGTCAAAGGAATTCCCTTTTACCCCGTTGGAAGTCACGCCCATGCCGCAGAAGTTGTTCTGTGAAAGCGTGACCGCAGAACCGGAAAAGGTGAAGTTGCCAGTTTCCAGGCAGGACTGCGCAAAGGCAATGTCGCCCCGCACTCCCTCCGCTTTTCCTTCCGAAAGGTACAGAGGGATCATATCGAGGACAGACTGTGCCACGGACAGGTTCTTTGCCTTAAGGTATGCTTTCATCTGCTCCGCCGTTGCCACGGCATTCCCCATGATCTTTGTGTATCCGTCAGTGTTGGAAAATGCGCCGCCCATTGCCGCCTTGACCGCCTTACGGAATCCGTCCATCGTGTACCCCATGCCAAGCTGCGTCCAGAGATGCTCCGGGTCGCCGTGGTTGCTGGCAATGCCCCTTGCACAGCCTTCCTTATGGCTAATGATGATGCCATCCGCCAATGGGTCAAGGCTGTACTTCTCACAGAGCATGGCGAACAGCTCCACCGCCGTTTCATACGTCCGTTTCGCCACCGCCTTTGCCGTGGCCATATCGGAGCAGGTGAAGCTGCTCCCCGATGTGTATTTAATGCAGGCAGGCTCGCACATCTCCACCCCGATATGGGTATTGTTTCCGCTCCCCTTGCTGCCGGAGCCGCAGTGCCATCCCCTGTGGTTCCACGGGAGCGTCTGGTAAGCCGTACCATCGTTCCCATCAATGAATCCGTGGACGCAGGAGGTATCATGCGACGGGCTGTTCCATGAATTAATAAATGCAGATGCCTTCGGCTGCGGG
>CAJUSI010000094.1 GCA_910589035.1 uncultured Acetatifactor sp. | reverse complement strand
TACCGGTATTTTCAGAATCAAGTCAAAACAGAGCGAATCGGTAATCTGCACCAGTTTATAAAAAATGGTGCATCACTTAAAGCTGTTTTGAAATTGGTAGGGTAGTTTTGTGCAAATTTCAATATTTGCTCATTTATAGTTCTAAATATATTAATTTTTTCTTAGAGTAATCTGAAAATGAATTCACAGAAAGATGAATTATTATCTGTGATGCAGGCCTGGTATGGAAATACGGCAGCGTTTCAGAATTGGTTTGTTAACCGGTATCTAATCCTTAAGTGTTTTCACAATGATTTGGCATATGGTGATGTGGCGGAAATGATACGTCAGATTAGTGAAGGAGAACAATCAGATTTTTTATAAAGAAAGAGAGGTATCTGTTATGATAGCAGCGAGGCTGACATTTTTGGGGGCATGCAGGGATGCGGCTGATTTTTACTGCCAGGTTTTTCATGGAGACTTAATCCTGAAAACATTATTTCAGGATCATTCGGATCAATTCCCAATGGGATTGTCCGGAGATGCGGGAAATTTCATTTATTCGGCGATCGTGCGGATTACGGATGAGAATGGCCGCAGCTATATCAGCATGGGGGATTCCCCCGTGATTGCTTTTTCCGGGAGACAGGGAGACGGCAGATGCAGGGATAATGTAGTGTTTGATGTGAATGTGTCCTCTCCGTCGGAGGTGGAGAGGATTTATGATGCGTTTATTCATGACGGCGCCAGGTGCAATATTGCGCTGTGTACCAGAAAGGGATATAGAAAGTATGCAAGTTTTATAGACAGGTTCGGCATATGTTGGAATGTGTTTTGCCCTGAACCTGACCATGCAGAACCGGACTCGGGAGACATGATATGAAGAAGCATGCTTTTATCTTCCGGTCTGTCTGGAGTGAAAACAGGAAGCTGCTGATAGTAACCGCTATACAGATTCCAGCCAATGTCATCCTGCCCTACATACAGTTATACCTTGCAAAAGCATTGGTAGAGGGAATAGAAAAGAAATATGCATTATATCCATATGTGGCGGGGATAGTATGCATTTTTCTGATGCAGCTGGCGCTTACATCTGCAAAGGACTGGATGGCAGCCACATCAGAGTGGAATGGCAAGTTCGTGGTAATCAGCCTGCTTGGGCCGTTGGATCAGAAAACCCTGCGCACGGATTATGAGAATGTGGAGGGGGTGACCGGGCAGGAACTCAGGCAGAAAGCGGTGAACGCGGTATACGCTTTTGGGCAGTCCATGGTATTGGGATTTCAGTCCTTTTTTGTCAATTTCTTCGGCCTGCTGTTTTATGGGATGACAGTGGGCCGCTGCAATATGATAGTCCTGCTGACTGTGGTGCTCACCACAATAATGGGCTACCTGCTGGCCGGATGTCTGCGCACGTATGAACAGAAACAGAAAGATTTCGTGGTGGAACATGAAAGGAAAATGCAATATCTGGAAAGCGAGGCGGTATCGCTGCAGGCTGCCAGGGAGATCAGGCTGTACGGCATGTCCGGCCTGCTTTTGAAGCTGTATCAGGAAAGCAAAGACAAGCGGCTTCCGATATGAGGGGGCGGCAGAGGATGCGCTGCATGACATCAATCTTTTGGTCAGGCCGGGGCAGCGGCTGGCTATCGTAGGGAAAAACGGGGCAGGGAAGACGACCCTGGTCAAGCTGCTTTCGGGATTGTATAAGCCTACCAGCGGAAAGATACTGCTGGATGGCGAGGATATCACTTCTTACGGCAGGGAGGCATACTTTGCTGCCATCTCTGCCGTCTTCCAGGACATCCTCCTGTTGCCTGTGAGCATCCGCCAGAATGTTTCATCCAGAACGGACGGCGAGACAGATGAGGGCAGGGTGCTGCAAAGCCTGGAAAAGGCAGGGCTGCACGAAAAGGTGCTGCAGCTGCCGCAGGGCGCGGACACTCCCATGCAAAAGCAGGTCAGGAGCGACGGAATTGACCTTTCAGGAGGCGAGCAGCAGAAGATCATGATCGCCAAGGCGGTTTATAAAGAGGCTAATATATTGATATTGGACGAGCCTACCGCGGCGCTGGATCCCCTTTCCGAGAATGACATCTACCAAAAATATAATGAATTGTCCCAGGGGATGACTTCCTCTTTCATTTCACACCGCATGGCCAGCACGATGTTTTGCGACCACATCATTTTGCTGGACGGAGGGAGGATCATGGAACAGGGCAGCCATCAGGAGCTGATGGAGCTTCGAGGGGAATATTGGAAGATGTTTACGGTGCAGAGCCGGTATTACAGGGAGGAGGAACCATTCGATGATTGACAGGAGCATCATAAAGAGGACGTGGAAAGGACTGACGGAATGCTCCCGCTTCCTGATAGCGGCACTCTTCCTCAAGACGTTTCTTGCGGCCCTGAAGCCCTTTGTTCTTCTTCATTTTTCCGCGGCTATTGTCAACGGCCTGTATGCCGGGGTGGGTGAAAAGGAAATCCTGTTTCAGGCTTTTTTGCTTTCGGTTTCCGCGATGGCGATAGAAATCGTATGCCATCTGGCCGGCAGTTATGTAGAGGTGTCCGTGCAGAAAATTTCATATAATCAATCCGGGAGGCTGTCCGAAAAGGCCATGGGGATGGATTATCAGCAGCTGGAAGACAGTCGGGTACAAAACCTGATAGAAAGCATTAAACTCTGCAGATTCCAGCGGGGCGATGTGTTTGCCAAAGAGATACATTTTCTTGAAAATTTATTGACGGGTCTGTTCGTGATACTGGCTTCCGTGCTATATATCTGCCAATTTGTGGAAGAAAAGGTGAATTCGGGCGCCGACGGAGCGCAGTTTATCATTTTGCTGGCGTGCTTCGGGTTGCTGTTGGCCATAGCGGCGGCAGCCACCGCCCAAAACGGCATTGAGCATAATAAAAATATCTTCAGGCGGTTTACGGAGGTGGCTCCGATCAACCGCAGATACGGGTTTTACAGAAAAGATGTTTTTCAAAACTATAAATATGGTAAGGAAATCAGGATTTTTGACGAAAGCGGCCTGATTCTGGACGAATTTGGGAAAGTACTCAAGGATGTGGGCGGCTTTATGCGGGCTGTGGGACGGCAGGAGGCTGTCTTTCGTTTTGTGAACAACATCCTGAATGTGGTATTGGGCGGAATTGCTTATGTCTATATCGGGATCAATGCCTGGCAGGGAGAGATAGGGGTGGGCGGCATCGTAAAGTATTCCGGAGCCGTCACACAGCTGTTTACAGGGATTACGCAGGTAGTGGGGGCGCTGGCTGACCTGAAGGGAAATGAAAGGTTTCTTCGGCAGTATTATGACTTTTTGGAAATGGAGGTTCTGTCAGAAAAAGCGGATAAGATCCCGAATCCGGGAATGGTTGAAATTGATTTTGACAATGTATATTTTAAGTACCCAAATGCTGAAAATTGGGCTTTGGAGGGCGTGAGCTTTCATATCTCCAACCGGGAGCATGTGGCGATGGTGGGGCGCAATGGTTCGGGGAAGACGACTTGCGTCAGGCTGCTTATGCGCCTGTATCGGCCGGATTCGGGCAGGATCTTGCTCAACGGGGTCGACATCTGGCAGTACCGGGAGGAGGAATACTGGAAGCTGATGTCGGTAGTGTTCCAGGATTTTAAGATTTTTTCGTTTAGTGTAAGGCAGAACATTGAAGCAGGCTGTCCGAAGGACGGGCAGAGGCTTTGGAAGGTTATCTGTGATATGGATATGTATCAGGCAGTGGAGAAGATGTACGCAGGGGCGGAGGCATGTCTTTATAAGGATTATGACGGACGCGGCGTCCTGGTTTCGGGCGGCGAGGCACAAAAGCTTGCCATTGCCAAAGCTTTATATAAGGATTCCCCCATCTTTATCATGGATGAGCCATCGGCAGCGCTGGATCCCGTTTCTGAGGCGGAACTATATGAAAAAACCAATATTCTGATGCGGGAAAAGACTATGATATTTATTTCCCACAGACTGTCCAGCTGCTGCTTCTGCGACAGGATATTCGTGTGGAAGGAAGGCAGACTGACAGAAACCGGAAGCCACCAGCAGCTGCTGGCGGCAGGCGGGGAATACCGGCAGCTTTGGGAGGCACAGTCTGCAGGATATCGTTATTAAGCGTCTGAAAATAGAAACGGAAAAGCAAAGGCTCTCCGGTTAGGGAAAGCCTTTTAGAAAAAGCTGTGTGCCAATACCCGCCTTGCGGGCTAGATTACGGTAACAGTATATGCAGATATGGAAAAAGAGTTGCATGAAACAACTCTTTTTCCTAGAAAAGCCTTACGGCCTTGGAGCTGTATGTACCGTAGGTAGGAGACGGCTTTGCTGACTGAAATGTGTTTGAGGCCAGTGAGGATGCCCTGGAATACGGAAGCCAGCGAAGACCTGTCACTGTCGTTTAAGTTGTTTAAAGAATTATAGTCCATATGCCCCTCCATAATCTGCCGTCCCCCTGTTTTTGGCCTTCAGCGCCGCAGCCACAAAGCCCCTGAACAGGGGATGGGGGCGGTTGGGACGGGATTTCAGCTCCGGATGTCCCTGGGTTGCCACATAGAAGGGATGCTCCGTCAACTCGCACATCTCCACAATGCGCCCGTCCGGGGAGGTGCCGGAGAGCCGCAGGCCTTTTTCTGTAAGAACCGCCCGGTAGTCGTTGTTCACCTCATAGCGGTGGCGGTGCCTCTCGTAGATGGTCTCCTCCCCGTACAGCGCATAGGCCCTGGAGTTCTTATCCAGTACACAGGGATACGCGCCCAGCCGCAGGGTGCCCCCGATATCCTCCACCCCATTCTGGTCCGGCATCAGGGCGATGACCGGGTGGGTGGTGTTAGGATCCAGCTCGATGCTGTGGGCGTCGCGGTAGCCGACCACATTCCTGGCGTACTCCACAATGGCCAGCTGCATTCCCAGGCAGAGCCCCAGGAACGGCTTCCCGTGGGTGCGCGCGTAGGTGATGGCGCAGATCTTGCCCTCGATGCCCCGGGAGCCGAATCCTCCGGGAACCAGAATGCCGTTTACATCCGCCAGCAATTCTTCCGCATTTTCTTTCGTGACCGTCTCGGAGTCGATCCATTTGATATTGACGGTGGTGTGGTTGGTGATGCCGCCGTGCTTCAAGGCCTCCACCACGCTGATATAGGCGTCGTGGAGAGAGACATATTTGCCCACCAGAGCCACCGTGACCTCGTCGGTGGGATGCTTTAAATCCTCCACCATTTTCTCCCAGTCGGTCAGGTCGGGCTCCGGGCACTCCAGGTGCAGGCATTCGCAGGCCGCCTGCGCCAGCTGTTCCTTCTCCATGGCCAGGGGAGCCTCGTAGAGGCATTCCACGTCCAGATTCTGGAGAACCCTCTTGCTGGGCACATTGCAGAAGAGGGCGATCTTGTCCTTGATGCCCTGGTCCAGGGGATGCTCGCTGCGACAGACAATGATGTCGGGCTGGATGCCCATTCCCTGCAGATCCTTCACGCTGGCCTGGGTGGGCTTGGTCTTCAGCTCCTCCGAGGCGTGCAGGTAGGGGATCAGGGTCACATGAATCAGGATGGCGTTCTCATGCCCCACATCGTGCTGGAACTGCCGGATGGACTCCAGGAAGGGCTGGCTCTCGATGT
The DNA here is from genome assembly GCA_910589035.1 of uncultured Acetatifactor sp. Classification (GTDB taxonomy): domain Bacteria; phylum Bacillota; class Clostridia; order Lachnospirales; family Lachnospiraceae; genus Acetatifactor. Next base: position 10,070 of record CAJUSI010000094.1, on the reverse strand, counting down.
CGCCCACGGTGCCTCCCACCTCGATGATGGCGATGCGGGTGTCCGGGTCGGTGAAGTTTCGGTAAAAGCGGCTCTTGATTTCGTTGGTTATGTGGGGAATCACCTGCACGGTGCCTCCGCCGTAATCCCCCCGCCTCTCCTTCTGGAGCACGGCCCAGTACACCTTTCCCGTGGTCACGTTGGAGTTCCTGGACAGACTCTCGTCGATGAAGCGCTCATAATGCCCCAGATCCAGATCGGTCTCCGCCCCGTCGTCGGTGACAAACACCTCCCCGTGCTGGATGGGATTCATGGTGCCGGGGTCTATATTAATGTAGGGATCGAATTTCTGCATGGTGACCTTGAAGCCCCTGGCCTTCAGCAGCCGCCCCAGGGAGGCTGCTGTGATGCCTTTTCCCAATCCGGATACGACGCCGCCTGTGACAAATACGTATTTTACCGACATATTTCCTCTTTTCTGCACTGCGCTTTCTTATGATTCTTCGCTCTGTGCACTTTAGCACATTCTTTTTCATGGCAGGACGTACATTGCCGCATTCTGTTTCATGGCAGAACATATTTTGCCGTGATTGACTTTACATGCGGAAGCGTCGAAGAAGCCCTTTCTTTATGAACGCTTTTATGTGAAAGCTTTCTCCTGCCCGGCAGTGCGAGGGTCAGGGGACGGCATAACAACCTGAATAATCTGGAGTTCCCTCCGGCAATCCACCTAAACGAATCCCCCTCAATAATTCTTCCTGACAGTCTGAACCGGTTCGCTGGTCAGCTCCACGCCCAGCTTCTTAAATATTTTCATATCCACCTCGGAGAGCATCACCGAGGTATGTACCTGGCAGCCCTTCAGCCGGGGGAGCTGCTCCAGGGAGCGTCTGGCATTGGGGTCCTGGCATGCTTCCAGGGACAGGGCGATCAGTACCTCGTCGGTGTGAAGCCGGGGATTCCGGCCTCCCAGGTACCGCACCTTCAGATCCTGTATGGGTTCGATGGCCTCCGGCTTGATCAGCTTTGTATCGTGATCTACTCCGGCCAGGTATTTCAGGGCATTTAACAAAAGCGCAGCGGAGGCGCCCAGGAAATCGGAGGTCTTCGAGGTAATGATGCTTCCGTCTGCCAGCTCGATGGCGGCGGTGGGAACTCCCAGGTCTTCTGCCCGCTTTCTGGCGGCTGCAGCCACCCTGCGGTCCGCGGTGGTGAGCTTTTCCTGCTTCATCAGCAGTTCTATTTTATAGACTTCGGTCTCGGAAGAGCCGTCCCGCACCATCTTGTTCAGGGCGGTATAATAGCGTCGGATGATTTCCATCTTGGATGCCTGGCAGCAGGCCTCGTCGTCGATAATGCAGCTGCCCGCCATGTTGACACCCATGTCAGTAGGAGATTTATAGGGATTTTCCCCGTAAATACTCTCAAAGATAGCGTTCAGCACCGGGAAGATCTCGATATCCCGGTTATAATTTACTGCAGTCTCGCCATAGGCCTCCAGGTGGAAGGGGTCGATCATGTTCACATCGTTCAAATCGGCGGTGGCCGCCTCGTAGGCCAGGTTGACAGGATGCTTCAGGGGGATATTCCAGATGGGGAAGGTCTCAAATTTGGCGTACCCTGCCTTGATGCCCCGCTGTTTATCGTGGTACAGCTGGGAGAGACAGGTGGCCATCTTGCCGCTGCCCGGTCCCGGCGCCGTCACCACAATGAGGGGGCGGGTGGTTTCGATATAATCATTCTTGCCGTAGCCATCATCGCTGACAATCAGGGGGACATTGGAGGGGTAGCCCTCGATAATATAATGAAGGTAGACCCGGATATTCTGCTTTTCCAGCCTGGTTCTGAACTGCTTTGCGCTGTGCTGTCCGCTGTAATGGGTGATGACCACGCTGCCCACATAGAGTCCCCTTTTCTGGAATTCCTCTCTCAGGCGCAGCACGTCCACATCGTAGGTAATTCCCAGGTCGCCGCGAACCTTGTTCTTCTCGATATCCGCGGCGCTGATGACGATGACGATCTCCGCACAGTCTGCGAGCTGCATCAGCATCTGCAGCTTGGCGTCCGGCGCAAAGCCCGGAAGCACCCTGGAGGCATGATAGTCGTCAAAAAGCTTTCCGCCGAATTCCAGATAGAGCTTGTCCCCGAACTGGACAATGCGCTCCTTGATATGCTCCGACTGCATTTTCAGATATTTCCCGTTGTCAAACCCAATTTTCATTTTAAAAGGCCTTTCCTTAAACGTCAACCCTTTGCGCGTCCCGGCGCACCTTCATCCCTTCAGCCTGCAGGAACCTCCTGCATGGAGAGAGCTCTCCACAGGAAAGAGAACTTCCCTCTGCGCGCCTGTGAAAAATAAATACTCCTACATTCTACCACAGTTTCCGCCGTATTGGAATGGTGAAAAGTTTAGAAATCTTTAAGAGTTAATTTGATTTTTTCATAAATCTGCTATTGATTTATCATTTTGTTCTCACTATAATGGAATGGATTTATCAATGTTTAATTACAATGGTGATAATAGTCGATTACAGGGTTTGGGAGGAGCTGCCTGTAATACTGAAATCTGATAGGAGCTGCGATGGATAATCAAATGAACCAATACGATAACGGCGGGGGATATAATAACGGCGGCGGCAGCGGACCGGGCGGGAACGGCGGCAGCGGGAACGGAAACCAGCCCCCCAGGAGGCCCAACGTTATAATGGTGCTGTTGGCGGTATTGAGTACAGTGCTGTTTGTCTTCATGATCTGGAATTTTCTGTTCGGGAGAAGCGGCAATACCCAGGAGGTCAGTTATACGAAATTCCTGGAGCATGTCAGTGCAGATGAGGTGGAAGAGGTGAAGGTGCAGGGTAACGGGCAGGTACTGTTTACCCTGAAGGGGGGAACGCAGGGAGATCCCGTGCAGACTCCTCCTCCCATTATGGGATATCCTTTTTATGCAAATGAGGAAGTGACATATTCCACGATCATCATGGAGGATCTGGATACGCTCACGGCCCGCCTGGAAGCGCACGGCATCGAGGGAACCTACGTGCCCAGCGACAATTCCGGCCGGATTCTGGATATTCTGCTGTATATGGTGCTGCCCATTCTGCTGATGTGGATTCTGCTGGGTGTGATGTTTAAGAAGATGGGCGGAGCCGGCGGTCCCATGGGCGTGGGCAAGAGCAACGCCAAGGTGTATGTACAGAAGGAGACAGGAGTCACCTTTAAGGATGTGGCAGGGGAGGACGAGGCAAAGGAATCCCTGGTGGAGGTGGTAGATTTCCTGCATAATCCCGGGAAATATTCCAAAATCGGAGCCAGGCTGCCCAAGGGAGCCCTGCTGGTGGGCCCTCCCGGAACCGGTAAGACCCTGCTGGCCAAGGCAGTGGCGGGCGAGGCCCATGTGCCATTCTTTTCCCTGACAGGTTCCGATTTTATAGAGCTTTACGTGGGCGTTGGCGCCAGCCGGGTGCGGGACCTGTTCAAGGAGGCCACCAAGAACGCTCCCTGCATTATTTTTATCGATGAGATCGATGCCATCGGCCGCAGCCGGGATTCCAAGTTCGGCGGGGGCAACGAGGAACGGGAACAGACACTGAACCAGCTTCTTTCCGAGATGGACGGATTCGACAGCTCCAAGGGTATTCTCATTCTGGGGGCAACCAACCGGCCGGAGATTCTGGATAAGGCTCTTCTGCGCCCGGGGCGTTTCGACAGGCGGATTATTGTGGATAAGCCCGATTTGAAGGGACGTGTGGAAATCCTGAAGGTGCACGCCAAGGATGTGAAGATGGACGAGACGGTGGACCTGGATGCCATCGCCCTGGCTACCAGCGGTGCGGTGGGTTCGGATCTTGCCAATATGATCAACGAGGCGGCTATCAACGCCGTCAAGGAGGGCAGGGATTATGTCTGCCAGAAGGATCTCTTTGATTCCGTGGAAGTGGTGCTGGTGGGCAAGGAGAAGAAGGACCGGATCATGAGCAAGGAGGAGCGCAAGATCGTGTCCTACCATGAGGTGGGGCATGCGCTGATCAGTGCCCTTCAGAAGAATTCCGAGCCGGTGCAGAAGATCACCATCGTGCCCCGGACCATGGGGGCGCTGGGATATGTTATGCATGTGCCGGAGGAGGAGAAGTACCTGAACACCGAGGCGGAGCTGCGGGATATGCTGGTGGGCCTTGTGGGAGGCCGCGCGGCGGAGGAAGTAGTCTTCGGGAATGTCACCACCGGTGCCGCCAACGATATTGAGAGGGCCACCGACATTGCCCGGAATATGATAACCCGCTACGGAATGAGCAGGCGGTTCGGCCTGGCGGGGCTGGCCACGGTGGAAAGCCAGTATCTGGAGGGACGCACGGCCTTAAACTGCAGCGACGCCACGGCCGCGGAAGTGGACGCGGAGGTGGTGGAGATTCTGAAGGAAAGCTATGAGAAGGCGCTGGGCATGCTGCGGGAGAACCGGGATGTGATGGATAAGCTGGCGGAGTTCCTGATCGAGAAGGAGACTATCACCGGCAAGCAGTTCATGGAGATTTTCCGCAGGGAAAAGGGACTGCCGGAGCCGGAGGAAGCCGGGAAGGACGGAGAAAAGCCGGAGGATTCTCAAAAAGAGGCGAAATTGGAAGAGAAAGCGCCTTCACAGAACCTCACCGGGACGGCTGCGGAAGAAAGCGCGCCCTCTCCGGAGCAGGAACAGGAAAGCCATGAGGAAGCTGATATCCGGCCGGAGTTCCCTTCGGAGCAAAAGGAAGAGACATCCGGGGACGACGGACATGTGGTAGGCAGATTTTCCAACGGCAGGATAGATTAAAGATGGCAGGCCTTTTCCGTGCAAAGGAAGAGGCTTGTTTATTCCCGCGGGTAAACATTGCCCGCTGAGTAATGAGCCGAGTGCCGGGGAGCATTTGATTGTGAGGAAAAAGCAGGCCGGAAGAACCGGCATGTCCATGCCGCCGGGCGCAGATAATCGACTGTGACAAAAATGCAGGACAGGGAAGAGGAGAAAAAAGAAGAATGAAAAAGAGACCGTGGAGGGGGCAGAAAAAGTGTAACCCCCAAAGCATAATATATGCCGGAATACTGCTTATAATTGCCATGCTGTGCGGCTGCGGACAGAAGGAGGAAGGGGATGCCTTCGGGGATGCAGGCGATATGGCCGTTACGCTGACAGATACGCCTTCCCCGGAGCCCACCCGCCAGACGGCCGGGCCGGAGGAAACGGCTTTCCCGGAATCTTCTCGGCAGACGACCTCTGAAAGCCCGGAATCTTCTCAGCAGACGACTCCTGAATCCCCGGGAGCTTCTCAGTCCCCGGCTCCCGGAGACTCCGGCTCGGAAGCTTCTCAATCCCCGGCCCCGGACGGCTCCGATGCCGGGAACACTTCGGAAACCGCCGCTTCCCCGGAGCCGGCCGGGAACGGCTATATCATAGTAATCGACGCGGGGCACCAGGGAAAGGGAAACAGCGAGCAGGAGCCGGTAGGCCCCGGTGCGGCCGAGACCAAGGCGAAGGTAAGCAGCGGAACGACGGGTGTCGCCAGCGGCCTGAAGGAGTATGAGCTCAACCTTATGGTAGCACAGAAGCTGGAGACGGAGCTTTTGAACCGGGGATATCAGGTCATTATGATCCGTACCTCCCATGACGTCAATATCAGCAACAGCGAGAGAGCCCAGGTGGCAAACGATGCGGAGGCGGACGCATTTATCCGCATCCATGCCAACGGTTCGGAGGACAGCACCGTAAACGGAGCCATGACCATCTGCCAGACCGCCGCCAATCCCTACAACAGTGATTTCTATCAACAGAGCAGGGATCTGTCCGGCTATGTGCTGGATGCCCTGGTGGAAGCCACAGGCTGCAGCAAACGGCGGGTCTGGGAAACGGATACCATGAGCGGCATCAACTGGTGCCAGGTGCCCGTCACCATTGTGGAGATGGGATATATGACCAACCCGGAGGAGGACCTTCTCATGGCATCCGAGGAATATCAGGATAAGATCGCGGAGGGAATCGCCGACGGCATCGACCAATTCCTGGGAAACGGCGGATGACGCCGGAGGCAAATATCCTTGCGGTGTTTGAATGCCTGCACCGGGGAAGTTTATTTCCGGAGCCGCCGGGAAATGATTGCCCTTTTGCAATATATGCTGTGAGACGTTGCAATTTACAGCCGTATGCCGCCGTGCGGCAAATATTCTGACAAGCCGCAAATGGCATAATTGACACGAACGTCACAAAAGGAGCGCCGCCATGTTCAACTTTGAAGAAGAATTGAAGAAGCTCCCCAAAGAGCCGGGAGTCTATATCATGAGGGATGAGAAGAATGCCATCCTGTATGTGGGGAAGGCGGTCAATCTTCACAACCGGGTGCGCTCCTATTTCCGGGAAAATATCGGCAGGGGCCCTGCCATCGACAGGATGGTATCCCTGATCGCCCGGTTTGAGTACATTGTCACGGATTCGGAGCTGGAGGCCCTTGTGCTGGAGAATAATCTGATCAAGGAGAATTCTCCGAAGTACAATACCCTTCTGAAGGATGACAAGACATACCCTTATATTAAAGTCACACTGGGGGAGGAATATCCCCGCATCCTTTTCTCCCGCACCATGAAAAAAGACAAATCAAAATATTTCGGCCCCTATACCAGCGCCGGGGCCGTGAAGGATACCATCGAGCTGATGAACAAGCTCTACCAGCTTCGAACCTGTAACCGCAGCCTGCCCAGGGACATCGGCCTGGAGCGTCCCTGCCTGAATTATCACATTAAGCAATGCCTGGGGCCCTGCCAGGGCTATATCGGCAAGGAGGAGTACCGGCAGCAGGTGGAGCAGGCGCTGGAATTCCTGAACGGCAATTACAATGGGATCTTAAAGGAGCTGGAGGGCAGGATGAAGACGGCCGCCGAGGCGCTGGATTTTGAGTCCGCCGCCTCCTTCCGGGACCTTTACAACAGCGTAAAGCAGGTGGCCCAGAAGCAGAAGATCACCGACAGCGCCGGCGAGGATAAGGATGTGATTGCCCTGTACCAGGATGAAAGGGAAGCGGTGGTACAGGTATTCTTCGTCCGGGACGGCAAGCTCATCGGAAGAGAGCACTATTACATGAAAAATGTGTCCTCCGGCGATAAGGCCGGGATTCTGGAGAATTTCGTGAAACAATTTTATGCGGGGACGCCTTTCATTCCCAGGGAGCTCATGCTCCAGTGTGAGATCGGGGACCGGGAGCTGATCGAGAAATGGCTGTCCGGACGAAAGGGGAGCAGGGTCTACCTGCGCGTGCCCAAGATCGGTTCCAAGGAAAAGCTGGTGGAGCTTGCGGCTCAGAATGCCAGGCATATCCTGGAGCAGGACAGGGAAAGGCTGAAACGGGAGGAAGGGCGGACCATCGGCGCAGTCAAGGAGATAGCCGCCCTTCTGGGCCTGGAGCATATCGAGCGCATGGAGGCCTTCGATATCTCCAATATCAACGGCTTCGAGAATGTGGGCTCCATGATCGTATTCGAGAAGGGGAAGCCCAAGCCCAGCGATTATCGGAAATTCCGCATCAAGACCGTGTCCGGCCCCGACGATTACGCCTGCATGAGGGAGGTGCTGACCAGGCGCTTCCGCCACGGAATGGAGGAGAGCAGGGAGCTGGAGGAGAAGGAGCTGGACAGACAGTATGGCAGGTTTACCAGATTCCCGGACTTGCTGATGATGGACGGGGGCAGGGGGCAGGTGAATATCGCCCTGTCCGTGCTGAAGGAGCTGGAGCTGCCCATTCCCGTCTGCGGCATGGTGAAGGACGACAGCCACCGAACCAGGGGATTGTATTTCAACAATGTGGAGCTGCCCATCGACACCCGCTCTGAAGGCTTTAAGCTGGTGACCCGGATACAGGATGAGGCCCACCGGTTTGCCATCGAATACCACCGCTCCCTGCGCAGCAAGGATCAGGTGAAATCCGTCCTGGACGACATCCCCGGCGTGGGGCCCGCCAGGCGGAAGGCGCTGATGCGCAGCTTTAAATCCATCGAGGAGATCAGGAACGCGGAGGTGGAGGAGCTGGCGGCCCTTCCCGAGATCAACCGCCGCGCCGCGGAGGAGATCTACCGCTTCTTCCATAAGACCTGATATTGTTGTATTAAATACTTGCATGCATGGAGTCAGAAGGATTATATAGGACAGAAGAAATTGCTGAAAAATAGGATTAGAAGAACCAAGGACAAGGCAGTTACTGAATGAACTGGCGGCTATGGGCAGATTGACCTGCACAGCAGCTGCCAGAGTGGTCTCGGGAAGTAGGCAGATGAAACGGAAAATGGGGGCTGTTAAGCGAAAAATAAGAAGCGGATAACCAGGATGAGAGTGTGCCTGACAGAGCAGCGAAAGAAGCTGATGGATGACATGGCTTGAAAATAGGACAATTTTGCGGTATTGATGATGTATATATACAAGTCTTATCGCTGTTAGATCATGATTGTAGGAAGTATTTGTTGAACAAGAAAATAGAGTTGCCAGAGAATATAACTTATGAGGTATACAATTATGGCATGCTGTTCGATGAAATTCTTGAAGCTATAGATTCTGATCATTTCTCCGATCAGGAAGCGATGGCAAAGATAATTGTTTTATATGACGAGCAATCTGAAAATGATGAGGAGCAGATGAATCTGTTATACTTATTTAGAGGGAATATTTTCAGAGCAGATCCCGGATGACTGTAAGGTAAAAAGGTAAATTCTGAAATAATGGAAAGGGCTTTGCGATAAATATCATGAACATATAAAAAAGCATAAATATCCATTTGCAATACAATTAGCTGAAGATAATGTTGTTATTGGAGAATTTTGATATAATATTTTTTGAAATACAAAGGGAGGAAAATTATGGAAGAACAAAATGCAACTCAATCTTCGGAAAATATAGAGCAACAATCATCTGCTAATGCTCAACAGCAAATGCCTAATATAGATAATACCGCCATTGTAGAGTATTTAGAAATAGTTCGGAGTGAATATGAAACCGAGCGAAACAAAAAACAGAGTTTTGAAAATCGCGCCGGACTAATTATGGCTTTATTAGGCGCAATATGTATTTTTCTTTTTGAAAAAGTTAAATTACAGGATATTATTTCGCTTATGACTACGCCGTTGACTTTTGTTGAGCTTGCTAAAATAATCAGCGGTTTATCAGTATATGTTTGCTTTGCGTTTACTATGATTATGATTGTTCTTACTATTATTGTGAAGCAGCATAACAATTTTGAAGTTAGGAACATAGATGAAACTTTATTAGGAGAGCTTCGACTACCTGCTCTTTGTAGAATTATCCTCACATATAAAAGTATCATCATACAACATAGAGAACTGAATGAAAAACGAGCAGCAGCATTTAGAAAATCTCTTTATGGCATTTGTGCTACGCTTGTTTCAATTATTATTTATATCAGCCTTATGTAGAGAAAGGGGGAAATTTGTGAGTAACGATCCGAGAGATACAGTGGTTGATTTGTCAAAACTAATGCAAGGTCAATCACAAACATCAGTGCAGACACCTATACCTACTATTTCCGATAGTTCGATAGCTGCAATGCTTACAAGTTGTAATGAGGGTGCCGAATTGGGTTTAGTAGGAAATGAGCACTTCACATATAACGGTGAAAGCAATCAAGTAAAAGATGATTAAAGATAAAGGGGAAGCATGGCAATTTGCCATGCTTCCCCCTTTATCTTTGCATTGTTTCCCGTTCCGGCTGCTTTTCTGTCTGTAAAATGCTGTCTATGTTCCGCTTGATAACGTCATACTCCTGTACCTGTTTTTTCAGCTTGCCATAGTCGGCATAAAGGCTTTCTTTCTGCGCTTGGAGCTTTTCATACTCTGCTTGCAGGGCGGGGACGCTGGGGAGCTTGCCGCCGATCTGCGCCGCCTTTAGTGCCTTTGCCGCCGCTTCGTGGAGGATAATACCGCGTTCATGCTCTGCCCGGTACTTCTCCTTGTTCCGGGCTTTGCGGTAGGCTTCATAGAGGGGCTTTGTCTTTTGGTAGGTAGTGACGTTCTTAATCAGCAACGCCATATCCGAAAGACGCTTTTCCACTTCCTTTAAGCTGTCCCCCGC
>CAJUSI010000093.1 GCA_910589035.1 uncultured Acetatifactor sp. | reverse complement strand
GCAGAAGCCAGCCAGGCCAAAGCCGGAAAAGTCAGAGTCTGCCGGCACGGGAGCCGCTTAAGCAGACGACAGAATGTGGGGCTCACAAGAGCCCCTTATTTTCGTACCCTATTTCCCCACTCCGTGAAAAGTAACTGTTTATCTGTCGAAATATTATAAAGTTCTCCCCGGCCACTTGTATTTCCAACGGGGGGATGTTATAATGTAAACAGAATTATTCGGCGTCGGTTGGCAGCCCGCAGCATCAGGGAGGGAGACGATTCCCTGTGCATTTCCGGGTCCCGGCAATTATTTCGATCCGAAATCAAGGGAACATGCGTCTGGCGGTTCCCAGCCAGAATCTGCACCGAGTCAGTATTTCGGTTCCGGCGCGTCCGGGGCAGGCCCTGCTGGCCATTTACAGGAAGGAACGGCGATCATGCAGGAAGATATTTTAGTGACAAGGGATCTGACGAAAAAATATCACAAGGCTCTGGCGGTGGACCATGTCTCCATGTCGGTAAAAAGCGGGGATATCTACGGCTTCATCGGCGAAAACGGGGCCGGCAAAACCACCTTTATGCGGATGATATGCGGACTGGCAAGGCCCGCGGAGGGGGAAATGACACTTTACGGTGCCTCCGGCAAAAGCGCCCTGCAGAAAGCCCGGAAAAACATGGGCGCCCTCATCGAGAATCCCGCCGTCTACCCCAACATGACCGCCATGGAAAATCTGGAAGTACAGAGAAGATATCTGGGAATAAAGAAAAAGAATTCCGCTCCCATGCTGCAGGATTTGCTGGAGCTTGTAGGGCTTGCGGATACGGGCAAAAAGAAAGCAAAGGATTTCTCATTGGGGATGAAGCAGCGTCTGGGGCTTGCTATCGCCCTGACCGGGAACCCGAAGTTCATCATTCTGGACGAGCCCACCATCGGGCTTGATCCGGTGGGCAAGGCCGAGCTTCGCGCTCTCCTGCTGAAGCTGAACCAGGAGAGGGGACTGACCATATTTTTCAGCAGCCATGACCTCTCGGAGATGAAGCGGCTGGCCACCCGGTACGGCTTCCTTCACAGAGGAATACTGATAAAGGAGCTTACCGCCCGGGAGCTGGAGCAGGAGTGCGTTTCCCGGGAGATCGACGTGGAGCAGTATTTCCTGAATCTGATTTCAGGCTCCCGTCCAGAAACACCGCGGCCTTAGAACCGCCGGCTGTATTTTGCCCGGACTGATTGATATACTCACGAGCGGTATAATCTGCCGTAATATCCCTGGTTCCTTTTGCCCGTGAGTGGGGCTGCCCTGCAAGTTATAGTGATCCTCAGCATACATTCCGGCATTCTCGGATTTGAATAGGGAAAGGGAGAAAAAATGAGGCTGTTTATCAATGAGCTGTGTAAAATCAAAGCGTCCAGATCCGTAAAGGGCGTTGTCATCGTATTTTTATTCTTTGCCCTGCTGTCTGGTATGGTATTCGGCGCGGGAACCACGTCCTGGCCTGTCTCAAGATATGGTTTCGGCGCGCCCTTTCTGTGGCTTATGGGCAATGGGGCCGCAGGTTTTTTTCTGTACGCCGCCATAGTGTCCGGCCTGTTTGCCAGTGAATTCGAACTGGGCGTCATTGCAAATGCACTGGGTAGCGGCGTGAAGAGGAGCAGCTATTTTATCGCCAAGGTGCTGGCCGTTTTCGGCGCTTGCATTTTGATTTATCTGGGGGGAATGGGGATCCTGTTTCTTTTTAAATGCCAGACCATGGGCTTCGACCCCACGGGGCAGATTTTTGCGGATTACGGCCTGAAGGTGCTGGTCTATAACGCCTGGGCGATTGTCTCTCTGCTGTCCTATATCGCCGTCTACATCTTTATCGCCTGTCTGATGCGGGAGGCCGTTCCCGCCTTTATCGCTTCTCTGGTAATCACCATCGCCGAGATGCTTAACCTGTTCCGGGGCCCTGTCCGAATTGCAATGGATGCGGTAGCCTTTGTGAGGGACGACACCGTTTTATCCCCGGATTTTCCGAAATTGTTTGTTCCCTGCCTCTGCCTCCTGACTGCGGCGCTGGGGGCGGCGTATCTGCTGTTTCTCCTGCAGGATGTGGATTAAGCCCTGAGCCGGACAGGCGATACCGGCATTTCCGCAAAAAGCGCGGGATTTGGTTGTCATGCGCCTGGCAGTCCAGCTAAGAAATGTCAAGTGTTTCCCTGAAATATTTTCTGCCGGACGGTAAAGTCGCAGGGAAGGGATGCCTGTGAGAGGAAACCACACAGCCGGACAAAGGAGCCGTGATATAACCATGAAAAATGCAATTTGCGCAGAGCTGTACAAGTTAAGACATGACCGGCTGTTATGGTTTGTTCCGGTATTGTATGCCGCAATGGGTCTTTATTCCGGATTCTATGAGCATGAAGTGATGAATACCTACAGAGGACTGGAATTGTTCAGCCTGACGGAGCTTGCAGGCCTTTTCCTTCCTTTTGCCGTGACTACTGTGACCGGATATGTGACAGGGGGAGATTTCAGCAGGCGCACCATCCAGAATGCCCTGTCCGTGGGGACGAACCGGAAGAGCTATTATTTCTCCCGGCTGCTGGTTCAGGGGCTTCTTACGGGGGCGCTTTTTCTGATTGTCTGGCTGCCCCATATTGTCTGTCATCTGATTCTGCCCCGGGGGAATACCCAGGTGCGGATTGCGTTTCTGGTGCCGAAGCTGCTGGTCTATATGGCGGTGCTGTTCCTGCAGCTGCTGGCCTATGTATCCGTCATGAACGCGGTATGTTATTTTGTAAAAAAGCCCTTATCGGCCATTGTGGCCGGAATTATCCTGGTATACCTGGAAATGATCCTCCGGCAGGCCGCCGCCCTGAACGGGGTCGGGCTTATCCGGGAAATCGTCCGGTTCTCGCCGGCCAATGTCATCCATGGTTTCTTTGCCTATGCGTACTATGACAGGGTATTTACGGGCGAATTCCTGGGGTATGGCGTCTCGGCGGTTCTTCTCATTCTGGCAGGCTGCGCTGCGGGGTATGGCAGGTTTGAATATGGCGGGGATTAGATTCTTCTTTGCCCATGGAATCATATCTCTTCCCTTTTAAAGCCGGGCTTCGCCCGTCTGATGTATTCCCGCAGAAGAAAGGTACAGAAATAGGGAAAGGTATAGATTCCATTGCTGAAACCGATGTTTCCGGCCGTGAGCTTGATTCCGCAGACGATGTCGGGATATTTCCCGCTCTCAATCAGCGTCCGCAGGGATTTTGAGGTTCCTCTGGTGGCCTTCACCTCCACCGGCACCAGAAAATCTTTTGTCCGCAGAAAAAAATCCTCCTCCAGCGTGGAATCCTCCCTCTTATAATAATACAGCCCGTAGCCGCTCTTCACCAGGGCTTCCCCCACAATATTTTCGTACAGGGCTCCCTTGTACACTCCCAGGTTCCTGTTGGCCCGCAGGTCTTCCTGGGCCTCCTCGTCCATCATGGCCACGAACAGGCCGGAGTCAAAGAAATAGAGCTTGTACCTGGAGTCGTCGTAATTGCCCCGCAGAGGAAGCTCCGGATAATTCAGGCAATAGCACACATGGATGACTCCCGCATCCTTCAGCCACTCGATGCAGCCCCGGTAATCCTTGAACCTGGCGCCCTTCGCCACCTTGGAGATCTGGAATTTCTTATTGTCCTTCGCCAGCTGCACCGGAATCTGCTCGAACACATTGAGGATCCGCGCCTGGTTCATGCCGTCGGCATATTTGCGGACATCCTCCCTGTAGTCTGCAAGAAGCTGCCGCTGAATATCCAGCGTTCCTTCGAAAGTACCCCTTTCTATATACTCCCGCACCACCGCCGGCATCCCGCCCAGAATGCAGTAGTCCAGGAAAAGGTTCCCATAGGTCTTCATGGCCGATTCGTTAAAGGGCGTCTGTGTCTCCATGTGCCGCAGCATCTCTTCCGTGTCTTCCCCGTCATATCCCTTTGCCCACAAAAACTCTTCAAAATCCAGGGAGAACATGCTGTAATCGGTCTTATACCCGACGCTGTTGCTCTCAATCCGTCGATAATGAATCCCCAGCAGGGAACCGCTGCAGATGACGTCGAACCGGCCGTCAATCCGGAAGAATTTCAGGGAAGCGGCAATCTCCGGATACTCCTGAAGCTCGTCAAAAAACAGCAGCGTATCCCCCGCCGCGAAATGTCTGGAGGGATCCATGCGGGAAATGTTGCGGATAATATCCTCCGTTTTATACCCATCCTCCGTAATCAGCTTATATTTGGGCTCCTCCACAAAATTGATATAGATTACATTTCCATAAGCCTTCTCTGCGAAATGCAGGATGGACTCCGTCTTCCCCACCTGCCTGGCCCCTTTGACAATCAGCGGCTTCCGCTCAGGATCCGACTTCCAGGCAGACAGATAATCGTCAATCTTACGTTTCAAATACCTCCCAGCCATACTGCAGATTCCTCCTTGCTTTTATATTATAGGAAGGAAGAACCGCTTCCTATAATCGAATGCGGCGCAAATAGATGCGTCTTTTATCGGAAGAGTAGGGATTTCTTCCGATAAGTTATACTGTAGGAAGCAAGTACAGCTTCCTAATAGTCAATCGGCTAAAGGTAACTGTAAGTTCTCATAGGTTATATTATACAGGTACAGAACTCTTTATGCAACCTGCAGGTGCAAAAAAGGAGGGAATTTTACTTGCTTTTTTGCAAAAAATGAGTGAATTTTCTTTTCTTTATTGCAAAAAATGAGCGACTTTTTTGTTTGACTCCGCAAAAAATACAGCGACTTTTTGTTTTTCAGAAAACGGACAGGTTATATTTCTTTACAGTACTCCCTTCACGAAAAGGTACTCCCGGCGAAAATTTCCAGCCCCTCGATCTCCTCCCGGATGCTGTCCCGCCGCTCACTGAGCATCAGCTCCCGGCTGTGCCTGGCGTAGTCCGGGCTTCCGAAGGCGGCGATGAACCGGGAGGAGACGTCGCCCGCCGTAAGCTCCGTCACGAGAACCAGCATCTCGTTGCCCTCTCCGAAGGCGGCTTCCGCGAAGGAAAAGAGCGCGTGGAGTTCTTCCCCGGTTCGGCGGGTTTCCGCTTTTACTTCCGCCATTTTTTCCTGATACTTATTTTTGAGCAGGGCATAGGCGGAATCTCCTGTTCCGCTTTTCCCGTCCCCGACATCCTTTGTTCGGATATCCGCGCTCTCGGCGTCCTCTGTCTTGACGCCTCCCCTTGCAGCATTCTCTGTGCGGGCATCCCCTGTCCCGGTCTTGCCCGCGCAGAGCTCTCTCCCCGCCTCCTCCAGGAAGCGGAGCACGGCATTGTGTTTTCTTTTCTCTTCATCGGAAAGGGCGTTGGCTTCCCGGAGCCTTTCCAGGAGCTTCCGGCGCGCCTCCCTCTGCTTCTCCAGGAATTCCCGCACCTGTGGGGCGGAATCCTGCCCCACGGAATCTCTCCCGGCAGTATCCTGCCTCACAGAATCCCCTCCGGCGGAGTTCCTTCCGGTAGAATTCGCCCCCACAGAATCCCTCCCGACAGAGTTCCCGGCGGATCCGCTTTCGGAGAGCCTCTCCGCCCCTTTCAGCACATTGCGCAAATCCGTCAAAAAGGAAACGTCCTCCATGCCCTCCTTCATATGGGCCTGCACCCTGTCCAGAAGCATTCCCAGCAGGGAGAGCCGCTCGTCGAAGGCCGCCTCCTTCGCCCTTGCCACAGTCTCCTCCGAGGGCGTGCCCTTAAGGATATCGGCAATGGCATACTCCTTTTTGTACCTTTGAAACAGGTCGTAATAGGCAGTGAATTCCCTCACCACCTTCTCGTTACGCAGGTACTGTCCCACCAGCGCCTCGTCCACCGCCAGGCCCTCCTCCTCGTGGAGAAAGAGAATCTGGGACAGATCCTCCCATCCCCTGGCGGTCACATAGCTGCGCCCCCTGGCCGTGGTTTCCATCCGATAGAAATGCTCCTTTTTCTGATCCAGATAAGTGGTGACGGCGCTGTGTATCCCCCTGCAGGCCGCATATTCCTTCCACACCGGGTAGTCCGCCTCCACCTCCAGGACCTTGAGCCGGTCCATGGTGACGATGTCGAATTCCCGCACCGATCGATTGTACTCCGGCGGATTGCCCGCGGTCACAATGACCCAGCCCTGTGGAACCCTGTGCCGTCCGAAGGTTTTATATTGCAGGAACTGCAGCATGGCGGGGGAGAGGGTCTCCGAGACGCAATTGATCTCGTCCAGGAAAAGAATACCCTCCCGGATCCCGCTGTTCTCCATGACGTCATAGAGAGAGGCGATGATCTCGCTCATGGTGTATTCGGTCACGGAAAAGGATTGACCGTCGTATTCCTTCTGTGTGATGTAGGGCAGCCCCAGGGCCGACTGTCTGGTGTGGTGGGTCATGGAATAGGAGACCAGCGCCACGCCCATCTCCTGGGCGATCTGCTCCATGACGGCGGTCTTGCCGATGCCGGGGGCTCCCAGCAGGAAGATGGGGCGCTGGCGCACCAGGGGCAGCCTGTACTCCCCGAATTCGTCTTTTTTCAGGTAGAGCTTTACCGTATTTACGATGTATTCCTTTGCCTGCTTTATATTCATATTCCGGTTCCTCCAACCGTTTCTCCTGATTTTCCAAAGCCGGGCCCTGCCCGCCTGATGAATTCCTTATCTTTTTTAAAAATAAATGATTATATACCAAGCTCAGCCACCGTCTTATAAGGTGCCCATACACTGCACGCCAGCAAATGGTCAAACAGAGTCTTCTTGCTATGTCGTCTGTTAAAGCGGTAGCAGAATTCATCAAGGTAACGCTGCAG
>CAJUSI010000092.1 GCA_910589035.1 uncultured Acetatifactor sp. | reverse complement strand
GGATCCTGTATTACAACTACTATATTTATCTCAACGGCCATGAGCCGAGCTATCTGATGGGTACTAATGTAATGGGGCTCGACCTGTTCACCGCTATCGGCCTGGGCGCCCGTTTCTCCCTGATTTTCGCCATTCTGGTCTCGGCCATCAACCTGAGCATCGGCGCAGTGTACGGCTCCATTCAGGGCTACTACGGCGGCGCTATCGACATGACGCTGGATCGTATCTGTGATGTCCTCTCGGGTGTGCCTTTCGTGGTGGTGACCACCCTGTTCCAGCTCCACCTGGCCCAGAAGGTGGGCGTGGTGGTGTCTTTCCTGTTTGCTTTCGTCTTAACGGGGTGGATCGGTATGGCGGCTCTGACAAGAAAGCAGTTCTACCGCTTTAAGGGCCAGGAATTCGTCATGGCTGCGCGAACCCTTGGTGCTTCGGATGCCCGGCTGATGTTCAAGCACATCTTCCCCAACGCCATCGGCACCATCATCACCTCCTGCGCCCTGGTGATCCCCGGCGTCATCAGCTCGGAAACCTCTATGACCTACTTGGGGATAGTGGATCTGTCCACCTACGCCGGCACCACCATCGGCACTCTGCTCAGCCAGGGCAACGGCGCCGCCACCACCGCGCCTCACGCCATGCTCTATCCCAGCATCTTTCTGGGGCTTTTGATGATTTGCTTTAACCTGTTCGGCAACGGTCTTCGCGACGCATTCAATCCTACGACAAGGGGGGTGGACGATTAATGGAAAACAAACTGCATGTACAGGACTTACGTATTTCCTTCCGCACGGGCAGCGGTAAGGTGCAGGCGGTCCGCGGAATCGATTTCGACCTGGCCCGCGGCGAGACTCTGGCCATCGTAGGCGAGTCCGGCTCCGGCAAATCCGTTACCAGCAAGGCCATTCTGGGGATCCTTGCGGGGAACTCCATTGTGGAGTCCGGTGAAATCATCTATGACGGCCAGGATCTGCTGAAGATATCGGAGGAGGATTTCCACAAGATCCGCGGCGACAGGATCGCCATGATCTTCCAGGATCCCATGTCCTCCCTGAATCCCATCGTGCGCATTGGCCGCCAGCTCACGGAGGCCATGCTCCTCAAGGGTAAGATCCGCCAGCAGGAAAGCAGGCGTACTTTCCACACCTATTTGAAGAACCTCAGCGAAAGGATGGGGGCCAGCGCAGCCAATGAGGCAGAGCAAAGACGAGCCTCCGTCAGCTGCCGGAAGTTCCAACAGTTCGAAAAGAAGCACACCGAACTGGAATCTGCCTATAATGCCGCTCATGAGGCAGCCACGGAGGCGCTGGACGATATTGGAATCATTGCCTTTGAGCTGGAGAAGAATACCGTGGCGAAGGGTGCGGCAGACCGCGTCAAGGACATTTCCCGCTGCAGTCGGGAATCTCTGAACAAATATGTGGTGAATCCGGATACCTATAAGGCAGAAGTTCTGGAGAGCACTTCCGCTCTGGAAGAAAACTTCCGGAAAAAGGATTATCCGGCAGTGCTTAAGAGTCTCTACCGCCTGCGGGATATTATGACGGAAGGCGCGGAAAGGCCTAAGCCTAATTTCTTCCGCATGGGCTATTATCTGACCTTTTCTGACAAGCCGCTGCCGGAAATGCCGCTGGAAAAGCTGAATGATTTTTTACTGGATTACCTGGAAGAGCATTTTATGACGGACTTTATCTCCGACGCGCAGCGGGCGGTGACCTATTCTGCGGATCAGTGTTATGCCCATATGCGCAATGCAATTCAGGAGTTGGAGGCCGCCAGACCGATTTTTGCCGCAGAAAAGCTGGATAAAAGGCAATGCATGAATACCTGGAAGAAACTGGGCGGAACGGTGAGGAAAACTTTCGATCCGCTGGCCGTTAGCAAGGACAGTCTGGTCTACACCTTTTCACCCAGCATGAAGAGCGAGCTGGACAAGTATTTTCACGGTGTAAAGGCTAATGTCGGAATTATACGCCGGTATGAAAAGGAAAAGCGTAAGTATAATGCCATCGTGGCTAAGGGGAAGAAGCCCGATTGGGAGCTGGCCGATGCAGCCGTTACCGATCTGGAGCTGATTAAGACAAACCTGTCACATATTATTGACCGGCTGACGGAGCACTATCAGACGGTGCTGGACGCCGCTGACAGCCGGGATTACCACGCGGAAACCATCGCTGCCATTGATTACCTGATGCACAGCTCTTCCGGTATCGTTGACAAGGTAACTCCCCGGATTGCAAGACACCGTGCGATCCGGTTGATGGAAGAGGTAGGAATTGCCGAACCCCATAAGCGTTTTCGGCAATATCCCTTTGAGTTTTCCGGCGGTATGCGCCAGCGCATCGTTATTGCGATCGCTCTGGCCGCCAATCCGGATATCCTGATCTGCGACGAGCCTACTACGGCTCTGGATGTGACCATTCAGTCTCAGATTCTGGAGCTTATCAACAAGTTGAAGACGGAACGTCATCTGTCCGTGATTTTCATCACCCATGACCTGGGTGTGGTTGCCAACATGGCGGACCGTGTAGCTGTTATGTATGCCGGAAAGATCGTGGAATACGGTACCAGCGAGGATATATTCTATCATGCCGCCCATCCTTATACCTGGGCACTGCTCTCCTCCATGCCTGATCTGGATACCAATGAGAAGCTGACGGCCATTCCCGGCACGCCGCCCAACATGATCTATCCGCCCAAGGGGGACGCTTTTGCGCCCAGAAACCAGTATGCCATGCAGATTGACTTTGAACAGCAGCCGCCCATGTTCCAGATCAGCGACACCCATTACGCCGCTACCTGGCTGCTGCACCCGGACGCACCCAAGGTGGATCCGCCCAATGCTGTCATGGACCGTATCGCCAGGATGAACCGGAGAAGGGAGGCCGAACATGAATAATCAGGAACCCCTGCTGAGGGTTGAGCATCTCTGCCAATATTTTAAGGCCGGAAATTTTGTGACAAAGGCTGTGGACGATGTCAGTTTTGAGATCCGAAAAGGAGAAGTTTTCGGTCTGGTGGGTGAGTCCGGCTGCGGAAAGACTACTACCGGACGATCCATCATCAAGCTGTATAATATCACCTCCGGCAACATTTATTTCAAGGGTGTGCGCATTGCCGCAGGTATCCAGTCCTACAGGGACGAGCTGAAGAAGACGAAGGATCCCACCCGCATTGCCGAGCTGAAAGCCCAGATCAGGGCAGCCCGGGAGGAACAGAAGAACTGCGACAGGGAATATGCCGCCAAGCGCACGGAAGAGCTGAAAAAGGAATATGAGCCCAGGATTGCGGCGGCTGTCGGCGAAGAGAAAGCCAGACTGGAAAGTCGGTATAAGGATGAGTTGAGAAAGGCAAAGAAGACCCGCCTGGTCACGCAGATTCAGATGATTTTCCAGGATCCTATTGCTTCTCTGGATCCGAGAATGACTGTCCGTGAGATTATTTCAGAGGGATTGGTCATTCAGGGAGAAAGGGACAAAAAGGTCATCGACGAGAAGGTCTACGAAATGCTGGAGCTGGTGGGACTGGTCCGGGAGCATGCCTCCCGTTATCCTCATGAGTTCTCCGGCGGCCAGAGGCAGCGTATCGGCGTAGCTCGTTCGATTATTATGAATCCCGAGTTGATTATCGCCGACGAACCGGTGTCCGCGCTGGACGTATCCGTACAGGCGCAGGTGATCAACCTGCTGAACGAGCTGCGGGAACGCTTTGGTCTGACCATACTGTTCATCGCCCATGACCTGTCAGTGGTCAAGTATTTTTCCGACCGGATCGGCGTCATGTATTATGGCAAGATGGTGGAGCTGGCGGACTCCGACGAACTGTTCGCCCATCCGCTGCACCCCTATACCAGATCTCTGCTCTCCGCTATCCCGCTGCCGGACCCGATCTATGAGCGGCAGCGCCGGCGTATCACTTATAATCCGCTGGCCGAGCATGATTACAGCGTGGATCAGCCGTCCTTCCGCGAGGTGCGTCCCGGCCATTTCGTCCAATGCAACGAGGCGGAATACCAGAAGATCCAGGCGGATCTCCAGGCCGAATGAGGGGGAATAAAAAAGGCTTTCAGGCCAGCCTGATTGTCGGGGCGGTCATCGCGGCGGCTGTGTACGCCCTGAACGTCAGCAGGGGCTATGGCTGGAGCCGTTCCCTATGCGACGGCCTGTTCGTGGCCTCAGTGATGCTGCTGGGGCCGGGCGTCATCAGGGCTGTGGGCAACCGGGGCGTCTTTGACGTGGCCGGCTACGGACTGCGCACGGCTCTGGAGGTGGCGATTCCGGCCCTGAGGAGGACGGAAGAAGGGCATTCCAGGGAAGATATCCATCAATACCGGGAGCGCAAAGAAGCGCAGCGCAAATCTCCCGCAGGTCTCTTCCTGGCCGGCGGAGTGTACTTTATCCTGTCGCTGGCGGCTTTGGCCGTATACGGGCTTTTCTGAATGGTTTGCAAAAAGAATTTTTCTCTGTTGAGCTGGATTTTTCCTATTATCAGGCAGATTATTTTACCAGAAGAACTTATAAGCTATAATAAATCGTGTTTTATACCTTTAACAGCCGTGCTCACTGCCTCAGAGATACAGACAGCAGTGAGCACGGCTTGTTTTCGGGCTATGCGGCAACAGTAATGGCGGAAATCAGAATATCTTCCAGGATTCCGTCATTATAAAATCCCGCCCATCATACCGAAAAGCGCCACTTGAAGTCCCACCATCCAAATCACCATCAATATGATAAAAACCCAGACAGGTACATATTTCCTGCTTTTCTTTCGGAGAATTTCCACATGCTTCTCTCTGCACAAGGCTCTCAGTGTTCCCATATTATCCTGAAGCAGACTTCCCTGATTTCTTTCTTCGTCATCTGAAAGGTATACTTTTTCATATCCATTCTTTCTCCGTAAAAAAGACTGCGGCAAATCCTGTCCTGGACTCTATAATATCGTTGCTATCCGCTCCTGCAGCAGTATATTATGAATAAATACCATCTCCTGGCAGTCTCCGTCCTGTAAGCCAAAATATACGGAATAAAGTATATATCTATTTATACCATATTGAAGATAAACTGTCAAACCTCCATATAAGGGGCACATTCCCTCAGCGCATCCGGCAGCGCATCCTTCTCTGCAAAATACAGTTCATGGAGCGCCCTCGTGCATCCCAGATACACCCTGCGCCGAAGATGGGGATTGTCTATGTTGGCATAAATAAGGCCTAAGAGAATCACGGCGTCAAATTCCAGTCCCTTTGCCAGAATCAGAGGAATGACCACAATCCTGCCCCTCATCTCGTCCTCAGGCGAGATAATCAGCTGCACCTCCATCTCCTTCTCCAGATACGCCTTCGCAGCCAGCGCTTCCTCGTCGCTGTTCACGATAACCGCCGCGGAGCGGTACTTCTTCAGCCCCTCCAGAATGGGAACAAGGCAGGAAAACAGATCCTTACATACCACATACAGAGGCTTTTTCACCCTCCGCTCAAACCAGGAATACTCTTCCTGCAGCGGACGCCCCTTTTCTTCGATGAGCCGGAAGGCCAGGGCGTTGATGTCGCTGGAGGAGCGATAGCATTTCCTCAGCCTGATCTGTATCAGCTCCGCTCCGAAAATCCTTTCGTAATCCTCATATTTCTGTATTGTCGTTACGGAATTGACGGTTTGATAAATATCTCCCAGCAGGGTAAAGCTGCTCCTGGGAAATAAGCGCCTTATGATATAGAGCTGCAGCAGATTATAATCCTGAGACTCGTCGATGACAGTATGATAAATATTGGAAAATATATCCGTCTCCCCCATCAATACCTTAATCAGCAGGTAAAAAACCGCGTCTTCATACAAAAGCTTCCCCCGTTCCAGGGAATGGGACAGCCTCACCGCCTCCTCGTCTCCCTCCCCGGTCCGGCGCAGATACCCTGCGAATACCTCCGTCGTCTGCTTTCCCGGATCCAGCCTGTTCAGACGTCTGATTCCGTCCCGGGCCGCCTGTATATACTCCTGCACGGTAATTTTATAAAGGATCCTGGCCTCCTTTTCCGAAAATACATCCTCCCGGGTCTCCAGAAACTCCTTGCATATTTCTTCCTTATGCAGAGCAAAAAAGTCCTCAATGGATCTTTTGACCAGAAATATAAGCCTTTCATACCGGGACCGGAAATCCGGATAGCGTCCGGCATTCAGTCTGCTCCGTATCTGCTCCGGAGATACCAGAAGCTCTCCTTTATACCGGATTCCGGGTATCTGGAAGGAAAAGCCGGCAAAATAATCGATACAGTATTGCAGCAGCTCCGGCGAATATTTAATCCGGATCCATTTGACCCGCTCCCCGGAGAATCCGCCTTCCATGGCTTTCAGCTGGCTGTAATAGTCTTCGATCTCCGTTCCCTTCTCCATGGCTGCTTCCAGGAGATCGGCAAATACCTTTGTCTGCGCAGGCTTCTCTCCCAGGTCCGGAAGTATGGTTGATATATAAGAGCTGAAGATATTGTTATTGGACAGAATTAAGATATTTTCAGACTTTATGGTATCCCTGCTGCAATAAAGCACATAAGCCAGACGGTGAAGACCGATACTGGTCTTTCCGCTGCCCGCCAGACCGTATATCAGGCAGGAGCGCTTTGTATCGCTGCGGATTGCCAGGTTCTGTTCCTTCTGGATGCTGCCGATGATGACCTTAAGCCTGCGCTCCGAGTGCTTCGACAGGACCTCCCCCAGAATATCGTCGTACATGGAGGAATCAGTGTCGTACACGGAGAGGAAACGGCCCTCCTCTATTTTGTACTGTCTCTTTCCCGTAATCGTGACCTCATTGGTATAGTCGTGAACCTGATACCAGGCCGGGCCAAGGTCAAACTGGTAGAACATGGAGGAAACGGGCGCCCTCCAGTCCGCCACAAGGATTTCCTGGGATTCCTCCCGCACCAGGCTGTGAATTCCGATATAGACGGTGCCCTCTTCTCCCGTCCCGCTTTCTTCAAAGTCCACTCTGCCGAAATAGGGAGTTTTCTCCATTTTCCTCAATCTCTGTATTTCCAATGTATTCCATTCCAGCCGTTCCTCCGTGAACTTCACCTGGGCGTTCTGGGCGCTTAGAAAGACCACATCGTCAAAATCCAGGACCAGATGCCGGTTATCTTCCCACATTTCCTTTCTCCCGCGCAGGACCTCATCCTTCAGCAGGGCATTCTCCTCACACAGCTTCCCCAGTCTGCACCGGATGATTTCCTCCGTCTGATTAAAATATTCCAATTCCTTTTGAAAATCGCCTTTTTCCACCGCCATGCTCCCTTCTGAGACTCCTTACCCGGCACACTTTACTTCAGTCATCTTCCTTATCCGGACAGACCATAACCGAAATTTTCCCATGTGCGCAGGCTCCCGCCCTCAAGCGCCTGAAATCCGGGCAGCCCTGCCCCGCAGAGGGGATGTGTCCGCCCGGCTTCTTACGATTATAGTCCGGCCGGGAACCTTATTACAAGACTTGTAATTTGTCCGTATTTTTGGTATAATATACACAGTGGAAGGGGCATCCTTCCTTTTTTGTTATCAATAACGATATTTTCCCTTCATTCCAATCAGAAACAGCACCGTCACCGCCGCGGCCATCAGCTCTGCCGCCACAATGGATATCCAGATTCCGTCAATCCCCAACATCAGCGGCAGGATCAGCACGGCAGCCATCTGGAACACCAGCGTCCGCAGAAAGGAAATCAGCGCGGATACCAGGCCGTTTCCGAGAGCCGTGAAGAAGGATGAGCCGAAGATGGCAATTCCTGCAAAGAGGAAGGAAAAGGAATAAATCAGAAATCCCCTCAGCGTCAAATCCAGAAGCTCCCTGTCATATGACACGAATATCATGGACAGCGGACGGGCCAGCCCCTCTGCCAGGACAAGCATGCCCAGGGAGAATATGCCTGTCAATACCAGGCTCCTTCTCATCAGCCCCTTCAGCTCCCCATGGTTTCCCGCACCGTAATGGTAGCCGATCACCGGAGCCACTCCCACTGAGTAGCCGATGAACGCCGCCAGGAATATCATATTTACATACATCAATACACCATACGCCGCGACTCCGTCCTCCCCGGCATATTTCATCAGCTGTATATTGTAGAGCATGCCCACCACGGACATGGAGATATTGGACATCAGCTCGGAGGAACCGTTGACGCAGACCCGGACCAGGACTCTGCCGTCAAATTTCGTCCTTGTCAGGCGCAGCAGACTGGTATTATCCCTGCAAAAATAAAGCAGGGGGATCGTGCCTCCCACCGCCTGGCTCAAAGCCGTGGCCGCAGCAGCACCGGTCAGTCCCCAGCGAAGCGCTCCCACAAACAATGCGTCCAGCACCATATTTGTCAGCCCCGCTGCCACCGTAACGCCCAGGCCCAGCTGGGGCTTCTCCGCGGTAATGAAAAAGCTCTGAAATTCATACTGCAGGATGAACGCCGGAAGCGCCGTCAGAATAATGCGCCCATAGCACACGCAGTCATCCAGCATGGTCCCTTCTGCGCCAAGCAGGGCTGCCACCGGCCGGATGAACAGGATCCCCAGCACCGCGATAATGATCCCGCAGACGGCAGACACATAGACAAAGAGCGAGAACAGCCTGTTCGCCCTCTCTCTGTCCCCTGCACCCATGGTAATTGCGATAATCGCGCTTCCTCCAGTGCCGAACATAAATCCGATGGCCCCCAATATCATCAGAAACGGCATAATAAAGTTCACTGCCGCAAAGGACGTCTTTCCCACGAAATTCGATACAAAGAAGCCGTCCACCACCCCATATATGGATGTAAATACCATCATAATGATGGACGGAAAGGTAAAGCGTAATAATTTCCTGTAATCAAAGCTGTCTGATAACTGAATCTTCATTTCAACACCTCCCTGCCTGCCGCAGACGGTCCACTCCGGCTGTCTGCCTCTCCTCCAAGCCCGCCTATCTTCTCTCTGAGTGCCAGCAGATATCTCTCCGTCAGTTCCAGATATTTCTCCAGCTCCTCCTTCGACCAGGAATCCAGGATATTATTCTCAATCTCTATCAGCTGCACCACCGTGCGCTCCGCCAGCCCCCTTCCCTTCTCTGTCAGGCATACGCGCTTTCTTTTCCCTCCCATCCCTTCGAGATAGACTATCTCCTCTTCTTCCAGCTTCCGAAGTGAGGAATTGATGGTCTGCTTGCTGGTTCCAGACAGATTGCAGATCTTCCCAAGGGGACAGTCTCCCCCGCTGTCACAGAGAATATACAGTATCTGCATGGCACTGTCGGACATGCCCATCCTGAGGGCTGCCTCATGATACGCCGCATCTGTCTCACTCACCAGATGATTGAACCGTTTCATTTCGTCTGTCGTATAATGATTCATTCTATTCCATTCCTTCCGTCTCATTCCCTTTGCCGTCTCATTTTCTATAATGATAGCAAACGACTTTAAAATCTTTTCATTGATGTGATGGCTTTCGGGCAAAGTAAAAAATGGCCATGACGTTCACTAAAGCATGTTTGAACTGTCCACATCTGCATTGCATTTACTGCAATATACCATGTCCGAAATCATACTATCTCACGCATTTTTATATTTTAGTACGATATCATACAAAAGTCAAGCGAATATTTTCCCGGAGTAAAGACAACAAAAAGCTTGCAATACACAAAAAAGTAGGGTATATTGACAGCAGAATCACTTGCCTGGTACATTACGGCAATCGGCCCTCAGGAAAGGATGGGATTATATGATGAATCTGTTTGAAGCCGCTCTATTTGACGAGCTGGAACCCCTTTACCCGGACACCTCTCCCCGGAAAGGCACCAGTCTGTATAAGGTTGACCTTCCGTCTGAAACTTATGCAGGCGTACATATCATGCTTTCCGGCCTGACACCGGGAAAATTTGTTACTTTCGAAGTGACTTCTCCTCTGCGTATGACGAAAACGGAAAAAGCCGACGGAACGCAGACAGAACGCTGCGTTCCGGATCACCGCTGGAAGCTTTTTGAACTTCTGCCCCTGCCCGTGGAGGTAAACACGGGCGCCGTTTCCCGAACAGAGTGGATGAGTCAGGATGTAAACGAACATGTCATCAGACGGGCTCCGTTCATGGTATATGATGTACTGCGCCCCTGCGGCTGCGTAGTCCCCGCCCAGGGTGCAGTAATGGCCCTGGCATTTCGCTGCAGGGTAGAGGGAAAGCGGCAGGAACTGAAAAGGTGGGAATTTACCGTCTCCCACGACGGCGTGTCCCGCCGGCTCACATTTGAGACAGAGGTCTATCCTGTCAGCGTCCCTGAAGCCGGACCGGACGACCACAAGTATGTCAACTGGTTTGACTGCCATGCCATTGCGTCTTACCACAATGTTCCCCTGTTCAGTGAAGGATGGTATCACATGTTTGAGAAATATCTGAGACTGGGAAGATACGGAAGACAGAACATGGCACTGCTCCCTGCGGATCTCTATTTTGACCTTCAGCCAAGCGGCCCCGTGCTGAACGAGGAAAAACTGGACCGGCTGGTGGCAATACTGGACAAAGTCGGAATTCACTGGATTGAAGGCGGCCATCTGGCAGGCCGCAGGAATAATGAATGGGAAGCCGTGGAAGCTGAGCTTTTCCTGACCCACGGCCCCGTTCCCGGCAGCGGAGAACAGGACCTCGAAAATATGTGCGGACAGCTCTATGTCTATCTGAAAAAGAAAAAGCTTACAGGGCGGTGGATACAGAGCTTTATGGACGAGCCTCTCGACTGCCTGGCGGACGCATATGCTGCCGGAATCCGGGCTGTCAAAAATGCCATGCCCGAGATTCCGGTGATAGATGCTACAATTGCCCGGGAATCCATTGCCGGGACGGTGGACTATTGGTGTCCCACCATCAATAAATATGAGAAGTACCGGGACTTTTTTGATCGACGGCATGAAGAAGGCGATCATATCTTCGTCTACACTTGTCTGGATCCCGCCGGAAATTACTGCAACAGATTTCTGGACCAGGAGCGGCTCAGGCAGGTCTGGCTGGGCTGGGCTCCCGCTTTGTACCGCAATATAGAGGGCTTTCTCCATTGGGGAGGCATGTCCATGAACCGACTTGATTTCTATCGGCTCAGTTCTCCTCTGCCGGACATTGCCGACTATGATACAAGCCGCAGCTCATGTCTTCCCGCCGGCGATCCGGCCGTTATGTTTCCCGGATTCCATGAGGCATATTCCAGCACCCGTCTGGAAGCCCACCGAATCGGTCTGGAGGATCTGGTGCTTCTGCAGCGGGTTAATGCAAAAGATCCCGCCGGAACGGCAGATCTGGTGAAACAGGTGTTCCGCCGGTATGATGATTATGAAAAAGATATTTCCCTGTACAGGAAAACCAGACGGCAGCTTTTAAATAAAGCTACCGATATCTGCCCCACTTAAGCGCTTCACGATAGTGCAGATTTCTCTTACTCACATGATTTTTAAAGTTGGTAAAGCGCAATTAAATTCAACTCCGTAGGCCTGGCTCATTGCTCAGGGGGAATAAGGCAAGAGAGGGAGCTGTCCCAGACAGGAAGCACTCCGTTTACGAAAACTCCACTACCCACAGCTCCGCCGGATTAAAGACCCGCAGGGGTATCGTATGCATCCCCAGCCCCCGGCTCAGCACCATGACGGCCTTCCCCTCCCGGAAAATGCCCCCATCGTATTCGGGAAACAGCCTCCAGGTGGGTGCAATCACTCCCTTGCCCCAGAAGGGCACCCGGGCGACGCCGCCGTGTATATGCCCTGAAAGCACAAGATCCGCTCCCCATGCGGCATATTGAGGAAAATAGTCAGGATTATGCGCCAGCAGAACCGTGTAGACTTCCGCCGGGGCCTGTCCCAGTGTCCGGCCCAGATAGTTCTGCTCCATATCGGCAGGGGTAAATCTTTTATAATATTTCTCATGAATCTGGGCGCCGTACACTGCGATTCCGTATTCCGGCAGGAGGGTATGCGCGTTTACCATGGGTTCGATCCCTATTTCCTTCAGAGCGGAACAATATCTCTCAGCCATATCCCCGTATGCCTTCGGATAGAGCTTCATCCTGTGCTCATGATTGCCGTTGGCATAGTAAACCGGATATTCCTTCGCAAGCTCTCCCAGAAGCTTCAGGGCAGGTTCCATGGAGGCCCCCGGGGCGGCGGTTATCATATCCCCCGCTATAAGGACAAAATCCGGCTTCTGCTCCCGGATAGCCTCCAGGAGTCTCTCATTTTCCCTGCCATAACGCTTGTTATGCAAATCGCTCAGAACCACGGCCCGGCACTGCTTCCTGATCCTCTCATCCTCCACAGCATATTTTCTTATCACAAAACGATTGCTGTCGTAAAGCATCACCCAAAGCAGCACCAGCACCGCAATCCCTGCCCCGGCAAATAGAATATCCGCCATATCCGCTTCCTCTCATTCGATCTTCTCAATATTTTATCGAAAATATTTAAATTGAAGCTGCTTCTCTCTTCCCATAAGTAAATCCGTCATGGAAGTCTCATTTCTCATTTCATTACCTGTTCCCAAATTCGTACCGGAAAATCCTTCATCATTTCTTAATTCCATAATACGCGTCATTATAATCTTTTCCTGTATTTTATAAAGCAGACAACAGTTTAGATCAAAAAGTATGAAATCCCGAAATAATTACTGTAAATTTAACATTTACTCTATAATTAACTTGTATCATATATTTAATCTGCAACGCTTTCTGTTAGGTATGCTATTTTTCCATTGATTTATCTATAGAAGAAAAATGCCAAAAACCTTCTTAAGATAGTCTATATATCCCGCCCTCTCCACATCCTCCGTGAAAAGAATCGGCACACTGCCGATTTCCGCGCCGTTTAGAAGATACCTGGCTCTTCCCGCTTCTCCGCCCTTCTCAACGGGCGCCTCCACCTTCTCCGGAAGTTCCAGCACCTTCTCCACCGCGGACAGATCGCTTCCGGCAGTATCCAGATAACGGAACTCTCCCTGATAGGCGATACCCGCCTCTTCCGCCACGCCGCCTTCCACAGCCAGGGGCGCCAGAATATCGCTGTTCCCGTCTATATAGATGTCACACACCGCAAATCCATAGGCAAGCAGCGTCTGGGCATCTCCAAAGCGTGTTTTATAATCGGGCGCCCCCATGACCACCGCAATCAGATCGATTCCGTCCTTGGATGCGGTTGCAGAAAAGCAATACTTTGCCTTGTCTGTTGATCCCGTCTTCAGCCCCGTGGTCCATTGGTATTGCTTGAGAAGCTTATTGGTGCTGTTCAGGGTAAAATTAGAGGTACCCTGTGGGGTCTCATGGGTGATATCCTCCATCCAGATGGTGGTATAATTGAAAATATCCGGATGCTTGGTGGTCAGCTCCCGGGACATGACCGCCACATCCCTGGCGGAGGTATAGTGATTGTCGGAATCGGTCAGCCCGCAGCAATCCTCAAAATGCGTGTCCGCCATACCAAGCTCCTGCGCCCGCTCATTCATCAGCTCCACAAAGGCCGCCTCGCTGCCCGCTATGTATTCCGCCACCGCCACGCTGGCATCATTGCCCGAGGAGACGGCAATGCATTTAATCATGGTCTCCAGCGTCTGAACCTCACCAGCCGCCAGAAACACCTGAGAACCGCCCATGGAACTGGCGTACTCGCTGGTGGTCACCTGATCCGTCAGGCTGATCTTTCCGGAGTCAAGCGCCTCGAAGGTGAGAAGAAGGGTCATAATCTTCGTAATGCTGGCCGGACTCCTCCTCTCCCCTGAATTCAGTTCGTAGATCACCTGCCCCGTAGAGCTTTCTATCAGAATCACCGATGGAGAGGAAATGGCCATATCCGCTTTCGCCGGCTGTACCGGATAAAGGGAAAGCAGTAATGCCAGACCAATGGCCCATAAGCTTTTCTTTGTAATTCCAAACATAAAAATACCACACTCCATATTCCTTACCTTTGTCATAAGAATATGAGAATGCGGCCGGATATATGACATTTCCGCATACAAAATCCCCAGCCTTGAAAGCTGGGGATCAGTCGCTTAGTTATATTTACGTTTCCTTGCAGCTTCAGACTTCTTCTTCCGTCTTACGCTCGGCTTCTCGTAATGCTCGCGCTTGCGAATCTCCTGCTGGATACCAGCCTTAGCACAGCTTCTTTTAAAACGACGTACAGCGCTGTCTAATGTTTCGTTTTCTTTTACGATTACGTTTGACATGTCCACCCGACCTCCCTTCAGTCCCTCAAGCAATCTTGACTGAGTGGGTTATTTATGTATTGCATCTGGCATATACACGCTTTTAATTATACCACAAAAGTCCCGTACGTCAACTGTTTTTTACAGTTTTTTCCCGTTTTTTTCTGTAACAGTAGCCGCAGCTTCTCTATTGTTGTCTTAGAGCGTGTTTGAAAATTCATTCCCGCCATCTGCCGCGGTAACCGCGTCCCCATCTTTGCGGTATCTTTGGCTCAAATTCAGGTTACACAGCCCACTATGTTCCTCCAAAAAACCGGAATACTGAAATTTCACACATACCACCTGGCCTGCTCCCGCCAGATTTTCGCATACTCTCCCCCCTTTTGCAGCAGCTCCTCATGCCGCCCGCACTCCGCCATCCGTCCCTCCTTCATGACGATAATCTTATCCGCGGTGCGGCAGATTCCCACGCGGTGGGATATGATAACCGAAGTCCGGTTCTGAATCATATCCACGAATTTGGACAGAATATCATACTCCACCAGAGGGTCCAGAGCGCTGGTGGGTTCGTCCAGAATGATGATATCGCTGTCCTTCCACAGGCCTCTGGCAATGGCGATCTTCTGCCATTCCCCTCCGGAGAGCTCCTCTCCCCCGAACTCCCTGCCCAGCTGGATATCCAGTCCGCCCGTCTTTTCCAGGAACTCCTCTCCCGCCACACGGCGCACCAGCTCCTCCATGCTCTCCGTATCCCCCATGCGCCCCAGGTCGCTGATGCCCACATTCTCCCGAAGGGAAAACTGATAATGCACGAAATCCTGCAGCACCACGGAAATATGGGTATACAGGCTCTTTCGCCTTAAATCCTCCGTTCTCTGCCCGTCATAGGCCACATGCCCGGCGGAAGGCAGATAGGCTCCCGTGAGGAGCTTGGAGAAGGTAGTCTTCCCGGAACCGTTCTCCCCCACAATCACCACATGCTCCCCCTTCTCAATCCGGCAGGAGAATCCTCTCAGCGCATCCTCCCTGCTCCCGCTGTAGCGGAAGAAGAGATTCTGTGCACAAATAGCTTCCTGAAAGGGCTGATACTCCCTGCTGCCGTCCTCCTGTGTGGGAATGGTGAAATAGTCATAATAATCCTCCACTATATGATAGGTTGCCACGGCATTGAAAAACATGGCGATAAAAGTCTGCATATTACTGTCATACGCCGTGAAGGCAGACAGGCAGGCGGCAAAGGCACCGGGGGAAATGTTCCCCTGCACCATCAGATAAAAAGCCATCCCGATGTTAAAGACAAAGCAGCAGTTGATCACAATGATTCCCCACACCTGCTTTTTCTGGATATCCAGATTTGTCCTGCGGAACCTGTCCACCTTTTCCGCATTCGCCCTCTTCCACCGGTCCGTCACATGCCCCTCAAATCCCATAACCCGCATTTCCTTCACGGCTTCCCTGTCGGAAAACAATCCTCTCAGATAGTCGCACCGACGCAGCACATTGCTCTGCTCCCGCCGCAGAGAGGTCAGCTTTTTCTCAAAATAGATCTTGGTCAGCACCTCCGGAAACAGGGGAATCAGCCCGGTGAGGACCAGCACCGGGGAATACCTTCCCACCACAGCCACCATGGCGATACTGGTGACGGCGCTTTTCAGGGTGAGGTTGACCTGTTCAAAAAAGGCCAGCTGCCGGTTCTCCCCTGCGTTTGCCCTGTGGAATTTATCCAGAGTCTCCGGGTTCTCCAACGCCTCCAGACGGATTCTCTCCGAAAAGGCCACCAGCTTCGTGCCGAAATACCGCTTTCCCAGCACATCGGCGCCTTTGGAGAAGGTGCGGAAGAGCACCTCCGTCACAGGCGTACAGACAAGGCAGACCCCGTACAGACATATGGCTCCTGCCAGCGCCGTTCCGCTTTCGCCCCTCTCCGCCCCTGCCAGCTCCAGAATATGCGCCAGAAGCACCGGTGCTGCCACCGCGGCCAGAATGCCCGCCAGGTCCACGATATAATTGATTATGAAAAATGCCGGAAAAGCCTGATAGCAATCCGTAAATATATATTTGATACAGCGTAATGTCTTTCTCATGCCAGCGCCCCCTCTTCCGGTTCCGTCCCGGGCCCTTCATTTTTATAGAAAGAACTCTGCGCCAGAAACATTGTCCGGTACAGCCCCTCCTTTGCCATCAGCTCCTCATGGCTTCCCGTCTGCACGATCCTGCCCCCGTCCAGCACCAGGATCCTGTCCGCCATCCTGGCGCTGGCCAGCCTGTGGGAAATCAGCACCGTTCCCCGCTCCCGGAAGATCCGGGCAAAGTTCTCATACATCCGGCTCTCTGCCAGAGGATCCAGGGAAGCCGTTGGCTCATCCAGTATCATATACTTCGCGTCGGAGACAAAGGCCCTTGCCATCGCCACCCTCTGCCACTGTCCTTTTGAGAGATCCTGTCCGTCGCTCTCAAGCCTGCCCAGATTCCTGTCCAGCCCCTTTTCCCGGGTGTCTGCCAGCTCCAGGGCGTCCGCCAGCTCTAAGGCATGCCGCAGCTTCCCCTCATCCCCCAGCGCGCTCAGGTTCCCGAAGGCCACATTCTCCCTTAATGTCAGCTGATAGGACTGGAAATTCTGAAATACCACGGAAAGCAGACGGGTGCGGAGCCTGGGAGCGATTTCTCTTACCGGCACGCCGCCAATCGTCACATTCCCCGTGGTGGGTTCATACAGCCCGCAGAGCAGCTTGATAATCGTGGACTTCCCGGCCCCGTTCTCCCCCACAAAGGCAGTTTTCTCTCCTTCCCTGATATAAAACGTCACGTTTTTCAGGATATCCCGCTCCGTCCCGGGATACCGGAAGCTCACGTTTTCAAAGGCGATGTCCCAGTAGGAAAGCTCTTCCACATCCCCCAGGTCCCCTCTGGTCTCCAGTTTCAGGAAGTCCATATAATAATTGATCTCCATGGCATTTATGGACAGCCATATCACATGACGGCTCCCGTCGTTTAAGTTTTTCCCGATTCCCGCGACGCCGCCCAGCACGGCGGTAAACTGCCCCAGGGTCAGGCCGCCTCCCAGCAGCCCGGCCGCCGACAGAAATACAAGGAAGACCAGATAGATTACATTCAGAAACCTGCTGCAGATATCCAGCTTCATCACTTCCCGGTTCTCCTTCATGGCAATGTCCGCATACTCCGTACTGTAACGGTTCCACTTTTCCGTAAACAGCTGTGCCGCGTCAAACAGTTTCATCTCAAACACGGCGTGCTTATTTGTGACCAGGCTCTTTATATCAGCCATTCTCCGCCTGGCGTCAGCCCCTTCCTCCGTCACGGTTATGCTGTGGGCGGCGGAGTAATATCCCAGTACCAGCATGGGAATCCCGATGAGAATGATCCCCAGCCCCATCCAGGGGGAAATGGTAAAGATCACGGACATGGAAAAGACAAGGCGGATGGTCCTCTGTATGACAAACATGGTGCTCAGGCAGCAGTTGTAAATCCCGCTCTCCGGGCTCCCGGACATCTTCTGAAACAGCTCCTGGGTCTGCTTCTGCTCAAAAGAAGCGTATTCCAGGGACGTCAGGCGCGCGGCGATGTCCAGCGCCATGCGCTCCATCAGCTTCATATTTGCCAGTTCCATCTGATACATGCCGATTCTCTGCACGGAGTTTTCCAGCGTCAAAATCACCACCAGACAGACGCCCCACAGGATCATGGTTTCCATTGCCCCCGCCCCCGCGCCGGAATCTGCTTCCCGCACATACGCAAGGGCGCTGTCCACTATCCGCTGCAGGAACAGCACCTGAAGTCCGGCGAAGGTAGCGGGCACGAACAGGCAGAGCATGGCTGCCAATGTATGGAACGGAACATAACGGAAAACCGTTTTTATGCTGAAGCAGCAGTTTTTTAATATCTTCATGGCATTTCACTCCTCTTTTGACAAAAAATCAACTTAAATTCTCTATAGAATGCCGTAGCTCCACCTTGGCCTGCAGTTTCCGCAATGCGCAGACCGGCATGTAATCCCTGTATTTATCAGCTATGGTGTAATCCATAGATCCATTATAGCAAAAGAATCCTGTCAAATGTGAGATATGTAAAATTTAACAGGATTTTTGTCATTTTTGACTTTTGCCGGCCCAAATTCCTGCCTGTTCTTTTCAATCCCTGCCCATGCAGGTATTATATTTTAAACTTTTGCTGTGTATAATAATGTCAAAGAAAAAGCTGTCTTACAGGCTTTGGAAAGGAAACTATCTGCAGTATGGCAAAAGTTTTTAATGTAAACGGAGCTTGTAAGCCGGAAAGGCATTATATGATCCACCTGGAGCCAAGGTTGGAAGAAATTAAGACAATGGTGGACGGAGGGTATGCTTACGGAATATGAATCCGACTGCCACACCGGCATGGATATTGCCTTATTATCCGGACTTCTCTACGATTATACTTCCGGATATCCCTGTCTGGTATCCAGGCTCTGTAAATTCATGGATGAACGTATCCCGGGAAGCGGCGAATTCCCGACTCCCAGCAGTGCCTGGACAAAAGCCGGATTTTTGAGGCTGTGCTCTACAATTATTATCTCTCGAAGGAGTTCTCAGCAAGCAGAATGTATGACGCGGGCGTGCAGGAGCGAAACCAGTTTCTCGTGGGAGGACATCTGAATGTCCGCAGAATATTGGATAAGTTTGTGGAAGCCTTTGATTCCCTATATGGCGACCGGAATGAAGCATTTCTGGAAGATACCGGCAGACGATATTTTATGCTGTTTTTAAAGCCCATTATAAATGGAATCGGAAACTACAGCATAGAGCCGGAAACCCGAAACCGTGAGCGCATGGACCTGGTCTTCTACTACAAAGGGGAGCCGCCGGTAAGAACACAGCGATATTTTATCGGCAGACAGGCAGCCGCACCACGACCGTAAATCTGTTTCCCATACAATCCACGGCCAGTTCCCCGCCGTTAGCATGGACAATGCGCTCCATACTGCGCATACCCAGTCCATGCCCCACCTGGTTTCGTCTGTCCTTTTTACGGCTTTGCAGTAAATCGGGCTTCTTTCCCTGCCCTGCTCCCGGGACGCCCTGCGGTATTCCGGATGCCGCCGTCCTCTGCCCTGGCTTCGGACCACTCTGCAACGGACCCGCAGCCGGGTTCTGAATCTTTATATAATAGAAATCTGCGGCTTTCCTGCACTCCACCGAAAGGAATCTTCCCTCCGCTACCTCTCTGTTGGCCTCCAGCGCATTGTCCAGCAGATTGCCCAGCAGGCTGCAGATTTCGTCCGGCTTCAGGGGCAGCCCTGTCAGGTCGCAGAGAGAGAGCTCCATGTGGACATTATCCTTTTTCGCCCGGGCCGCCTTATCCGCCAGCAGCGCATCCGCCACCGGATTGCCGCTTTTCACAGGCAGGGTTAAGCTGTCCACATCATCGCCGAATATCCGTAGATAATCTGCCATCTTATCGTAATCCTCTTCCTGCAGGAACAGATTCAGAAGGCTGATATGATTCTTCAGATCATGCCATAGCTCCCTGGTGCGCTGGTACTGCTCCTCCACGCTTTTCAAGTACCGCCTCTCCTCACGTTCCTGCGACCTTGCCTCCTCCCGCAGTCTCTGAGCATGCTGTTTCCTCTGATATAGATAAAGGGAAATATAGTACGCCAGCAGCAGTGCCAGCAGAAAAAGCAGGCGCAGCGCCGTCGGAAAGTCATCCTCCCCGCCGGATTTCAGGCAGGCATGCCCCAATAGCACCGAAAACAGAGCAATCCCCATCGTCAGACCGTCCAGATACTGCCAGTTCCTTTCAGTCTCTTCCCATCCTGCCCTGCCCGAACCGCTGTCTGCTGCCCTGGCCGCCACAAGGAGCATGCACAGGATGCTTTTCGCCAGTAAAATTCCCATGCACTGCGCCGCCCATTTGGGGAGAAAGGCGTCCCCCGCAAAAGATGCCGCCCCCGCAAAGGAGCCTCCGGTCAGGCCGGCCGCATTTTCCATAATCAGCCAGAAGATGCTGTCCAGATAAAAGGCTACGGAAAAAAAGCCTGTGCCCGTCACACAGGCTCTTGCCGCGCCGTATTGTTTCTGTCGGCATACCGTATACATAACCAAAAACCCTGTCAGGCTCATGCTGAGTATCTGCATCTTTTCTCCCTTTTTATGCGGAGTTTCCTCCCTCTCATACCCTCTCCCGCAGAAAGCGCTTCAAAAATAAAGCCAGAAAATATGGAAATGTGTAAAACCGCCCGTTAAATCCAATATTTTTCATTCCGAACTTGATTCCGTAACGGATATCCCCATACTCCTCATTCTCTATAAGATTGCTTAAGGAAACTGTGGCCCCATCATTTGCCTTTACCTCCACTGGAACCAGCGTATCCGCATCCCGGACAAAGAAATCCATCTCCAAGGTTCCCTTTTCATTTCTGTAGAAATAGAGCTTATATCCCTGCTTCACCAGCATATCCCCAATTACGTTTTCATAGATTGCGCCCTTGTAGGTATTAAAATTCTTGTTAAACCGAAGATCCTCCTGCACCTCCTCGTCCAGAGAGCCGATCAACAAGCCTGTATCCCGAAAATACAGCTTAAAATAGTCCGGATTATAATTTCCTTTCAGCGGCAGATCCGGCTGCGCCATACAATAGCAGATATTGATAATCCCTGCGTTCTCCAGCCAGTCCACGGTTCCCACATACTCCCGGCTTCTTGCTCCGTGCTCCACCTTTGAGATCCGGAACTTTTTATTTTCCTTTCCAAGAAATACAGGGATCTTGCGGTATACGTTCAGGATGCGTCCCTGGTCCAGGCCTCCTGCATATTTCGTAATATCCTCCTCGTAATCCAGCAGGATCTGTCTCTGGAGCTTAAGCGTCCCGCTGTAATTTTTATTCTTCACAAACAAATTGACAATCGCGGGCATACCGCCTAAAACCATGTATTCCCTGAAATTCTCAAACATGGTGTCCAGTTCCAGCCTGGAAAAGGGTTCCAGCTTCAGCATATGCTCATAAAGTTCTTCCAGCCAGGACTCCTTATATCCCTTTGCCCACAAAAACTCCTCAAAGTCCATGGAATACATTTCGTAATCCTCCTTGTATCCCACGCTGTTGGACTCGATCTCTTTATAGTTAATCCCCATGAGGGAGCCGGAACATATAACATCGTAACGCCCATCCTGCTTAAAGGCCTTCAGGCTGGTGGCGCAGTTGATACAGGCCTGCAATTCATCGAAAAAAAGCAGGGTCCGGTGGGGTTCGAACACAAAATCAGGATTGATCAGGGAGATATTTTTCAGAATGGTATCCACTTCAAACCCGTTCTCAAAGATACTCTGAAACTGCTTCTGCAGCACAAAATTGATTTCCACTATATGTGTGTAATTCTCCTTCGCAAACTTCCGAATGGATTCCGTCTTCCCCACCTGCCTTGCGCCCTTGATGATCAAAGGAAGCCTGTCCGGATTTTGTTTCCACCTTGTCAAATCCCTGTCTATTTTCCTCTTTAACAGCTCCATCTTCCTTCCCCCCTGTCTGCGCAATTCTTCTGTCTGCCGTCCTAACTATTTTATCACAGAATTCCCGCCTTCTCAACCTCGATTTCCACAGTTTTTCATCATTTTTTCCTGAAATTATCACAAAATTCCTGCCCGTAATCCCTATTCTATCACAGAATTCCATTTCCCTTTTTCGCAGGATTTCACCTCATGTCCAGCATCAGCCTTTTTCTCACCGCTTTTGCGTAGGAACGGCTGATGGGGAGCACAATATTCCCCTGCAGCACAATCTCACCGGCGGAATACTTCTGAATTTTGTCCCCGTTCACAAGAAAACTCCTGTGACAGCGCAGGAACCCTTCCCCCAACAGCTCTGCCGCATGGTCCAGAGTATCGTAGAAGCGGTATTCCTCCTCCCCGGTCACCAGCCGCAGAACCCTTCCACTGCTTTCCAGGTACAGGATCCTGCCCTTCTCCACACCCACGGTTTCCCCACCGGTCTTAAAATAATACGTCCCGCCGGAGAGCTCCTGCCGGACGTGGTTCAGCACCTTCGGCAGCATGTCCCCGATCTGGCTTTTCAGCAGGTAGCGGAACGCCCTCACCTCATATCCCGTCTGCACATAATCGATAAAGGCCGTGACATAGATAAGCAGTCCCTCTGCCCCGCGCCTGCGCAGCTCCCGTCCTGTCCGGATGCCGTCGTCGCCTCCCTGTTCCATCTGGATATCCAGGAAAAATACTTCGGCCGGGAAGCTGTCAATACCTTCCAACAGCTCCCTCCCGCTTCCGTATTCTCTTATATTTACTTCATAATCATTGCGGATGCTGTCCTGCAGTATTTTCTCCCGCAGGATCCGTCTGTATGCAGGCTCGTCGTCACATATGGCAATTCTTATCCCCGGATGCAGCTCCATTTTCGCTTTCCCCGCCCCATCTCCCATTTCATCTCTGTTCCGGTTTCACTTCCGTTCCGGTTTCATTTCCATTCCAGCTTCATTTCTGTTCCGATTTCATTTCTGTCCCAGCTTCATTTCTGTCCCAGCTTCATTTCTGTTCCGGTTTCATTTCCGTCTGGTTTCGCTTCTGACCATACTTCCTCCCATTTAAGGCTTTACCTGTCATATGTCAGTGCAATGCCCTGCCTTGAAATGCTCCGGATGCCCTTACTGCTTCGTTCACCTTCTCCCGAAGTCCCGGAAGAAAAGCGGCGTCCCGGGGCCAATCCACCGCCGTCAGCTCCATCCCGGCCTCCCTGCGAATCAGCTCCATCACGCTCTCCCTGCCCTGAAGGCTCTCCAAAAGCTGCAGCGCCCGCAGATCCTGCATGGCCTCCAGCAT
The DNA here is from genome assembly GCA_910589035.1 of uncultured Acetatifactor sp. Taxonomy (GTDB): domain Bacteria; phylum Bacillota; class Clostridia; order Lachnospirales; family Lachnospiraceae; genus Acetatifactor. The sequence goes on along the minus strand of CAJUSI010000092.1, from coordinate 16,099 downwards.
CAGCAGCATACGCAGGGAATCCTCCGGCTTACCCTCCGGCCCCGGATAGACCAGGAAGGAATCCCCTGAAGGGAATACGCCGCCCGCATCCGTCACCGCGTAAGGGTCGATATGCTCCAGGGAAAGTGCGGAATTATAAAAATTATATCCCCAGTGCAGGAAACCGGTAACCCGATAGACATAGAGCAGCACTCCCAGCACTCTCACCTGACTTGAGGGCATGGCCAGGAAACGATTGGGCGTCCCCTTCCACTGCCCGCTGCAATAGTAGGTCCACAGAGGCTCCGCACCCTTCCCGGCAAACTCTGGCAGACTGTCCATGCTGGGCACGGCCCTGTCCACCGCTCCGCTCTCATAGAAGGCATAATCCGACAGTGCGTCCATCACTGGATATGGCGCAATCCATCCGGTGACCTTCTCCCGCAGGGAACGATACCTCTCAAGCACACTCTCCTGCGGCTCATCGGAAAGATGGAAGAACGCCCTTCCCTCCCATCCCCACAGAGTAAGCTTTTCCGTGAGCGCATGCAGAAACTGCTCCAGAAAGCCCAGATACTCCGGGCTGTCCGAAGGGGTATCCCACCCGAATCTGCGAGTCTGTACGCCGTCCTTCCATACCATTACCTTGGGCGCCGCGCATGCTCCCCACTGGGTAAAGAGATGGGAAATCTCCAGATAATGAATTCCCGCCCGCCTGCACAGCTCCGCATACCTTTCCAGCCGCTCAAAGTCAAAACGGAATACCCCCTCCGTCTCCTCCCGGATCTCCACCAGCTGTACCGTGGTACGCTCCCATCCCACCGCCGTGTCCAGAGGCGGCGTCAGAACGGGCGTCAGAACCATATTCATCCCCATCTTCGCATAATGGGTCAGGAAATGCTCCACTATGCCCCAATGCTCCTCACTCCATGGTTCCACCCTGTAATAATCCGCCAGGCAGTCCGCATGGAACCACTCCGTATGGATCAAAGTCTGCTCCGGCAGTCTTACCGGCACCAGCTCCAGCTCCAGACTCTTCCTCACGGTCTCTCCCATATCCGGAATAAGCTTAAGCTCCAGCTCATGCACCCCGAAGGGAAGCTCATTCTTCTCTGCTCCGTTTTCCTGCCCGGTTTTCACAGCGAATCTCTCATCCGAATCTGTGCAGACAGCCCCTCCCATATTCTCTCCGCCGCATTCCACTGTGAGCCACAGCGCATGCCACTGGCCGGGATAGATCCTCACACGGTTTTCCCGCAGTTCCTTCAGAAGATCCGGATACAGGCCCGGCGCATACAAAAATGTCCTTCCCTCCTCCAATACTCTTCCGGAATAGCGGGAGGGTACCGGGCAAACCTCCCTTACCTTCACATATTCCGCAAAAGGGCCGGAAAGTTCCACCCTCGCTGTCCCTGCCATATCCTCCGGCGCCCAAAACGCACACTGCAGGGAATACACCTCTCCCGCCAGGAAGGAGGGCGCTTTTTCCCATTCCGCCCCCTTTGGCTCTCTGTCCGGAAATACCTTCTCCAGCGAACTGACCCATTTTATCTTCTCAATCATCGACACTCTCCTCCTTCACTCGTGCGCCATATAATATAAAAGTGCCTTCCATGCCTTACTGCTTCTTCCATCTGATGACGGACTTTCTTCCATACCGGATTCAGCCCAGCGCCGCCGCACCGCGCCGGCTTACACTGATACCTCCCCGTAAAGCAGACGGAAGGAAACCGCTGCCGACATAATATCGGCAGCGGACTGGCTCTGTACATAATATATACTCACGCTCTATAGTATTTGCCGCATCCCTTTTTGCTGTCCTGTTTCTAAGCCAGCTGGACCTCCAGCACCTTTGCGGCCTCGGCAATACAATCGGGAATCCCCGCCGGATTCTTTCCCCCGGCCTGGGCCATGCCCGGACGGCCGCCTCCGCCTCCGCCCACCTTAGGCGCGATCCCCTTGATGAGATTCCCCGCGTGGGCACCTCTGGCCACAGCGCCGTCGGTGGCCATGGCCACCATATTCACCCTGCCCCCCGCATTGGATAAAAGGAGGAGGACGCCCTCTCCCAGCTTCTCCTTCAGCTGGTCGCCCAGGTCTCTGAGCCCGTTCATATCCACATTTTCTACGCTGGCGGCAAGGAGCTTCACGCCCTTTATCTCCGTCACATTATCCATCACATTTCCAAGGGCTTCCCTGGCCGCTTTTGCTTTCAGGGACTCCAGTTCGGAGGAAAGCTCCCGGATCTGCGCCATCACATGAGCGCATTTCTCCGCCAGGGTGGCGGGGGTGGCCTTCAGCGTCCTGGCCGCCTCCTCCAGGGTCTGCTCCAGCCCTCTGTAATACGCGAACACGCCGCTGCCGGTCAGCGCTTCAATTCTGCGCACCCCTGCGGCAATGCCGTTCTCGGACAGGATCTTGAAGGCCGTGATGGCGCCCGTATTGGCCACATGGGTTCCACCGCACAGCTCCACGGAGAAATCGCCCATCTTCACCACCCGGACCTCTTCCCCGTATTTCTCGCCGAAGAGCGCCATTGCCCCGGTCTTCCTGGCGTCCTCGATATTCATAACCTGTGTCACTACGGGCAGGTTCGCCGCGATCTGTTCATTGACGCGCCGTTCCACCCGCTCCAGCTCCTCCCCGGTCATGGCGGCGAAATGGCTGAAATCAAACCGCAGCCTCTCCCCGTCCACATAGGAGCCGGACTGCTCCACATGGCTGCCCAGCACTTCTCTCAGGGCCTTGTGCAGCAGATGGGTGGCGCTGTGATTCCTGCAGGTATCCCCGCGCTTTGCCGCATCCACGGTGAGTGTGGCCATGTCGCCCACCCTGATCATACCCCTTGTGACGGTGCCGATATGTCCCACCTTGCCGCCCAGAAGCTTCACGGTATCCTTCACCTCAAAGCTTCCGTCCGCCGTGGTAATGACACCTGTGTCGGCATTCTGTCCGCCCATGGTGGCATAGAAGGGGGTCTCCTCCACAAAGATCGTCCCCGTCTGGCCGTCGGTAAGCGCATCCACCAGCTCCTCCTCCGTGGTCAGCACGGTCACCCCTGACTGATGCTGCAGTCTGTCGTATCCCACAAAGCGCGTGGTCACGGAAGCATCGATGGATTCATACACCGTCACATCCGCCCCCATATAATTGGTGGTCTTCCTGGCCTTCCTGGCCGTCTCCCTCTGGCGCTGCATGCAGACGCCGAATCCGGCCTCGTCGATGGTAAATCCCTTCTCCTCCAGAATCTCCTGGGTCAGATCCATGGGGAAGCCGTAGGTATCGTAGAGCTTAAAGGCATTCTCCCCGGAAAGCTCCGTAATCCCCGCCTCCTTCATCTCCTCTTCCATCTGTCCCAGAATGCTTAAGCCCTGGTCGATGGTCCTGTCAAATTTCTCCTCCTCCTGGGTGAGCACGTTCAGAATGAATTCTCTCTTCTCCTCCAGCTCCGAATAGCCGTCCCTGCTTTCATTGATCACGGTCTCGCTGAGCTTCGCCATAAATCTGCCCTGTATGCCCAAAAGCCTCCCATGCCGCGCCGCCCGCCGGATCAGACGCCGCAGCACATAGCCCCGTCCCTCGTTGGAGGGCAGGATGCCGTCGCTGATCATAAAGGTGGTGGAACGGATATGATCCGTGATCAGACGGATAGACACATCCTTCTTGTCGTCGGTCTCATATTCCGCCCCGGCTATTTCGCAGATTCTGTCCCGGATGGCCTTCATGGTGTCGATATCGAACACGGAATCCACATCCTGCACCACCACCGCCAGGCGCTCCAGCCCCATGCCGGTGTCGATATTCTTCTGGGCAAGCTCTGTGTAATTCCCGTGTCCGTCGTTGTCGAACTGGGTGAATACATTGTTCCACACTTCCATGAACCGGTCGCAGTCACATCCCACCTTGCAGTCCGGCTTCCCGCAGCCGTATTTGGTTCCCCTGTCATAGTAGATTTCGGAGCAGGGACCGCAGGGACCTGCCCCATGCTCCCAGAAGTTATCGCATTTTCCGTCCTCGTCCCGATAGAAACGGGTGATCTTCTCTGCCGGCACGCCGATCTCCTTCGTCCAGATCTCGAAAGCTTCGTCATCCTCGCAGTAGATGGACGGATAGAGCCGCTCCGGCTCCATCCCCACTACTTTGGTCAGAAACTCCCAGCTCCAGGAGATGGCCTCATGCTTGAAATAATCTCCGAAGGAGAAATTCCCCAGCATCTCGAAAAAGGTCAGATGCCTGGCTGTCTTGCCTACATTCTCAATATCCCCTGTGCGGACGCATTTCTGACAGGTGGTCACCCTGCGCCTGGGCGGGATCTCCTGTCCCGTAAAATAGGGCTTAAGAGGCGCCATTCCGGAATTGATGATCAACAGGCTGTTATCATTGTGAGGCACCAGCGAAAAGCTCTTCATTTTCAGATGCTCTTTGCTTTCAAAAAATTCGAGAAACATTCTTCTCAGTTCATTTACGCCATATGGTTTCATGGTTTCTTCCTCCCGATTCTAAAGCTGCATTGTATCATAATGTCTCGCAGCGCAAGCCACATTTCTTATGGTTCTACCATGGTCACAGGAAAGCTCTTTGAGCGCGCAGCAGGCGGCCGGATTCTCGGCTTAACCCATACCGCATTCACGGCAGGCTGCGGACAGAGTCCCGAAAGCCCGAATGTCAAAGCCCGGGCTGCCCTTATCGAATATTGCATATTGACACAATGCCCTTCTGTGTCAACATTATACCATGATTTTTTATTTTGTATAGTAGAAAATAACTTCGCACACAACTGCTTATCTGCACAATCACAGTTTTTGTCCGCAGCAGTGCCGCGGGATTCCCGGCCCGGACAGAGGAATCCATACCATCAGCAGACTGTATGCAGATATGCGGGGTCTCCTTTGCCTTTCAGCAGACTGAGACTGCAGCCTTAAGTATAGGAAAATGCCGCGGCATTATCCCATTCGGCAATCCGTTTCAGAATTGACATCTGGACATCTCCCGAAGGCATGCTCTCACGGTAGGGAGGCTGCAAAATAAATGGTCTCCGGCAAGCTCCGCCGCATCCTGTTCGTTTCCCGTCTTTTTCAGGCAGAAACAGAACACCTTTCCGGGATATTCCTATGCAAAGATATCAATATCTGACATACATCTCTCTTCCCTTTCGTTCCTTGCTTTCTTTCGGCTTACATAATGAAACTCCCCGCAGCAAGCTGCGGGGAATTAAACCCTCTTTGGGATTAAAAGAATCCTCCGCAGGATTGTATCATATGGGATGAACTTCTCTATAGAATGCAGAACTCCCGAAATATGCCCGCCATACCAGGCATAATTCCGGGATTTCCGCATTCCTGACAATTCAGAGTCCATAGAATGTCTTCACTGAAGACTATAATAATTCTTCCTGCTTCCTGCCAATCCACGCCCCGCCAGTAAAATCCGGAATGGCCACAGGGTGTCCGCCCATGGAGATGGATTCCTCCGCCAGGGCGGTGATGCACATCCAGGACGCCATGTCGTACACATCGATGGGAACCTGGGTCCGCTGTCTCACGCTCTCCACAAAATCGTCGAACACCAGCCAGTCCATGCCCCCATGTCCTTTTTTTACACCTTCCTGCAAATATTTCCTCCACAGAGGATGTTCGTATTTCTCCCGGTATTCCTCCACATTGCCCCAATGCTTCTGCCAGTGAAAATGATCCTTCGCATGCTCCTCCCCGTCCAGGAAAAGGGATCTGTTCTCCTCACAGTACATCCCCTTCGTACCCTGAACCGTAAAGCCTCTGGAATAATATCTGGGCAGGGTGGTGTCCAGCGTCAGCAGGATAGTCTCCCCGTTCGCGCAGGTGATTATGGTATTCACGATATCCGCCTGGCAGAAGCGGGTATCCGCAAGGACCGCATCCTCCGGTTTCTTTTCCCGCAGATATTCGCTTAAGCCTCTGGCCCCCGACGCCACGCTGGTCAGCGTAAGCATGCGGTTCCCCCTGTTGATATTCAGTACTCTGGCAATGGGTCCCAGCTCATGGGTGGGGTAATTCTCCGTGTTCCGGTGAATATAGTTCCGCAGTCTGTAATGGCGGTTCTCCTCTCCGAAGGCCACCTCCTCCCTCAGATCATGCCGGTATCCTCCCTCACAGTGCATCACCGTCCCCAGGGCTCCCAGCCGTACCATATGATCCACCATCATCTCGTCCCGTCCATAGACGCAGTTTTCCATCAGCATAACCGGAACATGTGTTCTCTCGTACGCTTCCACCAGCCTCCAGCATTCCCGCAGAGAATAGGCACCTCCCACCTCACAGCCCACATATTTTCCGGCTTCCATGGCCTCAATACAGTAATCGATATGATGCTCCCAGGCGGTGCACAGAAGTACCGCATCCACCTCCTCCATCTTCAGAATATCCCCGTACTGTGTTGTGGTCAGAGGTCTCCTCCTGCCGCTTTTCTCAATGATATCCGCCACGTCCCGGCATCTGTCCTCATAGGCATCGCAGACTGCCGCAATCTCCACCCTTTCATGGAACAGAATCACATTTTCCAGCAGCTCATGCCCCCTGCAGCCAAGCCCCACCAGGGCCAGCTGAATTGTTTCTTTCATTTAACAGCCTCCTTTTTTCCCTGACCCGGACATGCCGAAGCCGGAATTTTGCCAAAAAAAGTACGATTTCATCATATAGTACCTGCAGCATCCTTAAAATCCGCTTCAGTCCACACAGACCAGCTCATACTCTCTGGTACCGCATCCGAACTCTGCCGCCGCCTCCACAGTGTGTATTCCGTGAAGGGATTCCAGCCTCTGCAGGAAATGGCTGCGTCCAGGATCCTCTGAAGCATAGATAAGATCGATACATGCCTGATCCAGGGCAACGGGATCCACGGAGGAGAGAATTCCGATATCCGCCATACAGGGATCCTCCGCAACCGCACAGCAGTCGCAGTCCACCGAGAGATTACACATCATATTCACGTAAGCCGCATTTCCCTTAAAATACTCCGCCACGCTTCCGGCGGCATCGGCCATGGCCTCACAGAAGGCATCCTGCTGCGCCATATGTCCCCACACTATATTCTGGTCCTTTGTAAAGCCCGCCGAATGGATCCAGGCTTTGCCCTCGCTGGACGCACAGCCGATGGAGAGCTGCTTCAGTGCACCGCCGTAGCCTCCTGCCGGATGTCCTTTGAAATGGGAAAGCACCAGCATGGAGTCGTAATTTGTCAGATTCTTCCCCACATAATTCTCCTTCAGCACCTTTCCTCCGGAAATCGGCAGCACAAGATCGGGACCTTCCGCATCCATCAGATCCACCTGGAAGTATCTGGTCCATCCGTGAACCTGCATAAGCTGCCTGTGCTTTTCCGTGGAATTTCTCGCACCGTCATAGGCCGTATTGCATTCCACCACTGTTCCCTTCACCGCTTCCACCATGGGGCGCAGAAAGCCCGGCCGCAGGTAATTCTGATTGCCTTTCTCCCCGGAATGTACCTTAACCGCCACTTTTCCGGGCAGCGGCTTTTCCAATACATTGTACATCCGGATCACCGCTTCCGGAGTAATTTCCTTTGTGAAGTAAACCTTTGCTTTCTCCATGCCTCATACCTCCTCAGTTTCTGTTTTCTCCGGGACGTCAGTTATTCCCTTTCGTCTCCAGGCCATTTGGCATAATCTCCTCAAGTATATCGTTCTTCTTCATGAACAGCAGCCCGAAGGATCCTGGTCCGCAGTTGCTGGCAATGGCGGAGGAGGCCTTCTGCAGATAGACCTTCTCAAAGGGACAGTACTGCCGCACCAGATCCTGGATATAGGAAAGGCTCTTCTCGTCCATCCCCGCATAGGTGATGAACAGAATCCTCCTGTCAATGCTCCGGGCATTCAGCAGCACCTTCCGGACATAGCTTCTTATCACATGGTAGAAGTTTCCCATCTCCATGCTGCCCACCGCCATGCGGCTGTTGCGCAGCACGATCACCGGATGCAGCAGCAATGCATCACACATAATCTGCACCTTTCTGGAAATCTGTCCTGCTTTGCACATCATATGGGTGCTGTCGATGATGAAGGCGGAAGAAATATAGCGCCGCAGCTTCTTCACGGCCTTCACGATCTCGTCCCTGGTGACATGGTTCTCCGCCAGGCTGGCCGCATACAATACCGACAAGCCCATGCTGCTGGAGAGATGCCCGGAATCGATGACCGTGACGTTTTCGAAGGATTTCGCCGCCTCCACTGCGTTCCGGTAACCGTTGCTGACATGCTTCGCCATGGTAATATGGATCACATTCTGCGCTTCCGTAAGCCGCTGTGCGAAAAACCGTTCATAGTCCTCCACATCGGGCGGATGGGAGACACCGTTCTTCCCTTCCACTATATGGCTCAGGAGTTCATCCGCCATCAGCTCCGAATCATCCAGAAACCGCCCCTGATCCGTACAGATATAATAAGGACACACAGCGATGCCGAACTCCTTCTTCAGGGACTCCGGCAGGTCGCACACACTGTCCGTGGTAACCATCAGAGAAATCCGCTTCGCCTGCTCGAAGATCAGCACGTCCTTTCCGATTTCTGACTGTTTGACATCCTCGCTCAGGTTCACCAGCCCCCTGGGCAGGATACTCAGTATTGCAGCCTCCAGCAGCGCACCGCTGATGGGCTTTGCCAGATAACCGCTGAAGCCCTCCTTCCGGTAGATCTGCTGATTATCGCTTCCCGCATTGGCCGTCAGGGCGATTACGGGCACATTCTGACATAGCCCGCCGGGCTGGGAATGGATTGCATGGAGACATTCTATCCCGTCCATCTCCGGCATCAGATGATCCATCAGGATGCAGTCATAATGCTGGTATTGGGTCAGCTTCAGGCATTCCGCAGCGCTTGAGGCCGTGTCTATCTGAATCTTCGTATTCGAGAGCAGCTTGCTCACCACCAGCAGATTCATCTCATTGTCGTCCACCACCAGCAGATGGGCATTCGGTGCCTCAAAGCTCTGCTTATACTGCTCGCCCTCGTGGACCTTCACCCGGGAGGTTAAGGTAAAGGTTCCCAGCTCCTTCTCGTTCATAATATCCTGTTCCAGCATCACCAGGAAGGTAGAACCGTTCATATAGACACTGTTTACGCTGATCTTGCCCCCCATCAGCTCCACCAGCTGCTTAACGATGCTCAGCCCCAGCCCGGTTCCCTCAATATGCCGGTTCTTCTTCTCATCCACCCGCCGGAAAGCGTCAAAGATATAAGGGATATTCTCCTTTTTTACCCCCTGGCCCGTATCCTCCACAGAATACCAGACCCGCACCCTGTTCAGTCCCACCCGCTCGCAGCGCACAGACAGGGTCACGGAACCCTCTCTCGTATACTTCACCGCATTGTTCAGCAGATTGATCAGCACCTGCTTGATGCGCACCTCATCTCCGCAGAGCATACTGGGCATGGAGGGATCTACCTGGAGCTTGAATTCCAGCCCCTTTTCCCTGGCCTTAATCCAGATCATGTTAACGATCTCGGAGAAAAGCTCACCTGTCTCATAGGATACATTCACGATCTCCATCTTGCCGGATTTGATCTTGGACAGATCCAGGATGTCGTTGATAAGCGTCAGAAGCATCTTGCTGGCGCCCTGGATATTCCGTGCGTTCTCGGCCACTTCCTCGGAATTAGCCCCCCGCAGGATCATCTCGTTCAGTCCGATGATGGTGTTAATAGGCGTCCTGATCTCATGGCTCATGCTGGAGAAGAAATGGTTCTCCGCCTGGTTCAGCTCCTCAATCTCCTTCTTCTGCTCTATGGTGAGCTTCTTCTCCTCCTCATAGAGATGGTTCTGGAACAGAAGCAGCACGCCCGTGAGGAAGCCCGCCACGATCACCGAGCGGGCAGAGTCAAAATAAGCCTGAGCCGTGGTGTTCGGCAGCACCAGATCCGGATGAAAATACGCAATATAATAACAGCCCAATGTCTCCATTGTACACAGCAGGAAGAACACTCCCTTCCGCCTTCCCTCCAGGGTGATACTGATATAGATGAAGCAGAGCACGAACCACTCCGGCACTCCCCCGTATATTCCGCCTCCCGTAAAGAAGACCATGGGGAACAGCATCAGCAGGAGCACTACCGTGGCCGTCGCCCCGGTATTGATGCACCCCTTCCGGATACTGATTTTTGCCACTATGTACATATACATAAGGCTTGCCGGCAATATGATGAGATTCGCCGTGAATCTGCCGAGAATCAGGATAAAAATCAGCGCGATCATGCTGATTCCCGTGACCAGGCGAAACATGCGTTCTCTCAGACTGATCTTATGGTCAAAAATGATATCAAGCCATTTTTTTAACATTTCAACCCCCTAATATCATAAACCGGCCAGGCTCTCGCAGACTTCCGCATACATCTGCAGCAGAACCTGATGATTCTCCCGGATAAATTCTTCATCCGCCCTTTTGCCTGCCAGCTCCAGCTCCTTTGCCTTGCCGGAGAGCGTTTCCGCACCGATGGTCAGTGACGTGCTCTTCAGTGCATGGGCCTTGATTCCGTACTCCGTCCAGTTGGCGGTTTCATAGAGGGAATTCAGCTCGGCCTCCTTCTCCGCTCTCTGGTCATGGAACATCTGCAGCATCTCCTGATAGAACGCCTCATCCCCGGCACAGTACTCCAGCCCCAGGTTCACATTGATACCTGCCCGCACAAGAGAGCCATAGGCAATCGCCGATCCGTCAGAAGCATCCGTTCTGTCCATGCTGCTTTCCGTTTCCGTCCGTTCTGTCTCCTCTCCGGCATCCTGCACCTTTGGCAGCGTCTCCTGAATCTTCTCCTCCGGATCGTCCTGCCCCTGGGCCGTCTCATACTGCATGCTGGCCGCCGGCAGCACCCGGCGCAAAACCCTCTCCAGAACCGCGCGCTCGATGGGCTTCGGAATAAATTCATTAAAGCCCTCGTTCCGGAACATCTCCCTTGCGCCGCTGATCGTGTTGGCCGTCAGGGCGACCACAGGCAGATCCTTATAGGCTCCGTTGTCAATTTCACGGATACGCCGCAGAGTCTCCACACCGTCGAACCCCGGCATCATATGATCCAGGAAAACCATATCATAAGTATTCTTGCTGCACTTCTCCACGGCTTCCCTTCCGCTCAGGCAGGTATCCACCTCTATACCGTAGCTTCCCAGAACGCCCTTGGCCACCAGAAGATTCATCTCCTCATCATCCACTGCCAGCACGCGGACGCCCTCGCAGGTAAAGGGCCTGCGGCCTGCGGCCTGCGCCTCCTCAAAGTTGTTGCTCTTCTCTCCTCCGGCAAGCAGATTCACGATGGAGAGTGCAAAGAAAGGCTTCCTCAGCACCAGCAGTCTGCTGTCCTCCTCCAGGGCAAAGCTCTTATCCGCGATCACCGCCACCGGGATCGTCTCCGCCATCTCCTCATAATAAGGAGGATTGGCCATATACTCCGACTGGGTGATAAACACATGCGTCAGCTTATGATCCCTCTGAAGCTTTAATAGCCCCTCGAAATTATGGGCCTGATATCCTTCAATGCCAAGCCCATCCACCAGGTGGAGAATCATCCTGTCATAATATCTGCGCACCTCCTCCCTGCTGTACCGCTCCGGCTTGAAAAAGCAGGCAATACACAGCTGCGAAGCACTGGGCACCTGAATACAGGGGGTATAGTCCTTCACCCCCTGGGGTATGGTGATATGTACCTGCAGGCCCTGCTGCTCCCGGCTTTCAAAATGGACAAACCCCCCCATAGAATGGAGCAGTCCCCTTGCAATCGGAATCCCCAGCCCCAGGCCTCCCACATACCGGCGGCTTCCGGAATCCGCCTGATAGAAATCATCGACGATCTGTTCCAGCTGTTCCGGCTTCATACCGATGCCCGTGTCATAGATATCTATCACCAGATTGATGCCATAGGACTCCCGGCGGAAGCCAATCCAGAGGTTGATGCCGCCCTCCTCCGTGAATTTCATGGAATTCTCCAGTAATATCCGTAGCACATGAGATATCTTTTCCGCATCGCCGATCAGCAGAGACGGCAGTCTTGGGTCGATATCGAACACCAGTTCGAGCTCATTGCCGCTGTTATGCAGGGCCATCATGGTGATGATGTCATTCATCACCGACGTGATGGAATAGACTTTCTTCGTCGCTGCCAGGGTTCCTTCCACTATTTCCGTGTAGTCAAGGATATTATTGATCTGACCCGAAAGGCGCTTGCCTGCCAGCTTTATGGACTGGATGTTTTCCCGGATCTCAGGAGAAATATCCTTCCCCAGAGCCACCTCACTGATGCCGATGACCATGTTGACCGGGGTACGCAGCTCATGGGACACATTTGAAAGGAAATCGGCATTCTGCCGTACTGCAATCGCCAGCTGCTCCTGCATGCTGTCGTATCTCTCTCTCTCCAGACGCCTGCGGTTGATCCGGTATCTCGCTATGATCATGGAGCCGGCCACCGCCGTAGTACCCATCACCAGCCGCAGTATATCGCCGTTCCTCATCTCCGCGCTCACGGTGCCCAGCAGCAGAATATGGTACAGCAGCTGCGACACATACAGAACCCCGGCTATGTACAGGAGCCGCTTCCTGTTCAGCAGAGAGAGCAGGAAAATCACGATGCAGGCTACCAGTGCAATGTCGAAAAGGCTGGATTCATGTACTCCAAAAAAGAAGAATTCAATCATCAGCAGCCCCGTACAGGTATTTTCATACAGTATTTCCGAGCCCACTCTCCCGATGTGAAGCCACCACACCACAGAACAGCCCACAACCATCATGGGAATCGTCCACATCTCCCATGACAGGGTAAATGTGATCAGGCCAAGCAGTATGCTCAATACGCTGAGAGTGCTTGCCATGAGCAGGTGCATGCTCGTCTGCGCTTCCGTCCTCATTTCTTCTCAAGCTCCTTTTCAACCCGTTCCAGCAAGCTCTTCGGCATAAACGGCTTTTTCAGATAATTGGCCGCCCCCATTCTGATTGCGGTCATCACATCATCCTCATGTCCGGATGCTGTCAGAAAAATCACGGGAATCTCCATCTTTCTTTCCTTCATACGCTCAAATGTCTCAATACCGCTCATGCCCGGCATTGAAATATCCAGAAGTATCAAATCTACATTTCCTTCCTTCAGCTTATTAAGCGCCTCATATCCCGACTCCGCCAGAATCACATCATAGCTTTTCTCCAAAATCAGACTGGTCCTTCTTAAATTCATTTTGTCATCATCCACTACCAAGATACATTTGTCCATACGCTCCTCGCCTCCTCGTATTCTATTGCTTCTAAGATCTATTCTAAAACAGCACGGCAATAAAATCAAGCTTGCATTATATTTCTTCGCTATCTTTCTCAAAAATTTCCCCGGCACGGCTGCAGTCCGCTTTCAAATGAGCAAAATACGGATGTGCAGGCACATGGCACGCAGGCACGTTTTTCAAATGTGGGCGAAGGACGGATACTCCCCGGAGCGTCCATCCGCACATGCGGAAAATATCGGGTATGGGCCGGCAGCCCGGACTTCTCATGTCTGCCTTGCCACGATATTCTGCAGCCATACGCCCTTTTTCACCAGAATAAAGCCTATGATGCATTTTACCCAGTCCGCCGCCTGCACCATGGCGAAAATCAGGATAACCGGCACAGCCGTCAGGCGGCTGAGGATATAGGCCACGGGCACACTGACGCACCAGACAAATACGCTGTCAAACAGGAATGTGACAATGGTCTTGCCACCTGAACGCAATGTGAAGTAGGTGGCATGCATAAAAGCCGCCTGGGGCATGAAAATCGCCTGCGCTATGATAAACTGCACTGCCACCGCCTTTACTTCGTCAGTGGTTCTGTAAAGCTGCGGAAACAGAGGCGCTATGAACACCATGAATATGGCGACACCGATGCAGCTGGCCACGGAAAAGGCGATGATCTTATTGTCCGTGTCCCGGGCCTCCTTCATCTTTCCGGCGCCCAAAAGCTGCCCGACGATTATGGCCACCGCATCTCCAAGCGCAATGAACACGACATTGAACATATTATTGATCGTATTGGCGATATTCAGGCCGGCAATCACGCTTAATCCTCTGACGGAATAACATTGGGTGAGCATTGCCATACCGGCTGACCACAGCGTTTCATTGACCAGCAGGGGCGCTCCCTTTACAAAATATTTTCCCGCAAGCGCAGGGGGTACCTTCAGCGTCCGGTACATTCCCACAATGTAGGGGTTCTTCTTTCTATGTACATGCGTCCATATCATCACAATGGATACCTCCACATATCTGGACACCACCGTCGCCACGGCAGCCCCCACCACCCCAAGGGCCGGCAGCCCCAGTTTTCCGTAGATAAGCAGATAATTCAGGCAGAGATTCACTGCCACGGCGGCAACTCCCGCCTTCATGGGAACCACCGTCTCTCCGCATTCCCGGAGAGTACTGACATAAATCTGCACCATCATAAACGCGGGCAGACCGAAAAGCATCACCTTAAGATAATCCTTCCCGTGCTGCAGCGCCGCCTGCAGGTCGCCCCCGTCGCTGCTGCCGTATAAATACATCTGGATCAGTTCTCCCCCCACTGTCAGGAACAGGGTTGCCGCCCCTGCAGTCAGCACAAGCGCCATCCAGAATTTATAGCGAAAAGTATGGCGGATTCCCTCGTTATCTCCCTGTCCGAAATACTGGGCGGTAAAAATCCCCGCGCCTGCAAGTCCTCCGAACACGCAGAGATAGTACACCATCATCAGCTGATTGACGATGGCCACGCCGGACATCTGTTCGGTTCCCACCTGCCCCACCATAATATTGTCCAGCAGGCCCACGAAATTCGTAATACCGTTTTGAACCATGATGGGCACCGCAACCGTCAGAACCATTTTATAGAAAGCCTTATCCCCGATAAACTTATTTCTCAAACCCACTGTCATCTCTTCCTTCCACCAAGCATCCTTTCCAGCCTACAGCGTTCAAACCGGGAGTCTGCGGTGACAGGCTCCCGGTTTGAAAAGCAAACTTTATATAATATACCATGAACAGGAAAAGAATACAAGCAAAAGCTGCATTTTTCACAAAATTTTCGTAAAATTCTTACAGTAAATTCTTTCAGGACTTTCGGGCAGGACTTTCAGGTATTCAGGCCAGCGCAGTCGTCATGATACAGTAGGCCAGAATGCACCAGGGCTTTCCAAACGCTATGATGGCAGCGAATTTACGCGTACTCATTTTCGTTATTCCGGTAAAGTAACAGAAATAGTCATCCGGAAACAGGGGAAGCACCATCCCCAGAAACAATATCACCGTATAAAATCTGCTCTCTCCAGCCCATGTGGACCATTTCTCGTATTTCTCTCCGGGGAACATTTTGCTCACCAGCCCCCTGCCGTACTTTCTCGCAAGCAGGAAGGCGATGATGGAGCCTGCGGAAATACCGATATAATTGCACCAGAATCCGCCCATACAGCCGAACATCAGTGCTCCTGCCACACAGCCCACAAGGCCGGGAAGCACCGGAAGTATCACCTGCGCCGCCTGAAAAGCCATTAAAAATAAAGGCGCCGCCAGACCGAAGCCCGCAACATACTGCTGAAAGGTCTCCACCGAATTGAATTTTCCGTCAAAATAAGCCTTAAGCAGAACTGCCGTGAAGGCAGCACATAATATCGCCAGCGCCGCCGTCACCAGTTTTTTATATTTCTCCGTCCGCTTTTCTATTATGCTTCTTTCTTCGGCCTTTTCTTCTATTGTGCCTTGTTCTGCTGCAGTTTTCTCCATTTTCTGTGTTACGCATGCTGTACTCATATTCCTTCTCCACGATTTCATTATACTCAGATCTTTTTCTCAGCTTTTCCCGGAAAGCCTCTTTGATATTCCTGTTATAGTATATCTTTCGATTCTAAATAACATGTCCCTATAAATCTAAATATTTCTTAAATATTTCTGAAAAATCCGCTTCCGGCAGCGCCGGCGGACTCCCATCCCACTGTCAGCCAGCACATTACACAGATTGAGGCTGCGGAACCGAAGAGCTGGGCCGTGTGTTTGTCTGCTGCTCTGTAAGCGCTAGTATGACCCTCACCAATTACCACTATGTTTCACGAAGGATAAATTTTCGGCCTGCTAGGCGGAGGAGGGAG
>CAJUSI010000091.1 GCA_910589035.1 uncultured Acetatifactor sp. | reverse complement strand
GTCTGCCAACCTCCGGCACCCATGTCCGGAAAATAACAGGTTTTTCCGTTGCCTGCCAACCTCCGACACCTGCGTTCGGAAAACATATCAGATTTTAGGTGTCAACCCACCGCTGATTCACAGATTCCTTAACTACATTCTACCTTAAAACTACGCAAAATGCAATTACATTTTTATTCTATGCAGAAATGATATTTATGATTCCGAGCTTTTTGAAGTTTCTGGTTGCTTTTCCAGTACTTCATCTCTTTTCAGAGAATCTTCCCTCACCGATGTTCTCACTTTTTCCGAAGCCTGCGCCTCATACTCCTCCACCGCCGGATCCACAATATCCCCCGTCCGCACCCACTCCTTCGTCCCCTCCACCTTCACCGCCGCCTGGGTATGCTTCGCCAGAAACCGCGTCAGCGGATACACATCAATCCAGATCTCATTATTCCCTTCCTTCTGGGACTCGTCAAAAATCAGCTGCAGCCCCCAGTGCAGGTGCACGATCTTGATATTATTCACATTCTCCGTGGTACTGTACCCGGTATGCCCCATATAGGGTTGTGTCAAGAACAGACTAAATTTTTTTAACAATTCTGTAACATCTTTTCATCCATCTCCCATACTTCCGCAAAACCTACTATTTTCCATCTTATTTTTACTCTGTCCTCCGCATACGCCTCCAGTCATTAAATCATTTATTTTTCGATGTGATTTAACACATGCAGAAAGTACTATAACAGCTGTTTTTAATCCCAAAGAGGAGCTAATTCCTCGTAGCTTGCTGCGGGGAATTTCATTGCAATATATTGATAATCCATTTCCCCCTCTTTGTAGTTCCCTCTCGTTCAAGAATTCCTCTTTTCTTTAATTTGTCCATTGCATATCTTATGCCGTTTTTGGACATCCCTATTTTTTGCGCTATTTCTTTCTGTGTAATACCAGGATCTTCCATTATAAATTCCACTATCTTTCTTTCTGTCTCGGACAAAGTGTTTAGAAAACTCATCTGGTTTACTTCTGTACCAGTTTCTTTGATTTGTATGCCAGTGATTGTATTTTCTGTGCCATTTCCTTTGGTTGGTATGCCAGTTTTCCTATTTTCTATGTCAGTTTCTGTGCCAGAGCGATAGAAATTTACCCGGAAAGCATCTCCCATGTCAACAAGCTCCAGATCCCGAACACCATATTCCCTGCATCCCTGAATCATTCTCTGAATGCCGGTTCCCCACTGTTCAATAATCCCCATTCGGCTGAAAAACTCTGCGATGCAGACATTGTAAATTTTCAAGAGCCTCGCTATTGCCTGCTCCATTGTCAATCCGCCTTTGATACACCAACTAATTCTTGATACACCAATTCTGCTGACAACGGTTTATTTCATTTCATAGACATTTTCATTACGTTTATGGCAAAGCATTTAAAGCATTCTTCTGCCCACTGTCTCCATGATGTCGTATCATTTATCCGGCTATCTTTCACCTTCTATTTCAATCCTTTCTACTGACGCTAATTGTTCCAATATTGTGCATACATCCATGAAATTCTTCTCCTTTTAAAGCCGGCTTTTCTGAAGTTCAACCAACTCACCTACCAGGCTCCTCCAGACTCTAATGCTCTGTCAATCTTTTTAATATCTGCGCCCTTGCTTCTTTTTGCACTGGCATACAGCTTTTTGTAATTTTCCTTATCCCCGTTTCGTCTCGCATCAACAAGAAGACAGATGAACAAATCCGTCAGCTCATCCCTGCATTGTTCCAAACCCAGTCTGGCAGTTTTCCTTGCGCCGTCTATATTTCCCTGTCTCTGATAACAATCCACCAATGCCGCATATGTCTTTCCTTCCCCAAATGCGCTTCCAGAAATGCTATATATTTCTCCTCTTTTCCATATTGATGATACAGAGAGGCCGCTTCCTTTTTATATTCGTATTCGCCAGATTGATTCAGCATATCCGCAAATGCCAGAAATTCCTCCTTTCTGCCACATAACCGCTCTGACAGTTCAGACATCATCTGTTCACAGTTGACTTTTTATAAAATCTTTGCGTGACCAAATCAGATAAAACCGCTTTCCTGAGCTCCCAGTCTTCTGCGCCTAAATTGTCTCTCCTCAGCAGACTTGCGCACATCTTCTGAATTTCATCAACTTCCCACCGATTTCTGATTCCATACCCGTATTCCCCATATTCGTATAGAAGCAAAGCGTACACTTCGTTTATTCGTTTCCATTGACAATCAAAAGACATATCCTCCCGCTGTCCTGGTATCTCTTTTCTGCATTTCAATTGAATGTTCAGCAAAATCTCTTTCTTCCTGATAATGGCTTCCCTGAACCTTACCTTTTCATGAGAATAACGCACTTCGGATTTGTATGGCCTCTCTACCTTTCATACAATGTATTGATAATCCATTCCCCACTTTCAGCAGTTCCCTGCCAATGTGATTACCAGGCCTCCGGGCTCTCCTCCCCGCCAAAGGTCATCTCCAGAAGTTCCTCCGCAATCTTCCCGCTGCACACCCGCATCAGATTGTCCTCCGCGTCCTCCTTGGAAAGAAAGTTCACGCTTCCATACCACACGATTTCCCTGTCGATAATCGTATAATGTCCGCAGCTGTCATCTACAAGCCGAACCTGAAAGCCTCCCTGCCGCAGCTCCTCCATCAGATTCATCCTGGCCACACTACTGCCAAATTTATAAGTATCTGGATGCCATGTCACAATCGTGACCAACACACCTTTTTCCTGCTGTTCGCCAAGCAGTTCTATCATCTGATACGCTTTATCCCTGCGAAGCCCCGGGCTGGAAATCACAATCTCTTTTGAAGCCCCCAATAAATCCTGCCTGTAAACAGTTCCATAATTTTCAATGTCAAAAATGGCGTTTGTCTCTTTTGCCGTCGCTGTCTCAATCCCGGTACAAATTTCATACCCAATCTGCTTATATGCCCGCAGCCGCTTTGCATACATTCGCTCAAAGACCGGTATGTGCCTGTCCACATAATCATAGACAATTACTGTGTCTTTTCCTTCATATTCCCTGTTCAGCCTCCCTGCGTACTGCTCCACTACACCCTTCCACGCGACTGGCATTGCCATGATGAGCGTGTCCAGCCTGGGATAATCGAATCCCTCGCCAATCAGCTGTCCGGTAGCCACCAGAAGCACTGACTGTTCCCGGGATACCTGCTTCATCTCCTCTATCAGCTTTTTCTGTTCTTTCTTCGGATTATCACCTATAAGGAGAAATGCCCTGTCCGCATATTCCCTCAATTTTTCATACAGCAGCCTGGTATGGTCCTTATATTTGGACAGAACTACCGGGCTTCTGCCTTTTTCAATACAAAGCTTTACATCCGCTGCAATCTGCTCGTTGCGCATATCGTTGTCTCTGATTAATTTATATGCTTCATTCACATGCATCTGCTCTCCCAGCCTATGCGGACTCACTGTCCTCGTGAACCTGGGATAGACAAAATGCCGAATTCCCTGTTCTTTTGCCATGTCCCTGGCGCCATAACTGTACCGCACCGGCCCAATCATCCTGTAAGTGATCTTTTCCAGGCCATCCCCTCTCATTGGCGTGGCGGTAACACCATAAACATACTTCGCCTTCATTTCACGCAGGATGCCCACCATGGTATCCGAAGCGGCATGATGGCATTCATCTACAATTACCATCCCGTAGTCCTGCAGTTTGGGATGGAACTCCCCTTTTTTATATAAGGAGCCCGCCATGGCAATATCAATAATCCCTGTCATGGAGTCATGGGCTCCCTGTAGCTTACCGATGATACTTTTACGCTTTCTCGTCTGCCCTGATGGAGTCCGATATTCCGGCAGTTCTTCGTCTATCATCAGGAATCTCAGCAGAGCCTCCTGCCACTGTTCTATCAAAGAAGAGGATTCCAGCAGAATCAGTGTGCTCACTTTCCTTGCAGCAATCAGATAGCTGCAGACTACGGTCTTTCCGAACGCTGTGGCAGCACTCAAAATGCCCGTCTCATGCGCAAGCATCTTCTCAGCGGCCACCGCCTGCGTCTCCCTCAACTGGCCATTAAACTCCACCTTAATCTCGCTTCCACGTACCCTTTCATCCTCCGCTTCCCAAATGATTTCTGCCTTCTCACATTTTTCAATCAGTTCTTCCCACAGTCCCCGGGGAATCCCGATATACCCGTTTTCATCCTGTCCAAGATAAATGTACCTGCCATTTGCGAAATTGGATAGTCCCATGGCCTGATTTTTATAGAAGACAGGATTCGCAAAAGCCGCCATCCTCCGAATGCGATTCTGAATGCGGGGCTTCAGGTTGGATGCATCCACATAAATCAGATTTGAGAGGGTCAGCATCAGTTTTCCGTCCACATCTTCTGCCAGAAACTCCCGGTTCTGTTCCCATGGCTTCACGCATTCCTTATCTTGCTTGCCCTGGCTCTGCTGTCCTTGCTGCTCCTGGCCTTTACCATCCTGATTTTCTACAGTTTCCTCAAACGGATTCACCGGCTGCCAGTTCTTGATACATGTCTCCATAAATTCTTTCGAAAGCCTCTGCCTACGGAATAACTCGCTCCATTGGTCCTGATATGCATTCCAATTCTCATCAATAAATGCGCTGTTTCCCTCTTTCAAAGCCTGTCCCTGCAGAGGCAGCGCAATCAGGTTCCCCAATCCGGGCCTCCCTGATTTTCCACCGTCTGGAATATGGTCCTGTGCCGGCAGCATACGGTCATAATATTCAAAGGATTTCAGATTCACAGATTCTGCTCCCTTTTCCAACAGCGCAAATCCAAACTTCCTCGCAAGGGATGCATCAACTGCGTTCTGAAAAAATATCCATACATGGGCTCCTCTGCCGGAACGGGAGCGCTCTGTCAGGGCATCAATTCCGTTCAGACGGCAGATTTCCCTCAGGGCTTCCACCTCTTCTCTCCACTTTTCATCCGCATTCCGGGTATTTTCCTTGTCTGTATCCTTCTCATGGTTATCGAAATCAAAAACCAAAAAGCGGCAGGTGTCATTCGGAAGCAATGGGGAAATTCCTATCACATCCGATGCATCTGCTGCTTTTCCCTCCAGGTGCTTTTTCAGCACAGCGATATCCAGTTTCTTCCAGCTTTGGCTGCTGCAGTCCCTGCACTTAATCTTCTTTCCCGTTTTGCGGGGACATTTTTCTGACCAGAAATGATTGCACTGTGGATAGTACCCGGCTTCTCCGGTACCTTTTTTCACATAGCGCTTGCTATATACGTCCTGCCGTCCCCAGAATCTGGAGAAGAAACGGTTCGCCAACTCGTCTGTGATTTCCGCATGCTGTATTCTGGCTCCTTGGTTCGAGTCAAAAGTATCTTCCTGTGTCTGATTTTCAGTAGGTGTCTGCTCATAGGAAATTCCTGCTCTGTCCAGCAAATCTTTTAAATATCGATTTTCTTTTTCCAAGTGGTATATGCGCTCCTGCATGTGCTGTACTTCTGTCTGCTCTACATTCCCCATCAGCATGTGCCTCTCCTTCTATTTTTCTGTTCTCCAGAAAATAATGCGACCCTACTTTTTTCAATTCTTTATCATGGAATGTAACTTCTCTTTCTTCTTAATTTCTTATCAAAGATAATGTCCATAATCAGTTCATCGTTATATGCTGAAGCTGATAATTTATGTAAATCTTTTCACATATTCGCAGGACTTTCTCTGGCGGATAATTCTTTATTTTGTCAATAAACAAATCTACAATGTAATTGGAGTATCTGTTTTTCTGCTTACTATACTTTCCATCCGCTTCAATAGTATCTTCTACAAATTCCATCAATGCATGGGTTTTGTAATTGGTATCATTTAGTCTAAACTGTCTGATATGATATTCCAAAATCTCCATATCTTTATCGCTATAACAATATCTTGTGCTGGGAATAAATTCTGCCCTCATAACATCATATTGCAATCTGTATTCCATTCCAGAAGCATCGCTCTTCACGCTAAATGGCTGTAAAACTAATTTGTTTAGCTTACAATATTGGTTCCTCAACCTGGCATACGCTTTACACAATGCCTTACATTTCGCTCCCTTGCAATTTAGATTCTTTTCAAATTCTTCTATATATGGCGCTATATTATCTTTGCGCCGCTTTTCCCCACAGCGTTTTAGCGACTGGTTGCAATTCTCACATGTAACAGCCATATTAGGGACACACTCAACCAGATAGCTGCTCAATGTTTTTTCAACAGAATGTTCCATTTCCCCCAAATCGGTTCTGTCTCCTTTTAAGGACGCAAAACAATACATACAATGATAGTCACTTGTATCCAACAGCAATTGTTTTAATCTGTCTCCCCTCTTTCCGTGGTAACCATATTCTAAATTCTGTTCATAAGCAGGCTTAAAGTCCGGCATGTCCAATACATAGATGTTTTCCTCCATGTTACCACTCCTCAATTTGTCTAATCAGTACTCTTTGGGCTTTTGTCAAAACTTTACCCTTAATAGACAGCAGTTCATTACTGTCTTCCTCTTTCCATATACCAGCCACCTTATTATTTAGTAATTTTCTTAAAGATACATCTATCACTTCTTTATCACTCATTGCCCTTTTATCATGAAAAATACTGTTAAAAATATTATAGACTTGAGATACGCTGTTGAAATCACCTGCATCCAATAATTCATACGCGCCGTCTGACATTAAAACAAGATTTGCCGTCATAGCATTGGCAATTAAATCTGCAGAATGTGTTGTGACAATGAAAGTAAAATTTCTATATTCCTGCCTCAAAAATTCAAAAATACGGGCACAGTTATATGCAAAGAGGAACTCGTCTATCTCATCAATCACTACAGTACCCGTTTTCATGGTTTGCCGTATATATTCCATTTCCATAAAAATACGAAACAATGCCTGGTATCCACTGGAAAGACAGGATTCAATCCCATCCAAAAATAATTTAAAGTCTACTTCGGACTGTCTTATCTCCAATTCAACTCCTAAAAAGTCCTTAACCAGTCTTTTTAATTCCAGTTCAAAATCAAAATAAAAATTTTCTATTTCTGACGGCACTCCTGTATAATAAAACGTATCTCTCAAATTATAATTGTCTTCTTTTAGCCTGTGTTCTGTGATTTTCTCTGAAAATTGAATATCTCCAGGTTCCCCAGGCTTTTTGAATATCTGCCCTATATTAAAAGACCGATTGACTGAGTCAATAAAATACCAGTGTCCAAAATCGGATTTTTGCAAAAGTCTCTTTAACAGCTCTGACTTGCCACTGGAGTTATTTCCAATAATGATAGTATTCTCATAAGGCAGTTTCTTTTCCAATATGATACTGACCATTTCATTGATTGTATTTTGATAAAACGTCATATATGCCTCTCCACCTTTTATTCATATTCGGTAATGATATCGTTCCACCCGCTGTAGAATCCTTAAAAGATCTTTTTCTGAGTATTTCTTCACAGATTTCATCTGTTACCACACAATGTATATGTCTCTTTTCATATACCACATACAGCCCCTCTATTAACGTTTTCTTCTGAAAATACTTTCTTGATATATTTAACCGAAGAATAAAGTCTTCTATGCTGTCTACATATTGTGCAATCTCTGTCTCCTGTAAAGAAAAAGATTTCTTTGCAAAATCATCAATCATCTGCTTGGTTGAGTATTTATATCCCTCAATCTTATACTCACCTTTTTCATATACAACATATGTCTTTAATGCTGACAGGCGATATAACATCTCCAAATCATCACCTTTTTCATCCATTCCTCCTCTTAATTTTCTCCAGTTTTCGTTATTTTCATTAATCTTTTTCATCGCCCGGTTAAAAGGACAGGGATATATTCCATTCCTCAATTCCTGATCGGATAGTTGCTTCCCCCCATTATTCAGATTTGCAAAGATTTTATGCAATATCTCATCCTTCTTCTCCAGGTCAGAAATCTTTATTTCCACTACAGAAATGCTTAAGTAATCTACCTTTCTCCGCAACTCGACCGGCAGATTCTTATAGCTGATGTCACACTTATCGTTGCCAATCTGCATATAAAAATCTGATGGTACAATTTCATATTTCTTTTCAAGTGCCATCACAAAGTTGCCCGCAGAATCCACATCTATCTCCTGATAGTCAAATACACTCATCTTTTCATTCTTAAAAAATTTTCCTATATAATAAAAATACAGGCTCATTACTCTCTGCTGCCCGTCCAAAATTTCCAACTGTCCTTTTTCATTTCGATATGTGTATATCGGCGGTATAGGAAATTGCCTGATCAAAGATGTGGCCAAGTCTTCAACCTGTGTCTTGCTCCACCGATACTTTCGCTGATATTCCGGAATTACAAACAGATTATCATGCACTCCCTCTACTAATGCCCTAAATCCCATGTCTGTTTTGTATTGTTGTACACTAATATTGTTATATATCTCAAGAATTGATTTTTCCATATGATGTCTCCTCATTAAAACTATTCTCGACAATCGATTCCTGCTTTAATCATGTATTTCCTTATAATACATCTTCTTTAAGGCATAACACTGCTTCTTTTCTATGCTAAATGTATTCTTCCTTTACTATCATACTATGAATCTTTGCGTTTCGCAACGGATTTTCCTTCATTTTCCATATAACCAACTATTTCACCATTTTTGCGCTATTACAAAGAGAATACCCATAATACAGCATGGGCATTCCCTCTTTACTACTATCTTGATTTCTTCTGGCTATTGCTGCGCCTCATACTCCTCCACCGCCGGATCCACAATATCCGCCGTCCGCACCCACTCTTTCGTCCCCTCCACCTTCACCGCCGCCTGGGTATGCTTCGCCAAAAACCGCGTCAGCGGATACACATCAATCCAAATCTCATTATTCCCCTCCTTCTGCGACTCATCAAAAATCAACTGCAGCCCCCAATGCAGATGCACAATCTTGATATTATTCACATTCTCCGTGGTACTGTACCCGGTATGCCCCATATACCCGATCACATCTCCGGCCGTCACCACGCTGCCCTCTTCCAACCCTTCCGCATAAGGGTAATTCTGCCGCAGATGGGCATAGTAATAATACCGCTTTCCGTCAAAGCTGCTGATGCCGATGCGCCACCCCCCATACTGGTTCCATCCTAAAGCGGTCACCACCCCGGATTCAATGGCCATAATCGGCGTACCCACCAATCCCATCATATCATGACCCAAATGTTTTCTTGCATAGCCATAGCTTCTGCCGGCTCCGAAATCATCATAATGAGTATAGTCGAATCCCCTTGCCAGCGGAAAATATCCCTTTAAGCCATATCGTTTCACGTATCCTTCTTTTTCGGTGTCTACCCGGCTTCCCTGTTCCTGTAGCGATACATCTCCCCCTGCTTCTCCTTCTCTTTGCGACGAGTTACCGTTTCTCGTTTCCTGTTCCTGTAGCAAGGCCGCTCCGCCCTCTTCCTCCTGACCCTGTAGCAACGCCGCTCCGCCCTCTTCCTCCTGACCCTGTGGCAGAGCCGCTCCGCCCTCTTCCTCCTGACTCTGTGACAGAGCTGCATCATCTTCGCCGTCCTGCCCCTGCGGCGAAGCCGCATCCTCCTGTGTCCGGCTGCTTTCTCCGGCATCCGCCTTTTCCCAATATTCACCTACCAATCCGCCGATGGCGGCATCATAAGCCTCTTTGTAATAAGGATAGTATTTCAAATCTTTTGTCAGCTCCTCCAGGGTGCTCTCGCCCCCGGCCAGCTTTTCGGCCGCTTTTTCCATGGTTTTCAGCGCATCCCGATCGAATTTTCCTCCCGTTTTTGCCGCCGTATATGCCAAAAGCTCCACCCAGTCTATCTCATACTCCGTGCCGTGGGTTTCCACATCCCAGTCATAGGCCTTGCAGAGCGCGTCATATGATACCGTAAAGTCCACCCATTTTATGTAATCATTCTCTATGGTCAGCACCTTAGCGCTGGCGCTGTCCTGCGTAACCAGTTCTCCCCTTTTCCCCAGAACCAATGCAGTAAGCGCCAACACCAGCACACATTCCGTCAATATCCCCTTTTTAATCCGCCCCATATATCTTTCATTCCGCATTCTGTCCCTCTTGGCTTTGCAGCATTCTTCCATAAAATATATGTGACAGAGCAGAACTTAATGTCTGAAGGCATCCATACAACTCCAGGAAGACAGCTGCACCTGCCAGCAAGGCAGACATACCGGACCTGCGAACAAGACACCCATACCGCATAAAAACAGCGGGGCGCACAAGCTCATGCGTATCCCGCTGTTTCTATTTCTTTTTCATGATAGTCAGTTGTTTAGCCCAATGTTAACAGCCCGCAGCTTATCGTATCCGATAATGCTGCAATCCCTGCAGCCAAAAAGCCAGCCGAATGGGTACCCAGTCGGAGAGTCTAGACCTCCGGCTCAATCAGTCCGTAGGTATCGCCCTTTCTCTTGTAAACCACACACACCTGATCCGTCTCTGCATTGATAAACACGTAGAAATTATGTCCCAGCAGTTCCATCTGGATGCAGGCATCCTCAGGATACATGGGCTTAATGTCAAATTTCTTGGTGCGGACGATCCGGATCTCCTCTTCATCCATATAGTCATTGTCCACATACATCTGGCTGAAAGAACCCGCCGCCTGCTTCTTGTCCACGATCTTGGTCTTATATTTCTTCAGCTGCCTCTCAATGATCTCTTCTACCAGGTCGATAGAGACATACATATCATTGCTGACCTGCTCGGAGCGGATGATATTGCCCTTTACCGGTATCGTCACCTCGATCTTCTGACGGTCCTTTTCGATGCTCAGGGTTACATGTACTTCCGTATCGGAGTTGAAATACTTTGCCAGCTTGCCGATCTTATCCTCTACTGCTGACCTTAATCCGGGGGTTACCTCTACATTCCTGCCTACGATAATAAATTTCATACCATCATCCCTTTCCGTCTTATACTCGTGAGCGTATACATTTGCCGCCTTTTGTCCTTCCTTACAGAAGCGCTCACTCGTTATACGTTTTGTTTGGCAAATGTTTTAGAGCGAAAGTATAAATTGTATTTACATTATACCATGTCCCCATAGGATTTGGCAACAATTTCACAAATTTATTTCAATTTTCAAACACGGCTCAAAACACCGGCTTTCAAGATATGGTTCTTAAGACACAGCCTTTCAAGACAGGGATTTCGGTGGTATAAACCCTCTTTTGAAAATGAACCACCCCGCAGCAAGCTGCGGGGAGTTGAACCCTCTTTTGGATTAAAAAGAAGCTGCCGGGAAATGACTGTCCTCCCGCAATATATGCTGTGACCTGTTGGAACTCACAGACATATATTGTATGTTGACAGTATTTCCCGACAGCCCCCTGGCGAAAGCTTTCGCTCTATTCCAAAAGTTCTTTTAGAAAATTCTCCTGATGGCCAGGATACTTCTGTATCCCGCATCGGATACGATGATTCCCGTATCCGGACTGGAAGCGTGTACGATCTGGCCGTTGCCGATGTACAGAGCCACATGTCCCGAATAGCAGATCAGATCTCCCGGCTGTGCATTTGCCAATCCGTCCACCGCATACCCCTGGGAGCGATCCGCCGATGAAGAATGAGGCAGACCCACGCCGAAGTTTGCATATACGCTCATTACAAATCCGGAGCAGTCGGCGCCGTTTGTCAGGCTGGTACCTCCCCATACATAGGGGCCCCCTACAAACTGAAGAGCATATTGCGCTACCGCCGAACCCATTTCGCTGCCTCCGCTGACATCGTAGGTCTGGGGAGCTTCCTCCTGCGTATTTCCTTCTCCATCTTCGCTCTGTGTATTCTGCGTATTCTGTGCATTCTGAGCCGCCCTTCTGGCTGCCGCCTCACGGGCTTTCCTGCGCTCCTCTTCCTCCTTGGCCAGGCGCCGCTCTTCCTCTTCCTTGGACTCGGCCTGTACGAATTCGCTGTGGAGCGCTACATACTCTGCCGAAACCCAGCCGGTTCCTTCTTCCACGTCCACCTTCACCCAGCCTTCTGTCTCTTCCAGAACCAGCAGGTCATCCGCCTCCGGCACCATACCCATGATGGAGCAATCTGTGGACGGCTCCGTGCGTACAAACAAAGTCTCCGTGGTGACCGTGGCAATTCTCTTTCCCACCTGCTTTGCAATTTCCACCGCCGCCTCACCGGTCACACAGTACTCACCCTTCACATAACCGGTCACGCTGCCGGAAGTAATCTGATACCAGCCGTTTTCCTCCGAGATAAAGGTTCCTACCGAATTATTATAAAGCTTGCCCAGAACCTCACCCTCCTCGCTGGGAAGACTTCTGACATTGACATAATGATCCACCTGCGCTATTACCAGATTGCGGAACAAATCCTCCTCCGTAGGCTCCGGCTCCGCCAGCGGAATCAGTTCCTTCTCCACCTGGCTCCACTCCACAGCCGATTCAATCGGCATTGTGGACATATCCGTAGTAATATCTTCAAGCTTATTGGCATTGGAAAGAGCCAGTGTAGCGCCGCCGCCGGGTAAAACCGATTCTCCGTCCGCCTGTGCGGTCATCCCCATCCCGCCGAAAGCAAGAACTGCCGTAAGTGTATAAGCCGTTATTTTTATCGTATTACGTACCATTTTATCTCCTTTCCCATCACTGCCAATATGTATCTTCCATTCCATCCTATCGGAAATAAATTACATCTTTTTTATAAGTTGTTACAGATTTGTTAAATCCGTTAATAAATATATCACGAATTCTTTATTTTGTCAATATCGGGTGCAAAAATGTCAAAATATCAGAAATGCCTATTTTATGCGCCTTCCCGGGTATTTCACAAAAAAAGAACCGTCGCAGGGCAATTCTTTTTTTTAAAATTCCTTTCGTTTTTCTTAATAAGTATAAACAGATAAAATCATCTTGTTCCGGTGCACGTACCCGTAAGCAGCGTCCCCTTTATATTTTCGTCTTGCCTGAAAAACAAAGAGCTTGTCCCTCATTCGGTAAAGAGCTAAAATAAAACCGAAAAAATTTTTACCGCAGCCGCACATTTTGCCGTTTCAACCGTTATACATCACAGAGAGCGTGAAAGGGGGGAGACCGTGGCTCTGGACATTGAAGAACAGTATGAAAAAATCTACCGCTATTGCTTTTACCGGCTTCGTAATCGGGAACTGGCGGAAGATGTCACCCAGGAAACCTTCCTGCGCTGGTTCGCCAGCGACACTTATCGGGATAAAAATCAGCTTTTGCATTACCTCTATACGGTCGCCCGTAACCTGTGTATTGACGAAGCCCGCCGTGTGCCCTTCCAGTTCCTGTCGGAAAATATTTCAATGGCAGATGGGGACCCGCTGCTGTCCATCGCCCTGCGGAGCGAACTGGACAAGCTGGCACCGGAGGATCGGGAACTGGTGCTGCTGCGGTGCGTCAACGGGGAGCCTATGGCGGTGCTGTCCAGGCTGTACGGCCAGTCCCGGTTTGCCCTGCGCCGGAGGCTGAACGGTATTTTGAATACGCTGCGGAAAGCTTTGGAATGAACGGAGGGAAACATATGAACAAAAAATGGAAAGAAGCCCTGCAAGAAGTCTACCGCGCCCCGGCCCCGGAGCGCAAAGCGGCGTTTTTGAAGCAGCACCGCCGCCGGGAACTGGGGCGTCGGGAGCTGATTCCACTGCAGATCAGGTATATTCGCTGGTGGGTATGGCCGCTGTCGCTGGCTTTGTCCGGCTTTATTCTGATAACGGTCACTCTGTGGGCGGAGCCTGCCCCCTGGTATATTGCCGCACTGACCCCATTCCTGTCGCTGCTGGTGATAACGGAGAACGGAAGAGCGCAGCTGTACCAGATGGAGGAACTGGAGCTGGCCTGCCGGATGTCCCGGCAGAGCGTCATACTGGCCCGAATGGCGGCGCTGGGATTATTCCATCTGATGCTCTTCGGCCTGCTGACACCTTTGCTGGCAGTCTGGGGTGCAATTGGGGCGGCCCAGGCCGGCGTATATCTGCTGACGCCCTACCTGCTTACGGCGGCGCTGGGGATGGAACTGACCCGCCGTATCCGCGGCCGGGAGGGATTGCTGGCCTGCGGCGCCATGACTGCGGCAATCAGTGTTTCGGGTCCGCTTGCGGTAAATATCAGGCCGGTCCTGTCGCTTTACCGGTCGGAGAATTTAATCTGGTGGGGAGCGGCACTGGCAGCGGCAATGATAGCGGCGGCTGCGGAATTTGCGCTGAATGCAAAGAGTATGGAGGAATTGCAATGGAATTGATTGTGCGGAATCTGACAAAGCAGTATAAGGACAAACGTGCCGTGGATGGCGTCTCGCTGCGGCTCACGGAGGGCATCAACGGTCTGCTGGGGGCCAACGGCGCAGGAAAGACCACACTCATGCGGATACTGTGCGGCATCCTGAAGCCCACCGCGGGGAGCGTGG
This sequence comes from uncultured Acetatifactor sp., assembly GCA_910589035.1. Lineage (GTDB taxonomy): Bacteria > Bacillota > Clostridia > Lachnospirales > Lachnospiraceae > Acetatifactor. The sequence goes on along the minus strand of CAJUSI010000091.1, from coordinate 47,771 downwards.
CCCTGGACGGAGTGGACGTGAACTGCGAGGACTACCGGGCGGTGCTGGGTTATCTGCCCCAGGACTTCGGCTATTACCCCGACTTCACAGGGATGGATTTTCTGCTCTACCTGGCGGCGCTGAAGGGGCTGTCCCGGCCCCACGCCAGGCACAGGGCGGCGGAGCTGCTGGAGCTGGTGTCGCTGGCGGACGTGGGGAAAAAGAAGATCAAGACCTACTCCGGCGGCATGAAGCAGCGGCTGGGCATCGCCCAGGCCCTGCTAGGCGACCCCCGCCTGCTGGTGGTGGACGAGCCCACGGCGGGGTTGGACCCCAAAGAGCGGGTGAAATTCCGCAATCTGATCGCCAGGCTGGGGCAGGACACCATCGTGCTGCTGTCCACCCACATCGTGTCGGATGTGGAAAAGATCGCCGATCATATGCTGATGATGTCCGACGGGCGGATCATCCTGAATGAGCCGTGGGATAAATCCCGCACTGACCTGGAGCAGCTTTACATGGAAGAGTTCGGAGGTGCAGAGGAATGAGAAATTTTGGAACGCTTTACCGATATGAACTGAAAAAGATATGGAAACGCAAGCTGACCTGGGTTGTACTGCTTGCTTTGGCCGCGTTGATGGTTTATGCGGCAATCGGCACTTCTTCGTCGGATGTAAAGAAACGTCAGCAGTTTCTGCGGGATGGAGCTCTGCGAATAGATGGCCAGATAATGGACGAGACATTTTTCTCTTCTATGCGCAAGGCACTGTCCGAGGCAGGTGTAATCGGTGATCATTTTAATGACTTATACTTTTATGCGGTAAACTCAGACTATTATTATCCCTATTACATGGCCCTTGCGCTGGACGTGGACCCCAAATCTGCCACGGCAGAAGATTTCTACAACGCCCGGCGGACAGCGTTAGAGAGAACGTGGGCAGCGCAGAAATTAACAGGAGATGAAATTGCCTATTGGTCAGCTCAGGAGATGCAAGTCCAACAGCCCTTTACTTTCCGAAGCATAAAGGACGGATTAAGCGCTTGTCTCACTGTGACTTACGGAATATCCTCACTAATTCCGATTGCGGTTGCGGTGTGCCTGTGCGGCGTATTCTCTGAGGAGCGCCGGACACGGACAGACCCGATGATTTTCAGCAGTAAACATGGAAAAGGAACAATCTGCTTTGCCAAATTGCTGGCGGGAGTCACGGCGGCGCTGTGCGCATCGATATTAGCCATTGGGGCCGTCAGTGCTGCTTATGCAATACGTGATGGCTGGAACAGTTCTGATGCGGCCATCCAGATAAGGTATCTGGACAGCAGCTTACCCATTACTCTGGGTCAGGCGCTTTCCAGGATGTTCGGACTCTTGCTGTTATATGGGATGCTCTGCGGCGGTATGACTATGCTGGTATCCGTACTGACCAGGAACACAATTGCCGCATTGGCTCTTCCTATTGTGCTTATGATCGCCCAGGCGTGGATTCGGCTGCCCGGTTTACAGGCTGCAGACTATCTGCCCAACCAGTTGTTTAACGACGGTTATGTGCTCTGCAATGTCCGTCTGGTTGGTTTCTTTGGTGTTTATCTCAACAACATCGAATTCGCATTCCTGCTTTACGGAAGTATCACCGTTCTCTTGATGGCCCTGTGCTGGCTGGGCTGGCGGAGGAATGCATTGGGGAAAGGCTGATTTGAATTTTACCAAAGAAGGCAGCTTTGCGGGAAAAACAGGATTCCATCCGGTGCAGGCGCCCGGGTACTGTGAGTGGGTCCTGCATAACGCCGTTTTCTACCGCTGCATATAATAATATTCCCTGAAGCACTCGTTCAGGTCGACCCATCGCGCTTTGCTGACAGGAAGGGTATCCCCGTTGTCAATCTCCACCGTGTCCTTCATCAGCCTTCCCATATGGTGAAGGTTTATAATATAGGAACGGTGGCACTTGCAGAAAACAGGCTCCGGAAACATGGGCTCCACATTGCAAAGCTTTTCCTTATATCGATAATTCCCCTCTTTGGTATGTATGATGATATAATGGTTATCCGCCTCCACATAGCAGATGTCATTCTTGAAAACCCGCAGCGCTCCGTCCCCTGTAGGAATGACGACGGCATCCTGCCTCCCTTCCTCGATCTCATGATGCACCTTTTTCAGCGCAGCCAGGACGTCCTTCTCCTTCAAGGGCTTCCTCAGATACCGGAACGCGGATACCTCATATCCCATGAGCGCATATTCCAGAATGCCTGTGGTAAATATGATAAATACCGCCCTGTCCTGCCGCCGAATGTACTGAGCAAGCTCCATTCCGTCCATCTTGTTCATCCGGATATCCAGGAAAATCAGGTCATACTTCCCTGCCTTCTCCCAGTAAAACAGAAACTGCTCTGCGGATTCATAATGGCTGACATCCGCCTTGATCTTTTCCGTTTCGGCCCACTTTTGTACCATACCCTTCAGTATGTTGGCGTGTGCCTGATTGTCTTCGCATATGGCTATTCTCATTTTTATCCTTTCTTGCAGAATGCCCTTATTTTAAAACCTGTCTCCTTTTTATCTGCGGTTGCTGCTGTCCGCCCTGATATATGCCGATTCCCGGTGCTTTGCAGGGTTAAGATAACATTATATAACATAAAAAGAAGAAAAACAATTTTATTCGTGAATAATTTTTTCCAGGCTCTCCATAAGCCTGTCCTCATTTTCCATTAAAGGCCCCATCAGTCCCCTTACCTCTCCCTCTACCTTTTTATGATCATACAGATGCGCAAAGGACAACTCTTTTATCTCCGTCCAGTAACCAATCGAGCGATCCAGATATTCCATTGCCCCGCCGCGGTTTTCTATCCGGGAAGAACATAGATTCATTCCCCTTTTTAATAGAAGCCTCCTCGAGACCATCAGATAGTACATAAAAAACGGCAGAAACAAGTCCACACCGCCCGCATCGCATTGCTCCAACATATATAGCAGAGCCTTTCTTCCGACTACTGTGTCGCCCTCCGGTTCCATGTGATACCATTCGACAGTTTCCTTCAATATCTCTTTTAAATAATCGACTTCCCCTTCCGCTTCATACAGATTCGAAAAGCGCACTTTGCAGATCTCACAATATTTTTCAAATGCCTCAGCAAAATTCTGTTTGGGTATTTTGACAATGGAGGGATTATCCTTATGCCTTATTGTCTCAATATTTAAAAAATTTGTCGGGCTGTCCACTATATAATAGCCGTCTGCATCTTCCCCTATCACATATGTCATGTGGGCTGTGTGCAGTCCTTCTTTCCCCTCTTCCGACCATGTATAATTTGGTACGTAATTAAACGCGGTGCGCAGCGCCACTTCACCCTCCTGCGCGATTAAACTGCTGATTTTCTCAAAGTGATTTTCCTCAATCACCCAGCGTTCCGCTTTCTGGTATCTGTCCCTGACTTCCGTCGTCATCACATGGGCATTTCCATTCTCAATCCCCAGATTGAGATTATCACAAAAATAAATCCATGGATTTACATCAGAGACTTTTCGCAGCTCAAAATAGCATATCTGTTCAAAGCATCCCAGCATGCTGCAAAATGGCATTACTTCTCCATTGTGGTCAATATGGTAATCAAGTTCAAATTTATTTCCTTTTTCCGTCTTATTCATCATTTTCCTTCCTCCGTTAATTTCTTCTATTAAACTTTTCTACAGGTATTCCAGTATCAAATTGACCAAATTATCCATTTCCTCCATATCGCCAGGTTTTCGTCCCCCCTGGTATGTGCCGGTTACTTGCAGCCTGCAAAGTCAGGATAATGCTGCCTCTTTATAATAGGATGCCTGCTTTTCATACATATCATAGTAGATACCTTTCTTCTCCATCAATTCGTCATGGGTGCCGGATTCCGCCACCCTCCCTTCAGAAAACACCAGAATCCGGTTGCAGAACCGGGAGCTGCTCATCCGATGGGAAATATAGAAGGTAGTCTTATCCTCCGCAAATCCCTTGAAATTACTGTACACTTCATACTCTGCCAAAGGATCCAAAGCAGCGGTGGGTTCATCCAGGACCGCCACCGGGGCATCCTTATAAAGAGCGCGTGCAATGGCCACCTTCTGTTTCTCTCCTCCAGACAAATCCACACCTTCGCTGTCATATCTTTTCCCCAGGATGGTCTTCCCGCGCCTGGGCAGCCTCTCAATACACTCGTAAATCCCTGCTTTCTTCATGGCGGTCTCCAACCGCGCTTTTTCCACCCGGTCGAATCCGATATTCTCCTCAGCGGAATAAATAAAGATGATAAAATCCTGGAATACTGTGGAAAAAAGATTCATGTATTCGTCATAGGGATAATCCTTAATGTTGCGTCCATCCACCAGTATCTCGCCCTCCGTCACATCATAAAGACGCAGCAGAAGCTTTACAAAAGTAGACTTTCCTGCGCCATTCTCCCCTACCACCGCCACATGATCCCGGGGAGCAATACACAGATTTACATTACGCAGGGCATATTCGCTCCTGGAGGGATAGCGAAAGGATACATTGCGAAATTCAATCTCCGGGCAATGATCCGGCATGATATGCAGATCCGGAACCGCCGTCCTCCGCATTTCCTCCGGCTGCTCCATGTAATCCTGATAATTATGAAAATACAGAGGAAAATCCTTCACTACCCCATACATCTGTAAAAGCCCGGATACTGTATTATAGACACGGTTGGCAGCGCTTATATACATGGTAAAAGATCCAATGGAAATGGCTCCCGCAGCGTATCTCCCTATCATAAACAGATAAAGGAACACTGTCTGGGCGGAGCTGATTGTCTCCTGCAAAAACTGCCATCCAAAAACGGCCCTGTATTTATGCTTCTCCAGCTCAACGGATTCCTCTATAGCCCGCCTGAATTTCTGCCTTACCAGAGATGACGCCCCATATGCCTGGCTGTCCTTGGCAAATTCGCTGGAAAACATTAAATCCTGAGCATATTCCGCCTTTCTCCTTGCCGGAACTCTTTCCTCCTCGATCTCTTTCTCCTTTTTTGCCACCTTCCTGTTTAAAAGACACATAACAACCGCGGTCACTGTAAGCACAACTGCCACAATACCATCCAGGGTAAACAGCAAAAAGCCCAGAACCGCCAGTTCGAAGAAAGAGGACAGCCCCACTGCCACAAGGCTGCCGGGGGCTTCACAGAAGCGGAATGTCATCTCCAGGGCATGTGTATACTGATCAATCCTGTCCGCATCATCCACATCTTTATAATCCAGCAGAATGGATTTTCTTGCCAGCCGAAGCATGAACGCATAGGGAGTCTTTGCCTTGATCCACCCCTCCAGGTATCCAAGAAACGAGAGTATGTACCGGGGCAGAAATACAAGGAATGCAAACACTCCCGCCAGAACCAGTATTTTGTCCAGCTGTTTCTGTCCCAGTACTGCATTAATAATCAGCGATGGAAAAATAATTTCAGGAAGATTCTGAAGCACCTGGAAAATACCTTGCAGGAATTCAATCGCCATCCCTTTCGGATTATCCTTCAGACTGTATTTCAGGACATACAACAGATTTCCGAGATTTCCCCTTTTCATCCCTGTCCCCCTTTCCGGGCCGCTTTTTCCTGTTCGTCATAATACTGCGCCTGCGTCATAAACATACTCTGGTACAGCCCCCCTTTCTCCATTAATTCCTCATGGGAGCCTTCCTCACAAATCTCTCCCTTGTCAAATACCAGAATCCGTCCGCAGAACCTGCAGCTCGCAAGTCTGTGGGAAATAAACAGCACCGTCCTGCCGGAGGACATCTGGTCCAGATTTCTGTATATTTCATACTCTGCATTGGGAGAAAGCGCCGCCGTAGGCTCATCCAGAATCAATACGGGAGCATCCTTATAGAGCGCCCGGGCAATCGCAAGCTTCTGCTTCTCTCCGCCCGACAGTTCGCTTCCCTCACGATCCAGCTTTCGCGTCAAACTACATTCCATTCCTCCCGGCATGGCTTCCACCACATCCCTGACTCCCGCTTCCTCAAGCGCTCTGTAAATCCGTCCCGTCTCCGGTTCCCCTGCGGAAAGAGTGACATTCTCTCTCACCGAATAATCTGTCATAAAATAATCCTGAAATACGGGGGCAAATATACGGCTGCGCTGCTCCTGTGTCATCTCCTCCAGGTCGATGCCATTCACAAGAATCTCCCCTTTCGTCGGACGATAAAAGCCTGCCATAAGCTTAATAAAGGTTGACTTGCCCGAACCATTCATCCCCACGATAGACACTCGGGTATTGGGAAGGATTTTTATATTCACGTCCCGCAGGGCATATTCTTCCCTGCCCGGATAACGGTACCACACATGCCGGTATTCGATAGAAGGTCCCTCTTCCGCGGTATCTATTATCTCTTCCTGCTCTTTATCCCCCTGTCCTGATTCCCTCATGGCAAACAGGCGATAATTCTCTATGTACTGATTCTCATAGCTGATATAGATTATGTTCTTGCCAATGGAAGAAATCAGGCCGCTAAACTGCAGAATTGCGGCGGTAAAAAGCGTAAATTCACTAACTGAGATATCCCCCTTCCAGAGACAGTAGACCGTCCATCCATATATCATAAAATGCTGTACGCCGGCAAACAGACTTGGCACTAATTTCAGCTTTGCCTGGGGCCATGTATATCCCTCCCCTATCTTCAGGATCAGCCCGCTCGCTTTCCTGAACTTTTGCGTCATATATTCCATCATTCCGTACAGCCGCTGCTCCTTGCCATTTTCCGCATCCGTAAGCCGCCAGATAGTATAATCCGCTTTTCTCTGCGCAGGGACAAGCTCCTTCTGTTTTTCTAAGAGTATTTTCCCCATCCTGGATTCTGATACGGAATCCGTCAGCAGAACCAGTAACGCAAGAAGCAGGAAAAAGACGGAGACTCTGGACATGACGCCCGTCAGACTGCAAAGCGAAACAAATGCCCCAATGATACTAAAAGTCTCTACAACAATCGCGGTGACACTCCCTCTCTCAATACATTTGGTTGCAAAAGCAAGAGCATCCTGGGTTTTCGCCTGTTCCAGTTCCTCATAGCGGATTTGGGAAACCCCTTTTTCCATCTTCAGTTTAATTTCCATAAATATCCACTCATTGGCCAACGAAACCTTCTTCCAGAATATATTCCTGGCAAGGCTCAAAGCCAGTTGGAGGAAACCCCATAAGGACGCACAGACAACGGCTTTCTCCAACTGCAGCGCCGGATACAGATATCCGATAACTGCCGCCGGAAATATTACGGAAAACACTGTCTGCAGGGTATCCGCCAGGGCTATCATGGTATGATACAGATAGTATTTTTTGTCTATTCCATACACCATTTGTATCGCGTATTTCGCATTACCCAAGGTCTGTTTTCTCTTCTCCCGAAATTTCATTTTTAGATTTATGCTCCTTATTCTTATTTCTGAAGCGTCTTAAAATATACCCTTTTATTTGAGAGACGTATCGTTGAAAAGGAAATGTTTCAGGATAAATATCCTAAAACCACATCTACAAGTTCATTCATCTGTTCCATATCCCCTAATTGATAAAACGGAATCCCTATCGCCTTTTCAAACTTTTCTTTTAAAATGGAAAACCTGCCTGCTTCAAGCACAATCCTTGCCCCATATGCCCCCGCATAAGGATTTCTCATATCCGAAGGAAAAATCACTCCCGCTACCACCTTACATTCTGCTGCCGATTCCAGATACCTTGTTGTCTGAACAATATAGTCAATCTCATCAAAAGGATTTACACATAATACGACAATATCGGGTGATGTCCCCCATAAAAAAGCAGTCTGCAAAAAAGTAAGATCATTGACATTTCCAACCTCATAAGGCACCGTATTCGACTGACACCCTGCCAGAATCAAATCTCTGTCCAAATCATCAAGCTGTTCCATAATGCTGTTAAGATAAGCTGCAAATAGTGCATAAGAAATGTCAACACTGGCAGCATACCCAAAATGGCAGCAGGCATCCATTCCATATAAATATGCCGTTGGTTCGCTGCCTAACTGCGCGACAGTATATCCTCTTTCCTGTATAAGATATCTCATATAAAGCTGCAAGGTGAACTTTCCCTGTTTTGAACTTGTCCCGAACACCCCCACAACCGGTTTGGAAAACTTATAGAGTTTTCCAAAAGGCAATGTCCGGAAATCATTCACGTCATGCAAACCTGGCGAAAAATAAAGGGAATTCTTCCCGAATATGTCTGAATAATCATCCAGGGAATAAACCTGTATCCCCATTTGCAGAGCCTGATGGACGAGTTCCTGTGCAATCGGTATCCTTTCGCCAAGAAGCTCCTCCATTTCCCTTGTATGCCCCAAAATTAAAGTATCTATATTCTCCCATCTCAGGTTTTCAACATTGGCTATAACATGATTATTCCCTCCCCTGATATTCAGAAGCGTATTCGTAGCGGAATGAATTCTTGCAGAATATTTTGTATCATACACGTCGGATATAGAAAAAGACAGATGTTCTTCAAACCTGAGCAAACTGTGCATCTCCTTGTTAAAGGGATAAATTGCCGCATTTTTATATGCTTTTATATTCGGAACTGTCTTTTTTACTTCAGATGTCGGAAATTCTAACGTAAATTTTGCTTTCTCCCTCAGATAGGCAATTACATCAATATTCGGTGTATCTCCCAAAACCTTAGCCATAATACCAGTCACATGAGCGCAGGCATAACTGTTCCCGCCAGATACAATGTACCTTCCATCACTCCAAAGTATCCTCTGAGCCTTTCCGTATGCACATAGATTAATCATTCGATTCTCACAATATCCTATTTCATCTGCATTATTGCAATTATGATGCGCTGTAACCCCCAAAACAATATCAAAAAATGCCGGATATGAAACTGCTCCGTTATTGCCAAACGCTGCTACCAACTTTATATTCCTTTCCTGCAGCTTACAGCATAGTTCATACAGCCTGCGCTTGTCACGAATCATATCTATTCCAAGACTCATATTGACAACTTTGCACCTGATATACTTCAACACATACTTCAATGCAGCAAATAAATGTTCCTCTTCGATCGTCTGCACAGGAAAATCTATTATTTTAATGACATAAATTTTCGCTAAAGGAGCATGTCTATGAATAATGCCGCATACAGCTGTTCCGTGGCCAAATACATCCTTCCAATCCTCTGTAAATTGAAAATCCTCCTGTTTTATAATTCCAACCCCATCAACCTCGACATCTTTTAACGCCGGATGAGAACAATCTACACCAGAATCAATCACTACAACGTCAGATTCTATTCTTTTCCGGGACATTTTAAGTTCCTCCCTTTTATTCAGGTGACAAAGAACCAGTATATAATTACATAAATATAATTTTTCTTTGTCACCCGCGTTCACACTCAGTTCCTCACGTATAAATGTGGTTATAAATACAGACGACACATTGCAATAGCAATATATTTTATTTTGTCCGTATCAAAGCACCGTCTGGAACAAGTTTTATTTTTTCACGCCACAACCCGCAGCAGAATTATTGATTACAGTACATTCCTGTCCATCATAAAGCTTAAGCATAAAGCTTTTGTTTTTTCTTTTAGGTTTAATCAGTTTCCTTTTCATTACATTCACCTCACTTCCATATTGGAATCAACTCATCCTTTGTAATCTATGTAATTATAATACTGGCCTATTAATTCATCCCATGTTTTCCTGAGTTATGGGGTTCCCTTATCCTGTAATAATGTCTCAATGAATGAAGTTAATGCATTTAAGGATTTAAAAAGCTCAAAGTCTAACACCCCATCCGGAATAATACAGTTAAATTCCTCTTCAAGTTCTATAATAATTGACATGAATGCAATAGAGTCTATTCCGTAATCCAGTAAATTTACATCTTCTTCCCCCATTTCAATAAAATATCCCTGAGTTTCAAATATTGACCGGATTCTTTCCTTTACAGTATCCATATCTTTCCTATATCCTCCTTACTTCCTGTGATTTTATGTATAATCTCAATAAACTGTCTATGTCAGGATATTTCGCACATATTTTTTCTCCATACAAAATTGGGCCTTTAGGGCAGGCATTCATAAAACACGAGCCACTGAAAAAACAATTATCACATTCAGTATCTTTGCTTCTATGCCCCATTAACCACTGATTTTCCCGTTCAGTATTTATAACCTTTTTGCCTGACTGTATTTTCCCTATTGCAAGCTCTTTGTTACATGTGTCGCATTTGGATACTAATCCATCACATCCAAATACATATTTATGGAGCATAGTCGCATTACATGTGGTACCCGCAAAATCTAAATCCATATAATTGAGATTGTATTTGATGCCCTGAACCAAACCTGATAACTTATCATATACTTCTTCCATTTCACCCTTCTCAATCAAATGACCTTTAAACTGCTTGACCCTGTCTCCTCCCCAATCTCCCGCTGGCCTGACAAATAGAGAAAATCTGTTATCACCTCCGAATCTGTCATTATAAAAATTGTAGTATTCTTCCAATCTATCAAATATTTCTCTTGTAATATTGGTACGTATTATAACATTTAACGCTCGTGATTTAACACTGTCCCTCATATACTCGAGGTTCCTGATAATCTGGTCAAAGCTTCCGTTTCCGTTTTCCAATACCCTCTGATTATCATGAGTCGCTTTTACTCCATCGACGGTTACAGCATAGTTATAAACCCTCAGTTTAATCAACTTATCAACATTTTCAGGAGTCAGAAGATATCCGTTTGTCGTGACAGACGAATAATATGGTTTTTTGGCACGGCGGCAAATATCCATAACTGCATTGGATATATACTCTATGGCATCCATTTTCAACAGCGGTTCTCCCCCAAACCAACTGATATGTACCCTCTCATACTTTGAGATATTTTTCCGAAAAAAAGAAATAATATTGTCACACCCGTCTTGCTGCAAATGTTTGGGTTCAAAATTTAAGGCACAATATTTACACCTGAAATTACAGGCTTTTGTAGTATGAACCACAACTCTCAGGCTGGGCTGCATAATATATTCCATCTGTCGTCGCTCCCTGTTTAATTTTTCATCAAAATCATATGGAACAAAAAAATTCAGCCCAATAAGTTCTTCCAATCCCTGTAGTATTTCTTCTTCTATTTTTTCTTCCTCAAATAATTTCCTGACCCGCCATACTTTATCCTCTGATACCAGGCTAACACTTTGAAGCCCTTTTAGTGAATTATAAATAATCATTTCATTTTCATAATTACTTCTGTAATTAAACATGGACGGTTTGTAAATCATCTCTTTTTCCTCCAAGTATGTAAAGTATTTTCCCTCCTGATGTCTGTCCCATATTGTAGCAAATCTCCTTCTGACTGATATGCCTGACATCAATAAAGCAAAGCTGATTACGAAAACAGTATAGCACGCTGAAGTAATAATTTATCATTCTGTTCGTCAATTGTCCTATTTTATCCCCATAATCTACTTACCGAAATTTTACGTCCGAAAATAATCCATTCACGACAAATAACATTTAAATAAAAAGAACATTCTGCTGATTCCTCATCACCAGAATGCCCGTTTAATCTTCACATAACTCAAAATTACATCTTATCTTCAATTGTTTTTACTAACAATGCATTATGCCAATACGCCCCAAGTATCGAAACGCCGGACAAAATAACCGCTGACAATACCGGCCTGGGATCTCCAATAAAAACCTGAATTCCCCCTGCCGCAGCCAGGCTCCCCACATATATCCAGACCACAATCCGATGCATCCTCCGTCCGAACTCTTCACTGAAGGGAGCCCTGGAATTCTGAACAGGCGCAATGGCCAGAATAGGATACCCGCTCAGCGCCGCTGCCAGAACCAATAATCCGGTGGAAAGCTTCTGCAGCACAAGCAAGGCAAATAAGAGGCTGCAAACCATCACTGCCCAGCACCGCAGATGCGTCTGGCAATGGTATTCCCCGCCGAATCCCTGAAACAATACCAATGGAATCAGAAAGCAGATTGTCTGTCCCCCCCTGGCTCAATACGAATCCAATGGCAAGCAGGACCGTCATTGAAATCACTGTCAACAAAAGCAGATCCAATCCATACGCAATTACAGACTTTTGCTTTTCTTCTATAACCCCCTTTACCAGCATTGTATTTATAATGTGATTGATTATTCTTTCCATAACGTTTTCCCTTTTCTTCCCTGTTTACCCCCAGCCACCTTATCCTTCCGCCCGCATATCCGGCACTCTGATCCAACAGGTGAAAACATTATCTTTCAATTCCCTTGTGATGAACCCATTATATTGTCTGACAATCCTGTCAATGCTTCTGATCCCAAAGCCATGCTCCGAACCCCGCTCTTTGGTCGTGTGCCATACGTCTCCATCCCTCTTCGCATCCTCTTTCGCCGCATTGGAAAAGCAGATCATGAGATTCCCTTCTCTGTAAGCAATTTCTATTCTGATATACCGCTTCAACTTATCCTCTATCTTCAGGCTTGCATCGATGGCATTGTCATACAGATTTCCGAGCATAACTGCCAGATGCGTCTCCTCCATCCACAAGTCCGGAGGCACGGCCGCGTCCAATTCTACACTGATACTATTTTTCCTTGCAAGCACACCCTTGCTCCCCAGCAGCGCATCCAATGTCACATTACCGGTATGCACCGGCTCCAAGGAATCCATTTCCTTTCTTAACTCTTCTATGTAATCCCTTGCCTTCTGATACCGTTCCAGTTCTATGTACCCGAAGATTGCGGTCAGATGGGAGCTGATATCATGCCGCAGCATACGGATATTCTCGTATAGCTCCCCCATGTCACGCTGGTTCCTCAGCTGCATCTGCGCCAGCCTGTTATGCTCCTGGAGGGCTGCCTTTTCCTTCCTTTCCCGGGCCAGGATAGTCTTAAAGAAAAAGAGGGCAAAGTTCCCGGCCAGAATCAGAAAGCTGATTACCAGATTTATGAGTTGGATTGTATCCGGCGCCCAATGGTATTCTATATTCTGAAAAAAGGCCAGTACAAGAATGCTGAAGACCTGCACCAGTACGATCCCCATATCCATTTGCCGGGTGTCCGGCACCTTGCCAAAAATTCTGTTTTTAAATTTCAGGATCATTTCAAATAGAATCAACTGGGCCAGGTGTAAGCTAACCAAAATCAAAACTCTGTTTTCTAACCCAGGCATAGGTGCATCTTCTATCCCAAAGCAGATTTTCAAAAACGAAATAAAACCAATATTTATAACACCCACCAAAAGATAATTCAGCACAGATATAAATACAGCAGAACCTACGCTCGTATGGCATATTCTCCAGGCATATAAAAACAGAACAGCAATCGGCACAGCAAAATCGGGAAGTGGTATTATCCCCATTTCACGCAAAAACATCGCCAGTGCTCCAACTGCAGAAAAACACAGCAGTGCCTTTCCTTTTTCAGGAACGCTCTTATCATAGAATCTGGTGATAAAATAGAAGCAAATCAACAGCTCAATAAAATCTATTAAGTATTCAAAAAGATACATTCCCCATTCCATGAATTTCTTCTTCCTCCCCGACGTAATTTTCTGATTTCCGTTCGTATAAGACTAAATTCGTTTTTTACGCACTCAATATCGTATTTTACGCTTAATTTTATCCAAAATTAAATATTCCTGCTAAAATATAAGCTAAGAATACTTAAGAAAAGGAGTATATGATGAAAACAATTATTTCAAAACTTACCAAAATCCAATTTATACTGCTGTCTACTTTAAGCTCCATTGCCTGCTTTACTGCACAGGTCGGAGCAGGGACTTCCAGTGCCTGGAGCCATTACCAGCCCCAGCTCCCCGATGAGCTAAAACGGTAAACCAACAGTCTGTCTGTGGCTAATCACAGTTAAAATGAATCTCTGTAACACAGACAGACATGTATTTTCCCTTTATGGATCCCTCCATGTTATTGTAAATTTGCCTGAACCCGGCAGACGCTGCAATAACATGGAGAATTGCCTGATACCCCGTCAGCTTATTGCGGGGTATTTTATTTTCCGCGGGAAAAATTCGCCGCCGATACGGCCGCGTTGGCCCCGTCCGCCACGGCTGTGGCAATCTGGCGCAGGGGCTTCTTCCGTACATCCCCTGCCGCGAAGAGGCCCGGCCTGTCCGTGGCGCAGTCCTCCCCCGCCAACACATAGCCGTTCTCGTCGCAGGAGACCAGCTCCCGCACCAGCTCGGTGCCGGGCCGGATCCCCACCGCCACAAACACCCCTGACACAGGCAGTGCAAAGCTTTCTCCGCTCTTCAGATTTTTCACCAGAAGCCCTTCCACCGCTTCCTCCCCCTGAATTTCCTCCACCACATGACTGTAGAGGATTTCCGCATTGGGCTTGCCGAAAAGCTCCTGCTGAAGGACCGCCGCCCCCCGCAGCTCGTCCCGCCTGTGAATCAGATAGACCTTCTCGCAGGTCCGCGACAGATAAATGGCGTCCTCCAGGGCTACATCCCCGCCGCCCACCACGGCCACGGTCTTTCCCCGGAAGAAGGCGCCGTCGCAGGTGGCACAGTAGGAGACGCCCTTCCCGCCAAGCCGCTCCTCCCCGGGCACGCCCAGGAGCGCATGCTCTGCCCCGGCGGCCAGAATGACCGCCTTCGCCTCCAGGTCGCCCCCGTCCGTATGCACCAGCTTCCTGTCCCCCAGATCCTCGATGGAGAGCACGGTGCCCTCCTTAAATTCCACTCCCAGCTTGTCCGCATGCTCCCGGAACCGCATGCCCATATCAAAGCCGTCCGTTCCGGGCATTCCCAGATAGTTGTCCACCTCATAGGTATTGAGCACCTGGCCGCCGCTCATGGGATTTTTCTCCAGCACCACCAGATCCAGCGCCGCCCTTTTTCCGTACACTGCGGCTGAAAGCCCTGCAGGGCCGGAACCGATAATAATCAGATCGTACATATTCTTTCTCTCCATTCTAAGATTTTCGTCTATGCGTCTGCAGCCAATCCCCCGCTGCCCGCAGACGGGATATTTCCCTTGTATCCGTTCTCAGTGTAACAGTTTCCCGATAAAAAAACAAGCATGGAAAAAAGCCCTGTATCATGATATGATGGTAGAAAGCCCGAGCAGAACGCGCTCATCTGACGCATGGAGTCCCGAACTCTGGCGCACAATATGGATGCCGTTACGATTATCGTTCCGGACAAAGCAGGAAGAGCTATGATGTTCACCAGAATTGCTCCGGCATCACCTTGCAGAACCATATTGTAAAAAATAATGACAGCAAGCAGGAGGTATCTTCATGAATACAGAAAACCATTCGAAATGGGCCCTGATCACAGGCGCTTCCAGGGGAATCGGCAGAGCCGCCGCGGAAGCATTTGCAAGAAGCGGCTATCATCTGGCGCTGACCTGTCTCCAGTCCATGAACGACCTGGAAGTCCTGGCCGGGGAGCTTTCCTCCGCTTACGGGATTATCTGCCGTCCTTTCCGGGCGGATATGGGATCGGAGGCAGATGTGGAGCAGGTATTTTCCTCCCTGAGTAGCCTGGATGTGTTGGTGAACAACGCGGGGATAGCCTTCTTCGGCCTTATGTCGGATATGAGCGCTGAAGAATGGCACAGGGTCATGGCCGTGAATCTGGATTCCTGCTTTTATACCTGCCGGGCGGCCATTCCCCTGATGCTGAAGAACCACCGAGGGCGGATCATCAACGTCTCCTCCGTCTGGGGCTCCCAGGGCGCTTCCATGGAGGTGGCGTACTCCGCATCCAAAGGAGGCGTGAACGCCTTTACCAGGGCGCTGGCAAAGGAGCTGGCTCCCAGCAATATCCAGGTGAACGCCCTGGCCTGCGGTGTCATTGACACTTCCATGAACGAGAGGCTGCGCCCGGAGGAACTGGAAGCCCTCCGGGCCGAGATTCCCGCCGACCGTCTGGGAACCGCAGCCGAGGCTGCGGAGCTGATTCTGCAGATCACCCGGGCGCCCGAATACATGACCGGCCAGATCATCACCTTAGACGGCGGGTGGTTCTGATAAGCATCTAATGACGGGTTTCTGCGCTTTTGGCAAAATTCCGGAGTTCTTTCATTGTTTGTTGATTTAACTGCGTTCCCGGGTCAACCACCCCACTACATGCAACAGGGCATTAAGCTTGCAACGTTACTAATTGACATGCGGAGGCTCGGCAAGAGCTTTGCCCATGTCAGGACAGCGCTTCCTTCTCTTCTTCCATAATTTCCTGCACATCGGCGCCCGGTACCAGGGAATCCACTATTCTCTGCATCTCCCCTTTGGTCCGCGCAGCTTTGCAGCGCATAATGACCTTTTCTTTTTCCGCTTCCGTGAGCGCGGCATATCCGTTCAGGGCCGCCTCATTCATGGTGAGAGACATACCGAACCCAAGGGGCAGATCCGTATAAAGCAGGCCGCTGCGGCCATAATAAGCGTCGTTAAAATCCATTGCACACACTCCTTTCGTAAAACAATAGAATCCATATTCGGCAAGTCTTCTTACATCATGTCTTCTATTGCCATCTCTTCTATTGCCATGTCCTCTATATCATCCATTGCCATATTTATACCCGCGGTCACAAATCTCTGCCATGTAACCCGATCCACAAGCCAGCTGCGCTGCGGACATAGCAGCAGATTTTATCGCTCGTGAGTATAAAAATTTTCAGAAACAGCAATGCCGGTCCGGACGTTTTTTCATCCGAACCGGCATTTTACGAAATTAGTGTGTGCAATATGCCTGAACTATTCTCTTGAAGTTTTTTCCTCTGCCTCATCGAGGCCGGAATATCCGTACATTTTTACATTTTTTTCCATAATATCCCATGCGATGTTCCCGCCCCGGCGGGCGTAGCCCACCACATACCTGCCGTACAGCTCCAGCATCTTGTCGGAATAGGTGCCAAGCTCCCCTCTCAGATAGGTCTCATAGGATGTGTCAAAGGATTCGTCCTCCCAGGTATGGATATGCCTGGCATTTCCCGCAAGACCGGGATACCGTCCGGCGAATTCCTCCATCCAGCCCACCTGAAGCTTCACAATCTGCTCGATGATCGCCTTTTTCTCTTCGCTCAGCTCCGGGAAACGGTCCTTGATCTCCTCATATTTTTCCGGCGCGGTGCTCTCCATCATCCGTCCGTATTTTTCCTCAATCAGATTATGCCCTCTGCGGTATTCCCTGTGGAAATCGTAGAGATACTGCATCAGCATGGCCCTGTCCCATGTCAGGTACTGGCTCTTTCGCATGATGGAGAAGGTGGACCAGTCATTCTGGCAGCTGGCTCTGCCTCCCTCGTTCTGTACCTTGTCAAAGGCTTCAAACTCAAGGCCTGCAATCTCCGCGGCCAGTTCCTCCCGGCTCTTCGCCGCCAGGGAGGCCTTGTATACCAGCTCTTCGCTGTGGGCGTCCAGATAGGAATCCGTGTCGCTGATCAGGTCCCTTCCATACATTTCCATGGCAAAGTACGCGCCCAGCTCCTCGATTCCGGCAGAGACCCCCTCCCCTCCGACATCCCGGGCTATGGCTTCCGCATACGCCGCCACCTCCCTGCCTTCTTTCGTCTCCCGGAGGCTGCGGTGGAGCCATTTGTCATGAGGGGGATATTTGCCCTCGATATAATGCTGGAGCTTCATGGCTTCCTTTATGCCGTCCCAGACCATCATTTCCGAAGTAAGGCGATCTCCCCTGCCCTTCATCCTGGGTGCATTGTACTGAGCCGCCTGGGCGTACCTGGCGGCGCTCTCCGCCAGCTTCAGATAGCGGATTTCCTCCGGATAGCCCGCCTTTAATTTCTCCCGGAAGGCGGTGAAAATGCCCTCGTCGTCCCGGAATATTTCTCCGTTGACGGCTGCCGCAAGGGAGGCATCGGGGACGCTGCGCCAGTCTATTTTCTCATATTCCGACGCTCCTGTCAGGTTCTGATAGAATTCGGCTATCCGCATCACGCCCCGCCTTTTGGCCCCGCTCACCCGGGGAGCACGCTGATACCCCCTGAATTCCTCCGGGAGCCGAGCGTAGGCCTCCTCCAGTTCTTTCCCGATCTCTCCGTAGGTTTCGTCCGTCACCCACATGCAGAATTCCGGCCCCCAGTCATGATCCCGGGATGCCGCGTCGTCGTAGCCGAAGCAGTCCGATCCTCTTCCCGAAAGCCCCACGGCTATCCTTCCCGCATATTCCGGAAATTTCTCCTCTATCATGGGGCGGCCGAAGGCCTCATAGTAATCCCTGGCAAGGGAAAGTCCACTTTCATCCGATGCTTTCCCGCAGGACTCCGCATCTCCTCCTGCCGCCAGCGCTTTCCCGCATGCCTCTGCATTTTCCTGCAGTCTGCGGTAGTATTCATTTTTTCCCAGATTCTTCTCCACAATATCCATGCTCTGCCGATAATATTCCAGCGCTTTTCCGTATTCTCCTCTGCTGTAATGCCATGCGCCCATGGTGGCAAGCGCCGCAGCGGAATGACTGTCCTCCACATTGAGGCTTCGGAAGATCTGCGCAGATCTTCTCGCATACTCATAGGCCGCGGAAGCCTCCTCAAGCTGCATGCAGGTGCCCGCAAGATTCGCGCAGGTAACGGCAGTCTCATAGGCCGCACCGTTTTTCTCCGCAATAACCAGAGCCTCCTCCAGGCTTTTCTTTGCCCCGGCATAATCTCCCTTCTCCTGATACAGAAGGGCTATATTGTTCTTCAGTCCCGCAACCAGCATATTGCCGGGCTCCAGCTGTTCCCGGTAAATCTCCTGCACTTTGAGATAATATCCTTCCGATTCCCGGAGCCTGCCGCAGGCCCGGTATGCGGTGGCGGCATTGAGCAGGGTTGTGGCGTAGGGAATCGTTCCCGCAAGCCCCATCTTCTCTGCCTGGGCGATGGCCCTGGGCGCTATCTGAAACACATTCTCCTTCTGTCCGGTCTCCCTGTAGTAACCGATCAGCTCGTTGAGCAGCTGCAGCAGTCCCTCGTCATCCTGTTCCTGAACGGCCAGCGCCGCGGACTCCCGCATAAGCCTCTCGGCTTCCTCCCCCTGATTCGCCTCAAAGAACGCATCCACCCGGGCCAGTATTCCTTCCATGTCCAATTTTTTGTCTGCACTTTTCTTTTCCATATAAGCTGCACCTCATTCTTTATTCCCGCGGGCAATGAGTCAAGTGTGCATGCTTCCATGCACATAAGCCAATTGAAAATGGGCTTTGCGAATGCCGCGAGGGTCAAAATTCCTTTGCCGCACAGCCGCTTCCCGGCCGTCCGAGCTACTCCCCGGATGTTCCTAATTCTGCTGCGGGGGCTTCCCTTCTCTGCCCTGCATGAGGGCTTCTGTCCTGCGCGGGGGCTTCTCTGCCCTGCGTAGGGGCTTCTCTGACCTGCATGAGGGCTTCTCTTCCATGCATGGGGGCTTCTCTTCCATGCATGGGGGCTTCTCTTCCATGCATGGGGGCTTTTGCCCTGCACCGGGGATTCCGTCCTGTACAAATTCATCATTCTCGTGGCATTCGCCAAATGGATGCTGGCGCATCCCCCTGACTCATTGCCCGCGGAATCAGCGCTGAACGGCTTTGTTTCCCATAATCAGGATGGCAATGCCTCCGCTGGCAATCCCGTTGATCATGCCGAATAATACATCCGTGGGATAATGCACTCCCACATACAGGCGGGACAGGCCGATCACTGCCGCAAGCACAAGCGCCGGAATCCCGAACCGCGCCGGCAGCTTTCTGAACAGGACCCATGCGGACGCAAAGGAGCTCCCCGTATGCCCGGATGGGAAGGAGTAATCCCTGGGCTTTCCCACCAGCGCAGTCAGTCCTTCTATGGCGTCATAGGGCCGCACCCTGCCCACCAGGTTCTTCAAAATCATATTATTGAGCAGGAACGACACCAGAAGCGCCAGAAGGCTCATGATTCCCACCCGCCTTGTCTTCCGGAAAAGCAGCAGTACCAGGGATATGGCGATCCAGACCGCCGCTGCGTTTCCCAATGTTGTAAGCAAAGCCAAAACAGGCGTCAGAATCTCATTCCTCACATTTTCCTGAAGAAAGAGAAGGATTCCGGCGTCCAGCTCCATGAACCATTCCATCATTTTCCCACCTTTTCCCATAAAAATTCAATTCAGAACCATCCCGTCTTATCTATCCAAGTATATCACATTTCCGCCTGTCCGGGATAGGTTTTTCTACAGGATTTTTCACCGATTTTTCACAATGCACTGCAAGGTCCATAAAATAATTCATTGGACTTTCTTCCCATATTTTCTTTACATGCATCCCGTGCGACGCTATAATATAAGAAGCCCTGAAGGAGCTGTCAGGAAACGGCCATGCCTCCGCAATATATGCTGCGGTATATTGAAACTTACAGCCATATATTATGCTCTGACAGCATTTCCCTACAGCCCCTTTCATATCCTTTGGACACATCGGTACTATGACCCCCGCGGCATAAAGCCGGCTTTGCCGGCATGGCTCATTGCCTGAGGGAATAAAGTATAGTGCGGTGAATGAAGGAAAGGTATACTGGAAAGTGAGGACAGAGAAATGGATGTAAAAGAACAAATCAAGACGGCGGTGGATAGAATCACCAAAGACAAAAAGCTGCAGGAACAGTTCCAGAAGGAGCCGGTAAAGGCCCTGGAGAGCGTGCTCGGCGTAGATCTGCCGGATGACATGATCAACCAGGTCATCGACGGTGTCAAGGCAAAGCTCACCGTGGATAAGGTATCCGACTCCGTGGACGCCCTGAAGGGCCTGTTCAAGAAGTAGGCGGATCCGGCTTCTTAAAATGCAGGCAGCCTGTGGGGCAGGCCCCCGTGCACTTGCCGCAGCGGATGCATTCCGGCGAGCGGGAGATCTCATCGGGGGCAAGTTCCACAGGACAGGCTTTCTGGCAGGCCATGCAGGAAATGCACTTATCCTTCTCCCAATGGATCTGCACCAGGCTGAAACGGTTGAACCAGCCGTAGACGGCCCCCAGCGGGCAGAGATACTGGCAGAACGGACGATATACCTTTACGGACAGGAAGAGCAGCAGAAGCAGTATCCCAAGCTTCCAGAAGAAAAGTCCTCCAATCTGACTGCGCAGCGCTTCATTCATTCCGATCAGGGGCAGCGCTCCCAGAAAGGTGCCGGAGGGACACAGGTATTTACAGAAGGCGGGGATTTTGGCAAACCCTCCGAACAGGAAGCTGGAGCCAATGCATACCAGCAGAACCAAAACCAGATACTTTCCGTATTTTAAAATACGATGAAAAGGAAGCCTCTTTCTCTTCCGAAAAAGCGGAATCCTGTGAAGAAGATCCTGCACCAGGCCAAAGGGACAGAGCCAGCCGCAGACGACTCTGCCCAATATGCTTCCAAACAGGAAGAAAAATCCCAGTACCGCGAACGGTACCTGAAATCCTTTCCCGTTCAGGACAGCCTGGAGCGCCCCTATGGGACAGGAGGCGACAGCCCCGGGACAGGAATAACAGTTCAGTCCCGGAACGCAGACATATTTCAGCTGTCCCCGGTATATTTTCCCGCTTATAAATCCGTACAGATATCCGTTCGTAATAATGGTAAAAAGAATCTGTACCGCCAGTCTCCATCTCTTTATCATATGCTTCACCCGATTCCGATACATTCCATGCAAATCATCACTGCCTTTTTCCAGATCGTTTCAAACTGTCCCTGCGCCATGCCGATGCCCAGGAAAAGGACTCCCAGGAGCACTCCCGCAATCCAGGCGTACTGCCTGCAATGCTTACTAATTCTCCAATTCCTCCAAAAGCTCATCGATCTTCTCCTTCCATGCGCTCTTGTCCATGGCGCCAACTACCGTATCCAGAATATTTCCCTCGCTGTCCACAAAAAAGGTGGTTGGCACGGCCATCACGTCGGTGAGCATCCCGTAATAGATGGATTCATTGAGCAGAAGATGGGGATAATCCGCCCCGGTCTGCTCTATCAGCTGCGCCGCTGTTTCCATGGCCGACTGGTCCGCTCCCTCCTGCACATCGCTGATAATTCCGATCAGCTGGAAATCCTCCGAAGTATATTCCGCCGTCAGCTGCGCCAGTTCCGGCATTTCTCTCAGGCAGGGATTGCAGTAGGTGGCCCACACATTGATCATGGTGAGCCTGGAATTCGGGAAAATATCGGAAGAAACCGTATTTCCCTCCATGTCCTGCCCTTCAAAGGAAACCTTCACCGTATTTTCCTCCGCTCCCTCCGGCGTCTCCTTCCCTGCGGCGCCTTCCTGGGGCAGCTCCCCGTGGCCCGTTTCCTCCCGGCCGGAAGTACTTTCCGTCTCCTGCCTGTCCCGGTTTCTCTCTTCCCTTTCCTCGTCCTTCCCCGCGCAGCCGCAGAGCAGCATTCCGGCCAATACCAGGGACATTACCCCCATCAAATATCGCTTTCTCATCTTTTTCCCTCCATTCTGTCAGCCTGCCGCCAGCTCCCGGCTCTGTCTCCGTGCCTTCTGCCATTTGGCGCTGAATTCCATTAGATTTCTCCCCTGCTTGCCGCGCGGCCCGCATGCTGCATGAGCAGCAAAATTTCATATGCGGGCCTGCACATAAAAACAGCCGCCACTTCTGCATAGTGACGGCTGACTCTTTTCAGAGAATTTAAGTCGTTATCCCCTTGAAAATACATGATTTCCATGGATTCCATATCTTTTGTCTGTGTAATCTTCTGCCTCTCTCGAAGGGATAACTATCTCTTGGAGAACTGAGGTGCACGTCTTGCAGCCTTCAATCCGTACTTCTTTCTCTCCTTCATGCGGGGATCCCTGGTCAGGAAGCCTTCCTTCTTCAGAAGAGGCCTGTACTCCCCATCCACCTGAAGCAGTGCTCTGGAAATGCCGTGCCTGATGGCGCCTGCCTGTCCCGTATATCCGCCGCCGCGCACATTCACCAGAACGTCAAACTTCTCGGATGTGCCGGTTGCCACGAAGGGCTGGCGAACGATCACCTTCAGCGTCTCCATTCCAAAGTAATCGTCCATATTTCTCTTATTGATAATGACATCCCCTTTGCCGGGTGTCAAATAAACTCTTGCCACAGATTTCTTTCTTCTGCCCGTACCATAGAACTTTTCTGTCTTAGCCATGATTTGTTTTATCCTCCTATCCCTTAGAATGTCAGCACTTCAGGCTTCTGAGCCGCATGCTTATGCTCAGGTCCCGCGTATACAAAAAGCTTTCTGTACATCTGCCTTCCTAAAGGTCCTTTGGGAAGCATGCCCTTCACCGCAAGCTCTAATACCTGCTCGGGCTTCTTTGCCAGCTTCTCCTTCAGGGTAGTTTCCTTCAAGCCGCCCACATAACCGGAATGATGGTAGTAAACCTTCTGATCCAGCTTCTTGCCGGTCACCTTAATCTTCTCGGCATTCACCACGATTACATAGTCGCCGGTGTCCATATGGGGCGTAAAGGTGGGCTTATTCTTTCCTCTTAAAACAGCAGCAACCTCTGATGCAAGGCGGCCCAGGGTCATACCTTCAGCGTCTACTACATACCATTTTCTATCGATTGTAGCTGGACTAGCCATAAATGTCTTCATTATGTTCCCTCCGTATTGCTTTTTCCTTGAGTCAGTCTCAGCAGACTCCCTTGTTCTCCCGTGCCCGCCATATTTCCGCAGATGTCCGGCCACGTCCTATGGCTTCTCCGGGACGCTTTTCTTCTCTATTTCAAATACCCTGCCGGGGCTTTGGCATGGCATTTCGAAACTTCGTCACATTTTTATATTCTACTATAGCCTGCTTCCTGTGTCAATCTTTTTTCCAAAAAATTCTTATCAAAAATTCTCAGTAAAAATTCTTATCAAGAATCCTTACTGAAATTTATAGCGGCAAAGTTCATGGAAAATCACAGGAATTCATACTTCATAAGCGTCAGTCCATGGGCCGGAGCGGTGGCTCCCGCGGCTGCCCGGTCTCCGGCCGCCAGAATATCCGGCATACTCTCGGGCTCCCTCTTTCCCTGGCCCACTTCCAAGAGAGTTCCCACAATGATTCTGACCATATTATACAGGAAACCGTTTCCGCACACACGGATCACAAGATCCTGCCCCTGTTCCTCCACCCACAAAGCGTATATAATCCGCACCGTGTTCTCCACCTGGGCCCCTGTCTGGCAGAAGCTCTTGAAATCATGCTTCCCTTCCAGATAGGCCGCCGCCTCCCGCATGCGCTCCACATTCAGGGTGTGATAGGTAAAATAGGAATACAGCCTTTTCACAGGCATGGGAAATTCCGCCCTGTAAATGCGGTATTCGTAGGTTTTCCGGCTCTCGCAATGCCTGGGATGCCAGTTCGGAGATACTTCCTCTGACCTCTGTATCCGTATATCCTCCGGCAGTCTCTGGTTCAGCGCATAGGAAATCTTGGAAGCCGGCATGGGGTTTTGTGTGTCAAACACTGCCACATTCCCCAGCGCATGCACCCTGGAATCCGTGCGGCTGGCGCCGATCACACGGATTTCCTCCCCCAGCAGCTCCGAAAGGCATTTATTTAATTCCGCCTCAATGGTATTCCCATTGTCCTGTATCTGCCATCCATGGTAATTTGTCCCGTCGTAGGCAACCGTGATACGGATACGCTTCTTCTCCATGTTTCTCTCCCTTTTAAGACTCACGAGCCATTATCGCAATCGGTTTCCTTTCTTCTCTTAAGCCCTGCATCCCCATCCGGTCCAATGTCCCGTTTTCAGGTCCTGCCCGGAAATGCCGGGCTCCGTTTTATACTCCGTGCATGCCCGGGTGTAAAATGTCTGACCGGGCAGGCCTGAACCAAATTTTTACCAGAATACGTCCAGCCGTCCCACCGATATACTCACGGCAAGGTATACAGCCAGAAACAGATATCCCATTCTGTCCCGTCTCCGGTAGATCAGCGGCTTCATCTTCGTTCTGCCCTCTCCGCCCCGGTAGCACCTGGCCTCCATGGCCATGGCAAGGTCGTTTGCCCTGCGAAACGCGGATATAAACAGGGGCACCAGCAGCGGCACCATGGCCCTGGCCCTTTTCAGGATGTTTCCGCTTTCAAAATCCGCTCCCCTGGCGATCTGCGCCTTCATAATCTTATCCGTCTCCTCCATCAGGATAGGGATAAACCGCAGGGCGATGGACATGATCATGGCCACCTCGTGCACCGGTACACGGATTACCTTCAGCGGCTTCATCATTTTCTCCATCCCGTCCGTCAGATTATTGGGAGTAGTCGTCAATGTCATGACGGAGGAGCCGATAATCAAAAGGGTCAGCCTGACAGCCATGGTGACCGCACTGCGCAGTCCCTCCTCCGTAATCGTAAGCTTCCAGAAGGAGACCAGCTCCTCCCCCGGCGTGAGAAAGAGGTTAAACGCCACTGTAATCAACAGCAGGAAGAGGATGGCCTTCATGCCCTTTACCATGAATTTAAAGGGGACATGGGAAAGCCGGATCACTATGCCCAGAAAAAGCGCGGCAATCATATACCCTGAAAAGTTGCGGAAAAAGAAGAGGGATATGATATACAGCAGCGTTCCTCCCAGTTTCACTCTTGGGTCCAGGCTGTGTATGAGCGACTGTGTCTGATAGTATTGTCCTAATGTAATATCTCTAAGCATATTGTTTCCCGCATAATTTTCTTTCTTTTGATTGATTCTGTAACTTTCCTTCTCCTGTTTTAAGGCCTTCTTCTGATTCTGAAGCCTTCATTTCCTTATTCGCGCATATTATTCCCGGAATGTCTGCCCAGCGCTTTCATTACCGTACCCGCCGCCTCTTCGATAGTGGTTGCATTCACATCTACAGGAAGTCCCCTGTTCTTCAGCTCGTGCAGAATATAGGTGACCTGGGGAGCCGCCAGACCGACGCTTTCCAGCTCCTTATAATGGGCAAATACCTTCCTGGGCTCATCGTCGTAAAGCACGCTTCCCCTGTTCATAACGATAATCCTGTCCACATACTCCGCCACGTCCTCCATGCTGTGAGACACCAGCAGAATCGTCATGCCCGTCTGCGTCTGAAGCGCCTTGATCTGATGCAGAATTTCCTCCCTCCCCTTAGGGTCCAGTCCCGCCGTGGGTTCGTCCAGCACCAGCACCTCCGGCTCCATGGCCAGAACGCCCGCTATGGCCACCCGCCTTTTCTGTCCGCCGGAAAGCTCAAAGGGAGACTGATAATACAGCTCTGAGGGCAATCCCACCTTCTGCAGCGCGTCGAAGGCCCGAAGCTCCGTCTCCTTTTTGTCCAGCCCAAGGTTCTTTGGGCCGAAGCAGACATCGGTGAACACATCTATCTCAAAAAGCTGATGCTCGGGATATTGAAATACCAGCCCCACCCTGCTCCGCAGTTTTTTCATATCATAATCTTTATCGTATATATCCTCGCCGTTAAAGTAGATATGTCCGGAAGTGGCCTTTAAGAGTCCGTTCAGATGCTGCACCAGGGTGGATTTTCCGGAGCCCGTATGTCCGATGATCCCCACAAACTCTCCGTCCGGTATCTGGAGGCAGATGTCATCCAGGGCTTTCACTGCCAGAGGAGTATCTCCCCCGTATATATAATTGACATGGTCTAAAATAATGGACATACATTACCTCTTCTTCGCATTTCTTCCCGGGCCGCCGGATATGCCGGCATATTCCGCCAGCGCATCGGCCAGCTCCTGTGCGGTCAGTATCCCCTCCGGCAGTTCAATCCCTTTTTTCCGCAATTCATGGGAAAGCAATGTGGCCTGGGGCACGTCCAGGCGCAGATCCTTAAGTCTCTCCACCTGGGAGAAAATTTCCCGCGGCGTTCCCTCCAGAGCAATTTTGCCCTCATCCATAATAAAAATTCTGTCCGCGTATATGGTTTCTTCCATATAATGTGTGATCAGTATCACGGTGATATTTTCCACCTGGTTCAGGGCTCGGGCGGCGCGGATAACCTCTTTGCGCCCCTTGGGGTCCAGCATGGCAGTGGGCTCGTCCAGCACTATGCATTTCGGGTGCATGGCAAGCACACCGGCAATGGACACTCTCTGTTTCTGTCCCCCGGAGAGTTTGTTGGGAGAATGTTTACGGTATTCATACATTCCCACTGCCTTCAGGCTCTCCTCCACTCTCTGCCAGATCTCCTCCGTGGGAATTCCCATATTCTCCGGGCCGAAGCCCACATCCTCTTCCACCACCTGGCCGATAATCTGGTTATCCGGGTTCTGGAATACCATGCCCGCAGTCTGCCGGATCTCCCAGATATGCTCGTCCTCAGAGCTGTCCATTCCATCCACCCAGACGGTTCCTTCCGTGGGGTTCAGGATGGCATTCATATGTTTGGCGAGGGTGGATTTTCCGGAGCCGTTATGTCCCAGAATGGCAATGAATTCGCCCGGCGCAATGTCCAGGCTGACCCGGTCCACCGCGGTGGTGATTCCTTCCACATTTCCTTCCTCATCCCGCCTGATGTATTCGTATACTAAGTCTTCCGTCTTTACAATTCCCATCCTGTCTATTCCTCTGGTTCTCTGAAAAGCTTTCATTGCGGCGCGGCGTCGTCGTCCCGCAGGGCTGCGCATCCTTTGTGTCTCCCCCGGCGCGGTGTCCTGCCTTACGTCCGCTCTGCTGACACACATTATATTAGATTCCGCCTGTAATTACAACTGTTTTCAGAGACTTTTCATAGTTTCGGCAATGCTTTTTAAGGGGAGCTGCAATGAGAGGGCCGCAATGGGCCAGCCTATTGCAGGGCTTTACGGTGGAGAGCCGCAAGTGACGGCGGACGGGGGCGGGGGGACTTTGCTCGGCCGGGGTAACGCTGCGGCGAACTAACTGGTAACGGAGACTAAGATGCAAAGAGCGCATCTAAGTCTCCATAACCAGTGGATTTCGCCTCCGCTAAGGACACCCCGTGGGTGCTTTCACAAAGTCCCCCCGCCCCCGCCCGCCTGATTTTCCGCTGGTTACGGAATATGTTTTCCGCTGAGCAGAACAGGCC
The DNA here is from genome assembly GCA_910589035.1 of uncultured Acetatifactor sp. Classification (GTDB taxonomy): domain Bacteria; phylum Bacillota; class Clostridia; order Lachnospirales; family Lachnospiraceae; genus Acetatifactor. The sequence continues at coordinate 19,879 of CAJUSI010000091.1, read as the reverse complement.
AACTGAATACTGGCCGCAAAATATCCTCCCGCCCTGGCCGCACATCAGGAATTTACAAAACGTCTCCTGTATGATATTCTAAATGATGGGGATATTTCCTGATAAGGCCCCGCCTCTGTAGCCTGTAAAATGCCCTGTTTCGGGAGGATAATTCTATGGACCGAAATAAAATAATAAAGATGCTGCTGATTCTGGCCGGTATCCTGGTAATAGTACGCGGACTGACTCAGTTTCTAAACAGAAATGCCATGAGCCTGAGCGATTACGCAAAGCAGAACACTGCTTCGCTTCAGGATTTGAATAAAGGCGGCCGGCGTCTGCCCTCCTCCCCGGAATCAGGGGAGGAGGAAGCGCAGCTTCCCTCCGGGGACATCGTTCCGCCCTCCCTGCTGACCGGCGCTGCCCTGAACGGAGAAACGCAGCTGGAAGAGCGGGTCCTTCTGGCGGAGGGATTTTATTATGAGCCCCTCTCCGATAACCTCCGCCGTTATATCACCGGTATCTCTTACCCGGTTCCGGGCGGGGAAAATGACGGTGCCGAGCCGGAAATCACCCTGGACCAGCTTCGTTATGTCCATATTATTCATTATGACTTTAACGGAAATATCTCAGAAGGGGAATTGATCTGCAATGAATTGATCGCCCGGGATCTTGCGGAAATATTTTATGAGCTTTATCGCAATGAGTACCGGCTGGAAAGAGTTCTGCTGATCGATGAATACAATGGGGACGATATCGCTTCCATGGAGGCTGACAACACCTCCTGCTTCAATTACCGTGTGGTGGCAGGGAGCGATGCCCTCTCCAGACACGCCCTGGGCCTGGCCGTGGATATCAATCCGCTGTATAATCCCTATGTGGGCTATGCGCAGGACGGTACGCAGATCGTTTCCCCGGCCTCCGCTTCCGCCTATGCGGACCGCTCCGTTAGTTTTCCCTATAAAATCGATGAAAATGATCTCTGTTACAAGCTCTTTATCCAGCATGGCTTTACCTGGGGAGGGCATTGGAACAATGTCAAGGATTATCAGCATTTTCAGAAAGCCCCGGAGCCGTAAGTCTTGCGTACGGCTCCGTTTCACTTTTCAGGAATATACAGGGCGGAGCTATATTTTGATCTGAGTCCATTTCCCCTGGCGGAAACGGATATTTGCCAGGATATAGCGGGAGAGCTGGTCCACCACCACGCCGATCCAGATACCCGTGATTCCCATATGCAGGATGTATCCGAAGAAATAGGAACCCAGGGTTCTCATCAGCGTGACGCTGACGGTGGACGCTGCCGCCGTATAAAGAGTATCTCCTGCGCCCCTCAGGCATCCCATATAGATCACCTGAGCGATCTGCAGAATCACTACAAAGATTATCACATGCATGATACTGACTCCGATGGCGACGATCTCGTCCTCCCTGAAGAACATACGCATCAGTAATCCCGCTCCGAAGAAATACACCGCCGAGAGAATGACGGAGATGACGCCCCCTATCATCCTGCAGGTTCTGCCGTATTCTTTGGCCATTTCAGGCTGCTTCGCTCCCAGGCTGTAACCGATCAGCGCCACCGCCGTAGCCTGCAGACCGTCTCCGAAGGAGAAGGACAGGCCCATGATATTCATCCCAACCTGGTGGGCCGCCATGGCCGCCGTGCCCTGATCCGCAGCCATAATGGCCGTCAGCATGAAACCTATCCGCATCAGAAGCTGTTCCGCGAAGACGCTGTAGCCCACCCTGACGATATTTTTCAGCGCCTCGAAGGCAGGTCTGATTTTATTTTCTATGATATAGGGAATGCTTACAAAGGTATCCTTCTTCCACACCGAGTATACGCTCATAATACTGGAGACCACGGTTCCCAGTACCGTGGCCAGAGCTGCTCCCCGGATGCCCAGCGCCGGGAAACCGAAATGTCCCTGTATCAAAAGGTAGTTAAACAGAATGTTTACGGTATTGGACACAAGGTTGGTGCGCATGGTAATGCGGGTATTGCCTGCTCCCCGCTGAGCCGAATTCACGCCAAGCTGTATTACATTGAAAATCATTCCTCCCATAATAATTTTGAAATACAGCACTGCGCTGTCATGTGTCAGATCCTCCGATCCGCAGAGCCGGATAATCGGATCCGCGAATACCACCATCAATGCGCTTATCAATACGGCCATGCACAGAATAAAGAGTAAAAAGGTGGAAAAAATCTGATTTGCCTCACGGCGTCTGTTCTCCCCGTTTCTTCTGGCCACCAGGGCCGATATGGATACATTCGCCGCAATAAAAAAGGATAATCCCACAAATTTGGGCTGTGTGGTCAATCCCACTGCGGCTACCGCATGGGATCCCAGGGAGCTCACCATCAGGGAGTCTACAAGCCCTGCAAAGGCGGCAAAAAAGGATTCCAGCATGGCCGGCCATGCCATATTCAGGGTTTTCTTTATATTCTCGTTGTCGTAATGGAAGAATTTCATTCTACCGCCTTTCTTTCGTGAAATAATTCTCTCTGTGTTCAGAAGCTCATATGTACGCAATCCCGCAAGGGAAATCACTCTGTGTTTCAGTGCCCTTCGGCAGAGAAAGAATCAACCTGTATTCCGGTGCCTTTCGACAGGGGAAGAATCACCCTGTATTCCGGCGCCTTTCGGATTCCGCAGCGGGCGGGTTTTCTCCCATAAGCCGAAAAAGAGAACCAATGCTTTCACATTGGCTCCCATTCCACATCATTAGAATTCTTACTTTATGCCGTTAACTATAATCGTAGTCAAGAAATTATACCAGCTCCAGAATCACTTCCATGGCGGCATCGCCCTTGCGGGGGCCAATCTTGATAATCCTGGTGTAGCCGCCGTTGCGGTCAGCATATTTAGGACCGTATTCTTCAAAAAGCTTTGCAACCAGATCCACTTCCTTGGTGTTTCTCTTTCTTCCGGCCTTTTCCGCAGGAACATCCACCACGGGATAGAGAACTCTGAGAATCTGGCGTCTCACATGCATCCTGCCGGGAAGATCCTTCTTGATCTCCTTCTCCACGCTCTCGTATTTTGTAACCTTCCTGCCGTCCACCACTTCTTTTACGCGCTTTCCGTCCTTATCCTTTACGGGAACCTTAGCGGTAATCTTCACAGTCTCGTAATTATCTCTTTCCTTAGCCGCCATTGCAATGAGACCTTCCGCAATCTTTCTTACTTCCTTAGCTCTGGCCTCGGTGGTGGTAATCTTTCCATGAAGCAACAATGCCGTTACCTGATTTCGCAGTAATGCTTTTCTCTGTGATGATGTTCTTCCAAGTTTCCTATACTTTGCCATGATTTATAATCCTTTCTCCTTTTATGGTACATCCGGCCACGCCCTTTGGACTTACTTACCGAATGCAGTTCTTTTCCATTTAGAGATGAACCGCAGGCGAACGCTTTGGATTTACCCCCTGCGGAAAATCTTCCGCGGTCTCTTACTCTTCGCTGGGATTCAGGCTCAGACCCAACTCCTTCAGCTTTGCCAATACCTCCTCCAGGGACTTCCGGCCAAGGTTGCGTACCTTCATCATGTCCTCGGAGGTCTTGTTGCATAATTCCTCTACCGTATTGATTCCGGCTCTCTTCAGACAGTTATAAGAACGAACGGACAGCTCCAGCTCGTCTATGCTCATCTCGAGAACCTTCTCCCTCTCATCATCCTCCTTCTCCACCATGACTTCCGCAGTCTTGGCATTTTCGGACAGATCGATGAACAGGCTCAGATGTTCGCTCAGAACCTTCGCCGCAAGGCTGACCGCCTCATCCGGCACCAGGGTTCCGTTGGTGAATACATCCAGGGTCAATTTATCATAGTCGGTGATCTGACCCACCCGGGTATTTTCTATCGTCACATTTACTCTCTCAACAGGTGTGTAGATGGAATCAATTGCAATCACACCAATCGGTAAATCCTCGTGTTTGTTCTTATCGGCACTTACATAACCGCGGCCCCTGGTAATGGTCAGCTCAATATAGAGCTTTGCGTCCTTGCCGCACAGAGTGGCAATTACCAGTTCCGGATTCAAAATCTCAATATCCTGGTCCGCCTGAATATCAGAAGCGTGCACAATGCCTTCCCCTTCGTATTCGATATATGCGGTTTTCGCCTCATTGGTCTCACTTGCATTTTTGATAGCCAGGCTCTTCAGGTTCATGATAATCTCAGTCACATCTTCCTTTACGCCGGGAATCGCGCTGAATTCATGCAGTACCCCCTCCACCTTGATCTGGCTCACCGCTGCGCCGGGCAGGGAGGAAAGCATGATTCTCCTCAAAGAGTTGCCCAGGGTGATGCCATAGCCTCTCTCCAAAGGTTCCACCACAAATCTGCCATACTTCTTGTCTTCTGAAATTTCAGCGACCTCAATATTTGGTCTTTCAAAATCAAACACTCGAATACCCTCCTTTTTCATGTTATTAAAGACACAAGCACTCTGAAGCCATATCTCTCCCCATAAGATTGAGATATGACCTCAGAGGCCAGCAGGGCTTACTTGGAATACAACTCGACAATAAGCATTTCATTTATGGGAGCATCGATCATTTCCCTGGTGGGAAGATTCCTGATACTTCCCTTTAAATTCTCCGTATCAACATCCATCCACTCCGGCACCAGCCTGCCGCCGGTCACCTCGACAATATCTTTATATCTCTGCAGAGATTTCGCTTTTTCGCTGATCTCTACCACATCGCCGGCCTTAATTAAGTAGGAAGGGATATTTACCGGCTTGCCGTTTACCAGAATGTGCTTGTGGCCCACAATCTGCCTTGCTTCTCTCCTGGTTCTTGCAAACCCCATTCTGAATACTACATTATCCAGTCTGCTCTCCAGCATGGTCATCAGGTTTTCACCTGTCATTCCCTTCATTCTGTCTGCCTTCTTATAATAATTGCGGAAAGGCTTTTCCAGAACACCATAGATAAATTTTGCCTTCTGCTTCTCGCGCAGCTGCAGACCATACTCGCTTACTTTCTTTCCCGCTCTGGGATTCTGTCTCTTGGACTTCTTGTCATATCCCAGATATACAGGCTCCAGTCCCAGGGATCTGCATCTCTTTAACACAGGTACACGATTTACTGCCATTTTCTGTTTTCCTCAACTTTCCTTTCTGTTTACAATGCCCTCCGGCACCTTCTTCCAGCAACATTAATTTATACTGCACGCCAATGAAATCTGCAGTAAACTACAACCAATCCACTGTCACCGCGTTGGCAGGCCGCCAGCCATATATGCCCGCTTCAGACGGATCAGCAAATTCCTACGCCTTCGAATATAATTAAACACGGCGGCGCTTGGGAGGACGGCATCCATTGTGTGGAACGGGAGTAACGTCGCGGATGCTCAGCACCTCCAGACCGCACGCAGAGAGCGCTCTGATAGCCGCTTCGCGCCCTGAACCGGGTCCCTTCACAAATACATCCACAGTTTTCAGCCCGTGAATCAAAGCAGCCTTGGTGGCTGTCTCTGCCGCCATCTGTGCAGCATACGGAGTAGATTTCCTTGAACCTCTAAATCCCAGACCGCCGGCACTTGCCCAGCTGAGCGCATTTCCTTCTGTGTCCGTCAATGTAACAATGGTATTGTTAAAAGAGGACTGGATATGTGCCTGTCCGCGTTCAACGTTTTTCTTGACACGCTTCTTAGTTACTTTCTTTGCAGCTTGTTTTGCCATTTTAAACTAACCTACTTTCTCACCTTTTTACAGTTGCGCAATGTTTACTGACTTTTACTTTTTCTTGTTTGCAACGGTTCTCTTGGGTCCCTTGCGGGTTCTCGCATTGTTCTTGGTATTCTGACCGCGGACAGGCAGTCCCTTACGATGACGGATTCCGCGATAGCAGCCGATCTCCTGAAGTCTCTTGATATTCAGGGCAATATCACGTCTCAAGTCACCTTCCACCGTCACATTGAGCTTTTCGATAGCTTCCGTAATTCTCTTTACCTCGTCATCGGTAATATTCCTGACTCTGGTGTCGGGATTCACGCCCGCCTCCTGCAGAATTTTATTGGATGTAACTCTGCCGATTCCATAGACATAGGTCAAACCGATTTCAATTCTCTTTTCTCTGGGTAAGTCAACACCTGCGATACGAGCCATTTACAATTCCTCCATTTTCCACACATGCTTCGCTCCGAAACCATGTGCATTCTTGTTACTAATTGATTGGGGCTTTCACCCAATCGGACACTCATGCAATTTCGATACATCCGATCTTTCCAAGCCGACTTAAAGGTGGTTGCGCCCGGAAAAATGTGCCTGCACATTTTTCACAGACGAAACTTAGAAATTCTTAAATTGTGTACTATACAATTTTAGAATTTCTTTTCGTCTTGGTATCAAGAAGTAATCTCCGGCAAGCTCCATCCCAGTTCTATGTTAATCAGCGCAGATGGCCCTGAGCCCTGCGCCGGTTCAGCCGCACCTAAAACCGGACAAGAACCCGCAATACCTGCCTTCCCCTCACCGGGTTATTCCGCAGGCGGCGATTATCCCTGTCTCTGCTTATGCTTCGGATTCTCACAAATTACTCTGATGCGTCCTTTTCTCTTGATGATTTTGCACTTTTCGCACATTGGTTTTACTGATGATCTAACCTTCACGCTAAACCCTCCTTTCAAAAAAGACCGCTTAGTATTATAACACAGGAAAAAAATGTTTGCAATCATTTTTCTCAAATATTATCAAGTTTCACAATTATTTATCCCTCCAGATGATACGTCCCTTGCTCAGATCGTAGGGAGAGAGCTCCAGCGTCACTTTATCTCCGGGAAGGATGCGGATAAAGTTCTGGCGGAGCTTGCCGCTGATATGCGCCAGCACACGATGTCCGTTTTCCAGTTCCACCTGGAACATGGTATTGGGCAGCTTCTCCACAACAGTCCCTTCAATCTCGATTACATCACTTTTAGACATACATTTCCTCCATATTCACTCATTGACATTTATACTGTTTCAACGCGTATTTTATTTCTTCCGCATACACCTTTCCGCCGCTTTCCAGCCTGCGGAGCAGCTCTTCTCCCACAAAGCAGTTGACAGGCTGCACATGCCTGCCGCGTTTCTTTTTCGGCTTCCCGGGCGGCTTCAGATTCCCGTCGGACAGATACACAAAATCCCCTTCCGCCGCAATTATTACATACAAGGTTCCCTTATCATGCCCGGCCTTTGAGATTACAAACTGTCCTATCCTATCCATTTCATCCTCCAAAAAAGGCTTCAGCATCTGGTCAGAATCTCAGGCTCGCCGTCCGTAATCAGAATGGTATTCTCATAATGAGCCGACAAGGAGCCGTCCTCCGTCACCACAGTCCAGTTATCATCCAGCCATTCCACTTCCGCGCCTCCCATATTAATCATGGGTTCCACCGCCAGCGTCATTCCGGGCCGAAGCCTGGGCCCTCTCTTAAACTGCGCATAATTGGGAATCTGGGGATCCTCGTGAAGCTTCGTCCCCACTCCGTGCCCCACCAGATCTCTCACAATGCCGTAGCCATAGGGCCTTATATACTCAGCGACAGCATTGGAAATATCATATAAATGATTACCTGCCTTCGCCATCTTTATACCTGCGAAAAAGCTTTCTCTGGTCACATCGATCAGCTGCTGTGCCTCGGGACTGATTCTTCCCACAGCATGGGTTCTGGCCTCATCGGAATGATATCCCTTGTAAATCATACCCGCATCCAGGCTGACGATATCGCCCTCCTCCAGAATGCGGCGTTTGCTGGGAATCCCATGTACTACCTCATCATTTACGGACACACAGATGCTGGCGGGATACCCGTTATAATGAAGGAAATTGGGAATCCCCCCCAGCTTGCGGATCAGACTGTCTCCCTTTATGTCAATTTCCCTGGTGGATATGCCGGGACGTATAAATTCCTCCAGCTCCTTATGTACAATTGCCAACAACCTGCAGGATTCCCGGATGAGCTTAATCTGGCTCTCTGTCTTAATTATTATCGCCATAATGAAAACTTCCTATCCTAATATGGCAGTGATTGCATGGAATACGTCCTGCATATCCATGGTCCCGTCCACAGTCCTGAGTATCTTCTTCCGGCTGTAGTAATCGATCAGAGGCTGTGTCTGGTCATGATATACCTTTAGGCGGTTCAGCACTGTCTCCGGTCTGTCGTCGTCACGCAGCACCAGCCCGCTTCCGCAGCTGTCGCAGATTCCCTCTGTACGGGGCGGAATATGCTCCAGATGGTATGTGGCGCCGCACTTTAAGCAGGCCCGCCTTCCGGACATCCTCTTCACAATATTTTCATCGGGCACATCCACATCGATGGCATAATCGATCTTCTCATTCTGTGCCGTCAACGCCTCGTCAAGAACCTCCGCCTGGGGAATGGTCCTGGGAAATCCGTCCAGCACGTAACCACCCGCACAGTCCTCCCGGGCCACCCTGTCCAGCAGAATCTTAACGGTCAGCTCATCCGGCACCAGAAGGCCCTGGTCCATATACTGCTTTGCTTCCATGCCCAGCTGGGTGCCGTTTTTGATATTGGCACGGAAAATATCCCCTGTTGAGATATGAGGAATTCCGTATTTCTCTGCAATCATTTTAGCCTGGGTCCCTTTTCCGGCGCCAGGCGCGCCTAACATAATAATCTTCATTCTCTGCCTCTCTTCTATCGCCCTGTTCAGGCTCCAAATCCGCCGGTCCCTCATTCCGACGTGATGTTTCGCGGATTGAGCTCCCCGGCATCTTACCTGTTCCTTCCGAATTCTCCGTTACGGTTTGCTACAAGAGGAGCCCTCCCACCCTTCGGGAAAGCTCCTCCTGTATATCCTGGGCCTTAAGCCTCTGGCCGCTGTCAGGCTGCATGAAGTGAAACCTACTTCTCCAAAAAGCCCTTATAATTGCGAACCAGCATCTGCGATTCCACCTGCTTCATGGTCTCAAGTACCACGCTTACAATGATGATAAGGCTCGTACCGCCGAAGGATACACTTGCATTGAACACACCGCTGAACAGATACGGCAGCACCGCTACAAAGGTAAGTCCCACAGCGCCGATAAACACAATGTAATTCAGCACCTTATTCAGGTAGTCGCTGGTAGGCTTGCCCGGTCTGATACCGGGAATGAAACCGCCCTGCTTCTTCATATTGTCTGCAATCATCAAAGGATTAAACGTAATGGATGTATAAAAATACGCAAAGAAAATAATCATTGCGACATACCCCAGCAAACCGATGGAATACTTCAGCTGTCCGGGATTACACCAATAACGGGAATCCAAATACCTTAAAACCTCGCTCCACACACCTGTGCCCGAGTATCCCGCAAAGGCTGAAATATAAACCGGAAGGGATATAAGGGACTGTGCGAAAATCACAGGGATTACGCCGGCCGTATTGACCTTCAGAGGGATGTTGGAGGTCTGCCCTCCCACCATCTTTCTGCCCTGCACCTTATTGGCATACTGCACAGGAATCCGGCGAACACCGTCGTTCAGGATGATGACAAGCACCACCATGGCTATAATCACCGCAAAAATAATCACAACCGCCAGAACTGCCGTTGCGGGAGGCTTTCCGAACACGAACTGCTGGAAAAGGTTTCCCAGATCCTCAGGGAGTCTGGAGATAATGTTGATTACCAGAACGATGGAGATACCGTTTCCGATTCCTCTCTCCGTAATCCTCTCGCCTATCCACATAAGGAAAGCACTGCCTGCCGTAAGAGTAGCGATGGCGCAGATGATATTCAGCGCATTGTATTCGCTCAGGAGCCCCTGTCTTCCGAAGCCCACCGACATGGCGGTAGCCTGAATCAATGCCAGCGCCACCGTCACATACCTTGTGATGGAAGCTATCTTCTTCCTGCCGTCCTCACCGTCCCGCTGCATTTCTTCCAGCTTGGGAATCGCTATGGTCAGCAGCTGCATAATAATGGAGGACGTGATATAGGGATTGATGTTCAACGCCAGGATGGACATATTGAGAAACGAGCCGCCCGTAATTGCATCGAACAGGCTGAACGCTCCGTTTGACTGCTCCGCAAACCAGCTTCTGAAGTATTCTCCGTTCATCCCCGGCACCGGCAGCTGCGAGCCGATACGGATCACAACCATCATGGCGAAGGTGAACAGAATCTTTCCCCTGAGCTCCTTAATTTTGAATGCATTTTTCAGTGTTGTAAGCATTACATCACCTCTGCTGTTCCACCAAGTGCCTCAATCTTTTCTTTTGCAGATGCACTGAATGCGTCCACCTTAACATTGAGCTTTTTGGTAAGGTCTCCGTTTCCAAGTATCTTTACGCCGTCCCTGGGATTTTTGATGATGCCGGCATCCAAAAGTGCATTTACATCTACTGTCGCTCCATCCTGAAAGCGTTCCAGAACGCCCACATTGATGGCAACGATATCCTTTGAGTTTCTATTGGTAAAGCCCCTCTTCGGGAGACGCCTGTACAAAGGCATCTGACCGCCTTCGAACCCGATCCTGGGAGCTCCGGAACGTGCCTTCTGGCCCTTATGTCCCTTACCGGCAGTTTTGCCGTTTCCTGAACCATGCCCGCGGCCTCTCCTGAAACTATTATGCTTTGAGCCCTCTGCAGGTCTTAAATTGGATAAATCCATTTCTGACACCTCCTTTTCGACTATACTTCTTCAACTTTCAACAAATAACCAACCCGGCGAATCTGTCCCCTTGTGGCGTCATTGTCCGGAAGTACCACGGAACTTCCTATTTTGCGGAGTCCCATGGAATGAACAACTGCTTTGTTCTTAGCCACGGCGCCGATGGTGGACTTTACCAGAGTAATTTTTAACTTCTTATCTGTATCTGCCATTGTGACTCTCCTTTCCCGTCCTATGCCAATACCTCTTCAACGGATTTTCCACGGCTTTTTGCCACTTCCTCGGGGGATTTCAGCTGGCTTAACCCGGTAATCGTTGCGAGAACGACATTCTGCTTATTGTTCGAACCAAGGGATTTGGTACGGATATTCTTAATACCGGCCAGCTCACAAACCGCACGTGCAGGACCGCCTGCAATAATACCGGTACCGTCGGGAGCCTTCTTCAGCAGAACATTTGAGGAACCGTACTTGCCGATGAAATCATGTGTGATGGAATTATTCTCATCCAGCGCGACCGTAATGAGATGCTTCATGGCATCTTCCTTCCCCTTGCGGATGGCCTCCGGAATTTCCACCGCCTTGCCAAGGCCTGCGCCCACATGCCCGTTGCCGTCTCCGACAACCACCAGAGCCGTAAAGCGCATATTGCGGCCGCCCTTTACAGTCTTGGTTACACGCTTGATGGCCACAACCTTATCAGTTAATTCCAACTGGCTTGCATCTATGATCTGTTTCATGGTGTATCTCTCTTCCTTTCCTAGAATTCCAAGCCAGCTTCTCTGGCTGCGTCAGCTAATGCTGCGACTTTACCGTGATATATATAGCCGCCTCTGTCAAAGACCACCTGCTTTATACCCTTCTCCACTGCTCTCTTACCGATGACTGTTCCCAGGTATGCCGCCGCGTCGACATTATTGGTCTGGGCAAGCTCCGCCCTGACGTCCTTCTCGAGAGTGGAAGCGGATACCAATGTATTCCCAACCGTGTCGTCGATAATTTGAGCATACATATGATTATTGCTTCTGAATACCGCCAGACGAGGTCTCTCGGCAGTGCCACTGAAGCGGTTACGAATTCTTAAGTGCTTTTTCGCACGAACATCTTTTCTTGATTTCTTGTTAACCATCTTCATACTCTCCTTATCTGTTATTTCTTACCGGTCTTGCCGACTTTACGTCTGATTGTCTCATCGGCATACTTGATACCCTTGCCCTTATAAGGCTCAGGTCTCCTCTTGTCTCTGATTTCAGCCGCGAATTGGCCAACTTTTTCTTTATCAATCCCTTTGACGATGATCACATTCTGGCCCTCGACAACCGTCTCGATGCCCTCGGGATCATCCATCTCCACAGGATGGGAATAGCCGAGGTTCAGAGTCAGCTTCCTGCCAGACTTTCCGGCCCTGTAACCGACACCGTTTACCTCCAGCTTCTTTTCGTAGCCTGTGGTAACGCCTACTACCATATTGTGGATGAGCGTTCTGGTCAGACCATGAAGAGATTTCATCTTTTTCAGATCATTGGGCCTGGTAACCAGCACTTCCGCTCCTTCCAGCCTGATCTCCATTTCAGCGGGCAATACTCTTTCCAGAGTACCCTTGGGACCTTTTACGGTCACTTTATTATTTTCTGCAATTTCCACGGTAACACCCGCAGGAACCGCGATTGGCATTCTCCCTATACGTGACATGCCCGTACCTCCTATATTTTATAAAACCATTTTCTACTATTTTGCACAGCCGCCATAAATTGCATATAACTCAGATTTCCCTGCCGGTCGTCCTGAAGAGGTGTGCATACACCCTCCTGGCCGCCTGGAAATCTTTATATAAATTCCCGGCTGCGGGAATCTATTACCATACGAACGCAAGTACCTCGCCGCCCACGTTCAGCTCACGGGCCTTCCTGTCGGTGACAACGCCCTGGTTGGTGGAAATAATGGCAATTCCCAATCCTCCCAGAACCTTGGGAAGCTCATCCTTACCCGCATACACGCGCAGACCCGGCTTGGAAATTCTCTTAATACCGGAAATAATCCTCTCGCTCTTGTTTGCACTGTACTTCAGCGTAATATGGATGGCCTTGAAATTACCGTCATCGATTATCTCGTATTTATTTATATACCCCTCGTCCAAAAGAATCCGGGCGATCGCCGTCTTCATTCTGGAAGCAGGGATATCCACTGTGTCGTGCTTGGCAGTATTTGCATTACGAATTCTTGTAAGCATATCTGCAATTGGATCCATTGTCATTCTATTTTCCTCCTTCTTACCAGCTCACTTACCCTGTATTTACCAGCTCGCCTTTTTGACACCGGGTATCTGCCCCTTATATGCCAATTCGCGGAAGCATACTCTGCAAATGCCATATTTTCTCAGGTAAGCGTGGGGACGGCCGCAAATCTTGCAGCGGGTGTAGCTCTGGGTTGAGAACCTGGGCTTGCGCTGCTGTTTCATTTTCAGTGATGTTTTAGCCATGAAAATAAACCTCCTTATTGTTTTGCGAAAGGCATATTGAACAGTGTCAACAGTTCGCGGGCTTCTTCATCCGTCTTGGCGGTGGTTACGATGATCACATCCATGCCCCTGGTCTTGTCGATCTTGTCATACTCGATCTCGGGGAAAATGAACTGCTCCTTAATACCCAGGGCATAATTTCCTCTGCCGTCAAAAGCATTGGGATTGACACCTCTGAAATCACGCACGCGGGGCAACGCCAGGTTGATCAGACGGTCAAGGAACTCATACATCTTCTCGCCGCGGAGCGTGGTCTTGCAGCCGATATTCATTCCCTCACGGATCTTGAAATTCGCCACGGACTTCTTCGCCTTGGTGAGCACTGCCTTCTGACCGGTGATGGTCTCCATATCGGATACGGCGTTTTCAAGAACCTTCGGATTTTCCTTGGCTTCACCGATGCCCATATTGACAACAATCTTGTCGAGCTTCGGAACTTCCATCACATTTTTATATCCAAATTTCTTCGTCATAGCGTCTACCATTGTCTCGTAGTACGCATCTTTTAATCTTGCCACTTTTCGCTTCTCCTTCCTAAACCGCGTATTCCGCAGCTTAATTAGTCAATGACTTCGCCCGTCGCCTTGGCGAAACGAACCTTCTTGTCCCCGTCCATCTTAAAGCCAACCCTGGTAGCTTTACCCTTGAAGACAAGCATTACATTAGAAAGATCGATGGGAGCTTCCCTCTTGACGATACCGCCGTTGGGATTGGCCTGGGAAGGCTTCGCATGCTTTGTAATCATATTCACGCCCTCTACAAGCACCCTGTGGTTCTTCATGTCAACGGAAATTACCTTTCCCTCTGCATTACAGTCTTTGCCGGCGATCACCTTTACGGTATCGCCCTTTTTAATCTTCATTGTGGCCATAACGGCACCTCCCTTATTTCCTACAATACCTGATTATGGAAAACCGCTCTTGTTTTCTATAACACCTCGGGAGCCAGAGACACAATCTTCATGAACTGTTTTTCACGAAGCTCTCTTGCTACCGGCCCAAAAATACGGGTTCCTCTGGGTGTGTTGTCATCCTTGATAATAACCGCGGCATTCTCGTCAAATCTGATGTAGGAACCGTCCCTGCGGCGGGTTTCCTTTACGGTGCGCACTACCACCGCCTTGACCACATCACCCTTCTTTACAACGCCGCCTGGTGTTGCGTCTTTCACCGTAGCAACGATCACATCGCCAATATGCGCATATCTTCTTGTAGAGCCGCCCATAACGCGGATGCAAAGCAATTCTTTCGCACCGGTGTTGTCGGCAACCTTCAGTCTTGTTTCCTGCTGAATCATGATTTTCCTCCTTGCTATCCTTTCGCGTTATTTTGCTCTCTCCACGATCTCCACAAGTCTCCATCTCTTTTCCTTGGACAGAGGTCTTGTCTCCATCACTCTCACGGTATCCCCGATATTGCACTCGTTCTTCTCGTCATGGGCTTTGAGCTTGTAGGTTCTCTTCACAACCTTTTTGTAGAGGGGATGCTTTACGCGCTCTTCAATGGCCACGACAATCGTTTTATCCATCTTGTTGCTGGCAACCTTGCCAGTACGAACTTTTCTCAGATTTCTTTCCATATTCGTTCTCCTTTCATTGCCGCCCGCAATTATGCATTCGCTTTCGCGGTAATAACTGTATTGATACGTGCGATATTCTTCCGAACTTCCTTGATTCTCGCCGTATTATCCAGCTGATTGGTCGCGTTCTGGAATCTTAAATTGAAAAGCTCTTTCTTCGCGGCAACAAGGTCCTTGTTCAGTTCCTCCACGGACTTTGCGTTTAATTCTTCTAAAAACTTACTGGATTTCATTATTCTACACCGCCTTCCAAATCTGCCTTAGCAACGATTTTACATTTGCAGGGAAGCTTGTGCATTGCAAGACGCAACGCCTCTTTTGCCTGTTCCTCGGGAACGCCGGCGATCTCAAACATTACGCGGCCGGGCTTTACAACTGCTACCCAATATTCTACGGAACCCTTACCGGAACCCATACGGGTCTCCGCCGGCTTCGCGGTTACGGGCTTATCGGGGAAGATCTTAATCCAGACCTGGCCGTTACGCTTGGTATAACGGGTCAGTGCGATACGCGCCGCCTCAATCTGGTTGGATTTCACCCAGGCAGGCTCGGCTGCCACCAGACCGTACTCACCGTAAGTGACAGTATTACCTCTTGATGCCTTTCCGGCCATGCTTCCGCGGAATTGTTTGCGGTGCTTTACTCTTTTAGGCATTAACATTATTTATCACTCCCTTCCGTCTGGTTTCCTTTTGCAGGAAGTACCTCTCCCTTGTAAATCCATACCTTGATACCAACCTTTCCGTATGTGGTATCCGCCTCTGCAAAGCCATAATCGATATCTGCCCTCAGCGTCTGAAGGGGAATCGTGCCCTCACTGTAGAATTCGGTACGGGCAATATCGGCTCCGCCAAGGCGTCCGGCACATGCGGCCTTGATTCCCAGCGCGCCCGACTTCATGGTTCTGCCCATGCAGGACTTCATGGCGCGGCGGAAGGAAATACGGTTCTCCAGCTGCTGCGCGATATTCTCCGCCACCAGCTGCGCATCCTTGTCCGGTTTCTTGATCTCCTTAATGTCGATCAGCACCTTTTTGTCGGTCAGCTTTGCAAGCTCGGTCTTGGTAACCTCGATCTCCGCGCCGCCCTTTCCGATGATCACGCCGGGCTTTGCAGTGTGAATGATTACTCTGATTCTGTCGGACGCTCTTTCAATCTCTATTCTGGAAACGCCCGCGCTGTACAACTTTTTCTTAAGGTACTTTCTGATATTGTAGTCTTCCACCAGGTAATCGGAAAACTCGCCCTCAGCATACCATCTGGAATCCCATTCTTTAATAACTCCGACTCTTAAGCCATGAGGATTAACTTTCTGTCCCATTTGTTTGTCCGCTCCTTTCCCTACTTCTTCTCATCCAGCACAACAGTGATATGACTCATTCTCTTCTCGATTCTATAAGCCCTGCCCTGTGCCCTGGGCTGGATGCGCTTCATGGTAGGCCCCTTATTTGCATAGCACTCCGCAATATAGAGGTTATCCCTGTTAAGCCCCAGATTGTTCTCGGCGTTCGCGGCCGCCGACTCCACGAGCTTCTTGATAAGGCTGGAAGCGTATCTGGGATTGTACTGCAGGATTCCCAGCGCCGTCTCCACATCCTTGCCTCTGATGGCATCCAATACGAAACAGGCCTTCTGCACAGACACTCTTGCGTAAGATAACTTTGCTGAAGGTCTGGTATCCTTCTGCGCGTTTCTTTCTCTCTTAATCTGACTTCTATGTCCCTTAGCCATAGATTATACCCTCCTTCATCCTATTACCTTACCTTGGATTTCTTCTCGTCCTTGCCATGGCCGCGGTAGGTTCTGGTTGCAACGAATTCTCCCAGCTTATGGCCAACCATATCCTCAGTAACATACACAGGCACATGCTTTCTTCCGTCATGAACTGCAATCGTATGTCCCACAAAGGAAGGGAAAATTGTAGAACGACGGGACCAGGTCTTGATAACCTGCTTCTGTCCTGATGCGTTTAAACCGTCTATTTTCTTTAACAGGCTTTCATCTGCGAAAGGTCCTTTTTTAAGTGATCTAGCCATTGTCTTTCCTCCTCATTATTCTGGATAACAGAAAGCTGCGAAGCATGCTTTCCGTTATTTGATTGCACTGCCGTCACGTCTTCTTACAATCAGCTTATTGGAAGCCTTCTTAGGTTTGCGTGTCTTATAGCCAAGAGCAGGCTTGCCCCAGGGGGTGCTGGGACCGGGACGTCCGATACCGGTCTTGCCTTCACCGCCTCCATGAGGATGGTCATTGGGGTTCATGACGGAACCGCGTACCGTGGGACGGATACCCATATGGCGCTTGCGTCCCGCCTTACCGATATTGATGAGGTTGTGGTCGCCATTGCCCACCACGCCGATGGTAGCGCGGCACACCAGGGGAACCATTCTCATTTCGCCGGAGGGAAGGCGGAGCGTTGCATACTTTCCTTCCTTGGCCATCAGCTGTGCGCTGTTGCCTGCGGAGCGAACCAGCTGTCCGCCCTTGCCCGGATACAGCTCTACATTGTGCACCTGGGCACCTACAGGAATATCGGATAAGGGCAGGCAGTTTCCTACTCTTACCTCGGCCTGAGAACCGTTCATGACGGTCATTCCGTCGGTCAGTCCCTGGGGCGCGATGATATATGCCTTCTCGCCGTCCTCATAGCAGATCAGCGCGATATTTGCGGACCTGTTGGGATCATATTCGATTCCGATCACCTTTGCGGGGATCCCGTCCTTATTTCTTTTGAAATCAATGATTCTGTACTTTCTTCTGGACCCGCCTCCGCGATGTCTCACAGTAATCTTACCCTGATTGTTGCGTCCGGCATTCTTCTTCAGGGAAGTGCACAGGCTCTTCTCGGGAGTTTTCTTGGTAATCTCGGAAAAATCAGAGCCCGTCATATGCCTTCTGGAAGGTGTATAGGGATTATATGTCTTAATTCCCATTTCTTTTTATCTCCTTTTCTATGATTCTTTGCGCAGCCGCATGTCCCGCGGCCACATACTTAAACCAGGCTTTTCCGTCACAGTCCGGCGAAAATCTCAATATCCTTGCTGTCCTCGGTGAGCCATACAATGGCCTTCTTGGTCCTGGCGGTCTTGCCGACCACTGTTCCGCGTCTCTTTTTCCTGCCTTCGCAGTTCATGGTATTGACCCGCTTTACCTTTGCTCCCTCGAACATCTTCTCAACCGCTTCCTTGATCTGGCTCTTGTTCGCTTCCGTATGAACCAGGAAGGTATATTGCTTATTGCTCATACCGGCCATGCTCTTCTCGGTGATCACCGGTTTGAGGATTACGTCATAGTATTTGATATCTGCCATTATGCGTACACCTCCTCGATCTTTGCAACGGCATCCCTGGTCAGAACCAGAGTCTTCGCTTTCACCACATCATAGACATTGATTCTGTCTGCCGGAATCATGTCGATCTCCTGCACATTTCTTGCGGACATTACCACGTTGTTGTCGTTTCCGTTGATAACCACAAGGCCCTTGCAGACCTTCAGGTTGTTCATCACTGTCACGAAATTCTTCGTCTTGATCCCGTCGAACTTCAGCTCATCCAGCACAACCAGGCGGTTCTCCTGTACCTTGCTGGTCAGGGCGGACTTCAGTGCGGCTCTCTTTTCTTTCTTGTTGATCTTGAAAGAATAGTCCCTGGGAACGGGCGCGAATACCATGCCGCCTCCCTTCCACTGGGGTGATCTGGTGGAACCCTGCCTTGCATGACCGGTTCCCTTCTGTCTCCAGGGTTTCCTTCCGCCTCCGGATACCTCGCCGCGCGTCTTGGCCTTCTGGGTTCCCTGACGCTTATTTGCAAGATGCTGTACAACCGCCATGTGAACCAGATGCTGATTGACCTCCACGCCAAACACTGCATCGCTTAATTCGATTGTACCGACTTCCTTGCCTTCCATATTTAAAACAGCTACGTTTGCCATTTGATATGCCCTCCTTTCGCACTAAATCAGGCCTGCGCCTTGACAGTCTCTTTGATGGTCACCAGCGACTTCCTGGGCCCGGGTACTGAACCCTTTACCAGCAGCAGATTCTTCTCTGCATCCACTCT
This sequence comes from uncultured Acetatifactor sp., assembly GCA_910589035.1. Classification (GTDB taxonomy): domain Bacteria; phylum Bacillota; class Clostridia; order Lachnospirales; family Lachnospiraceae; genus Acetatifactor. The sequence continues at coordinate 1,129 of CAJUSI010000091.1, read as the reverse complement.
CACAACCTCAAGATTCTGCACGGTCACCTTCACGCAGCCCATGTGGCCGGGCATTCCCTTTCCCTTGAACACACGGCTGGGGGAGGAGCATGCTCCGTTGGAACCCTGATGACGATGGAACTTGGAACCGTGCTTCATGGGGCCCCGGTGCTGTCCCAGTCTCTTGATCGCGCCCTGGAAGCCTTTTCCCTTTGAAATAGCAGACGCATCGATCTTGTCGCCCTGGGCGAAGATATCCGCCTTGATCTCTGCGCCCAAGGTATATTCCTCGGCATTTTCAAATTTGAACTCTCTGACATATCTTTTGGCGCTTACGCCGGCCTTCTTGAAATGGCCCTGCTCAGCCTTATTTGCACCATGCCTGTGGATAATCTCCTTCTTTCCGCCGGCATCCTTATTGATGATTCTCTCTTTCTTCTCGACGAATCCCACCTGAACTGCCTTGTAGCCGTCGTTCTCCATTGTCTTAACCTGGGTTACCACACAGGGTCCCGCCTGAAGAACGGTTACCGGAATCAGAGTGCCGTCTTCATTGAAGATCTGGGTCATCCCGATCTTTGTCGCCAAAATCGCTTTCTTCATGTTTCCTCTCTTTCTGCCCGAAGGCTTCATCTACATAGCGGACCACAGGTTACCGTTGCGCCGTAACCGCGAAGCTCAATGCTCCGCCCCTGAACGGGAATTGTGTTCTTACGTCTAAGTAGAGGCAAAATCCAAATCAGCTTGGCAGCTTTGGATTTATTACTTGGTTCTCATCTTGATATCAATGTACACGCCTGCGGGCATCTCCAGCCTCTGCAGCGCATCCACTGTCTTCTGGGTGGGCGCGATGATGTCGATCAGCCTCTTATGGGTTCTCTGCTCGAACTGTTCCCTGGAGTCCTTGTACTTGTGTACGGCTCTCAGGATCGTCACAACCTCCTTCCTGGTGGGAAGGGGCACGGGACCGCTCACTTCGGATCCTGTCTTCTTCACAGTCTCGATAATCTTCTTCGCAGATGCATCCACCAGCTGATGCTCATACGCTTTCAGGGTAATTCTCATTACTTGACTTGCCATAAAAAAAGTCGCCTCCTTTTCGCACTTTTAACGAAATGAAAATCCGAATTTTCGCAAATGAAAACTTCGC
>CAJUSI010000090.1 GCA_910589035.1 uncultured Acetatifactor sp. | reverse complement strand
GGTAAAGGCCGCCCCGGCGCCCGTCATGACCGCACAGGATACTTCCCACAATTTTTCCGTTTTCCACGGCCACCACGCTGGTGGCAGGATTTCGCCGGAGAAACCTTTCTACTCCCATTCTGGAATCGTCAATGCTGCGGATCGCAAATCCCCGGATGGTCATCCACAGATCGTAAACACCGTCATAATCCTCTATGGTCATGGTTCTTATCTCTATCATGTCACAATCCTTTCCGTCTGACTCCTTAAGGAAACAACGGTACCAGCTCCAGGCCCATTTCCTCCGGAAGTCCAAACATCAGATTCATATTCTGCACTGCCTGACCAGCCGCGCCCTTCACCAGGTTATCCATGGCTCCCATCATAATCACCCGGTTGGTTCTGGGATCAAGCTTGAAATTCACATCCACATAGTTGCTTCCCTCCACCCATCGCGTCTGGGGACAGGCGCCCGGCTCCAGCAGGCGGACGAAGCGTTCCTTCCTATAATAATGGTCGTAAATCTCCAGCACCTGCTCCTCACACACCTGCTTTTTCAGGGAAGCGTAGGCTGTCACCAGGATTCCCCGGTTCATGGGAACCAGATGGGGAGTGAAATTCAGCAGCACCGGTTCCCCGGCCGCATAAGACAGCTGTTCCTCGATCTCCGGCGTATGTCGATGGGACGCCACCCCATAGGCCTTAATATTCTCATTGACCTCACAGTACAGATTGTCTACCTTGGCTCCCCGGCCCGCCCCGGAGGTGCCGGACTTGGCGTCAATGATAATTGTGGCCGGATCGAGAATGCCCTCTTTTACCAGAGGATAGACCGACAGGGTGGAGCAGGTGGGATAGCACCCCGGATTTGCCAGAATCCGCGCTCCGGGAATTTTCTCCCGATTCACTTCGCACAGGCCGTACACAGCCTCCGGCAGATACTGGGGACAGGGATGGGTCATTCCATACCATTTCTCATACACTGCCACATCCTTGATGCGGAACTCCGCGCTCAGATCAATGATTTTCACCTGGGACAAAATCTCCTCGTTTACCAGGGAAGCACAGAGCCCCTGGGGCGTGGCTGTGAAAATCACATCCGCCTCCCGGGCCAGCTCCGCCATATTGTCATCCCGGCACACATCCTCCACCAACTGAAACATATTCTGATATACCTGGGCATACTTCTTATCAATATAACTTCTGGAACCATACCAGCAGATCCGCACCTCCGGGTGAGCCAGCAAAAGCCGCACCAGCTCTGCCCCTGCATATCCGGTAGATCCAATAATTCCTACTTTTATCATATATTTTTTCTCCCTTCTCGGTAATCTTTCGTCTTTCTTTTCCTCGTTGATTGCCCATGACATGGTCAGCAGGCAGGAGAATCCCGCCTTGGGCCGGATTTATTTCCGACGCTATCCTACCACTTTTGCTTAACAGATGCAAGCATCTTCCCTGTTCCATATAGTTTCCATCTTTATATTTATGCATTAATCATGAATATTTTGAATAGTCCGAGACTTTCCACCTCTGCTTTGACACGGTGGCGCTCTCCGTCCACTCTGCTTTGTCTTTCCCATTGTACCTCTGTTTTCCCTGCTTTTCAAGACATTTCTTTCGCATTAGCATTTTGCATAAATACACCCTGATTTTTCGAAAATCTATGTATATTTTTTCACTTGCGTATTTATTACTTCTGTTGTATATTAGTTACTGTTGAAAATCAAATTTGTAATACAAAGCCCTGCGGGCTGAAGGAGGATTATAGAGATGAAAGAAAAAGTTGTACTGGCCTATTCCGGCGGCCTGGATACCACCGCCATTATCCCCTGGTTAAAGGAGCATTTCGACTATGAGGTCATCTGCTGCTGCATCGACTGCGGACAGGGAAACGAGCTTGACGGCCTGGAAGAGCGGGCAAAGCTCTCCGGCGCTTCCAAATTATATATTGAGGATATCGTAGATGAATTCTGCGACGACTACATTATGCCCTGCGTACAGGCCGGGGCTGTATATGAAAACAAATATCTCCTGGGCACCTCCATGGCCCGCCCGGTCATCGCCAAGCGTCTGGTGGAGATTGCCCGCAAGGAGGGCGCTTCCGCCATCTGCCACGGGGCTACCGGCAAGGGAAACGACCAGATCCGCTTTGAGCTGGGCATCAAGGCTCTGGCTCCAGACCTGAAGATCATCGCCCCCTGGCGCATGACCGACATCTGGACCATGCAGTCCCGGGAGGATGAGATCGAGTACTGCAAACAGCATGGCATCAATCTTCCTTTGACCACAGCCAGAGCTACAGCCGGGACCGGAACTTGTGGCACATCAGCCATGAGGGCCTGGAGCTGG
>CAJUSI010000089.1 GCA_910589035.1 uncultured Acetatifactor sp. | reverse complement strand
TATGAATAATTTAGGAATTGCAGTTGTTCCCACTTATTCCATTGGGGAAGAATTGAAAAATGGTTCTCTTATGCCAATCAAAACGGAACTTGATGAAAAAGAATATAACTCTTTTTATATTTATCACAAAAACAAATGGATAAGCCCACAAATGGAGCTGGCACTGGATTTACTGAAAAAATATTTAGGAAACGATAATCCATAAGAACTCCATGATTACACTGTGAAATCCGCATCATGGGAATGTGCATAACTGGCTATTGCGTCATGGATAATTATGTTCACAGGACATAGAAAAGCAAAGTACAACTTTCCCACATCCTGCAAACATAGTTATCCACAGCTCCATAAGATAGCCAGTTATACGACATTTCCACAATGCCTGCGCCTGCGGAACCCCTCTCATTCATTCTATCTTTTTATTCAATCATAAACATTTTGCTGGTTAAGAAAAGCCCTGCATATTTAAAAGAAAATTATGCGAATGTTTAATCAGATATCCGGCCTCCCCTCATTCAGCAAAAAGTCATAAACACTCATTTGTTTCCAACTGTCTGCGGATTCCGTGGCCTTTCTCCTTGGTTTTATTCAAGGTAGGGCAGTTTATAGGTATTCCTATAACACCCGATAGAATTCATGATAATTACTTTATCACATATTTAGTACCCCTTCCGCTGCCTTCAATTTTCACAACACCTTTTTTCCCCATCTCTTTCAGCAATTGTGTTGTCTTTGATTTACCAAACGGGGCGTAAGGAGCAATTTCGCTGATTGATTTCAGCATTGTCCTGCTTAAAATTTTATATATTTTTCTTTCGTCTTCCGTTAAATTCAGGTTTTTCTCAAAAACCGGGAGTACAATCTTGATTGTATTTTCCGACACTTCAAAGCCTGGCTGCTTCAATCCTTCTTCATAGAACTGCCTTATCCGTGTGATTCCTGTACCGAATATTTCCACAAACCCCAGCCTGTAAAATACATTTGCAAGATTTCTGTTTCTTAAGACGGAAAGCTTCCCCGATAAATACTCATCTTCTGTTATTCCGGAAGGCAGTCCTCCCGGAGAGATGATTTCTATTCTGTCATCGAACATCGAAACTTTTATCTGCGACTCCACATCCCACGCTCTGTGAATCAGCGCGTTTGCGATTGCTTCTCTGAACGCGGCCTCCGGTATTATTTCTACCTTTTTCCTTTCGGTGCCTTGTATTTCCTCGTATTGATAATAATCTCTGAATACCTCTGATACTTTTTCGTAGACTGCCAAAATGGATATATGATCAAATGTTGCCCGCTTATGAATCACACTGATGTTGTCGCCGAACCTCGCCATATCGATTCCCGGAAAATGATTTTTATCCGCCAGAATACCGGCCGCATTGTTATATCCGGTGGTGCTGTTATATAAGTTCAGCGTTTTCAAGGTGTCCTGATTAAAGGCTTCAATCTGGATGCATTCTTTTAGTTTTTGACATAGCGTATCAAATGTCAGCTCTTGCTCTTCACACGGCAACTCTTCAAAGCTGATATTTTTCCCTTCCAAAATCAGCCTTGACAGCTCCAGTGTGTCAGTTTCTATTGTTGCAGTATCGTTTCGCTTATATGCTTTCGATTTATATAAATATGGCTTTTGAAGCCCGCTTTTTACAGTCAGTTTTATCGTTCTGTCATTATTCTGCAATTCCAGTGTATAATCAGGCTGGGGAGTAATGCTGTCGTTAATTCTATTTTCGATATCCAGACACGCCTGTTTTACATCCGACAGTCCTTTAATATTACCATTGTCATCTATGCCAAAAAATATCTCTCCACCATCGTAATTCGAAAAGGCACTTACTGTTTTTAAAAATGTATTTGTAATCATTTCTTTGAACTCAGTTGTTTTTGTTTCACGCATACACTGCTCTCCCTTTCCAATTTTACTGCTTATATTATATGCAGAAATACGCAAAAAATCAATCGTATTTTTTTGCGATTGATTTTTTGCGTATTTGGGGTCATTAATGAGAGAAGAACCGTATTTGCCATAGACCGACGGCGCGATGCTGTGCTGCCTCGTAAATGCCCTTTAGAAAGCTGCTGCACTGTCATACCCATATTTTATCGCAAGGTCGATGACCGGCTGCCGTATCAAGATCGATTTCTGCGCACAAATTCCCCTCGATCTGTCCTCTGATAAAATCAATCCGGTCATACACCGTCGGTTTGAAATAGGCGGAAACCGCCGCTGCCAATTCCCTTTGGGGATTGATATTTTCGCTGCAGCGCAGCCTGGCCGTCGTGCTTTCCTCGATCCATTTTTCGGAAACAATGCGCCTGTTATGGAAAACGCCCTTTTGCAGGCAGAGCAGTCCGATCTTTGCCATTTCCTCCGCAGACAGACAAAGACCATATCCGGCGGCTCCCGTCATACTGAAATCCTTTTATTTCCGCAGTATCCTGTCCATCGCCCTTCCCCGGGCAAGCTCGTCCACCAGCTTGTCCAGATAGCGTATCTCCTGCATCAGGGGCTCCTTGATCTCTTCCACCCTGACGCCGCAGACCGTGCCTTTGATCAGCCTCCTGTTTTCATTCAGTTCCGGGGCGCTGCGGAAGAAGTCCCCATAGGGCGTGGGCCTTTCCAGCATCCCTTCCAGCTCCTGCTGGCTGTACCCGGTAAGCCATCGTATCACCTGGTCCACCTCCTGCCTTGTCCGTCCCTTTTTCTCCGCTTTGCTGACCAGCAGATGATAAACTTTTGAGAAATCCATCTGATATACTTTCTCGTTTTCCATAAGATACACCTCTCTGATTTCCTTTTCCGGCCCTGGTATCGCTTCTGAAGCGCAATAAAATGCAGGCGGTTTTCTTCCTCAGTATACCAGAAAACCGCCTGCATGGAAAGTGCATTATTCGTGCAGCTTAACCAGCTTAAACCGGCTTAAATGCCTGGCCCGATTCCGACTCTGATAACCCAGGCATCTTCGCAGGGCTTCTTCTCCGGCAGTGAGATGCAGAGCCTCTCCTGCACAATCGAATAGGAAATCCGCTCACGGCTGCCCAGCAGGACTATCTCGCTCCGGTCCTCGGGCCGGGCGGATACCAGAGACGCCAGCTCCCTGCTCCAGATCCGTCCGTCCTCCGGCCAGTCAAAAAATATGGCGTAGAGATAGCTGCCGTTTTGCGTAAATCGATACTCCCCCTTTTCCGGCGCAGATCGGGATTCCAGAAGGACCGTCTCCCCGCGCAGTTCCCTTTCGGCCTCCTCCCTTCCATAGAAGTGATCCGAATCCGCGCCGCCTCCCTCGGAGGAGATGCGCCAGGGCCTGGTCCCGTAGATTGCCTCCCCGTTGATCCGCAGCCATTCTCCTATTTTATAAAGCTGCCTCTTCGCCTCCTCCGGAAAGCGCCCCTCCCTGTCCGGCCCGATATTCAGCAGAAGGTTTCCGTTTTTAGACACATTGTCGCACAGCTGGCGTATGATCTCTCCGGCGGGCTTATATTTCGGTTCCCGCACATGGCACCAGGTGATATTATCCTCCAGCCGGTCGTCCGTCTGCCAGACAAAGGGACGTATTTCGGAGGAATGCCCCCTTTCCATATCCAGGATCCCCACATCCTTCGGGAAATCCTCTCCCTTGTACGTGATGATTCCCTGGGAATGTCCGGTCTCCCTGTAATAATAATGGAGCATTTTGTATCTGTATTCCTCCTCAATGATAAAGGCTCTGCTGTCAAAATACAGAATATCCGGAGAATAGAGGTCGATAACCTCCCTGATTTTCTCATACCAGATCCGGTTGAATTTCCGGTCGGGCAGTCTGTAGGGATACATCCGCCCCGCCTCTATGGGCACCGCCGGCCCATAAAATTTCTCGTTTTCCGGAATGTACACATCCGCCTCCGGGTCCGTGGACATGAACCATCCCCACAGCCACTGATGATGAAACGGGGCCAGGACACGGATCCCCTGCTCCCGGAAAGCCTTCGCACATTCGCCGAACACATCCCGCCTGGGCCCGTAGTTCACGGAGTTTACCGGATTTACCCTGCTGTTCCACATGGAGAAATTGTCCGCATGCTCGGCCACCGGCCCCGCGTACTTTGCCCCGCTCTTCCGCACCATCTCCGCCCATTCCCGGGGATCAAAATATTTCCCCGTGAAATCGCCGTAGAAATCCCTGTAGCCGAAGTTCTTCAATTCCCCGTAATTCTCCGTATGATAAATATTCTGGGGCATACCCGTAATATACATATTTCTGGAATACCATTCGTTCTTGTAGGCGGGCACGCTGTAAGGCCCCCAGTGAAAAAACAGTCCGAACTTTCCATCCCTGTACCAGTCGGGAACCTCTCTCCTCAGATTCTCCCATTCTGCTCTTTTCATGTCCATCTCCCTTCTGTAAAACATTTCCTCCGGTTCCGCGCCCCGATATCCTCTTTCATAACTCTCCCTGCGCCGTCCGCTCATGCACCGGAAATCTATAAAAGGATAAGGGGATCAGAAAGCTCCCGTCGTCCCTCAAAGGCTCTCCCTTCGGATTCGCCTCATGCAGAAAGGACAGGAATACCTTGCCCTGTGCAGGCCTCGCCGTTTCCATTCGGATATTCTTTCCCTCTCCCTGCCCCTCCAGACCCGACAATTCCAGTTCTCCAAGATCATCCTCTGCGTAAAATCCGCAGGCTTGCGCATTGCCAGAAGGAGCCACCAGTCTGCCTGCCACATTTCCAAATTTCAGCTCAATACACCTGTCCGATATTATCAGCTCCGCGCTCAGGATATCGGGGGCCTCATAGAATTTCCCCCCTTCCAGCCGCCATAGGCACTGCCTGGCCAGGCGTTCCCCCAATACCAGATTGGCCGGCGCGCTGTTATGTATGATATCCCCCAGGGCGCAGTCCAGCGTGGGCAGGATATACACCTTCGGGATCCTCAGGGCCGCGGCTCTCTGGGCTTCCCTTATGATTCCCCAGTTCTCTCCCCCGTCCCCGGACAGAATCCGGTTCAGCTGAAAAGTAAAAAACGGAATTTCGTACCCCAGTTTTCTTCGGATTGTGCCCACAATGTGTTCAAAGCGCTCCGAATACTTTCCCCCCTGGCCGTCCACGGCATCCGTGCAGCCCTGATACCAGAGCAGCGCTCTGGGCGCCGCTCCCGATGCGGCGATTCGCCGGAACATGTTCCGCAGCAGTCCTCCGTCCGCCCTGTCATCCCATCTGGTAATGGACTGCCCGCTCATTGCGGTGGGGATCAGCCCCACCGGCAGCCCCGTTTTGCCCGCGAACCGCCTGGCAAACTGCAAAAAGGGGGAGGAGCCGCACCGTCCGATCTCATTGCTGCCGTTGTCATAGGCTTCCGTGGCATCATTTAACGGATGGGCGGCCAGTTCCCACCGGTTCCTGTTCCGGAACACATGCACCCTCAGATCCGGCGGATCGTAGGCCGGGTCATGGGCAAGTCCCGAGGCGTTGGACTGCCCCGCTATCACAAACACATTTCCCGCGCCCACATGAAATCTGCTGTCCCCCCTGTAGATGGCTTTCCGGTCCGGCTTCCCATCCTCCCTGCATTCCAGGCCGCTTTCGATTCGGTAGAGCCCTCCCGCGGGGATTTTCAGCTCCGCCTCCCATTTTCCGCCTTCCTCCCCCGTATCGTACACCAGCTCCGCTTCCTTCCAGGGACAGACCTCCCCGTTGTCTTCTTCCCCCACGATTCTTATGACAGGCCTGCACGCGATGATTCTCCTTCCCCCGGGAAGCGGCGGAACCCGGTAGGAGCCCTGGATGCGCGCGGTTCCATAGCCCTTCTCCTGCTGCAGAATCTGCCAGTCGGATATCCCCTCATGGATCAGCGCTCCGTACAGTCCTTTTCCAAAGTCCATATTCATCCCCCCGTCTCCTGCTTCCGGCTTCTGCACCTGTATTCCGTGGGCGTCATGCCGGCATGCTTTTTAAATACCTTGGCAAAGTAAAAATAATCATTATATCCGATCACCCTGGCGATCTCCATCACCGTCTCCTCCGTATGCTGTAATAATTCCTCCGCCCGCTCCAGTCTCAGCCTGGTCAGATACCTGGAAAATGTCTCCCCCGTCTCCGCCTTTATCAGATTCCCCGCATAGCTTGTATGAATGCCGCACAGATCGGCCAGATCCTGCAATAAAATATCCTGCTGATAATGGGTTTTGATATAATCGATCATCTTCTGCACCATGGGATTGCGGTAGAACGCCTCGCTCCTGTCCTCAAACATCCCCGACTCCTCGTCTGTGGTCACATTTCCGCACAGCTCCACCCTGGACAGAATTCCCATGGGCCGTACCAGATAGTATTCGCTCCACTGGTCTCCCACGGTTCGATAGGAATCCGGCCCGTACCAGATATAATCCTGGTTGCTGTTGTGCAGGGGGCCGAAGGTATTGAACCGATTCCCGTATGCGCAGATTTCTATTTTGTGAATCCCCTTTTTTAATCCCCGGACCGGAAGCTGATGGGGCTGAAACGCAATCAGTCCCCTGCTCTGCCCGTCAACGGAGACCTCCAGGACAGGATTGGAGAAATAAGGAACCTTAATCCCGATATCCCCGTCCTCATTCAGCAGAAAGCTGCTCTGATAAATCACATTTCCGGTGTAAAAGGGAAGCCTCTGATGGGTGATATCCCCAAAGCCCAGATTGCCCGGAAAGGCGATAATCTTGTTCACCGGTCCCAGCTCCACGCCGAAATGCCCGAGAATATACACGCTCTCCAGATTCGTGTTCTTTCCGAAGGGCATGGAGATTTCCAGCAGGTTCACTCCCTTTGATATAACGGGCAGCTCCAGCCTTCTGATGGACCAGTCCACATACCAGGCGTCCTCCTGGCGCACTTCCATTCCGTTGAAGTGGATCCGCGCCTTCTCCGGATGCTCCATGGCCAGCCAGCAGCCCTCCGCCGCCACATCCGTGAAAAATTCATAGCGCAGCCGCACCCTGTGGCTGTACGTCTCCCCGGCATCATACCAGGGCTGCGCCACAATATCCTGTCCCCTGCGCGGCAGATTCAGCTGCTCCCTGATCCGGTTGTCCAGCCGCAGTATCTCCGTCCTGGCGCTGAATTCCCCCTCGTCCACGGCCGCCTGCGCATAATCCAGCAGCAGTACATTGGGTTCCGAGAGATGAAACTTTTTCGGCTGATGGATGATCAGCACATTTCCCTTTCTTTCCCGGGGCTGCACCCTGATGGGTTCGGGGGCATTCCCTCTCTCCCCGCCGTCTCCCTCCTCCACGGCCCGGGGGCTCAGTTCAAAGAGCATGCAGTCCTCCGCATACAGCTCCAGAAATAACTCCGTGCTGTCCTGGGAAAACGAGGGGAGGATTTCCTCCACGGCTCCCGTACAGGTATGGTACAGCTTCACATTCCATCTCCCCTTCACGGACAGGTGATATCTGCCGGGTTCCGAGGCGTTATATTTCCTTTTCTCCACATTGCACAGATACAGCCACCTGTTCTCTCCCTCCTCCCGCATCTGGTACGCCAGATTGTCGCTCCTCCTGCCGTTGTCCGTAATGACCCGTATATCCCGGTAATCGGAGAGCGCCTCTAAAATTCCCTCCTTCGTGAATACAATTTTCTTCGTTCTGTCCGCCAGCCTCTCCGCCCGCTCGGACCGCAGGCCGTCCACAAACATGGGAACATTTCCCGCAAAGATCAGATTTCCTCCCCTGTCCGCATATTCCTCCAGAATCCCCATGGTGGTGCCTCGCAATACTCTGCAGTCCGGAATCAGGACGACCTCGTATTCCGCACAGCCCACCTGCAGGCGTTTTCCGTTGATACCGTACTGATCGGGCAGCAGGGACTCCGAGATCAGGTCAAAATCTATGAGTCCGAAAATCAGCCATTTCAGCAGACCGGCATAATTCTCCTCCAGCTGCTCCCTGAGATCCAGCGTCTGGCTGTTGGGCCCGTACGCCGTCCAGTAGGACTCTATGGGATGCAGGATGCCCACCCTGCACAGCGCCCTCCCCCTCTTCAGGGCAAGATTCAGCCTGGCAAAATGATCCTCGATCACGGAATACTTCTCATACCAGGGGGACTGATAGAAGATGGAGGCCGGCCAGTCCCTCTTGGCCTCCCCCTCCATGGACATGAAGGAAAGATGGGGAACCCGCACGGTAATCCCCATCGCCGCCAGCCAGTCCCCCTGCAGCTTATAGGTTTTAAAATCCGCGTCCCACTGGGTCACACCGTAGATTTCCCCCAGAATCTCTTTCCTTCCGTATTGGCGCGCCACGCTCACCGCCTGCTTTGCCGTGGAATATTCCTTCTGGTCCGCCAGGATATCGATGCCTGGAATCTGAAAGGATCTGTACTGGCGCATGGCCTCTCCGATGGCAAAGGTCTGCTGGAACAAGGTGCATTCGGACAGCAAATGCCCCGTGAGCGCCACATGATGCTCCTCGCACCATTCCCCTATGGTATCGCAGTAGCCCGCCGCAAACCGCTCTGCCACATGATCGTGAAAATGATACCTGGCCTGGGACATCTGTTCCTGGGGCAGTTCGTAAAAAAGCTCCGGCAGATAGTCCAGAAGATTGTATCTGTAATTTAGTTCAAAGCTTTCCGGGAAATCATCTGTAAAGGGCATGAGCACATCCTCCCCGCTCTCGGGGAAATTCAGCGTATATTTCCCCCGGACATTGGGGTCATTGGTAAAAAAGCCGGGCACGGTTTTGCCCAGTTCGTCCCACAGCGCTTTCGCATAGCGCTTGTGGGTCCTGTCCAGGAAGTCCAGCACCGCCTCCTTGTTCATGGCGTCCACATAGGTCTGTCCGTTATACCACAGGCTCTCGTCCATGAGAACGATATAGGCGTGGCGGATCAGGCATTTCTCCCTGCACTCCGCTCTCCCGTACTTTGAGAATCTTCCGTACTCGGACAGTCTCCCGTCCTTCAGGGCAATGTGATAGGACGCCAGATAATACCCCTCCGGCTTCTCTCCCCTGAGACATTTTAGCGTAAACTCTTCCCTGTCCCTGCACAACTCCTCTTTTTCATCGCAGGTGAACAGAAGCATTCTCTTGCGGAAGAGAATATTTTTCGTCACTTCTCCGCCTGCGGTTCCGGAAGGATAACGGTCCTCATCGTACAGCCAGCAGGTCAGTCCCTTCTGCTTCCCGTATTCGTTGGCCAGCCGCACCAGACGCAGGTACTCGGGACCCATGTACTCCGTCCTCAGTCCGGTCCTGGGGTGGATGCAGAACCCGCCGAATCCCATCTGCGCAATGATATCAATCTGGCTCATGACCAGCGCGTCCGTCACCTCCGTATTCCATGCCCAGAACGCGATGCCCCGGTTCTCCAGTGCCGGTTTCTCAAAGCCGTATCTGTCCATATGCCACACTCTCCCTACCCTGGAACCGAAGGTTGGGGTTGTCGGGATATGCTGTCAACATACCAGCCTTTTCCCGACAGCCCCGGTCCTCTGGGTTCTCCGCCTATCTGATGGTCTTCTCATTCATGATCCTGAAAATTCCGTCGAAATCCGCGGCCTGGTTTTTCACTCCGTCCACATAGCTGCTCCACCTGGCGTCGTCGTCAATATCATATTCGCCGGTGATAAATTTCTGGCACTCCTCGATCACATAGGTCTCGCAGGCGGCGGTCATCAGGGCCCTCTCCGTAGCCTCGCTATCGCTCAGCCTGGTCACCGGCGGCGTGTCGAAGGGAGAGATGGAATCCGGTCCGCCCAGCTTTCCGGTCTCCACCCAGTACTGCCCCTCATAGTAGCCGTCCTCCGCGTTCCACCAGGGTTCGGGGGTAAGCAGCCCGGTATCCGCGTCGAACATCTGGGGAATGAAGCACACGCCGGGACGGCAGGCCCCGTAGGCCATGATGCCCAAATCCGCCGCGGTCTGGGTGGGAACCTCCGTACCCATGATTTTCTCGGTGAAATAATAGGTCCCGTCCTCCGCCTGCTCATAGGTATCTCCAAAGACTCCCATATTCATGGCCAGCACCATTTCGTCGGAATATTGATAATCGATCATCTTAATAATCCATTCCGGATATTCCGCATCGGCGTTGATGATAATGCCGTATCTGGAAGACAGCGATTTCCCCGGCATCTTGGAGCCCCATTTCCATGGCGTCCCATATTTCTCCTCCCTGGGAAGGAAGGCGTTCCCCCATTCCATTTCCGGGTTGTTTTTCTGCATGTTCCAGTTCCTTGCATTCCCGGCCCATCCGCAGGGCGCCACGATGAATCCGTTGTTCAGGGCCTTCTCGTTACAGCGCTCCATCTTATCGGTGGTAAATTCTGGATCGATATAGCCCGCTTCGTATAAGCCGTTCAGATATCTGAGCATTTCCCGGAAATTATCCTCGATGGGTCCGAAGCTCCATTCGTTCCCGTTCCAGTAGGTGGTATCCCAGGTGTGGAAGATGCCCACAAAGCCCCGGTAGAGCGGATGCGCGTCATGGGTGCGGTCAATCACATAATCCGCCTCAATCTCCCCGCTGTCAATCAGACTCTTCAGCTTTGCACACAGTTCCGTGAATTCCTCCAGGGTTTCCGCGGGCTTCAGATCATGCTTTTTCAGCAGGTCGAAGCGGTAGCCGAAGGATGTGAAGCTCTGGGCTCCCGAAATATTGTTGGGATTATAATATCCGTCCCTGAAATAATAGGAAGCTCCCTCCTGGTTTGTGATGAAATCCACCCCGCCCATGGTATTCTCCACATACTGGGGATAATAGGTCATGTAATCCCAGTAATCCATAATATTCAGCACCAGGCCGTCCGCTCCGAAATCATTGATATAGGAATCCTGGGTATATGTGGTCACATCCGGGATATCCCCCGTCTGAATCAGGACATTCTCATTGGCCGTATAATCGGCCCAGGGCGTATAAATCCAGTCAATATCCAGCTTGATGCCCAGATAGGCTTCCATCATGTCCTGCCACATCTGCTGTCCCTGTGTCCCCTGGGGATCGGTGCCGAAATTGGGAACCCGCACCGTGATATGCAGCGTATTGTCAGGCAGCGCGGGCATCTGTACCTCCGCCCCCTGATCCTGCTCCTCCGTCCCCGTCTGCGTTCCTGTATTTTCCATACTTTCTCCGCTCTGCGTCCCTTCTCCATCCGTGTTCCCGCCGCTGCCGCAGCCCGCCAGGGACGCAGACAGCATCAGCAGGGCCAGCCCCGCCGCCGGCATTTTCCTGTGTTTCTTCATTTTCTTTCCTCCTTCGGCATTCTTCATTTCTCTTCCTCCTTCACTGTGATATCATGATTTGGCACAAACCTGTTATCCCTGTCCTAGTATGACCCTCACCAATTAACCACATGTTTCACTTGTCTAAATTTCCGTCTGCGTCGTTGTCGTCGGTCAACGATGCCACCGCATCGCCTCCCTCCTCCGCCTAGCAGGCCGAAAATTTATCCTTCGTGAAACATAGTGGTAATTGGTGTGGGTCATACTAGCCCTTCACCGCTCCCACCTGAACCCCCTGTACAAAGTATTTCTGCAGGAAGGGATAGAATATCATAATGGGCAGCGTGGCGGCTACGATGGCCGCGTACTGAACGTTTTTCGGATTCAGCATCCCCGAATCCGCCATGGCATAATAATCCGATCCAAAGGTCACCCCTCCCCCCGCCTGGAAAATGATATTCCGCAGAACCATCTGTATGGGCTGCTTCTGCGCATCCCTGATGTATAGCAGGGGTTCCATGTAGTTGTTCCACATTCCCACCACGGCAAACAGTCCGAAGGTGGCGAAGAGGGGCTTGGACAGGGGGAAAATAATGCGGAACAGAATACGGTATTCCCCCGCCCCGTCAATCCTTGCGGCCTCCCGCAGCTCTCCCGTAATTCCCTTGAAAAAGGCCCTGTAGACAAAGACATTGTAGACGGATACCGCCGTGGGCAGCACCAGCGCCCATGCGGTGTCCATGAGCTTTAAATTGCTCACCACCAGGTAAGTGGGAACCGTTCCCCCTGAGAAGAACATGGTAATCAGCAGTATGACGGTAATCCCCTTTCTGCAGGCAAATTCGTTCTGCGCCAGCGCATAGGCGATCATGGCCGTGGCCAGAACATTTACAAGGGCAAATAAAAGGCAGTATTTAAGGGTGTTGAGATAGGCCAGGTAAATGGGCGCCTTCCCGAATACCAGCCGGTATCCTGCAGGATTCAGCTCCCTGGGAAACCAGGTTACCCTCCCGCTTCCGATCATCACATTTGACGATAAGGAAATCGCGATGATATTCACGAAGGGATAGATGAAAATAATGCAAAGGCCCCCCATCGCCGCTGCAAGAACCACATCGAATAAATGAATCCGCCTTCCTCTTCCGGTTTTCTTTTCTCCGCTCCTCATTCTCTTCTCCTTACCACAAGCTGTTCTCCGGACTCAGCTTTCTCACAATCATATTGGTCGTAAATACCAGGAAAAAGCTTATCAGGGATACCAGCAGGTTCACGGCCGTGGTATAGCCGAACTGCCCCTGCTCGATTCCCATCCGGTAGACAAAGGTGGCGATGACCTCCACCAGACTCCGGTTGGTATCGTTCTGCATCAATAATATCTTGGTATAATCCTGGGTCAGCACGGTCCCCGTATTCAGAATCAGCATTACCATGGTGGTGGGCAGTATCGCCGGCAGCTCTATATGTAACATCTTCTGCCATCTGCCCGCGCCGTCCACATCGGCCACATCATAGAGACTGGTATCCACATTTGTCAGCGCGGAGAGATAGATGATGGAGCCCCATCCCATTCCCTGCCAGACGGCGCTTCCCACATACATCAGCAGGAAATACCTGTCCCCCTCGTTCATGTTTACGGCCGGGGCGCCGAAAAAGGCCCTTATGCCGTTGAACAGACCGTCCGCGGAGGCAAATCCTGTCAGCATGCCCACCAGCACCACCACGGACACGAAATGGGGAATGTAGGAGACCGTCTGCACCAGCCTCTTATACCTGGTGCTTTTTATTTCATTGAGCAGCAGGGCAAAAAGGATCGGCATGGGATAGGTAAAAATCAGGGTGATGATACCGATTTTGAACGTGTTTTCTATGATGTTCCAGCAGTTGGGGCTGTTGAAAAATCTCTCAAAATTCTGGAACAGCGGATCCAGCCATTCGCTGCCCCACACGCCCCTGTTTGGCCTGTAATTCTTAAATCCGATCAGAATCCCGTACATGGGCACATATCTGAAAAGAAAAGTCAGCAGCAAAGCCGGCAGGCACAATACCAGAAAAGCCCCTTGCTTTTTTATTCCCCTCCGCTTTAAGGCAAGATCAGAACCCTTCATATTCCTCCCATCCCCGTTTAAAATTCTCCGGCCTTTATGTAAAGCACCCAGTCGTCATTATCCGGCGCCGTAAAGCTATTATTCCCTTCTTCACAGCGGATATGCGCTTCGCTTTCCCCCGTGGCAGGCCGATACCATTCGGCCCGGCCATCCGGCAGCTCAAGCTCCGCAGAACCTCCCCTTACAAAGTAGACGATATATTCCTTCTTTTCTTCCGCCAGGCAGTATATCATGTCCTCCTCACTGCCTTTCTTCAGCAAATGATCCGAGGGACTCATTCTCCAGAACTTTACCTTTCGGCTCTCTATAAATTCCGCCAGCCGCCTGATATCCTCATAGATCACCGGGATCCCCTCAAAGCCGAAGATCTCGCTCTCTATCAGCCTTCCGTCGATGACCGGCCCGAAATGCCGATCCGCCCGCCCCATATGCAGGCCGCTTACAAAGCCGATCCAATACAGCCTTCTCTCCGCCCCGTATTCCCCCACGGTGCTGGATGTCATCTCTCCCACCACCACAGGCTTCCCGTACTGCCAGAAATCCTCGCCGAACCGGTTCACCGCCTTAAAGCAGGCCTCCAAATCTCCCATGGGATAATAATTGTTTCTCGGATCCTGGGTGATATGAAAATTGTTCTGCCCGGAATTGATCATCTCGTGGATTCTGCCGGTATCCCCCAGGGAGCGGAGTCTTCCGTGGGGATCCTTCCCCGCAATATACTGTCCCCAGTAGTTGTACCAGTCCGCCGCGGCTTTGACAGGATATTTCGCATTCTCAATGGAGGACTCGTCGGCTGTCAGCAGGTTGCCGATCTCCGATCCTATGGCCCAAACGATATTGCGGAAGGCGCTGAAGCGGGCCACCGTATACCGCACATACCTCTCCATATATTTCATATGAATTTCATTGTGCAGGTCAAACATCACTCCCCATCCCGTTCCGAATTCGTTATCCTGCAGCCATCCCCCGTTTTTTACATTCAGAGGGTGATGGGACCATTCGTCCGCCCGGACAAGGGAATTATCATACAGAATCTCCATTCCGAAGAAAATATCGTTTTTCAGAGCAAATTCCAGGATTCTGTCCGTCCGCTGGTAGTATTCCAGATTGAAGAAATCCCTGTCTATCCGGTTGCTTCCGGCATCCAGAACCTTCCAGGGCCACCGGAATCCTGTGTCGGTAATGCAGGACTGCCTGGCGTAGAGCTGCCCGATATCCAGCAGGAAATTCACCCTGTGATCTGCCAGCATCTGCAGATACTTCTTCATATCATCCTCGCCGGGCTGTTTAAAATCTCTTCTCTCATATTCCCTGTCGAAGCCGTTGCAGGGATGGGGATACCAGCCCTCGTTGCATATCATCTGATGGCTTCCGTCCTCCCTGGCAAACCAGTGGGGAAAGTGCGGATTCACGGTCAGGCCGCCTCCGGACACAGGGCCGGTACAGCGAAACCCTCCCGTCCCGCCGTCAAATTCACCGTGGTTTGAATGAATCCTGTAGGTCCATTCCCCCTCCTTCATGGGCGCAAACCGTATCCTCCAGACATGGCGGCCGTTCTCGCATCCGTCATAAAAGCCTTCCATTGTCCTTATGGTTCCCGGCCCTGCAAACTCTGCTTCCAGCTGCACATCAATAAAGGGGTTGCCATAATTATGTTCTGTTTCAAGCTTTAATTCGATTATCTCCCACTTTGGAATTGTCCTCATATGAATACCTCCCGGATTCTCGTCCTGATTTTTATTTCTGTTTTTGAGTGCTTCTTTTGAGTGCTTTGTCCGAGTATATCGTCTGACAGCACTGCCGTACTGTCCGGTTTCCTTGTCGGTCTGCTTTCAGTAGAATCATTGTAGTCTAAGGGAATATGGAATATCAATATGGATTATTTCTACAATTTCCGCCGTGCTGCGGCAATAAAAAAGTGCCATCGGCACCTTACTGATGCCATGTCCGTCTGGTGACGGACTTTCCTATAAAGAAAAAACACCTCCGACGAGGTGCTCTGCCACTCATATTCTTTCTCTCTGTTCTCTTTGGCATGACATATATTTTCCCGGCTTGATCTCTGCCCGGCGGCATTTCCTCAATGTCAAGGATGTGCCGCCCGCACTTCGGATTCGGGCATCTGATCCTCTCCACTGAAGCCGCCTCCCCGCACCGATATGGAACAAGGGAACCAGACATGAAGTGTTCCTGCTTGGTTCCCTTTTATCATTTGTGCTTTATCGGTTTTCTTCCTGCTCCCCCAATTTCCCAATCTGTTGGAATGTCAGGGATGCCTGTCCTGCCTTGTCGGGCTGTGCCTTATTGGGGGTATGCACCCACAAGATTTATTTCCTGTTATGCCCTGACGTCAAAACGATTCTGCGGATTTTCCACACCCACTGCTTCTTCATTCGTCAGCGGGATGCCCCTCTTTGCGTTTCCCCATGCCTCGTTATAGATCATGCACATTTCCGTCTGTCTGGAAGCCTCCGCATTGGTGGTATACATCGTCCACCCATTATTGGAATAAGTCGCCACCATCTCCCCGTTCTTATCGTAAAACTCTATGTAATCGCTGTTGCCCGATGGCAGTTTCTGATATTTCACTTTCCCCTCCAGCAGCGTCGCCACAAAGTCTATGG
>CAJUSI010000088.1 GCA_910589035.1 uncultured Acetatifactor sp. | reverse complement strand
TTGATTTTTTCCTCTTCCGATTAATCTGTCATACCTGGTAAATCCGGTTCTTTTTACCTCCAATATTCTCATGATTACAAAGGCTGCAGGCAATTCCTGTAATATACCTATGATTACAGGGTTCGCGAAGCGGTTCCTGTAATATACCCACGATTACAGGGTTCGCGAAGCGGTTCCTGTAATATACCCACGATTACAGGGTTCACGAAGCGGTTCCTGTAATATACCCACGATTACAGGGTTCACGAAGCGGTTTCTGTATATCACAAATCAGCGCTGAAAACAAAAACATACTGGAGGTAAAATCTATAATGGAACTGGAAAAAATTGCAATGAGAATCGCATCCCTGCGCAGAGAGCGGGGATACACGGGAGAGGCGCTGGCGGAGCGGCTGCAGGTAAGCCCCCAGGCCGTATCGAAATGGGAGAATGCGAAATGCCTGCCGGATACGGCTATTCTTCCCGCCCTGGCGGAGGCACTGGACTGCAGCATTGACAGCCTGCTGTGCCCCAGGGAGCTTTTCATTCTGGAGGCGGTGTATACGGACGGACAGACGAAAGTGCCCGTGACCCGCTTCCTGAACAATCTGGTGCACGATAATGTGCTGGATATCTATGTGAATGAGCCTTTCATCGGCGCGTCCCTGGACAGCGACAGACTGAAGCTTCTGACTGTCAAATTTCAGACGCCGGAGGGCGTGGGATTTTCCTATGCGCTGCAGAATGAGAACCTGCTTCTGGATAAGAAGAGCACCGGATTTGTGTCGGACAAGGCTTTTCAGATCATCGGGGCCTACTATGGGAACGAAAGGGAATATTCCTCTGCCATGCAGAAGATGGAGCACTATGCGTATTTCAAGTGGGACAAAATACAGGTGAACCATGAGACTTTCCCCAGCAGCACTGCAAGCGATGACACGGAATATCTGACACTGGTCTACCTGAATGCGGAGGGGATTCGTGTTCTGAGCTGCCCGGAAAACGAAACGGTCTATTACGGAAACCATGGCACCGAGCTGCTTCTCCGGGATTGCTCAAAATGTATTTTGGAGCATATAGAGCCTTTATCCTGGAAGAAGGAGGCGGAGGGACTGGAAACACCCTGGGCAGGCGCACTGCGGGGGGCGCTGGCCTATATGGGGGAGCCCTACACCTATGAACAGATTATGGGAATGAGCGGCGCCTGCTATCGGGTCTGCTTTACCGATGTCTGGGACTACAGCTGCACGGATGCGCTGGTGGCTTATGACTACGCGGTTCCTCTGTACAGCGCTGTCGGATATGATTTCCGCATGGCGGAGAGACTGGGAAAGCAGGAGAGGAAAGCAGAACGCCAGGCTATTATGGAAGATATCCAAAGAGGCAGGCCGGTGCTGGCCATCAACCTGCGGGTAGCGCCCGAGTGGGGCATCATCACGGGATATACGGACAATGGAAACCGTTTTTTGTGCCGTACTTATTTCGACCAGGAAATATTTGATGCCTTCGAGCTGCAGGGCGCAGAGGAATCGCAGGAGGACCGGCGGATGGTCTATGAGGAAAATGGGGGATATCTTTTCAGTGATTTCTGGCCCTTCCTTATTACTCACTTCGGGGAAAAGGGGGAGAGAAAGTCTGACGCGGATATCCTGAAGACCTCCCTGGCCACTCTGATTGAATCCTTTGAAGCGGAGGAATGCAGGGGATATCATCAGGGAAGGGATGCCTACAGGGCGTGGATCAGGGGGCTTTCCAGAGAGGAGGACTTCCGGCTGGAACACGACAGAGAGAATGTCTTAAGGCGGCTGAGCGTAAATGACAGTATGCTGGGGACCCTCATTGACTGCCGGCGTGCGGCGGCTGTCTGGCTGGGGGAGAATCTTTCGGTGGTTTCGGAAGCGGGAAGAGAGCGGATGGAGAAGATAGCGGACAACTGCCGGACAATCGCGGATAAGGCAAGCGAGTTCCGAAATAAAATATGCCGCTCCTCCGTGTGCGAAATTGCGTACAATTCCGTAAAGACCGCAGGCGCATCCACGCCGACGCTTCGCAAAGAGCAGATTGCCCTGCTGGAACAGGCGCTTGCCCTGGAGGAAGAGAACTGCCGGCTTGCGCGGTTGGTGCTGCAGGTATGAGCAATCCGTTACTAAAGCTTTTCTGACGGGTTCTTCAGTTCGCTGCTGATTTTTTCATCATCCCAATCGGGATGCATCTGGATCAGGTCATAGATTGGGATGATGAAAGCGGGCTCTTCTTCCAGCATATCGGCAATTTCATCTACAGAATTGTTTTTTCGGATTTTTTTCCTGATCAGGCTGATTAATTTGAGAATCTTGCCTTTTTTCTCTCCTTCCGCCCTTTCCTCCTCAACCATCCTGATAATATTATACTTGAATGCCATGTCGTCCTCCCCATTTCCTGCCCAGTTCAGGATTTCCTCCACTACAGCTTTTTTGTTGCCGCAGACTGAAAGCAGGATGAATTCTACCCAGTTCCGGAACTCTTCCCGTGCCTGGAGACCAAGTTCATTGATTCTGCCGCATGCGGCACGAAGTGCTCCAACAAGCTCCAGTTTGCTGCGGAATTTATCGCAGTACATGATATTGTCCAGAAGCGTATTCGTAGACAGAATATATTCTTCTTCGATCTCTGCCAGATTAACCAGATAGTACTCCAGGTTCAGAATATGGCTGCCGAATAATTCGCCGCTGTTCTGGTACTCCCGCAGGCTTTTTGCCGCCGTCCATCGCTCCTGGCCGTTGTAGAAGACAATCGGAATTATGGCCGGCAGCCGGAATCCGGACTGCTCCCTCTCGTTTTTCGGCTTATCCAGGAAATACTTCACCAGGGTATTTACCACATATACCAGAATGCGGAATATCATG
>CAJUSI010000087.1 GCA_910589035.1 uncultured Acetatifactor sp. | reverse complement strand
TGCTCCATCTCACCGGCAATTCCGCACAGCAGAGGCAGCAGAGGCAGCAGAGGCAACAGAGGCAGCAGAGGCAGCAGAGGCAGCAGAGGCAGCAGAGGCAGCAGAGGCAGCAGAAATAATGAGAAAGGAGGATGCAAATGAACACACAGTTTAAAAAGGGGGCATTAGAGCTCTGTGTACTGTCCCAACTGGTATGGGGGGATAAATACGGTTACGAGCTGACGGACAGAATTTCCGGGAAAATGTCCATTGCCAGTGGTACGCTTTATCCTATTTTAAGAAAGCTGAAGGAAGACGATTATGTGACCACATATCTGGTGGAATCGGAATCAGGTCCGGCGAGAAAGTATTACAGGCTCACCGAAAAGGGCAGGGAATACCAGACGGCGGTATGCCGGGAGTGGGAAGCGTTCACCAGTGCAGTAAATCAGCTGATCAGCAGGCAACCCGTTTAAGAGGCATCAAAATGCAGGTATTAAAATGTTCCGGGGAGGAATGCGCAGCGGAGCGAAGAAGCATAACCATAACAGGAGGGTTTGAAAGGATGACGAAGCAGGAATATTTGAGAAAACTCCAGGAGAGGCTGGAGAGCTTCGGACAGGAGCTGCAGGAGGAAATCCTGGAGGATTACAGGCAGCACTTTGCCGAGGGGGCGAATCAGGGAAAATCCGAGGAGGAGATCATTGAGGAGCTTGGAAATATAGAGGAGATGATAAGGGAATTGTCGGAGGAGGAACTGCCTGAGCAGTTTGCAAGAAGGGGCCTGGAGCCGGCTGTATCGGAGGGAAAGGCAGAAACTGAGCCGGAGGAAAAAGCCGCGGAGAATAAGGAGCCGGAGTTCCCCAAAAGCTATTCTTATGCGGGGAATTATAAATCCGTGATACTGGAGGGAAAGGCTGCCAATATCAATGTGACCCGGTCTGAGGATGATAGAATCCATGTGGATTATGACGCAAAGGGAGCAAACAGCCAGCTGAATTATGAGTATTATCAGTACGAGGAGGACGGCGCTTTCCATGCGGGAGTCAGACGCAGAAGGGGTGTAAGAGAGGATGAGAATGCCGGAGATACCATGGTAAAGGTGACGCTTTTCGGGCGTACCATTATTTCTTACGGAAATGTGGGCAGTTTCGGCGGAGACGGGCAATCTATTGTGCTGAATGTAAGAGTGCCGAAGGGAATGCCGAAGCTGGTGACCAAGGTGGGATCCGGAAATATTCACATTTCCGGCCTGGAGCTGGAATCGGCAGAGGGTACCAGCGGAAGCGGTAATGTGACGGTGGAGGAGGTTGCGGTGGACAGGCTGAAATCCCACACCGGCAGCGGAAATGTGGCGGTGCGGCACACGGAATTTATCACGGGAAGCCTGGAGGCCGGCAGCGGAAATATTGCCGCGGAAGCGATCAGGGGAAGAGACCTGCGCTGCGGCACCGGAAGCGGGAATATCAAGGGCGATTCCGCCGTGGCCGAGTACCGCATCACTACCGGCAGCGGGAACATTAAACTGAAAGCCGTGGGAGCCACGGAGAGAGTCGACATGTCCACCGGAAGCGGCAGCATCAAGCTGGAGCTGGAAGGCATTGAGGGTATGGAGACCACCGTGCGGACCGGTTCGGGAAGCACGCATGTGGCCTGGGGCGGAGAAGAGAAGCAGAAGGTGAAGAACGGAACCTATGCCTACGGAAACAGCGCCTGCAAGGTGAGAGCCAGCACCGGAAGCGGCAGCATCAGGATTTCCGGGAACTGAGTCGGGTTTGGAGGGCTTTCCGATGAGATGGTATCGGATCCGGGCATGCCGGAAGCAGATTTCTGGCTGAAAAAGCAGTATTTCGCTCCCGGTAGTTACACTATATTTCACAATAGTGTTAACAGTCCTGTATTTCGCATAAAACAAGATAGTGTGATGCGAAAAAAGGATAAATACAAGATGAAATAGTGATAGAATTTGACAATTTTCTAAATCGGATGTATAATATGCCTGTCGCGAGTAATCAAAGAATCGTACACAGGCATATTGTACATTTCAGGCAATTCTGCCGCTTTACTCAAAAAAAGAACAGAATATGGTGGCGGGAGTCTGTCCATTTGGCTCCTGTCGGAACAGGAGGGAATATGGAACAGAAAATGCATACTATCGAGGATATTCTTGCTTTGCCCGAAGGGGAGAGAGCGGAACTGATTGACGGGGAAATGTTCATGATGGCTACGCCCACACGGAGACATCGGAAGATCGTCGGGTGGCTGCATGCGATGATCTTTAATCCCAAAGAGGGTTTAATTCCCCGCAGCTTGCAGCAGGGAGTTTCATTCTGGAGGCTGAGTATGCCAAAGATTATGCTATGCCGGTAAGTAAGAGAAAGGAAACGAGGAATAGAAATGCCTAAAAACGCGGGTTTTATAGGGACAGTTGAAATCCCGGAGCGTTTTCGATATAATGAATCCGAAAGTGTAATTAGCCGGAATTAATCAGGAAAAAGTTGAAAGCACATCGGCTTAGTCAGCAGTACAGTCTTACATTTGAAGAAGACGAAGCAATTAGGAAACAGATTCTCGAAGACTTATTGTCGGAAATAGGTGAGGGGACTTTTATGCTGGGGCCGATTCGTTTTCATTATGGATGCCATACCAGAATCGGCGCTCACTGCTTTATGAATTTTAACTTTACAGTACAGGATGATGCGCAGGTAATAATTGGCGACCATAACAACTTTGGTCCAAATGTTACCATTGTCACGCCGATGCATCCGATGCTTGCAGAAGAACGCCGGGGGATGCTTTGCAGTGATGGGATAGAACGCTTTCTTTGTTACGCCAGGCCTGTAAAAATTGGAAATGACTGCTGGTTTGGTGCGAATGCCGTTGTCTGTCCCGGAGTGACAATCGGCGACAATTGCGTTATCGGTGCGGGAAGCGTCGTGACAAGAGATATTCCGCCGGACTCCTTCGCCGCCGGAGTTCCCGCAAAGGTGATTAGAGCTATTACCGAAAAAGATTCCGTTAAATACGTTTTCGGAGAGATACATTAGAAATGCAAGTGAAGAGGAGCAATGGCATGAGACGCTGTGTGATTGTAGGCGGAGCGGACATTGGGCAGTATGACCGCATACGCGCTTATCTGCGGGAGGATGATTTCTATATCTGCTGTGACAGCGGTCTGAAGCATCGGGAAGGGCTTGGCATTGTCCCCGACCTGATTGTGGGCGACTTTGATTCCCATGAGAATCCCTGCCTGGACATTGACACCATTGTGCTTCCCTGCGAGAAGGACGATACCGATACGGTCTTTGCGGCGAAGGAGGCTTTAAAACGGGGATTTCAGGATTTCCTGCTGGTGGGAATCATTGGCGGGCGGCTGGACCATACCTTGGGAAATATATCCCTGCTGCTGATGCTGGACGGGCAGGGAAAGAAGGCTGTGGCGCTGGACGACTATTCTGAAATGGAAATCGTATCAGGCAGGCCGGTTCCGATCGAAGACCGGTATCAGTACTTTTCCCTGCTGAACATCAGCGGGCTTGCCCGGAATATTACCATCCGGAATGCAAAATACCCGCTGACGAACGCGGAGATCACCTGTGAATATCAGTACGGGATCAGCAATGAGGTTCTTCCGGGGAGGACCGCGGAAGTATCCGTGGAAGAGGGGCGGCTGTTATTGATCAGGGGGATGTCCTAATCCCTCACCGCACCCGTCCACTGATAGGGCTGGTCAATGGGCCAGGACAGTCCCAGATTGGGCAGGGTAAGAGGATGATTGTCCTGCATATAGTACCAGATGTCCAGTGCCTCCGGATCGCCTCCTTCGCCGGTGAACCCGTTTTGCAGGGTCTTTTGAATGCTGTCCAGAATCATTTCCGCCAGCTGTTCCCCGTCGTATACATGGAATTCATCCTTTTGAGGATCAGGCGGGCCGGTAAAGAGGGAGGATTCCTCCGACAGGCATACACTCATACCGCCTCTGCCGGAGATAACGCTTTCCGCCAGGGTCAGGTTCCAGCCTGTCAGATCCTGGATTCCCTGTATGAGGATTTCGGGGGTCAAAGTTCCCTCATAGGTTAAGGGGTACAGGGTAAAGCCTGCGGCACGCGTTCCTACATAGATAGTTGCGGTCTGCGCGCTGTCCGGGGATATGGGGGCGCCGGAACCGCCGTCCGGGTCTGCGCTGCCGGTCTCAGAAGCATCGCCCGAAGATGTGCTGTCGGTGTCGGAGCTGCCGTCCGACGGTTCGCTGTCGGCTCCGGAGGCATTGTTCGAAGACGCATTTCCGGTCCCGGAAGCATCGTCCGAAGATGCACTGCCGGCGTCGGAGTTACCGTCCGATGGTTCGCTGCCGGTCCCGGAGATGTCCACAGGCGAGAGCGTAGTGATACCGGATGCATCGGACGGGCTGTCCCCGGGCGTATCAGACCTGCCGCAGCCCGCAAGCGTTATACAAAACAAGAGCGTGAATACTAAAAACTTTCTCACCATATTATTTCCTTTCTGCTATCCTGTCAATAAATTTCTGAAATCGCTCCTGGAATCAAAGCATGTAGACAGTATATCATAAGGGTGGGACAGCGCATAGTAATTTCACGAAAGCTTTCTTAATTTTTTGACATTTTTTTCTGACTGATATTTTTAAGGCTCATATTTGCAAAGCTAATTTTTCTCAAAAGGAGTTTTTCAGCGCCTTCAGCCTTTGCATCTTTTTGCCCGCATTTATACCCGTGAAGGCCTTTAATTGCTGCTTACTACACCAGCATTGTAGAAGTGCTTACTCGTTATACATTTAGCTTGGCAATTGCTTTTGTTCATGAGTATAAATTATGTTCCTGACCGGCCGGGCAAATTAATTGGCCAAACAGGTGAATTTTGCTGTTGAGCGTCATAACGAATATGTATATATGAAAACCCGGCATTTATTTTGATTGTATTTTCGGGGGCAGCAGGATATAATGGTGTTAACGCAGTCTCGGGAGTCTGTGGAGAAAAGCAGTTAAAGCGGTTAAAGCTGTTTAGATATCGGACGGCAGGGGTCAGGGAGTACTGGATTGTGGATCCTGCCAAGGGAAGAGTTATAGTGTACAGATTTGAAAAGCAGACAATGTAAGAATACTCTTTTGGCGATGAGATACCGGTTGAATATAAGATGATTTTTCTATGAAAGCTCTATGAAAGTAGAATAATTCACAGAGGTAAGGTTGGAAATGCGGAATGGGATAATTGAGGGAAATGCGGGGGATACCTCCGGGGGCGGCCCGGCAGGGCCTAAAAGGATGGCAAATCTGGAACTGCTGCGCTGCGCGGCAATGATGATGGTGGTGGTGCTGCACTATCTGGGAAAGGGCGGGCTGCTTGCGGATCTGACAAAGGAACACCTGAGCGGCGCGGAGCTTACGGCGTGGCTGCTGGAGTGTTTCTGCGCTGTGGCGGTAAATGTGTACATGATCCTCAGCGGTTATTTTCTGTGCATGTCCTCTTTTAAATTGAGCAGGCTGATTCAGCTGTATCTGCAGGTGTGGGGATATTCCGTGTTTTTCGGGCTGATAGGGGCTTTGTCCGGCGTGATGGTCGAAACGGATTTCGACACCCATTATCTGCTGACCCTGTTGTTTCCCGTTTCCATGGAGCACTACTGGTTTATGACCGCATATGTCTATTTGTATCTGCTCCTGCCGTTTGTGGGCATGGCGGTCCGCAGGATGACGAAGCGGCAGCTGCAGATTGCCCTGCTGATTCTGCTTTTTGCTTTTTGTATTCTGAAAAGCGTTCTTCCCCTGCGCCTGGAGATGGATAAGGAGGGATATGATTGTCTCTGGTACCTTAGCGTATTTCTCTCCGCCGCCTATGTGCGGCGTTTTGGGTTCCCCTTTTTGGAGAAAAAAAGGAACTGCCGGATGCTCTATGCGGGCGGATGCCTGCTGATTTTTGCCGGAACCATGGCACTGCGGGAGATTTATCTGCATACGGGCAGCCTGGAGCGGATGATCAGGATGTGCCTGGAATACAACCATGTCCTGCCCTTTGCGGCGGCCTGGGGGCTGTTCGGCATTTTTGCCGGGATTCGGGTAAAGGGAAAAGCGGCTGAGATTGTGAACCGGATTGCGCCTTACAGCTTGGGAGTGTATCTGCTGCATGAAAATCTGGGACTGCGCTACACCTGGCAGAACTGGCTGGGAGCGGGAAGGGTGTCGGATGCTATGGAAAGGGGAGGAGCCGGAGCCGTGGGCATGTTGCTTCTGGGTACGGCGGCAGCGGCGGCAGCGGTATTTGTCTGCGGGATTCTTGTGGATATGGCGCGCAGGGGGATTTATTCGCTGTTTCATAAAATGCTGCTGCATATAAAGCCTTACCGCGGACTGGTGCAGGGAATAGAGAGCGCGGACCGGCTGTTTGCAGGGGAGAAAAGAGCGGAGAACGCTCAGGAAGAACACTCATAAAGAACGCTAAATGGGGAGATTCCTTCAAGAGACGGGAGAAGTCCTAAGGGGAATTCGGCGGAAAGATCAGATTGAAACCGAGGGGAAGACCTGAAAGAAATCGGATTGAAACCAAAGAGAAATCAGGCTGAAACCGTGGAGAAAACCCGAAAAAATTGGGGTGAAATCGTAGAAAAACCAAAAACTCAGGCTGAAACCGTAGAGGAAACCCGAAGAAATCGGATGGAAAACCGTGGAGAAAACCCGAAAGAAATCGGGTTGAAACCAAAGAGAACCCCTGAGAGAAATCGGGTTGAAACCAAAGAGAAAACCCAAAAGAAATCGGATGGAAAACCCGAGAGAAAACGCGAAGGGAAAGGAAGAGGAGGAACATGGAAAAGAGCAGCGGTAGTTTATCTGCAAAGCGCAGGGGTAACATTCTGGAGAATCTCTTCATTATAATATTGGCCTTTTATCCGCTTCGCCATATTTCCTGGGGCCTGGATCTATGGGATACGGGATATAATTATGCGAATTTTCAATATATGGGGACGGAGCATATGGATCCCATGTGGTTCTTCTCCACTTATCTGGCCAATGTGACAGGTAATTTCCTCACCGGGCTCCCTAATGCGGATTCCCTGATGGGGATGAATCTGTATACGGGGCTTTTTGCCAGCGTGCTGGCGCTGGCGGGCTATTTTTTCTGTACCAGGAAGCTGAAGATGTCAAAGGGAATCGTCTTTGCGGGAGAATTTATTGCGCTGAACCTTTGCTGGTGTCCAACGGCCCTTCTGTATAATTATCTGACCTATGTTTTCTTCCTGGCGGCGGTTATCCTCCTTTATAATGGGCTTACGAAGGAGAGGAAGGCGTGCTTTGTCTGCGCCGGGATTCTGCTTGGGACGAATGTGCTGGTGAGATTCTCCAATCTGCCGGAGGCGGGCATGATTGTGGCGGTATGGGCTTATGATTTCATTGTATGGCTGGAGGAGAGGAAGGGGGGAATGCCTTCCGGAGGGGGATCCGGCAGGGGGAAGGCTTCCTTAGAACAGCCGCAATCCGGAGAGAATTCGTCTCCTGTACGGGAAGGAGCCGGCGGCAGCCCGGTAAAAAGTTTCTTCAAAAAGACGCTGCGGCACACCCTATGGTGCCTCATGGGATATGCGGGAGCGCTTGTGTTGCTGCTGAACTATATCCACATCCGTTACGGGTTTGGGGAATATATCGCGGGGATCCGCAGGCTCTTTTCCATGACGGAGACGGCTGTGGATTACAAGGCTTCTTCCATGATTCTGGGTATCGTGAGAGTCTACGCAGAGGAACTATACTGGATTATCCGTTTTGCTGTGATCATACTATGCGGAATGACGCTGTTTGCCATAGCGGGATGGCTGGAAAATGCGCTGAAAGGTCTGCAGGAAAGAGCGGGAAGCGGCGGCCGGAACTGGGCAGGCATGTCTGCAAGAGGAATTCACACAGGGGTACGGATTATCTGGATGGGAATCTGCGCGGTTATGCTCTGGTGGCTGTATGAGAGAGGATTCTGGTCCCTGCTTTTTTACAGCTACGACCCCATCTGGCATCCCGGCATCCTGTTTTTGATGTTGACCATGCTGGTCACCGTGATACGTATTTTCCATAAAAGCAGTCCCAGGGAGGAAAAGCTCATCAGCGGGCTGGTGCTCCTGGTCATTTTGATTACGCCCCTGGGCAGCAATAACGGTGCGTTCCCCAGCCTGAACAACCTGTTTCTGGCGGCGCCGTATACCCTGTGGGAATGCTGGCGTTTTCTGCGGTCTGCCGGGGAGAAGACGGTGGGGAAGGGGCTGGTGCTCTCCTCCTTTCCGGCCAGAGGATTTCTGGCGGCGTTCCTGGGGCTGTGCTTCTTTGTCTTTACGGCATTCGGCCTGAAGTTTGTCTTCGCGGAGGCCACCGGCGTGCAGAACACGGATTTTTATGTGTATAATAATGAGATCCTGAAAAATATCCGGATGGATCCCGGGAAGGCCCAGTGGATGAGCGAACTCAGCGAATATGTGAATGAGGAGGGGCTGGCGGGGAAGGAAGTGATTCTCTACGGCAAGATACCGGCGCTTTCCTATTATTTGCAGATGCCCGCCGCGTTCAATCCCTGGAGCGATCTGGATTCCTACGGTCCGGAGGTGATGAAGGGGGAGTTGGCAGAGCAGGAGGGCAGGATCCGGGAGAAGGGAGAAGCAAAGCCAGTGATCATCCTGGAGAATGCGTATGGATTATATGAGGAAGAGCAGAGGGGCGAAAAGTCACTGTTTCCGCTGGAGGAGAAAACGCGCCGGAAGATGGAGGCCGATCCCAAGTGGAAAATGCTGATGGAATTTATGGAGTCTATGGAATATGAGCAGACCTTCCGCAATGAGAAGTTCGCTGTGTATCAATGAGAAATCCGCCGTATATCCATGAAGAGTTTGCCGTATACCAATGAGAAATTTATTGAATTCAACTAAATTTTTCTAAATTTTTCATAATTTCCCGCATTCCACTGAGCGTGGATTGCGGGAAAGTGTCATATCGCTTATGATTATGTATGTAAGGCGGGGCGATAATTTATTGATCTGTCCGAATTGTCATAGCCAGGATGCCGCTGCCTAAGGCCTGGGGAAAGCATCTGACAGATCAAAAGGCCAGAAAAACGCGGATGGTCCGGGTGTCTATCATGATGTTAACACCACAGGCGTGGAGTTACTTTTGGCCTTTATGAGTAAAAATGTAGGATATGATACGAGATTGACTCATTAAGTCAAGCCATAAAATTCCGAGTCCTTATGTGAAAGCACATAGTATCGTGGTACAAAATATGGGATATCAGCGGAAAGGAGCGAGGAGGCAGGAAATGGAGACGGAGAGAGAGGATACGGGCAGGAACAGAACGGATGTGAAGAAATTCGGCAGCTTTGTCACAGAATTGCGCAGGGAGAGGGGGCTTACCCAGAAGCAGCTGGCGGAGAAGCTGTATGTGTCCAATAAGGCGGTGAGCAAATGGGAGACGGGGCTGGGGATGCCGGACATCTCCATGCTGGAGCCGCTGGCCGAGACTTTGGGGGTGAGCGTGTCGGAGCTGCTCCGCGGGGAGAGGGAGACGCCGGACTGGTCCAATGTGGAGAAGCTGACGGATGCGGAGCTGTGCAGACTGCTGAAGAGGACCCCGGAGCTGACGGAGCAGGAGAAGGAAGAGCTGAAACAGGTTAAGAAGAGAAGGGCAAAATGGTACTTCCTGGGGCTGGGGCTGTCCGCCGCAGAGCTGGTGCTGCTCTTTGCCTTTGGCGGAAAGCTGGGAATCAGCCTGTTTGACCGCCTGTTAGATATGCTGACTACGATTCCCATGGTATTGTTTCTGGGAATCTGGCCCTTTTTCTTCATGCAGGAGAGGCTTCCGCTGCTGTATGACAAAATACGGATCAGCACCTACAGCGACGGATGCTTTCGGTTCGAGATGGCAGGCATGGCCTTCAATAACCGGAACTGGCCCCATATCACGAAAGCCCTGCGGACCTTCTGCTTCCTGATGCCCGTGTGCTGGCCTGCGGCCTATGTGCCCCTGCGGCTGCTGATGCCGGATTTTCTATGGCTTTTCGGGAGGATTCCCGTGCTGCTGGTGCTGACGCTGGGAGGATTGTTTATTCCGGTGGCTGTGGTGGGGAAGAAGTATCAATGAGAAGCTCGCTGTATACTAATGAAAAAATTACCGTATATCAATGAGAATTTTATTGAATTCAACTAAATTCTTCTGAATTTTCGATCATTTCCCGCATTCCACTGAGCGTGTATTGCGGGAAATTGTCATATCGTTTATGATTAATCCTAATTTTGTTGCTTGTGCCTGCCGACCGTTTCTCCAATGTACAGTTTATATTTATACGGAAAATAGTTCTTCCGTCCCTCACTTAATGTTCAACCTTTGAATAATTGGAGATTATAGTTGTAGTGCCTTTTCAATTATGGACTTGTTTTCAGGATGTGGCCTGTCCGTATCTGATATAATACGAATGATCATTTTTTTACGTGGAATAATAGTC
>CAJUSI010000086.1 GCA_910589035.1 uncultured Acetatifactor sp. | reverse complement strand
GGAAGGACTGACACTTGCAGGCCTGATGATGTTTGGAGACGGACTTGCCATACGAGACGAGTTTGACAATATTTTTATGGATTATCGCGATGAAAGCGAAATTACAATGGATATTCGTTGGAATGACAGGATTACCTATGATGGAACATGGGAGAATAATCTGTTTAATTTTTTTACCAAAGTTACCCCTAAATTAACGGAGGATTTGAAGAAACCATTTAAGCTTGAGGGAATACAGCGGGTAGATGAAACGCCGGTACACAAAGCGGTGAGGGAAGCATTTGTAAACCTTATTATACACGCCGATTATTTGATGGATGCAGGTGTTTTGAAAGTGATAAAAAAGTCAAATGGCTTTGAATTTACCAATCCAGGTATTTTGAAGCTCCCGCTGGAGGATATTTACCGGGGAGGAAATTCAAAATCAAGAAACCCGCATATGCAGACTATGCTTAGAATGGTTGGATTTGGGGACAACGCAGATTCTGGATTTCCTTCTATATTGGCAGCTTGGGAAGATGAGGGCTGGGTGCAGCCGGAACTGATATAAGATACCGCTTTAATCAGGTAACGCTTTATCTTAAAATGATTTCGAAACATGGACAACAATCAGCAGAAAAATCAGCAGAATCAGCAGAAAAATCAGCAGAAACGCAAGAGGCATTGTTATCTGAAAGGCAGAATCAAATACTTGCATGCATGGAGTTAGAAGTATTATATAGGACAGAAGAAATTGCTGAAAAAATAGGATTAAAAGGACCAAGGACAAGGCAGTTACTGAATGAACTGGTGGCTATGGGCAGATTAACCTGCACAGCAGCTACTAAAAACGGGAGGTATATAAGGGTTGAATAAAGCAGGGAATGACATGAAAACATTTTGACGTCAGACGCAGGCAATCCTGTATGGCGATGCGGAAACAAAAGAGGGAAAACAGAACTGCAACTGCCGGTTGACGAAGCGGAAGGCCGAAATGGTGGCTCTGCCATCCCTGTTTTTGTTATGGTATTGCTATCAAATACAAGGAGGTTTTGCATATGAACATGGCGGACAGAATACAACAGCTGAGGAAATCCAGGGGAATTTCTCAGGAGGAGCTTGCGGACAAAATAGGCGTTTCCAGACAGGCGGTTTCCAAATGGGAGAGCGAACAGAGCGTACCGGATATCGAAAAGGTCATCCTGCTGAGCGATTATTTTGAGACTACCACAGATTTTCTCCTGAAAGGAATCGAACCGGCGCAGGAGGCCGAAAAGAAGTACAGCGCAATGATATTTTCTATTGCGGGAACCGTTCTCAATGGGATCGGGCTGGTGGCGGCCGTATTCCTCTGGATCGAGAGGCAGATGGCTTACACAACCGGCATAGGACTGGCTGCGATGCTGGCGGGAACGGGAATCTTCCTGGCGGGACAGTTCTGCGATACAAAGGATAAGCCGAAGGCCAGGAGATTTTTCATCCTGCCCAATGCCTGGATTCTGCTTTTCATTCCCCTGTCCTGCTGTTACAATCTTCTCAGCGGAAGACTGGGAGGATTCTGGGGACAGCCGGCGCCGGTGCCTCTTCTGAGGAATTCTTATCAGACATTCGGGCTTTTTTGGGTTCTGTACTTTCTTCTGTGCACGGCCGTGGACATTTTTGCGGTAAGGGCGGAAAGAAATTAGAAAAAGACGAAAGGGTAACCCCGTCCGGTGCGAAGTCCGGCACAAAGTCCGGCACAAAGTCTGGCGCAAAGCCTGACATAAAGTCCGACACAAAGTCTGGCATAAAGGACAGCGCATAAGATGATACGCCTGTCATAAAATAATACTTCACATTGTAAAATCTCTGTGTTACAATCAAGAAGAAGGCACTACAAAATAAGGATGCGGAGACGAGAAAATTATGGAAAGTGTCAAACTGACCCGACTGATTGAGAAGATGAAGCTGGTAAACCTGACGCCCGAGATCGATGTGGCGGACATCCGCATAACGCAGCCGGATGTGAACCGTCCGGCCCTGCAGCTGACAGGATATTTCGAGCATTTTGACGCCACCCGGCTGCAGATCATCGGATTTGTGGAGTATTCCTATATGGAGAGCATGTCCGATGAGCGGAAGAGAGAGATTTATGAGGAGCTTATGAGTTACGATGTATCCGCGGTGGTGTTCTGCCGGGAGCTGCAGCCGGATCCCATATTTAAGGAGGAGGCGCTGGCCCAGCGCATTCCCATCCTCTCCACGGGGAAGACCACCTCCTCCTTTATGGCGGAAGTGATCCGGTGGCTGAACGTGAAGCTGGCTCCCTGCATTTCCGTCCACGGCGTGCTGGTGGATGTATACGGCGAGGGGGTGCTGATCACCGGCGAGAGCGGTATCGGGAAATCCGAGGCGGCGCTGGAGCTGATCCGGAGAGGACACCGCCTGGTGACGGATGATGTGGTGGAGATCAGGAAGGTCAGCGACGACACTCTGGTGGGTTCGGCACCCGATATGCTCAGGCATCTGATCGAGCTTCGGGGAATCGGCGTGGTGGACGTAAAGGCGCTCTTCGGCGCATCTTCCGTCATGGATACCCAGAATATCGACCTTGTCATACGCCTGGAGGAATGGGACAAGGATAAGGAGTACGACAGGCTGGGACTGGAGGAGAATTATACGGAATACCTGGAGAACAAGGTGGTCTGCTATAATATCCCCATTCGCCCGGGCCGGAATCTGGCGGTGATCTGCGAATCCGCGGCGGTGAACCACCGGCAGAAGAAGATGGGCTACAATGCGGCTCAGGAGTTGTATACGCGGGTGCAGAATTCCCTGGCCGGAAGAAGGGAAGACGACTGATACAAGCAGGATGCAGGAAATTGACTGGCATTGTATAATTATTTCAAATAAAAACACATAAAAACGCAAACAGAAGATATATAATAAATCCGGAGAAAGGATGGGGAAGCTATGGGTAAATATGCATTTGGCGTGGATGTGGGAGGGACTACAGTAAAGATGGGGCTTTTCGATGATAAGGCTAATCTGCTGGAGAAATGGGAGATTCCCACGGTGAAGGAAAATAAAGGAAGCGCCGTTCTGCCGGACGTGGCGGAGAGCATTCTGATGAAAATGAAGGAAAAGGGAATTTCGGAGAGCGATGTGGCGGGGATCGGCATCGGCGTGCCCGGCCCGGTGGACGAGACCGGCATGCTGGTGGGCGGCGCCGTGAATCTGGGCTGGGAAAGCTTTTACATACCGGCGGCTTTGAATGCATATATTAAGATACCGGTAAAGGCTACAAACGATGCCAATGCCGCCGCCTTCGGCGAAATGTGGCAGGGCGGCGGCAAGGGATATCGGAGCATGGTGGCCGTGACCCTGGGCACCGGCGTGGGTGGCGGCATTATCGTCAACGGGAAGCTTCTGACCGGGGCAACAGGTGCAGGCGGTGAGATCGGGCATATGCATCTGGAGGATGAGGAGACGGAATGCTGCAACTGCGGGAACAGAGGCTGCATGGAGCAGTACGCCTCTGCCACAGGGCTGGTGCGGCTGGCCGGGAGGAGGCTTGCAGAGGATGATAAGCCCAGCATCCTGCGCAGCGGGGAATTGTCGGCCAAGGAGGTATTCGACGCCGTGAAGGAGAAGGACGAAGTGGCTGTGGAGATCGCGGAACAGTTCGGCGATTACCTGGGCAAGGGCCTGGCCGTTATCGCCTCTGTAGTAAATCCGGAGGTGTTTGTCATCGGAGGCGGGGTGTCGAAGGCAGGGGAGATACTGCTGTCCTTTGTAGAACCGGCGTTTCAGAAATATGCCTTTAAGCAGTGCAGAAATGCAAAGCTTGTGCTGGCCAGGCTTGGGAACGACGCGGGCATATACGGCGCGGCGGCTTTGATTCTTCTATAGGAAAGATCGTCCTATGGGAGAAAGTCTCCGGGGGATGCGCGGGCTCCGAAAAAATAAAAATGAGGGGAAGTCAGGTATAAAATGATCAGTGAAGCAGTAGTCGGGGCATTGCAGGGATTTGTGCCGCAGGAGAACATCCGTCTGATGGAGCCGATGGCAGGCCATACCACTTTTCGGATCGGGGGGCCTGCCGATTGCTTTCTGCAGCTGGAGAACGAGGAACAGCTCAAAAAAGTGAGAAGATACCTGGGGTTGGCGGGAGTCCCCTTTTTTGTACTGGGAAACGGAAGCAATCTGCTTGTAAATGATTCGGGATATCCGGGCGTTATTCTGCAGATTGGGCAGAAAATGAGCGGAATTGCGGTGGAAGGAACACGCATCGCGGCGAAAGCGGGAACATCCCTTGTCCAGGCGGCAAGGGCAGCGCTGACATATGGGCTTACCGGCCTGGAGTTTGCCTCCGGGATACCGGGGACCGTGGGCGGAGGCGTTGTGATGAATGCCGGAGCTTACGGGGGAGAGATGAGCCAGGTGGTGGAGCAGGTGAGAGTGGTGAACCGGGAGGGCGAGGTCATGGAGCTGGACAATGATACCATGGAATTCGGCTACCGCACCAGCGCCATCAAAGGAGGAGGCTTTACCGTGACGGAGGTGACATTCCTTCTGGAACCGGGCGACAGGAATGAGATCAAAGCCCGGATGGAGGATCTGGCAGACAGGCGCAGGAGCAAGCAGCCGTTGGAATATCCCAGCGCCGGAAGCACCTTCAAACGTCCGGAGGGGAATTTTGCCGGGAAACTGATTATGGAGGCGGGACTTGGGGGCTTCCAGATCGGGGGCGCAAGGGTGTCCGACAAGCACTGCGGCTTCATCGTGAACGCCGAGAACGCTACGGCACAGGATGTAAAGAGCGTTATCGACGCGGTGAGGATCCGGGTGAAAGAAAAATTCCATGTGGAGCTGGAGCCGGAAATCATATTTTTGGGCTGGTAGTGCAAAATTATACTGCATAACGCTGAATACTGCCTGATGCAATCATGGGATTGAACCAGGCAGCGTTATGCAGTCTGGTTTCACGGCAAGTGTAATCGTTAAACAGTATATATTATGATGTACTATCATGAATCGGCCGGAACCGGAAATAACCGGTGAAGGATTATTTCCGGTTCCCGGGTACGGAATTGCAGGATGGCAGGGAGCGAGTACGACAGGACTTGCAGAGAGGAAGAGAGCATAAGTCTGATCGACATGCCGGGGGAGAAAGTATGAGATTTGTAGTAGTGACGGGCATGAGCGGAGGCGGGAAGAGCTCCGCTCTGAAAATGTTGGAGGATGCCGGATTTTACTGTGTGGACAACCTTCCGGTTTCGCTGGTGGAGAAATTTGCAGAGCTGGTTTTTGTACCGGGCAGCGAGATCAGCAAGGTTGCGCTTGGACTGGATGTGCGCTCGGATCAGTCCTTTCAGGATGCCACCAGGGTTCTGGAGAAACTGAAATCCGACGGATATAAGCTGGAAATACTGTTTATGGAGGCGGATGAGAACGTCCTCATAAAACGGTATAAGGAGACCAGGCGGATCCACCCCCTGGCGCTGGACGGCAGAGTGGAGGACGGTGTGGGCAGGGAGCGCCAGGTGCTGGAGAAAATCCGCAGACAGGCGGATTACGTGATAGATACCTCCCATCTGCTCACAAGGGAATTAAAAGAAGAGCTGGATCATATTTTTGTGGAGAATGCGGAATATAATAGTCTGATGGTGACAATTCTGTCATTTGGCTTTAAACACGGCATACCGGCGGACGCGGATCTGGTGCTGGATGTGCGGTTCCTGCCCAATCCCTTTTACCTGGAGGAGCTGAAATATAAAACGGGAAATGACAGGGAGGTGCAGGAGTATGTTATGGGCTTTGCCGAAGCAGGGGAATTTATGGAAAGGCTGGACGATATGCTTCAATTTCTGATTCCGAATTACGTCAAGGAAGGAAAGTACCGTCTCGTCATCGCCATCGGCTGTACGGGCGGAAAGCACAGGAGCGTCACCCTGTCCAATGAATTGTATAAAAGAATGAAAGATAAGGGGAAATACGGTGTCAAGCTGTACCACCGGGATGTGGGACGGCCGGGCAAATAGGAGCGAAACATGTCATTTTCAAGCGAGGTAAAGGAGGAGCTGGCAAAGCGCATCAGCCCGGCCAGGCATTGCCGGATCGCGGAGCTTGCAGCAATCATGAACTTCTGCGGCCAGTACGGCCGGGACGAAAAGGGCGGCTTTACCATCGGATTTCAGACGGAAAATGAAGCTGTGGTAAGAAAAGGCTTTACATTATTGAAAAAAACATATAATATAGATACGGACATTTCGTTAAGTGAACAGGAGCTGCGGGATATTCTGGCGAAAATAGGGAATCCGGAGGAGCCGGTGAGCTCTCTTTTAATCAAGAATACCTGCTGCAGGAGAGCCTTTCTGCGGGGGGCTTTTTTGAGCGTGGGTTCGATGAGCGATCCTGCCAAGGGGTATCATCTGGAGTTTGACTGCGTAAGCGAGAGCAAGGCAGGGCAGCTTCGGGAGCTGATGAGGGATTTTGAGATCGAATCAAAGATCATCCGGCGCAAGAAATATTATGTGGTCTATCTGAAGGAGGGAGCGGGCATTGTGGAATTGCTGAATGTCTGCGAGGCGTATATTTCGCTGATGAATCTGGAGAATATGCGCATCCTGAAAGAGATGCGCAATTCCGTGAACCGGCGTGTGAACTGCGAGACCGCCAATATTGCCAAGACCGTGAGTGCTGCCGCCAGACAGGTGGAGGATATTGAATATATCAGGAAATATTACGGTTTTCAGAATCTGCCGGAAACCCTGCGGCAGATGGCGGAAATACGTCTGGAGAATCCGGATGTGACCCTGAAGGAGCTGGGGGAACTTTTCGATCCTCCCCTGGGGAAATCGGGAGTGAACCACAGGCTGCGCAAGCTGAGTGAACTTGCGGAAGAAATCAGAAGATAAATATATTATAAATGCAGAATAAATTGCCGCGGACGGCAATTAAATAGGAGGAGAAAACAATGAAAAAAAGGAGTGTTCACATTAATCTGGAGGATGAGCAGATGGCAAGACATATTGCTTTGCTGGTTCAGAAGGCCAGCAAATATGATAGCTCCGTTTACATTCAGTCCGGTGAGAAAAGGGTGAATGCCAAGAGTATTATGGGTATGATGACTTTGGGAATGGATATCAGTGAGGCGCTGGAGGTTTCCACGGAAGGCCCTGACGAGGAGGCGGCTCTGGAAGGCATTATCGGATTTATGAGCGGACTGGAAGAGTAGCGGGCCTTCCTGTAAGGAAAGAAATATGAACAGAAAAATGCTTTTTGTATATAATCCCAGGGCGGGCAAGGCGCAGGTCAAGAGTAAGCTTGCCGGGATTCTGGATGTTTTTGCCGCTGCGGAATACGAGATTGTCATAGTGCCCACAAGGAAGCACGGGGATGCCTGCGCCGCGGTGGCCGGGCGCAGCGGAGAATATGAGCTGGTGGTATGCTGCGGGGGCGACGGCACGCTGGACGAAGTGGTGACAGGCATGATCAAAAGCGGTTTCCGCACGCCCATCGGTTACATTCCTGCCGGAAGCACCAACGACTTCGGGGGAAGCCTTTCCCTGCCCAAAAATATGGTGAAGGCGGCGGAGCTTGCCGTCAGGGGACGGAATTTTCCGTGTGACATCGGCTCCTTTTCCCATGAGGCAGGGGAGGACGTGTTCGTCTACATTGCGGCATTCGGGCTGTTCACCGACGTTTCCTATGAAACCGGCCAGGATATGAAAAACGTGCTGGGCCATATGGCGTATCTGCTGGAAGGGGTGAAGAAGCTGTCCTCCATCCGTCCCTGGCATGTGAAGGTAAGCTGGGGCGAAAACGAAGCGGAGGATGATTTCATCTTCGGAATGATCACCAATTCCACCTCCGTGGGCGGCTTTAAAAATATCACCGGTAAAGACGTCCGCCTGGATGACGGTTACTTTGAGGTGACCCTGATCAGACAGCCCAGGAATCCGCTGGAGCTGAACAATATCATCATGTCCCTGCTGAATCCGGACATGAAGACCGACGCCGTCCGCTGCTTCCGCACGGCGCAGCTTTCCCTGGAGTCGAAGGAGCCGGTGGCCTGGACCCTGGACGGGGAGAACGGGGGCAGCCATATGAAAGTGGATATCAGGAATGTCAATAAGGGAATTGATATCAGGGTGAAGAGGGAAACGCCGAAAGCAGAGAAAGACGGCAAAGCATGACATTATAGAATTTGGATAAGGGAACTGGCAGCCTCTTCCGGATGCGGCGGCAGCAGCCGGAGGAGGGGACGGCCTGTCCGGTTCGGAGAGGGACTGTCGTGCCGAATAGGAAAAGGATACGGTTTATCAGTGTTATACTGAAGGCCGTTTTTTTATTTCTCTTTATTTTATCATCCTTGTTTTATAAACGGTTCGCCTGAGGAGATGCCGCCGCCGGTTATCAGGAGAAGGCACGGGATGTTTTACAAAGATGAAAAACTTCTTGTCAAAAGCTGATCAATATGATATTATAATGATATCAAATAAATCTCGTTTAAATATGAGATGGAGGAGGGGCTTTATGAGTGAGATTATTTTAGAAGGTAAGAAACATGGCATGAGGGTGCTGCTGTCAGTATTGCTGGTATACATTCTGGATATCGCGGCATTTGTCTTCTGCGTCATCCGTGTGGAGGAGGGAGCGGGGGCAGTCTACGTGACAGGCCTGGTGGCAAGCATTCTGATCTTCTTCTTTGCCTGGATTTTTCTGTGCGGGCTGAAGGTGTTAAAGCCTCAGGAAGCGCTGGTGCTGACGCTTTTCGGGAAATATGTGGGAACCATCAGGGACAGCGGTTTCTATTATGTGAATCCCTTCTGCAGCGCCGTGAATCCCGCCGCCAAGACCAGACTGAACCAGAGCGGGGACGTGGCGGACATGGGAAGCCTTACGCTGGCCTCCGGTTCGGGCAATGTCAACGTGGAGATGCTGAATAAAAAGCTCTCCCTGAAGATCATGACCCTGAACAACAGCCGGCAGAAGATCAACGACTGTCTGGGCAATCCCATCGAGATCGGAATCGCAGTGACCTGGAGAATCGTGGACACGGCAAAGGCGGTATTCAATGTGGACAATTACAAAGAATTCCTTTCCCTTCAGTGCGACAGCGCCCTGCGCAATGTAGTCCGAATCTACCCCTATGATGTGGCGCCCAATGTGGACACCACCGGGGACGGCGTGGCGGACGAGGGGAGTCTGCGGGGCTCCAGCGAGATAGTGGCCGCCAGGATCCGCAGGGAGATCCAGTCCAGGGTAGCGGAAGCGGGGATCGAGGTCGTGGAGGCGAGAATCACCTATCTGGCGTACGCGCCGGAGATTGCGGCGGTTATGCTGCAGCGTCAGCAGGCTTCCGCCATCATAGATGCCAGGAAGATGATCGTGGACGGCGCGGTAGGCATGGTGGAGATGGCCCTGCAGCGTCTGAACGAGAAGGATGTGGTGAATCTGGACGAGGAGCGGAAGGCGGCCATGGTGTCCAATCTGCTGGTAGTGCTCTGCGGAAACCGGGACGCGCAGCCTATAGTGAATTCAGGGAGCCTGTACTGATATGGCGGACAATAAGAAACAGGTACCGCTGCGCCTGTCACCCAAGCTATACGATGCCATCGCCGCCTGGGCGGAGGACGACTTCCGGTCCGTGAACGGCCAGATAGAGTATCTTCTGACGGAATGCGTCAGGCAGCGGAAGAAAAACGGAAAATATGTATCGGACCAGATTGATGTACCGCCGGAACTGGATATATGAGGCCTGCGCAGAACTGACCGGTGCAGAGCGGAGCAGTATAGGCCCTCGGAATCTTCTGGCAGAAAATGGCGTTTTATAATTCGGGGGTTCCTTAAAAGGCGGGGGAATTTGCAAAAACGAAATCTCAGAGGATCCAAAAAACAGCGCCCGGGAATTCCGAGAGGATATCAGTATAAAACGGAGCATTGCAGAACTGATCTGTATAGAGCAGAACAGCATAAAATGGATTTGCATAGAAAAGATTTGCATGGACTATTCCATTTTATTGCAATATGTGATATATTTAACGATAGCAGGCAATGCAAATAAACAAAAAACTGGAGGTAGGTAAAATGTTAGTATCTGCAACTGAAATGCTCAAAAAAGCAAAAGCAGGCCACTATGCGGTGGGTCAGTTTAACATCAATAATCTGGAGTGGACCAAGTCCGTTCTGCTGACTGCAAAGGAGTGCAAATCCCCCGTAATTCTCGGTGTGTCCGAGGGGGCCGGCAAGTACATGGGCGGATATGACGTGGTGGTAGGAATGGTAAACGGAATGCTGAAGGATCTGGACATCGATGTGCCTGTGGCGCTTCACCTGGATCACGGCTCCTATGAGCACTGCTACAAGTGTATCGAGGCAGGCTTCTCCTCCGTTATGTTCGACGGCTCTCACTACCCCATCGATGAGAATGTGGCGAAGACCACCGAGCTGGTGGCGGCCGCTCACGGCAAGGGAATCTCCATCGAGGCAGAGGTTGGCTCCATCGGCGGCGAGGAGGACGGCGTGGTAGGCATGGGCGAGTGCGCCGATCCGGGCGAGTGCAAGGCTATCGCCGATCTGGGCGTGGATTTCCTGGCGGCAGGCATCGGCAATATTCACGGCAAATATCCCGAAAACTGGAAGGGCCTGAGCTTTGAGACCCTGGATGCCGTACAGCAGCTCACCGGCGAGCTTCCCCTGGTTCTTCACGGCGGCACAGGCATTCCCGCCGATATGATCAAGAAAGCCATCAGCCTGGGCGTGGCTAAGATCAATGTAAATACCGAGTGCCAGCTGGCATTTGCGGACGCTACCCGCAAGTACATCGAGGCAGGCAAGGATCAGCAGGGCAAGGGCTTCGATCCCCGCAAGCTCCTGGCTCCCGGCGCAGAGGCAATCAAGGCTACCGTGAAGGAGAAGATGGAGCTCTTCGGTTCCGTCGGAAAGGCCTGATCGGTTCCGACGAAAGACACTGATCCGTTTCGGCGGAAAGGCCTGATCTGTTTCATCGGAAAAGCCCGACCCGTTTCGACAAAACAGGAGGATGAAGGCGGCGAATTCATATTTTGTTTACAAATCATTCAATTAAAATTTGAATTATTATCATTGTTTGGACATTTCTTTTGTCTATACTATACTTGTAAACAACAAAAGCCAGCCACAGTTAACCAAATAACTTTTTCATAATTATAGCCAGGGAAGGAAGCTTCCCTGGCATCCTCCTTTTCCGGGCCAAGCCCACTTCTTCTGGATGGCCTTGCGGCGATGTACCAATATAACCGAAAGCCATTGCCGGGACATTTGCCGGTGCAGCCCGGAGACATCCTGGGGTAGCTGGGCTTGGGAGCAAAAGGCCTCTGTGGAGGAGTCAACAAAAGCGGAACCTTAAAAGGTCTGAAAAATGCAGCTTGGAAATTCCGTGAGGATGCGGAACGGGAAAGGGGGAACAGGTAAAAAGATTTCCGAAAAGCGCTATGGAAAGCAAAATGGGGATTCCTGGAAAAACAGCGCACAAAAGGGAGGATGCCAGGGAACCTGCTGTCCCCTGGCATTATTATGAAAAAGTTAATTGGTAAATTGTAGCTGTTATTGGCAATGTCATTTCTATATATTCAGTATACTCAGCAGAAATGGATAAATCATGATGAAGGTTTTAAAAATACTTGAATTAATTGTGAACAAAATATGAATGCCCTAGCAGTGCTCCGGTTCCGGG
Source organism: uncultured Acetatifactor sp. (assembly GCA_910589035.1). GTDB lineage: Bacteria > Bacillota > Clostridia > Lachnospirales > Lachnospiraceae > Acetatifactor. Next base: position 2,473 of record CAJUSI010000086.1, on the reverse strand, counting down.
TACTCCACTCCGAAGGTATCCACGGTGACGCTCTTCATCACCTGGTCCTGCAGGGGCCTGTCGGAATAATCGGTGGCCGTCTCGGCGATTCTGTTCACCACATCCATGCCCTCGATGACCTTTCCGAACGCCGCATACTGGCCGTCCAGGTGAGGCGCATTTTTGTGCATGATGAAGAACTGGCTGCCGGCGGAGTCGGGATGCATGGATCTTGCCATGGACAGCACGCCCTCGGTGTGCTTTAAATCATTGGGCACGCCGTTCTTCCGGAACTCCCCCTTGATGCTGTAGCCGGGATCGCCCATGCCGGTGCCTTCGGGGCAGCCGCCCTGGATCATGAAGCCCTTGATGACACGGTGGAAGATCAGCCCGTCATAGAATTTCCGGTTCACCAGGCTGATGAAATTGTTTACGGAGACAGGAGCCGTCTCCGGGTAAAGCTCCAGGCGGATCACGCCGCCGTCCTCCATGGTAATTGTAACGATGGGATTTTTTGCCATAATAAATTGTCCTTTCTGATAAATTCTGAAAAATGTGTTTCCTTCCGCTTGCTTTCCTGTGATGGATTAGTGTAAAATCAATGCCGGGGCATTTGCCGGGGCAGCACAGGGCGCCGGCCATGCCCGGCATAGAGTTGTTCCTGTCACATTGTTTATTGTAACCCAAAAGCGGATTAGCGTAAAGAGGAAAGTGGAGAAAGATGGCATATTATAAGGAAATCAGAATACCGGCGGAAGGGAATGGGGCGGTGCTTTATGTGACGGATGACGCCGTGTCCGCGGAGGCGCTGCGGGGAGAAGGGAAGGCGGTGCTCATCTACCTTCACCCGGGCAATGCGGGACAGGATTTTTCCCGTTTTCTTTTTGCGGCGGAGGATCCGGAGGATCTGGAGGAGGAATACGTCCGGAGGGTATACCGGAGGCTGAAGGGGCTGCCCTGGGAGATTGCGGAGACTGACAGATGCCGGATTCGGGAGACCACGCCGGAGGATGTGGAGGAATTCTACCGAATTTACAGTGATCCGGCGATTACCCGGTATATGGACGGACTGTACCCGGATGTGGAACAGGAAAAGCAGTATATCCGGGAGTATATCGAGAAGGTGTATACCTTTTACGGCTTCGGAGTCTGGACGGTGGTGGAAAAGGAGAGCGGCGCCGTCATCGGCCGGGCCGGACTTTCCTACAGGGAAGGCTTTGACGATCCGGAGCTTGGGTTTATCATCGGCGTTCCATGGCAGGGCAGGGGCTACGCCAGGGAGGTCTGCCGGGCGGTGCTGGACTATGCCTGGACTGCCCTGGAATTTGACTGTGTACAGGCTCTGGTGGAGCCGGGAAATACGGCTTCTCTGCGGCTCTGCGAAGAGCTGGGGTTTCGACAGGAGGGAAAAACAGCGCTGCAGGGGAAGGAATACTGCCTTCTCCTCCTGCAGCGCTGAGAGCGTGGAGTTTGGACTATGCGTGTAAAGTGCCGTTTTCCAGCCATTCCCGGGTCTCCGTACTCATACCCAAAGCGTCCAGAGCCAGGTTATAGGTGTCGGATATCTTGCGGTCAATCCGGAACAACTCTCTTTTCATTTCCGATTGTCCCACTTCGATCCGGTTTATCTTTTGTTTGATTTCCAAAATATCTTTCTTCGTGCTCTGTTCTTCTGCTTTCATGCCCTGCATTTCTGCTTTCATGCCCTGCACTTCTGCTTTCATGTCTTGCATTTCTGCCAGTATCTTTTGTAATATTCATTGTCTCCCATATGTTTCACCTCCTGTTCCGGTCGTCGCGCAGACATCATGAATTGCTGCGGACGACAGCCTGGTAAAGCCGGTTTTCGGGCATTTTCTTCTGAGAAACCTTCCCGTGCGTCTTTACCATTCAACTGAAGAGTATGCAGGATATCCCTGACATTTTGGTGGACTATGGAACATAGTATACCATGTTTCAGGCGCCAAGTCCATTCTGTTCTTCTGTTTTACGACAATTTGCTCATCTTTACACTTTTTTCAACTGCCTCCGGACAGACTTTGCATCTGTATTATGTTTTTGGGCATACTTCTCTGCAAAAAAGCCTCCTTTTTCAAGGGAATGCGAGTTAATTGAGCTGCTAAAAATTTTTCCCCGCAAGCTGGAGGCGGTACATAGCGGAAGAGGGGATTTCGTGCTGCAGGTGAAGAACTGCCCTGCGCTCTATGCTAATGGCCCTGGAAGAGTCCCGCCGCAATGTCTAAAATAATGCTGGACTGCCTGCTTGAACCGTCTCGGATTTGTGAGATTTTAGAAAATTGATTTCCGTGGTCAAAGCCTGATTTGCCTTGACAAAGGAATTATACTTATTTATAACTATAAATGAGCGTGCGCCCAGCTAAGGGTGTAGTGTATAGCGGGTGGGAATCCCGCCCGGAAAGGTTTAACCAGACCACCGGTAGCGAGTCTTGGGAACGCAGTGGTAACACTGTGGGCTAAGCGTAGACAGCAAGGT
>CAJUSI010000085.1 GCA_910589035.1 uncultured Acetatifactor sp. | reverse complement strand
TCATTTCAAGTTCGCGGACGAGTTCCGCAAGATTGCCGAGTACATTGAAATCAACACCACCGATACCGCCGAGGCGGGCTGACCCCCGCCAAAAGCAAAAAACCTTTTGACAGTGTGTTTTCCTAATAGGAGTTAATCATAGGTTCGTTGTAATACTGAAATCCTACCATGCCTCGAAACCCCAGCTTTATAGCATCATGTATAACTACTATAATATCTTCTATTGTTAGTGCCCCATATTCTTTATTATGTTTTCTAATGGAAATAGGACATTTCATATGTTCTCCCGCCAAATTACACTGGTCACCAATTTCAATAGAAAGCAATTTTGTATTCCCTAAACTCACCATTTCAATCTACCTACACCTTATTATCACTCATTTATACAGCGAATAAAAGTCAGATTCCATGTTTTCCATGTTATGACTAAACCAAACCTTCGTATCATCTAATGCTTTATTATAAATTTGTTCTCCTAGCTCATTGACAAAAAAATCATATAACTTTTCTGTTGCCAAAAAACCAATTTCCTCCTCTCTCTCCTCTAGAAAAAAAGTCTAATTTCTTCCAGTATTCTTTTTTTTCTTCACTTGAAAACTTTATCTTGTTAAAATCTCTTTTACTACTTTTCATTATCTTCTCACCTTTTAAATTGTTTATGTCCAACAACAAATTTCGAATCAAAAACTTATTTTCTATATGCGGTCGATCCATTTGCGAAGTAATGACCATAATCATTTCCTGTTCTGGAATAACACAAAGATATTGTCCTCCAAATCCACTCGCAAAAAACGTCTTATATCCAGCCAATTCTTGAATCCACCATAAGTAACCGCATTCCGTATTCTCGTGAGTCATCGCAATAATTTTTTCACTGGTTGCCGCTTTCCAATATTCCTCACTGAATAATTGTTTATCTTCCCATTTCCCTTTCTTGAGAAATAAGTATCCTAACTTGGCAACGTCTCTTGCTGTTATCTCCAAATTCTCTATAGCATCCATATTTGTATTCCAGTAATAATCTGTTATATTTAACTTTTTAAACAAACGCTCATCACAATACTTTATGAAGTTTTCTCCTGTAATTTGTTCAATAGCACACACAGCAATTTGAGGATCTGGTTTGTATTCAAATACCTCCCCTGGAATATTTGTGATTTCAAGCTCGTAAAATCTTTCTAAATCACTAAGATTACTATTCTTTTTATAGTATTCTGGTTCTTTCCACTTCAATCGGCAAAGGCCTGGAGATGACGCTGTGCCCGGACAGGAACGGGGATATCACAAGGCTTCTCTGCAACGGAACCAATTTGAGCTACTTTTCTCCCTGCGGCTATGTGGCTCCGGCTTATTATGACAAGACGGGAAACAACTGGCTGCAGAGCTTCACGGCGGGATTTCTGACCACCTGCGGCCTGCAGGCGGTGGGCAGCCCCTGTGTGGATGAGGGGGAGGAGCTGCCGCTTCATGGCTCCATCGCAAACCTGCCTGCGGAGAGAAGTTATTGGGAAGAGGACGATGCGTCCATCCGCATCCATACCCTCACCCGGGATGAGGTGATTTTCGGGAGGAAGCTGACATTGAAGCGCGTGATTGAGGTTTCCAAAGAGGAAAATTCCTTTACCATATCGGATGAAATCCAAAATACCGGGGACAGAAGAGAGCCGGTGGAGATTCTTTACCATATGAATATGGGATATCCGCTGTTGGATGAGGAAAGCGTTGTCTCTATTCCGTCTGCGGAAGTTGTTGTCAGGGATGACCATGCGGCGGAGGATATCGCTCACTGGATGCATATGGAAAAGCCCGATTACTTTCGATGCGAAGGAACTGGACGGCTTTGTGGAGTGGAAGATGATGGGCATCCGGGATTATGTGCTGGGACTGGAATGCGGCAACTGTTACCCGGACGGGCGGGACGTGATGCGCAGGACGGGGATGCTGAAATACCTGGAGCCGGGGGAGAGGAAGCAGTACAGGGTGCATGTGGCGGTGCAGTCGTAGCAGTTCCGAATTAAGCCGGATCAGTCTTATAATTTGTAAGCAAACCGGAGCAGCTGACTTCGGATGAAAGGAAACCAGAGCAGGATGGAAGAATAACAGCAAATTAATCACGAAAGAAAAACAAATTAGGACAGGAATAAATCCGGATTTTCTGATAGAATGGAAGAAAGGCATTCCATAGAGAAAATAAACCATTCAGGAATGGGAGGAAAGATACTATGTTAGTCACGTTAAAAGAAATTCTGAAAATTGCGGAGGAGCGGAAGATGGCGGTGGGTTCCTTTAACGCCCCCAATCTGGAGAGCCTGACGGCGATCGTAAGCGCTTCGGAGGAGCTGGACGTGCCGGTCATCATCCAGTTTGCCCAGTGCCACGAGCCCTGGATTCCCCTTTCGGTGATTGGACCCATCATCGTAGAGCATGCGAAAGCGGCAAAGGTTCCCGTGTGCGTCCACCTGGATCATGGCGAGACATTGGAATACCTGCAGCAGGCCCTTGACCTGGGCTTCACGGGCATCATGTACGACGGCTCCGTATTGCCCTATGAGGAGAATCTGAAAAATACGAAGCTGGCGGTGGCCATGGCCGCAAAATACGGGGCAAGCGTGGAAGCGGAGCTGGGCTCCATGGGAAAGCGGGAATCCGGCGCGGGAGACGGAACCGGCGAAGAGGATGACACCAAGATTTACACGGATCCGGAACTGGCGGCAAAATTTGTGGCCGAGACGGGAATCGATGCCCTGGCCTGCTCTTTCGGCACCACCCACGGCATCTACCTGAAGAAACCGAAGCTGGACTTCGATGTGGTTCGGAATGTGCGGAAACAGATAAATGACATACCCGTAGTGATGCATGGCGGCTCCGGGGTGAGCAAAGAGGATTTCCATGAAGCCATCCGGGCAGGCGTGCGGAAAGTGAATTATTTTACCTACATGGACAAGAGCGGCGGCAGTGCGTCTGCGGAGTATATAAGGAAACTGAAGGAAGGGGAGCCGGTATTTTTCTCTTCTGTCATCCGGGCTGCAGAAAAGGCTATGAGAGAAAATATCAAAGAAGCCATGAAGACTTTTGCGTTGATGGATTGATAAAAATATAACAGTAAATTTGTCCTGTGTTTTTAACAAATTTGACAGAGTGGTTTTTGCCGGCATATGCTATGATTTTTACAGTTATGAATGCCCGGGATACAGAGCAGACGGTGGGCGGACGCAACACGAATTAAGAAAAGGTGAAAAAGAGATGAGCAAATTTAAGTTTTCTGTAGGACCTTGGAGCGTGCATGCGGGGGCGGATTCTTATGGACCGGCCACCAGGAAAGAGATCGATTTTGATACGAAGCCGGCAAAGCTTGCCGAGATGGGATTCTCTGCCATCCGGTTCCATGACGACGATGCGGTGCCTGACATCAATGATTAGCATCCGGAGGCAAATGTCTATTCCATGTCTCTGGAGATAGGAAGGGGTGGAGCCTGCCTTGCCATGATATGTATCTGCCGCTGGGGGATGCCCAGGCAAAGGCTTTGGTGTCGCCCAATCAACGGCCAGTACAGAGAATTATTGAAAACCAGATGAGAAGAAACAGGACATAAAAGGTGATTATAGAACGGCAGGATCTTTTTTTCCATGGTACAATGTGTCCATAGTTTCGGCAGGAAATGCCGAATGGCATAAAAGCCATGTGCGGTGCTGTGCACATGGTAAAATGACAATAGAAATCGAAGGTTATGCTGTCCTGATTTGGAAAGGCGTGCGTAGCGAGGGGACTTTAGTTAATTGACATCCAGAAAATTTGGAGCAGGAGGAGACAGATGAATCTATTTCAGGAGGCGAAAGCCGTATGGACTTCCCGTAAGGCGGAGGCGTATAACCAGTTTGTAGGGTTTCATACCTGCGTGTCTGCGGGTGCAGGGACGGAAGTGACGATTGCCATTGCGGCGCGTTCTTATTACAGGCTGTATATAAACGGCAGAATGGCGGCGCACGGGCCTGCCAGGACTGCAAAAAATTACTGCCGGGTAGACAGAGTCAAAGGGGTTCTTAACGGGAAAACACACATTGCTATTGAAGTGGCCGCTTATGACAAACCGGAGAAGTATTGTAATGATTGTACTATGGAGCCTGGCATGCTCGCTGCGGAGATACAGGATGGGACCGGCAGGGTGCTGTCCGCCACGGGAAAGGGCGGATGGACCTGCCGGGAACTGGGATACCGCCGGACCCTGGTGGAGACCATGAGCCATTGCCGGGGCATTGTGGAATATTATGACCTGGATTCGGAGAGCTTTGCATGGCGCGGGATGGAGCTTGAGGAGGAGCCGATTGTGCTTGCGCAGGAACCGGTTTATCTGGAACGGCGTGCGCCTTATCCCACATACCGCCGGATTCCTTTTGGAACCCTGCAGGCGGTCTGCGACATAGGACAGGGAGAGGAGACAGGAGAGGACCTGACGCTTTTGGCCAGGCTTGTAAATCGGAAATGGTATGAAATGGTGCCGGAAGAGAATCTGTTCCTGAATAATCTGCGCAGAGAGAAGGAACTCTCGTTTACGGGCAATCTTTCTATAGAAAGGATTGGTACAGCCGAAAATCAAAGCACCTTTGGAGACGAGCCCCAAGGTGCTTCCGCTGCCGGACATCAAAGCGTTCGGATTTGTCCGGGGCAGGATCCGGCGGCTCTGGTATGGGAGATGCCGGAATCGGAGGTGGGATTCCTGTGCCTTGAGGTGACTGTGGGCAGTCCCTGCATTCTGGATCTGGTTCACTCGGATCATCTCCATGTCTCCGGAAAGCTTCGCGGCAATTCCTATGCCGCCAGGTATTGTCTTCAGCCGGGACATTATGAACTGATCACTTTTGAACCCAAGCTGGCGAAATATGTGAAAGTAATCCTGCGGACGGAAGGAGAGGCGGAGCTTTCTGCGCCCGCTTTGATGGAGTACACTTATCCGGAATGCAGGGCGGCCCATTTCCAGTGCAATGACGGAGATCTGAACAGAATCTATGAGGCGGCGGAACGGACGCTGCGGCTGAACACCCTGGACATTTTCATGGACTGTCCGGAGCGGGAGAGAGGCGGATGGCTCTGTGATTCCTATTTTACGTCCAGGGGCGCATGGCAGATGCTGGGAGATCTGTCTGTGGAAAAAGATTTTCTGGAGAACTTCATGCTCACGGATTCGGAGGAAACATGGAAAGGATTTTTCCCGGAGGTATATCCGGGGGTACATCCCACCAGGGGGGAGGTGGGCATCCGGAACTGGTCATTCTGGCTGCCGCTGGAATTATACGAGTACTATCTGCGCTCCGGCGACAGGGAGTTCGTGGAGAGGTGGAAGGGGCGCGTGGCGGATTTTATCGAGGGTGTGCTGTCCCTGCGGGGAGAGAGCGGACTTTTGGAGCAGGTGGGGACGCAGTTTGTAGACTGGTCCCTGTCCAACAAAAGCTTTGCGCTGGAGCCGATTTCTATCCCTGTCAACTGTCTCGCTGTCTGTATGCTGGAAAGGACGGCGGAGTTGTACGGACAGCTGCAGTGGAAGCAGGCGGCGGATGAAATGCGCGCCGTCATAAAATCTCTTGATGACGGCGGCTTGCTGGGAGGCAGGGGAGATGCCGCAAGCCTGATTCCGCAGCCGGATGCCGTCCATGAGCAGAAAGCGGGCGGAGGAGACGCTTCGGGGCGGACGAAAGAGCCGGACTTTATCCTGAGGCGGGGGGAATGTCAGACGGAGAGCGGCATCGCACTGGAGCTCTGGAGCGGTTTCCACTTAAAAGACAGGAAGTATATCCGGCAGTTTGCAGAGAATATGGGGAGCTGCCCCACGTTTCGGCCGGATCCGAATATAGGAAAGGCAAATCTGTTCATCGGGCTGATGATACGCTTTGATGTGCTGGCCAGGCTGGGAAGGACAGATCTCCTGATCAGGGAATGGAAAGATCTTTACCTGGAGCAGCTTAAGGTCGGTTCCGGTACATTCTTTGAAAACATCGCCTCTTTCTCCGGCTGCCATGGCTTTAATGGCTGTGTGGGAGCCATGCTGACCAATCTGATCCTGGGTCTGGGAGAGCCCCTGCAGCTGACCAGAACGGTGCGCATATCGCCGCATCCGGGAAGGCTGAAATGGGCCAGCGGAAGCGCGCGCTGTCAGGAGGGAACCATCTTCCTGCGCTGGAGTGCGGATGAGACAGAACATGTCCTTGACATGATGCTTATACTGCCAAAGGGGTGGACCGCGCAATATGAGATGCCCTTTGAACTTACCGGCTGGACGGTGAGAGTGAACGGAGAACGTTTATGTCTGGAAGCTGTATCCGGCAGAAGATGATTTTGTCATGGGCAGCAATGCAAAAATATAGTACTTGAAGTACCCGAACTGAAAGTAATTTTCTGAAAGAAGGTGATGATTTAAAATTGCTCATGACTATATTAAGACAAGGAGCATGAGCAATGCAAGTAATATCCATGTGGGAAAGCATTTTATCGCCAACTTTAATGTGACCATACTGGATATCCGGGAGGTTCGCATCGGCGACCACTGCATGATCGGGCCGAACACACTGATTACCACCGTGGGGCATCCTCTTTCCCCGGAAAAACGCAGGACGCACACTGGCATTGCGAAGCCTGTGGTGATAGGGGATGACGTATGGATCGGCAGAAATATGACCATCCTTCCCGGCGTGCCGACAAAAATCATCAAAACTATCTGAGGAGCTGTTCAATAGAAAACAGCAGCCACCTCTCCAGCTTGTGTTTATCCCGGCGCTTATGCTGGCTTTGAATAAGACGGGACTTGTGCGGTTTCGCAGGGAGCGGGAAGTATTATTACAAGCAGGAAAGGATTTTTAGCTTTCGTATTCGTCCATTTCATTTGGCTGTCCAAAGCTTGCGGGCTATTTCATGTGATAGTGTATATGGAGGTTATAGCAGGTTGAGCTCGCTTAATTGCTGATCCTAAAGGTTTATGCTTGTGCTTCACAATATGTTAACCTCTCAATAAAATTAACGAAGATGAAAAATGGAATGAACTAATATTTCGGTTTAAGCATGAATAAAAATATCTTATAGCAGAACGAGAAACAATATAAGAGCAAACAGAGATGGTGGTGCGTACAACACTGTTTGCTCTTAAGGCAATGATACTTAATAAAATTGAATGGAAATGAAAGAATGTATTTCATTTTTTACTATTTTATGGAGACGATGCATCAATAACAACCCATTCCCCATTCTGCAGTTCATAGGATGCTTCATCCTGCACGGGCAGCTCCTGGGAATCGGTACCCTGGGAATCCTGTCCCTGTGAGCCCTGGCCATTTGCAGTCGGGCTTTGAAGGCCTTCCAGGTATTCCTCCAGACAGATTCCGCGCTCATGAATCTCTGCCGCAGCTTCTTTTCCCACATAGCGATAATGCCATACCTCTTCGGCCACATTGGTAATATGCGTTTTATTCCCGGGGTAGCGGAAGATAAAACCGTATTTGTAGCTGTTTTCCTGGAGCCAGAGGTAGATGTCGTAAGTGGCTCCATTGATATCCACGGCAAGCCCTAACTGATGTTCGCTGGTGCCGGGTTCGGCAACCCACTGCTGCGCCAGATTTACGGCTTCGCTTTCCGAATAACCCTGCTTCTTATACTTTTTGATTTTATCATCATACAAGCTCTGCTGTATTTCCGGAGTTCGATAGCCGGAAACAACGATAGGCCCTAAATCTTCCGCATCATTCAGCATTTCCATGAGCGGATCATAGATTCGTTCATCTACCTTCTCACCTCCAGGTACATCCACCAGGGAGATCGGATCATCCATGTAATTTTCCGGAAGGGGATGCTCACGATTTACCAGTGTGAGATACCACTCCGGATCCATGGTCTGTATATCTGCCTGTTCTGCATCAACCCGGAGATCATCTGTATCAGCCACAGGACTTTCCGGTATTGCTTCACCGGAAATCATCTCATAGGAAATGATTTTATCGGGGTTGCTTTCCTTACCGAACACGTTGTCGGTAATGGAAAGCATGACTGCAAAGCAGCCGGCGATAAGGATAACGTGCGGAAGGACATGAAGCCATATCTGCTGCTTTGTGTGTTTTCTGTTCCTGCGGACGGGAAGATTTTTTTGTTCTTTCTTTTGATCTTTCATAGAAATCATAACTCCTTTCATCAAACATAATCGAATGCGTCAAAAAACCCTTGTATGGTAATTATTTTACCGGACAAGGGCCTTCTGATTTTGAATTTTATAGCGTTATTTTCCTAAGAAAAAATGAAGACATTATGCTTATTGAGCTACGGATGTGCGGTGCACTGTGTTTTTGGGGAAATGGGCAGCTTAACGGTAAAAGTGGTCAATCCGTTTTTGCTGTCAGCCGAGATGGTTCCGCCGTGCAGGAGGACAATCTCTTTTGCGATGGCAAGCCCTACGCCTGTGCCGCCGGTATTTGAGGTGCGGGATTCATCCAGACGATAAAATTTCTCGAACAGGGTTTCCAGTTTATCATCCGGAATGGTTTTTCCGTGATTGCTGACCGTGACGACGATATGCTCCGGTGTTTCTTCCGCATTCACCGTGATCTCTGTTCCCTTGCTGCTGTAGGACGCCGCGTTCTTCAGCAGGTTATGAAATACACGGGCAAGCCTTTCCGGATCGCCGCATACTTCCAACGATTCTGCAGCATGGAAGGTGACATAATTTCCATGTTCTGTAAACAGCGGCAAATGTTCATCGATCACCTGTGCCAGAAGATAATAGAGGTCGATCGCTTTGGAGGCGATGGTGATCTGCTGCGTATTATAACAGGTAATCTCAAAGAATTCGTTGATCATCTTTTCAAGGCGGTATGTCTTCTCCAAAGAGATATGGACATATTTCCCCTTTTCTTCATCCGGAAGATTCGGAATCTGCTCCAGCAATCGGAGATAGCCAATGATGGAGGTCAGCGGGGTGCGGATATCATGGGCCAGATACATGACCAGCTCATTCTTCCGCTGTTCGGCAGCTCTTGCCGCCTGCTCCCGCTGTATCAGAATACTCTGAACAGTGTTCAGCTTTACCTCAAAGGGCCGCATCTCCGGTGAGAGCCGGATCTGCTCTTCGCGGTCAGACAGAAGACAGTCAATTCCCTGATTGATTTCTCTAAAATAACGGGTCAGCCAACGGAACAGAAACACAAGCAGAAGCAAAAAGATCAGAACCATAGCCGCCGCAAAAAAAACTTCCTTGATTCCGCGAAAATAGTCATTATATACATAAAAGGCTTCTTCGTGGCCGATATCCATCCATAACTCGATCAGGCGGACAATCCATTCGCCCATCCTTTGTTTCCACAAAAACAGGTACAGCATAATGACGATTGCGGTGGAAACAAACGCACTGGCACAGAAACGCCGCATGATCCGGATCTGGAAAACAGAGTAATCCGTATCCTTATCTTTAGTCTTCGATTTTGTAGCCGTACCCCCAGACCGTTTTAATATATTTCGGATTTTCATAGGAATCCCCCATCTTGTCCCGCAGATGCCGGATGTGTGCGGTAATCGTATTGTTGCTTTTGGTATAATATTCATCTTTCCAGATCTGATGGAACAGATCTTCGGAGCTGACCACATTCCCCCTGTTTTGAATCAGAATCTCCAAAATGGAGAATTCTGTGGGCGTCAGGGAAAGGGGCTGGTCGTTCAGGGTGCATTTATGCGCCTTTACATCGAGAACCAGACCGGAAAGGGCGATGATGTCCTCTTTTTTCTCCGTACCTACATTATAATGCTTATATCTTCTAAGCTGTGCCTTTACCCTGGCGACCAGCTCCAACGGCTCAAAAGGCTTTGTCATGTAATCGTCCGCGCCCAGGGAGAGACCGGTGATCTTGTCCATGCCCTCCCCCTTTGCCGTGAGCATAATAATCGGATACCGGTGCTTCTCCCGAATCTGCTGGCATAAGGTGAAGCCGCTTATGTCGGGAAGCATGATATCCAGAATGGCCAGATCCAGGTCTTCTGCCTGGATACACTGAAGCGCGTCGGTTGCATTATAGAAGGTAAACACCTGAAAGCCTTCATTATTAAGATAAAGAGTGATAAGGTCTGCGATCTCTTTCTCGTCATCAACAACCAGCAATTTATCTTTCTGCATAAAATACTCCTTTCCTGCTGTTTACAATATGTACCTGCTTTTGTGCGTGAAAGAATAAGTCTCTGAACAAACTTTCCCTGTCTGCAGGGTATATTTCTCTTATTCTACCATAAAACCTGTCTTAAAACCCGTCTTTTCTATGAAGAAAATATTGAGATTTTACTGCGATTGGTACGAATGTTTTGGGGTACTGTCAGATATTCTAACAGACAATCTGGACTGGCGCAAGACAGCCCGTTTCTTGTTGGAGAAATAACACAATGTCTCCATTTTTTCTCAGGAAAAGAGTCATCGGATATTCGAAACAGCTTTTTCCCCATGTGCTAAAGTTTTAACAGACGATGTGGATGTCAAATTTTTTTAAGGAGGTTCCATACATGCTGATAGAAAATGCTATCGAAAACAAAGAAAACAGCACAAAATTCCGTGAGATGTGCGGGAAGCTGAACACCCCGATCTTTGTGGATCAGGTGGTTCGGGAGGCGGTTCAAAGCCAGATGAAGGGACTGCTGGACGGAACGCTCACGGCAGAATCGGCAGCTGCCGCCGTGATGGAAAAGATAGAATTGTACTTGAAAGAGTAATGCACATGCATAAACAGATAAACAGTGGGGATGGAATCTGATGTTTAAAAAGAGAAAGAAAGAGGCCCTTACGGGGGTGAAAAGAAAAGCTGCGGTAACTGCCGCGCAAAGGCTGGCATTGGAAAAAGAAATGCTTTTATCCGGGAAAAAGCCGAAATCAATCTTTTCCAGTGCCCAGCAAAGGACAGCAGTGCGCCTATTGTCCGGATTTTTTGCCATGATGCTGATATTTACCATACTGTCCAGAATAGCCACTGACCTGACCATCGCCAAAGTAAGGACGGATACTGTAAAACCGGGCGTGTTGGTTCAGAGTTACTCCATACCGGGCACACTGGAGGCAAGGGACACTTTGGACGTTGTCCTGCCTGGAAATATACGCATTTCCAACAGGATGGTTCAGGAGGGGGATTGCGTGGACGCGGGCGATGAAATCTTAAAGCTGGATTTGGATTCAATTCAGACAGTGACAGAGCAGCTTGAAAATGAGATCAATATCCTGAATTTAAAAATCGATAATCTGTCCTGTGAAATGCCCGGTGCAGACACGAAAATGCTTCAGCTGGCAGAGAACAATCTGCGGTATGCCCAGGCGGAGCAGGCCCTTCGGGAGGCAGAAGAGGCTCTTGCATCCCTTGGAGAGGGTGTTGCTGAGGAAGAACGCGCCGCAGCCCAGGAGCGGGCAGATACGGCACGCTCTCAGAAGGAGACAGTTCAGGTTCAGGCCGACCAGGCGGCGCGCAGCCTGTCGGACGCAGAAGACACGCTTGCATGGACTCGTGAGAATCTGGAGCGGATACAGGCACAGCAGAATCAGCTGGTTTCAGAAGCACAAGACGATGTCTGGGATGCGGAGAATCAATTGAACGACACAAAGAATCAGACAGATTTCAGCAATGAATCCCTGGTTTCGGCTGCGCTGGCCAATGCGGATGCCGCACGGAGCGGACTGGACGCGGCTGTGCGTGAATGGGAGAACGAAAGTCTCTCCGGCGAGGAGCAGGTCATGAGGGCTCAAAGGGCGATAGAAACCGCAGCGATAGAATTAGAATCCGTAAAAGAAGCGCTGGAAAGAGCGAAACAATCAGATGCCGCCACACGCAGGCAAAATGAAGCGGAACGGCTGCAGTATGAAAGCGAGCTACGTGAAAAACAGGCTGCATTAGAGGAGATCAGACAGATCGGCGCACAGGATGGAGTCATTACCGCTCCTGTGGACGGAACGGTAAAGTCAGTGACAGAAGCCTTTGTCACACAGGACAATGGGGCGGTGCTCACTCTGTCGCGGGCAGATCAGGGATGGGATTCTGGCAATTTTCCGTATGCCCCCTGCGGCATGGGAAAGGACATTTTGGATCAGCTTTCTTCTCGGCGGCATTCTGCCCGTTTTAACAAGCTTGTTTTTGTGGCTTGTTGCCAGGCGGTTGCCCGTTCCCGCGCCAAAAAACATCCTCCGGATCAGCCTGATCTGGTGGGGAGGCCTGCTCTGTATCATATGGAAAAACAAGGATTCCCTGGCGGGAAACCCGTCTATTGCATTATGGATACTTCCGACGGTATGGATGGCCATAAGATGGCTGATGGATCTTCATGCCGTGTTCGTGGGCGGTAGAACTTGTAAAGGCTGCATAACGGCTGTCGTCGGTGGGTCAGGGAATGCGGAAAATAATTATGATTGCGGATGTGAGTCTTGGGAAACCGGAAACTATTTGGAGCAGGGAGGGAATGAACTTGTATTTATGGAAGAATTTACGGAAGAAAAAACGAATCGCTAATCGAAAAATGGCTCCGGAGCTGGACGGCATCACTCCATGGATATTTTTACTGCCAAGCCTGTTGCTGGTCAGCGTACTGGTATTGGTTCTCTTTTGTGATGTGCTCCGGCGCTCCTTCTTTTCGGCTATGGGCGGGCAGTTTGCGGGGTTCAGAAATTACAGGGACGTTTTTCAGAACGAAGCGTTTCAGCAGGCAGCCGGTAATACGGCAAGATTTACCTTGATCTGTATTCCGGTATTGCTGCTGTTCTCCCTGCTGCTGGCATTGCTTGTGGATGCGCTGAAGGAGAAAAGAGGGATATTTAAGACCTCTTTTCTGATCCCAATGTCAATTCCGGTGGCTTCGGTGGTATTGCTCTGGAAGGTGATCTTCCATGAAAACGGCCTGCTGAACCATCTGCTTGGCAGCGCGGGCCTGGAAACGGTTCATTGTCTGAACCGCGAATCGGCCATGACGGTACTGATGGCGACGTATATCTGGAAAAATGCAGGCTATCCCTGTGGATGCTGCTGTCGGCGTCCTTTATGGGGAGCAGGGAGATGGCGCATAATCTGGCGCCGGTTCTTAATGAGGCAGCCGGGTATGCCCATTGGCCCGTTCTGCCCCAGTATCCGACCTTGAAACCTTATGTGGAATTACTGTTGGACGCGCCTGGGTTTTTCACAATGTTCTGGAACTCCTGCAAACAGGTCTTTCCCATTGTGGCCGGACAGATCGTGATCGGCGCGCCGGCAGCCTGGGCTTTTGCCAGATTCCGGTTTCGGGGGAAAGGGGTATTGTACGCGTTGTATATTATATTGATGCTGATGCCGTTTCAGGTGACCATGGTTTCCGGTTATTTTGTGCTGGATCGTCTGGGGCTGATGAATACCGTCTGGGCGATTATCCTGCCCGGCGCTGTTTCCACGTTTCCCGTTTTCCTTATGATCCGTTTTTTTTGCGGCCATACCGTCGGCTCTGACGGAGGCTGCCTCCTTAGATGGCGCCGGGGCCTGGCAGATCTCTGTCCATCTGGGACTTCCCCTTGGTGTGCCTGGCATCCTCTCGGCGGTGGTTTTGGGATTTCTGGAATACTGGAATGCGTTGGAGCAGCCTATGACATTTCTGAAGGATCAGACCTTATGGCCGTTGTCGCTTTATCTTCCAACGGTAACTGCGGAAAATGCAGGGGCCTCCCTTGCGGCTTCCGTGATCATGCTGACGCCGGTGCTGCTGATTTTTCTGTTTGGCCAGAAATATCTGGAAGCGGGGATCGCGACATCGGGAATGAAAGATTAGGGAGTTTACTTTATGGAGAATACATCATTGACATTAGAACAGGTAAATAAGTAGTATTCCGGGGACGTGCATGCCGTAAAAGGGGTAAACATGGACGTCCGCCCCGGAGAGTTTTTAGTATTTGTGGGGCCGTCCGGCTGCGGAAAATCCACGACCCTGCGCATGATCGCCGGTCTGGAGCGTGTGGACAGCGGAACGATCCATATAGGAGAGGCGCTGATGAATCCGGTTCCGCCCAAAAAACGCGATATCGCCATGGTGTTCCAAAACTATGCATTATATCCTACCATGAAAGTATTTGATAATATTGCATTTCCCCTGAAGATGCGCCATTGGAAGAAAGAGGATATCCGACGCCGGGTGACAGAGATCGCAGACAGCCTGGATTTGTCGGAATATCTCTGGCGCAGGCCCATAGCGCTGTCCGGGGGCCAGAGGCAGAGAGTGGCGCTTGCAAGGGCAATGGTCCGGGCTCCGAAATTATTTTTGATGGATGAGCCCCTTTCCAATCTTGATACGAAACTGAGGGTGCAGATGCGCCGGGAGATTACGGCTTTACAGAGAAAGCTGGGCACAACGACCATCTATGTGACCCATGACCAGACGGAAGCCATGACCATGGGGGACCGCATTGCCATTTTTAAGGACGGCGTGGTTCAGCAGATGGATACGCCGCAGATGCTTTATCAGAAACCTGCCAATCTTTTCGTGGCCGGATTTATCGGTTCGCCGCCTATGAATATCTGGAAGGAGGGAGATAAATTCTGCGGCATAAGGCCGGAGCATATCCATATCACCGGGAATCCCGACCAGATCCGGGCACAGGTCGTATCCGTAGAGTGGACGGGACGGGAAACGGTTGTTTTTGCAGAGACGGAGAAATTAGGAGCCCTGGGGATTGTAGCGAATGCGGTTTGTTCGTTGAAGGTTGGTGATGTGTGTTATTTGGCGTTGGATACGCAGTATATTCATTCTTTCGATGGGGAAACGGGAGGGCGGATTTAGAGTATATCTCCCGATTTTCCATATGGTTTACATATTTTAGCATAAATACATCTCTGTATTTCAGGGGCAGATTTTTCAGTATATCCAAAATACCATTCTCCAAATCAGACTCTATATAAGTAACATAACCGCCTTTTTCCATGGCTTCTTCCAACAAAATTTCCTTTTTCACCTGGCTGCCCCTCTTTCTGTAAAGATCCAACGACGCATTTCTGGCGCAGGCAACAAGATACAATTTTGTCGGGACATCTTCGAATTCATCCAGCTTATCTAAGTTGTAAGCCACACTGACAAAGGCATTATGAACTGCATCCTCTGCCAAAAAAGAATCATGCAGCACATCCGTTGCAACCTTCTGCATCAGGTATCTGTACTTTTCATAGAGAATCACAAATTTCCGCTTTTCCTCCGGTGTATCTATCATTAACAAAAATAACATATATGTCCTCCATCACAATTATAGATGTGTTTTCGCCTTATATTTTTCGAGCCTTTTCCACCTTTATTAACAGTGACGAAATAGAAAGACCTGTTTGTTACATTTTTTCATCAGAAATATCTTCTGTATCGGCTTGGTATATCGGACGGAAGTCACTCTCCATAAAGAATCGTAGATTGAGATAAAGACTGCAATCGTGTTCTGAAATGCTGCTTCAAACCGCTTTACGATATCTGCTTCAATGGTTAAAACGGACTGGACAGAGAAACATATGTTCTTCCTTGAAAAACAGAAGAAAAGAAGGTAGAATAATAATCTGGGTCCTGAAAAGGATTCAGAGTAAACGGCATGCGAGGACATTATGGCAATACCTGTGAAACTGGAAGTATTTGAAGGACCGCTGGATCTTCTGCTTCATCTGATAGATAAGAACAAAATTGATATTTACGATATCCCAATCGTGGAGATTACAGAGCAGTACTTGGAATACATCAGGCAGATGAGCACGGACGATATGAATGTGATGAGCGAATTTCTGGTGATGGCAGCCACGCTGATAGATATCAAATGCCGGATGCTGCTTCCCAAGGAGACCAACGAGGAGGGGATTGAGGAGGATCCGAGAGCCGAGCTGGTGCAGAAGCTGCTGGAGTACAAGCTCTATAAATATATGTCTTTTGAATTGCGGGACAGGCAGGTGGATGCGGCGAAGAATCTGTACAGGGAACAGAAGCTGCCTGAGGAAGTTGCGTTATACAGGCCGCCTCTGGACTATGAGGAGCTGATCGGCGAAGTGACGCTGAAGGGACTTCATGAAATTTTCAAATCCGTTGTCAGACGCCAGGAGGAGAAAATCGATCCCATCAGGAGCCAGTACGGAAATATCGAAAAGGACGAGATCGATATGGACGTGAAAACCTTATATGTGGAGGCCTATGCCAGGGAACACAGGGTTTTCAGCTTTCGAAAGCTTTTGGAGAAGCAGGCCAGCAAGATGGAAGTGATAGTCACCTTTCTGATTATTCTGGAACTGATGAAAACAGGAAAAATTTCCATCAGTCAGGAAAATATTTTTGACGATATCATGATACAGTCAAATCTTTAGGCATTTGAGGACGAAATTATGCGCAAGGCGGCAGCTTTCTGCATCGGGATTGAAATACTGCGGAAGAAAAAAGGATGATAGTGATTCGGGAGAGGGTATGCCGCAGGAAGACAACGGAAAACAGCAGGAAAACCAGGCCGGCGGGAGGAGTATAAAGGCGAAAGGACTTAAAAATGAAGAGAACCAGGGCGGAAGCGGTTATCGAAGCGGTGCTGTTCACCATGGGAGAATCCGTGGAGATCGGCAGGCTGGCCGATGTGATAGAAGAGGATGTAAAGACCACAAAGGAAATATTAAAGGAAATGGAAAAACGCTACGGCAGGGAGGACAGAGGGATCACCCTGACATGGCTGGACGGCTCCGTGCAGTTATGCACCAAGGAGGATATGTACGAATCTCTGATCAAGATTGCCCGGGCGCCGAAGAAAATGACGCTGACAGATACGGTGCTGGAGACTCTTTCCATTATTGCGTACAAGCAGCCGGTCACCAGGGCGGAGATAGAAAGGGTGCGGGGAGTTAACTGCGACCATGCCATCAACAAATTGCTGGAATATGATCTGATCACGGAGCTTGGGCGTCTGGATGCGCCGGGCAGACCTCTGCTGTTCGGCACCACGGAGCAATTCCTGCGCTGCTTCGGAGTGGAGAGCCTGGAGGCGCTGCCGGAGCTGAATCCCGTTCAGGTAGAGGAATTCAGAAGGGAAGCGGAAACGGAAGTGGGCCTGCAGCTGGAGGTCTGATCAGAGCAGGCTGCGAACATAAAACGAAAAATACCTCATATATTGTTAAAAAGCCAAAAAGCCATTCGGTGACAAGTCAGCAAACGGCGGGGCCATGCGAAAGAATAATCACATGGTTATATAGTTCTGCGGTGCCGGGATCCGAAACGACGAATCAGGGGATGGCGAATCATGGAGTGATTGGAAATCTGGATGAAGAAGACGAAGCTGAGAAAACGTATATGGGGCTTTTTTTATGCCTGCTGTCTGTTGTCCGCCGCCGTAAACCGGGTGTCTGCCGCCGAAAACCGGAAAGGTCAGTACAGCTTTTTTGCCGAAAACGCCGCGGGCCATACCTATGCCGTTCATGAGAGCACGCCGGAAAATACACAGCAGGAGCTTACCTTGTTTGCATCCGCTGCAGTGCTGATGGATGCGGATTCCGGGAGGGTGCTGTACGGAAAGAATGCGGACACTGTCATGGCCATGGCAAGCACCACCAAGATCATGACCTGTATCATGGTTCTGGAAAATGTGTCACAGGACGAGTCGCTCACGGTGTCCGCTTATGCCGCAAGCATGCCAAAAGTCAAGCTGTACATAAAAAAGGGGGAGCAGTACACGGTAAGGGATCTGCTCCATTCTCTGATGCTGGAGTCCCATAATGATTCCGCGGTGGCTCTGGCCGAATATGTGGGCAGGAAATATCTGCCCCGGGAGCTTCAGGAGAAGGACACGGCGGAGTATACCGTGGAAGAGAGCAACAGGGCTGTGGCCGCGTTCGCAGGCATGATGAATGAAAAGGCAAAGGAGCTGGGCTGTGAGAATACATGGTTTATCACGCCCAACGGCCTTGACGCCACGGAATCCTTTGTCCTGGATGACGGGAGCACCGTTCAGAGGGAGCATGGAACCACTGCCGCCGAGCTGGCCAGAATCATGTCCTACTGTATTAAGGAGTCTCCCGCAAGGGAGGAGTTCCTGGAGATTACAAGGACCCGCAGCTACAGCTTTTCCTGCAATGGACGGGGATATTCCTGCAATAACCACAATGCCTTTCTGGATATGATGAGCGGCGCGCTGACCGGCAAGACAGGATTTACCAACAAGGCCGGTTACTGCTATGTGGGCGCACTGGAACGGGACGGGAGAACTTTTGTAGTGACGCTGCTGGCCTGCGGCTGGCCCAACAATAAAACCTATAAATGGAGCGATACAAAGCAGCTGATGCAGTATGGGATTGATAACTATTTCTATAGAAGCTTTTCCGAAGAAGGGACGGCATTTGACGAAGGCCTGCTGAAGGCGCTCCCCGTGCAGGGCGGGCAGACGGATATTCTGGGAGAGACCGCCTATATGGAGATCGGAATAGCAGACAGGGCATCGGATGCCGTCTCCCGGGAAGGAACCGCGGACAAACCGCATGAGACCTGGAAGGAGGGGCTCCTGCTGAGGGCGGATGAGAAGATCCGGGTGGAATGCAGGGTGGCCGATGAGCTGAAGGCTCCGGTGAAGAAGGGGACTGAGGTGGGTTATATCGAGTATCTTGTGGACGATATTGTCTATAAAAGGGAGAGCATTGTCACCATGTCCGATCTTGCAGCCATCGATCTGGAATGGTGTGCCAGACAGGTGCTGGAGAGATTTCTGCCCTGAGAAGGATATCCGAAAGAAATTTATGGAAATAAATGGAGATGTAATGCTTGCAGAGAAAACGTTTTTATGTATAATAAAATTATAAAACAGATACAAAAGGATTCTTCGTGCCGGTGCACGGGGACAGGGAGGGAAAAATGAAGAAGGTACTTGCGCTTTTGCTGGCATTTGCCATGCTTTTGAGTACGCAGGAAACGGCATATGCCGCGGAGCCGGAGGGGCAGACCAGGGCCGGAAATACAGGCCAGGTGAATGTGGTCATAGAGCCTGTGCTTGCTCTGCAGGGAACTGCGAAATTCCTGGTAAGCCTGACGGACTCACAGGGACAGGCCAAAAACGGAGAGATTCAACTGGAGGGAAATGATTCGGCGGCGGGCAGTCTGAACTTTGAGGGACTGGCAGCAGGAAAGTATACCTTGACGGTAAAGGCGGACGGCTTTGCCGATTACAGTCAGGAGCTCTCCGTGGAAAGTCAGGCGTATACGATAAGGCTTACCACAGGGAGACTGGGCAGTATAAGCTATGAGGCGGGAAAAGCCTACCCCGGGATTGTGCGGATCGGGGATGTGAACGGGGACGGAAGGATAGATGATGCGGACAAGAAGGCACTGCTGGATTCCATACAGGGCGGTAATTCCGGCGTGACAACGGATCTGAACGGGGACGGTATCGTCAATCTGGTGGACCTGGAGTATTTTGCCCGGGGATTCGGAGAAAAAGCGGAGACGGCGCAGGTGGAGAAGGCGGTTCCCGCAGTGCTGATCGAGCCTTCGGAAGGATCGAATACAAAGGCAGAGGGAGATCTGAAGGGGCTTTTGAGGAACCAGGGCAGCGTAATCCTGAAGCCGGAGAACGGAGGAGGCATATCCGGAGACAACAGTGTGGCACTCTGCTTCGATTTCACAAGTGCAGGCAATGCCTCGGAGGCGGACGGGATCCTTATCGGGACATCGGCGGACAATCCCGTCACCGAGGCGGAGATTCTGGTGGAATACGAGGACGAGAACGGAGTCGCCGATACGGAGAAAATCGGCGTAAAGAACGGCGTACAGTATCTTCTGATAAACGAGAAGATTAAGGCAGAGGTGGACAAGCAGGGAAATATCCGTATTTCACTCGGGAGCCAGGTGGCCATCAAGAAGGTGACCCTGATCATCAAAGGCGTACAGAATAACAATCTGGCGGAGATCTCCAGTGTGGAGTTCGTCAACGGGATGGAAGAGCGGATTCCCCGGCCGGAGATGAATATTCCGGAGGGATTTCAGGCGGAGGCGGGCAATGCTGCTATTAATCTGAGCTGGAAGCCCAGCGTCAATGTAACCGGATACGAGGTGCTGATCAGGCAGGGGGACATGCAGCAGACCATCCTGACCACGAAAACCTCTCTGAATGTTACGAGCTTCGGCGGAAAGGGGCTGGTAAATTATCAGCCCTATAAGGTCAGCGTACAGTCGGTGAACGGCTCCTGGCGCAGCGGATACTGTGCGGAAGAGGAGGCCACGCCGAAGCCGGCCGGAAAGCCGGACAGGCCGGACAATGTGAATGTTACAGGGAAATATCTGGGCATCGCCGTATCCTGGAAACAGGCGAAGGATGCACAGTACTATAATCTGTATTATAAGGAAAGCAGCGAAGAAGGTTACCGGAAGATTGAGCAGATCAAGGGGACAAGCTATACCATCAGTGATCTGAAGGACGGGACGGAATACATGGTCTATGTTACGGCGGTAAACGAATTCGGAGAGAGTGCGGCCTCCCTGACGAAATCTGCCAGGACAGGTACCCTGGAGCCGGCCCGGATGCCGCAGTACAACCTGATCAATACGGGGCAGAAGGGAGAAAAGGGAGCACATATCCTCAGCGCCGTCATGAACGGGGAAATGCGGGGGAGTACGCTGGACACGCAGGAGAAAACAGCCTGGGGAACCGTCGACCATGATCCTGCCTCCTACTATAGGAAAGGCAGCTGGGATGACGGCGGCTTCAACCCCATGTCTTTGCAGCATGGGCTCACCTATGAATTCGATCAGACTTACAAGCTGGATACCATTGCGTTCCTGGAGGGCGTTCCCCAGGATATGAAGTACCACTATGTAAAAGTGCGCTACTGGGGTGAAGACGGACAGGAGAAGAGTGCGAAGGCATCCCTGCAGAAAAAGAATGACGCAGACGGCAGACTCTACTATGTGGTGAAGCTTTCGGAGCCTGTGGAGGCAAAGAAGATTCAGTTTGGGCTGGCCAGGTACCTGGCGGACGGAAATATTGCGGTCACTGTCTCAGAGGTATATTTCTACTATTATGATACGCTGATGGATGAGATCCTGGCTCTGTATGAGGACGATCTCCATACCATGCTCAGGGCGGATGTAAACCAGGGGACAATCGACGCCCTGCGCAGCAAAGTCCAGGCTGTGGACCCGGTGAGCGGCGAATACCATCCGGAACGTGTTCTGCTGGAGCGCGAGCTTGCCACGGCAGAAGCGATTTTAAAGGATGAAGGGCTGAAAGCCGCGGCAGTGGAGATTCATAACGGTATTACCACTTCGGATGTGGGCAGGGGATTCGGCGGCTTAAACGCATGGCAGCCTCTGGGAGTTACTGCCTCCGCCGGGGAAGAGATCATGGTATACGTGGGTCATAATACCAGGAAGACCGGGGAAGCTACGTCACTGAAGCTGGTGGCCACGCAGTATCATTCCGAATCCTCTCCCATAAGTGCGGAGGTGGCCGACCTGAAGGTGGGAGCCAACAAGGTGACGATTCCCGAGATCTGGGCTTCCACGGGAGTGGAATCCGGAGGGGCATTGTATGTCCAGTATTCGGGAAATGATGTAAATGACCGGTATGCGGTCCGGGTCAGCGGCGGGGCACAGGTTCCCAGGCTGGATCTGTATCAGGTGACCGGGGAGGAAGAACGCCTGAGGAGAGTCCGCAGCTATGTGGAGGAGCTTACGGCTTATGTGGCCCGGATGGAGACCCTGCACGGTGAACTTCACCAGAACGAAGGGAGCTTCGACCGTCAGAACTGTATTCTGGGAGCTTCCGATATCCTGCTGGATACCATGCTTCTGTCGCTGCCGGCGGAGCAGATTCTGAGCGGGGCAGGCAGCGGAGACGCCGGACAGAAGGCGCAGAATATTCTGAATTCCATGAATGCCATGGAGGATATGATGTATCTCTTCTATCAGCATAAGGGGCTGAACGCTTCGGCGGCAGAGGAGATAAACCGGATTCCGAAGGGACATCTGAATATCCGCTATCAGAGAATGTTCTCGGGAGCATTCATGTACGCCGCGGGCAACCATATCGGCATCGAATGGGGCTCCGCACCCGGGATGATGAGCTCTGTGCCGGTGCAGTCCGATAACGGGAAATATGTGAGCGGCTCCTATTTCGGCTGGGGTATCGCACATGAAATCGGACACTGTATCAACCAGGGGACTTATGCAATAGCGGAGATTACAAATAATTATTTCGCCGTACTGGCCCAGGCGAAGGACAATAACACCAGCGTGCGCTTCAGCTACGACAAGGTCTATGAGAAGGTGACTTCGGGCGCAAAGGGAATGGATTCCAATGTGTTCACCCAGCTGGCCATGTATTGGCAGCTTCACCTGGCTTATGATAAGGGCTATAACTTCAAGACTTATGAGAACTATGAGGAGCAGCTTGCAAATCTCTTCTATGCAAGAGTGGATACCTATGCCAGAAATACGGCCAAGGCGCCCGCTCCGGGAGGAGTGTCCCTCAAACTGGCAGGCAACAGGGACCAGGATTTCATGCGCCTGGCCTGCGCGGCTGCGGAGAAGAATATTCTGGACTTCTTTGAGCGCTGGGGCATGACGCCGGATCAGGATACACGAAGCTATGCCGCCCAGTTCCCCGGGGAGACCAGAGCCATTTGCTACGCCAGCGATGATGCCAGAGTGTACAGCCTTCAGGGAGGAGGCAGCGTATTGGGCACGGAAGGCGGCACAGAAGCGGTGGGAAGTGCAGCGGCGTCCGTGAACTCTGCGGTGCCGAATCAGGTGGACTTAAGCTTTGAGGCTCAGGGAATTCCCCAGGGCGATGTGCTTGGATTTGAAATTGTCAGATGCACGATCTCCGGCGGAGAGACGGTGAGGGAGCCGGCAGGCTTTACCATGGGAAATACTTTCAGCGATATCGTGTCGGTGAATAACCGTGTTGTCCGGTATGAGATCACATTGATCGATAAATATCTGAACCGCTCTGCAGTGAAAACTCTGGAGCCTTTGAAGATCGAGCATGACGGAAGGACGGATAAGAGCTTCTATACCGTAGAGACGCAGAATCTGAAGGTGGATGGGGAGGAACCCGCGCCCGGAGGAGGGGATACATTGTGCTCCGCCAATGAGTCGGAGATTGAGAACGGAATCATTTCCGAGAGCAGTACCCGGAAGCTGCTGGACAACGATACCGGAACGGTCTATCAGGCCACGGCGTCCGGAACCGCCTGGATTCTTCTGGAGCTGAACCGGGAGATGACGGTGAGCGGACTGGGATATGCCCTGGGAGACGGCATGGCCGGAACCGCATATGAGATTCAGGTGCGCTCGGGAGCCGAATGGATAAGCGTGGCGGAAGGAACCTTCTCACAGCAGACGGCGGGCAAGGTGTATTTTGCCAACCAGGCGGGAGAATATATGGGAACCTATGAGACCGACGCGGTGAAGCTGGTTCTGAAGACCGGGGACGGTGCTTTGGTATCCCTGGCAGAGCTGGATGTGCTGGGCCCTGTGGGAGATAATGTGAGCTTCAGGAAGGCCGGAGAGAACGCGGATAAGCCGGTTATCGGAAGGCTGGCGGAGGATTACCAATACGATACCGATGGGCATGTGATCCCGAAAGGCTCCATTGTCTTTGTGGGAGCTTACAAGGGAAATCCCGCATACAATGTACTGATTCTGTACGATCAGAACGGAGCCATCGTTGGGGGAACCGACGGGGACGCGCTGAAAGCGCAGCAGATCATTCTGGCGGATCCTCCCGCGGCGGGAGACATCGGAAATGTTTCGGACGGTACCTGGGTCTACTGGATTGAGCCGGATCAGAATGTGGATCTGACAGGAATTGAGAAAGTCAGGGCGGAGCTTTACCGGGTCAACGATGCGCATACGAATGAAGGCCAGAGACTGGTCAGCGATACGCTCTACGAAACCATGCCGTCCCAGCTGCCGGAAATCCGGCTGGAGGGCAGGGAAGTGCAGTGATTCCAGCTTGATGACTGGCTCCGGGAACGGAACTGACTTTCTGCAGAACTGTCCTTTTCCGGTTAAGAGGCTTCCTGTTCTGTCCCGGATCGAATCGATCCGGACAGAACAGGAGAACACCGACGGCAGAGTGAAGACGGAAAAGACGAGGGGCCGGCATAGACAGGTAAAGAAGGCAAAACAGGAAGATCAGAGAAGCGGGGACAGAAGAACAGAAATAAGGGAACAGAAATGAGAAAATGAAAATAGAAGAACAGGTAGGAAGGATGAAAAAGTACAGGAAAGGAATTCTTGCGCTGATAATCTGGCTGATGATGACGGCAGGGGTCTGTGCACAGGAGGGGGAGAGTGTCCGGCTGGACGATGAGGGCAATATCATCATAAGCTCTTCCAGTATGGCAGAGGATGAAGCGGCTACCATGAGCATGACAATTTCGGTGGAGGCGGCGGAGACGGACAATGTGGAGTTCCTCTTCCGGGAAAGCGGTGCACAGATTCTGGAGTATCGTTACAACCGGGAAGAGAAGAAGCTGCAGCTGTACATAGCGGGAGTGAATTCTCTCTTCCCGGCGGGTACGGATTCCCTGACCATAGGACGGATCATGGTAAAGGATCAAAACGGCACCGGGATTTCCGCAAAAGTAAAGATTGAGGAAGGCGCTCTTGCGTATGTGTATGGCTCGGAGGTGAGAACGCCGGAAGGGATGACATTTCCGGGGACGGTACAGATAGGTGCAGGTACCGGAACCCCGCCGCCTTCCGATTCCGGCACATCCTCCGGGGGAGGCTCGTCCCAGGGGAATTCGGGGAGCGGCGGCCAGGAACCCGGAGGAGATTCCGGGGAGTCTGGAAATACGGGGCAGGGAACAGGGGGACAGAAAAAGCCGATAATTATCTCTCCGATACCGGTGTCGCCGACGCCGGTGACACCGACACCCGCTCCGGAAGAAGGAGAGAAGGAGAAGGACCAGGATGAAACACAGGAATCAGACCCGGACGCTTCCTCCGAAGAAACGCTTCCGGGAAGCAGTGAAACAGACAAAGAAGCAGACGGAGAAGCGGCTGCCGGAGAGAAGAGCGGGATCAACTGGGTCATTATTCTGGCGATTGGCGGAATTGTGATTTTTGCAGGGGTTGCAATCTGGGCTTTTGTGACGCTGAACAGGAAACCGGGGAGCTGAGAAAAAGAAACTGAAAAAAGCTGAAACGGAACCGATTGAATAAGCGATTGAAAAAACAGCTGAAAATATGAAAAAAAATGCAATTCGTTCTTTGCGAGTTGCATTTTTTATGGTATACTAATACAGACAATGATCATGGGGGCATTTGCGGTTTGCCGTAATGGCTCCGGTGTCAGATTGTTCGTATCATTTATTTCCGTATTATTTATTATAAATGGAGGACTGAAAGCATGAGTACTACTTCAAAAGCGAGTCAAAGAATAGCTGCTTTGCTCGATGACAACAGTTTCGTTGAAATCGGCGGACTTGTGACTGCAAGAGCCACGGATTTCAATATGAAACCCAATGAAACTCCTTCTGACGGTTGTATTACCGGCTACGGAGTGATCGGCGGTAAGCCTGTGTATGTGTACAGCCAGGACGCTTCCGTGATGAACGGATCGGTGGGCGAGATGCATGCAAAGAAGATTACCGGCCTCTATGACCTGGCAATGAAGACCGGCTCTCCCGTGATCGGACTGATCGATTCCGCGGGTATGAGGCTCCAGGAGGCTTCGGACGCGCTGAATGCGTTCGGCGCTATTTACATGAAGCAGACCCTGGCTTCCGGCGTCATCCCCCAGATTACTGCCGTTTTGGGCAGCTGCGGAGGCGGACTTGCCCTGTTCCCCACGCTGACTGATTTCACCTTTATGGAGGAGAAGAATGCGAAGCTTTTCGTCAATGCGCCCAATGCACTGGACGGGAATGTGGTGACCAAATGCGATTCCTCCTCGGCTGAATTCCAGTCAAAAGAGAGCGGCATTGTGGACGTGGTGGCGGATGAGGCTTCCATTCTTTCGAAGATCAGAGATTTGATTGCATTCCTGCCTTCCAACAGCGATGAGGGAAGCGACATGGTGGAATGCAGGGATGATCTGAACCGTGTGAACGCGGAGCTGGCAAACTGCGTGGGAGATACTTCTGTGGCTCTTTCCATCCTGGCGGACGACAACGATTTCTTTGAGGTAAAGGCCGAATATGCAAAGGATATGGTAACCGGCTTCATGAAGCTGGACGGTGTGACGGTGGGAGCCGTTGCCAACCGCAGCGAGATTTGCGATGAAGAGGGCAAGGTGGCGGAAAAGCTGGATGCGGTTCTTTCCAGGGAAGGCTGTGAGAAGGCGGCTGATTTTGTGAATTTCTGCGACGCTTTCGGCATTCCTGTTCTGAGCCTGACCAATGTAAAGGGCTACAAGGCAACCCTCTGCTCCGAAAAGGGAATTGCAAGGGCGGCGGCAAAGCTTACCTATGCGTTCGCCAACGCGACGGTTCCCAAGGTAAATGTGATTGTGGGCAAGGCACTGGGCACGGCGGCCATCGCCATGAACTCCAAAGCCATCGGCGCGGACCTGACGATCTGCTGGCCCGACGCACAGATCGGGGCCATGGAGGGAAGACTGGCGGCGAAGATCATGTATGAAGGCCAGGGTGCGGATGTGATCAATGAGAAGGCAGCGGAATATGACGCGCTGAATGCAAGCGCGGGAAGTGCTGCCAGGAGAGGATATGTGGATCAGATCGTTGAGGCGGCGGACACCAGAAAATATGTGATCGGCGCTTTCGAGATGCTCTTTGCCAAGAGCGAGGATCGTCCCGCAAAAAAGCACGGAACAGTATAGAAAGGGTGATTATAAGATGAAGAAATTTTGGACTTTGCTGTGTATGATTGCCTGTATCTTCGGACTGACCGCCTGCGGAAGCGAGGAGAAGCTGACGGATTTCGAACAGCAGAAGGTGGATCTTGCCAATTATCGCGCGGTGGAGACATTTGTGCCGATGCTGGCAGGCTACCAGAAGGACGCCATGTTTGACGAATTGACTTCCGAAGAGGTCGAGTATATGATAGGATCGCAGTACAGTATCAATGTGGACGGATACGCGTTTGCTGCGGCCGTGGATTCCTTCCAGTCCGCCATGGAAACCGTGGGAGAGATTACTGAGATTAAGGCCAGCAATGCTGAGATTGACGGAAAGCAGATTATTGTCAATGTGGATGTAAGCGGGTCGAAGAAGGATGCAACGGTGGAACTCATCTTCTCCAATGATTTGTTCATGACGCTGGAATCCGCTTCTCTGAATCCGGAATCATCCATGGGCGAGCTGATGGGGAAAGCCGGGCTGAATACATTGATCGGCATGGGCACCGTGTTCGCAGTGCTGATTCTGATCAGTTTCATTATTTCCGCCTTCAGGATTATCCCGAAGATTCAGGAGAAAGCAGCCAAAAAGAAGGCGGCTCAGACCAAGGAAACGGGTGTTGACAATGCGGTGGCACGGATTGTGGAGCAGGAGACCGCAGTGGACGAGACGGACGATCTGGAGCTGGTGGCCGTCATTGCGGCGGCAGTTGCGGCAAGCGAGGGTGCGGCATCCGCAGACGGATATGTGGTGCGCTCTATCAGGAGAAGATAAAGGCAGGTATTATATTTAAAACAGGACAGGTATATAATTTAGGAGGAAATAGAAATGAAAAATTATACAATTACCGTAAATGGCAACGTATATGACGTAGTGGTAGAGGAGGGAAAGACTTCCGGTGCTCCTGCGGCGGCAAAGGCACCCGCAGCACCCAAGGCAGCTCCCGCTGCAGCGCCCAAGGCGGCTCCTGCGGCAGGCGGAGCGGGCAGCATTAAGATCGAGGCAGGCGCTGCAGGAAAAGTGTTCAAGCTGGAGAGAAAAGTGGGCGATGCCGTGAAGAAGGGCGATGCTGTCGTTATCATTGAGGCAATGAAAATGGAAATCCCTGTTGTGGCTCCTCAGGACGGAACCGTTGCAAGCGTAGATGTGTCAGTGGGGGACGCCGTGGAAGCAGGCGCCGTATTAGCTACCCTGAACTGATTGCGGCGGATGCTTTGCGGTATAACTTACAATGAAAGTCTGGTGGAGATTTTCGCGCGGACTTTTCATTGTCATGAACAACAGGAGGTCAACAAATGGAATATATAGGTTCTACGCTGAACAACCTCATTCATCAGACCGCATTTTTTAACCTGACCTGGGGCAATTATCTGATGATATTGGTTGCATGCTTTTTCCTTTATCTGGCTATCCGGCATGAGTTTGAGCCCTTGCTTTTAACTCCCATAGCCTTCGGCATGCTGTTGGTGAATATTTATCCCGACATCATGCTTCACGCGGAGGACGCCTCCAACGGTGTGGGCGGACTTCTGTATTATTTCTACAAGCTGGACGAATGGGCGATTCTGCCTTCCCTGATCTTCATGGGAGTGGGCGCCATGACGGATTTCGGTCCCCTGATTGCCAATCCTAAGAGCTTTCTTCTGGGAGCGGCTGCGCAGTTCGGTATCTTTGCCGCGTATTTCGGGGCTATCTTCCTTGGCTTCAACGATATGGCGGCTGCTGCCATTTCCATCATCGGCGGCGCTGACGGTCCTACCTCTATTTTCCTGGCAAGTAAGCTGGGACAGACGGCGATTCTGGGACCCATTGCGGTGGCGGCATATTCCTATATGTCCCTGGTGCCCATTATACAGCCGCCTATTATGAAGCTTATGACCACGGAGAAGGAGAGGAAGATCAAGATGGGACAGCTCAGGCCTGTTTCCAAGCTGGAGAAGATCCTCTTCCCCATCATCGTTACCATCGTGGTCTGCCTGATCCTTCCTACCACGGCGCCCCTGGTCGGTCTGCTGATGCTGGGCAATCTCTTCAGGGAATCCGGTGTGGTAAGACAGCTTACCGAGACGGCATCCAACGCCATGATGTACATCGTAGTTATTTTGCTGGGAACTTCCGTCGGCGCTACCACCAGTGCTGAAGCTTTCCTGAACTGGGATACCGGTAAAATCGTTATTCTGGGTCTGATAGCCTTTGCGTTTGGTACGGCAGCCGGTGTGCTCTTCGGCAAAATTATGTGTAAGATTACCCATGGCAAGATCAATCCGCTGATCGGTTCCGCAGGTGTATCCGCCGTTCCCATGGCGGCCCGCGTATCCCAGAAAGTGGGTGCGGAGGCGGATCCTACCAACTTCCTGCTGATGCACGCGATGGGACCCAATGTGGCAGGTGTAATCGGAACTGCCGTGGCAGCAGGTACCTTTATGGCGATTTTCGGTGTTTTTTAAGTGGTGCACAGACGGAAGTAAATGTACAGACGCCAGGCTTGCCTGAGCGGATGTACATTTGATTCCAGCTGTATATCGCGCATGGCGCGATGAAATAAGCCCGAAGGGCTTATGAACAGCACCGCTTAAAATCCGGCGAGATCATTTTTATGATTATAAATATTATGGAGGAAATTCGTAAATGTCAGAACAAGCAAAAAAACCGATTAAAATTACGGAAACCATATTGCGTGACGCTCATCAGTCTCTGATTGCTACAAGAATGCCGACCGAATTCATGCTTCCCATTGCGGAGAAGATGGATAAGGTGGGGTATCATTCCGTGGAGTGCTGGGGCGGTGCAACCTTTGACGCTTCTCTTCGCTTCCTGAAGGAAGATCCCTGGGACAGACTGCGTAAGCTCCGTGACAGATTTAAGAATACAAAGCTGCAGATGCTCTTCCGCGGCCAGAATATTCTGGGATACAGACCCTATGCGGACGATGTGGTGGATGCGTTCGTGCAGAAGTCCATTGCCAACGGTATCGATATCATTCGTATCTTCGATTGCCTGAACGACCTGCGCAACCTGCAGGAGGCCGTAAACGCCACCAATCGTATGAAGAAGCAGGAGGGCAGAGGGCATGCGCAGATTGCCCTGTCCTACACCCTGGGGGATGCCTACACCCTGGAATACTGGGCAAGTACCGCCAAGAAGATAGAGGAGATGGGCGCGGATTCCATCTGTATCAAGGATATGGCAGGTCTGCTGGTGCCTTACAAGGCTTCCGAGCTGATCAAGGCTATGAAGGAGAACACCAAGCTGCCCATCCAGCTGCACACCCACTACACCTCCGGTGTGGCCAGCATGACTTACCTGAAAGCGGTAGAGGCCGGCGTGGACGTGATCGATACCGCCATGAGCCCTCTGGCCCTGGGAACTTCCCAGCCAGCCACCGAGGTCATGGTGGAGACTTTCCGCGGCACGCCTTACGACACGGGCTTCGATCAGAATCTGTTGGCGGAGATTGCGGATTACTTCCGTCCTTACCGTGACGAGTGCCTGAAGAACGGTCTGCTCAATCCCAAGGTCATGGGCGTGGACATCAAGACATTGCTGTACCAGGTGCCCGGCGGCATGCTCTCCAACATGGTGAGCCAGCTGAAGGAGCAAAACGCGGAAGACAGATATTATGACGTGCTCAGGGAGATTCCCGAGGTCCGCAAGGACCTGCGCGAGCCTCCTCTGGTTACCCCTTCTTCCCAGATCGTGGGCACACAGGCTGTGTTCAACGTACTCATGGGCGAGCGCTACAAGATGGCCACCAAGGAGACCAAGGCTGTGTTGCGCGGCGAATACGGGCAGACCATCAAGCCCATGAACCAGGAGGTTATCGACAAGGTTATCCCCGGCGAGGAGAGAATTACCTGCCGCTATGCGGATATGATTGAGAACGAGATGGATAAGCTGGAAGGCGAGATGAAGGAATGGAAGCAGCAGGATGAGGATGTACTGTCCTATGCATTGTTCCCTCAGGTTGCAACCGACTTCTTCAAATATCGTCAGGCACAGCAGGATAAGATGGATATGACCCAGGCGGATACGAAGAACGGGGCTTATCCGGTCTAATTGCGGGAAGGAATTTTCGCATGAATTTCGGGCCGCAGTGCGGGAACGCAGCTTTGCGGCAGGACATTATCGGAAAAGCACAGAAATGGCAGGAGGTGGCGGCGTCAGGGCCATAGGCAGGAAGCGCCGGCACTTCTTGCCCTTTTCTGTAATATTCGGCAGCAGTTCAGCGGCCTGTCCGGAAGATATATGCCGGAGGGATAATTCGAATGTAATCTGCCACAGGGAAAAAGCCGGAATTTCCGGCTTCCGGGAATATGCCGGAGCAGGCCGGCATGAAGTATAAAAAGAAAGGTTTCTATTTCTATATAGGATGTCTCCGGATTTTGGAATGCAAAGAAAACAGGAGAACAGGTTTTGAGCGAAGTGATAGTGATAGGCGGCGGGGCCGCGGGAATGATGGCGGCGCTGACAGCGTCGCAGGCCGGCGCGCAGGTCCGGCTCATAGAGAAAAACGAAAAGCTGGGAAAAAAGCTCTTCATCACCGGCAAGGGCCGCTGCAATGTGACAAACGCCGGGGATGCGGATGCTTTTTTCGGGAATGTGCGGACGAACGGCAAATTCCTGTACAGCGCTTTTTACGGTTATGACAACCGGGCGGTGGCGGAATTCCTGGAGAATGCGGGATGCCTCCTGAAGACGGAGCGGGGGGACAGGATGTTCCCCGTGTCGGATCATTCTTCCGACGTCATAGGGGCTTTTCAGAGAGAATTGAAAAAGATGGGCGTGGATATCCTTTTGAATACGGAGGTCCGGGAGCTGGTCTGGGAAGACGGCCCGGAGGAAGCCGAGGGCTGTTTTCCGGAAGACGGGAAGGAAATGGAGAAGGAAAACAGCCGGTATATCGGAAGAGAGGGCGAAACGGAAGCAAAACTGACTGAAACGGGCAAAGCGGCGGGCTGCTTCCCGAAAGGGAGTAAGATGGAAAGCCGTAAAATGGAAGAATGTGGAAACGACAATAAAAAAGCGGAAAAACATTTGCGTAAGGCTGGCGGGAAAAAGAACGCCAGAATAAGGGGCGTGAAGCTGAAAAACGGGAAAGTCCTTTTCGCCGACAGCTGCATTGTCTGTACCGGAGGGCTTTCCTATCCCTCCACAGGTTCCACCGGGGACGGCTACCGTTTCGCCAGAGAGACAGGGCACAGCGTGGAGGAGTGCAGTCCATGCCTTGTGCCTCTTAATATCAGAGAAGCATGGTGCAAAGAACTGATGGGGCTGTCGCTGAAAAATGTCTCCGTAAGCCTGAGGCGGGGAGAGAAAGAACTTTACCGGGGCTTCGGGGAGATGCTTTTCACCCATTTCGGTGTGAGCGGGCCATTGATTTTGTCCGCCAGCAGCTATTGCGGACAGGGGAAGAAGAGTGGAAAGGCCCGGGACGGCGCCGGAGGGGAGACAAAGCTGTATATCGACCTGAAGCCGGCCCTGGACCGGGAGCAGCTGGACAGGCGGATCCTGCGGGATTTCGAGGAAAACGGAAAGAAACAGTTTAAAAATGCGTTGGGAAAGCTCTTTCCCGCGAAGCTGATTCCGGTGATGGTGGAGCTCTCAGGCATTTCTCAGGAAAAGACCGTGAATGAGATCACCAGACAGGAGAGGAGAAAGTTTGCGGATTTGATAAAATGCCTGCCTCTCACCGTGACGGGGCTTCGGGGCTATGAGGAGGCGGTAATCACTAAGGGAGGCGTCTCGGTAAAGGATGTGAATCCCTCCACCATGGAGTCAAAAAGACTGAGGGGATTGTATTTTGCCGGTGAGGTGCTGGATCTGGATGCGCTTACAGGAGGCTATAACCTGCAGATTGCCTGGTCCACTGGACATCTGGCTGGAGAGAGCGCTGCGGCGGGGATGTGACGGAGGCAGCGCCATGACAGCAAAAGGACGGTTACAGGAAGACAGTGGCCGGGGACGGAATGAAGCAGATGTCTTTGGTGCTGTATAGGAATAGACTCCCGGAATCCTTCGTCAGATAACAGCGGTTTCTGATTTGGGTTTTCCGTAAAAGGTGGAGGAAGCAGCAGAATTGGAATCTTAAAAGGCCCGAAAGATGCGGCTTGGAGATTCCGAGAGTATATAGGATTGATACGGAGGGCAGCTGTGACTGCTGCGTCAGGCGGCAGACGGCGGAAAGGTATGGGACATATGAGCTTTAATGTGGCAATCGACGGCCCTGCGGGAGCGGGTAAAAGCACCATTGCCAGGGCTGTGGCAAAGAAAATGAATCTGATCTATGTGGACACGGGAGCAATGTACCGGGCAATGACGCTGCTGGTGCTCCGGGAAGGCGCGGATCTGCAGGATAAGGAGAAAATTGTCGGCATATGCCGCGGAGCTAAGATCACCATTCGCTATGAGGACGGGGAGCAGGTGGTGGTATTGAACGGAGAGAATGTGAACGGGTTCCTTCGCACGGAGGAAGTGGGAAACCTGACCTCTTCCGTGGTAAGCAGGATCCCGGAGGTGAGGGAGAGGATGGTAAAGCTGCAGCAGGAGCTGGCGGCCTGCAGCGACTGCATCATGGACGGCAGGGATATCGGTACATGCGTGCTGCCGGATGCACGTCTGAAAATATACCTCACCGCAAGCAGCAGGGTGCGGGCCATGCGGAGATATCATGAGCTCCTGGACAGGGGAGTGGAGAGCGACCCGGAGAAAATTCAGAAGGATATAGAAGAGCGGGATTACCAG
Source organism: uncultured Acetatifactor sp. (assembly GCA_910589035.1). GTDB lineage: Bacteria > Bacillota > Clostridia > Lachnospirales > Lachnospiraceae > Acetatifactor. Next base: position 38,422 of record CAJUSI010000085.1, on the reverse strand, counting down.
GATATGCACAGGGAAATTTCCCCTTTAAGGCAGGCGGAAGACGCAGTGCTGGTGGACACCTCCGAAATGTCCGTGGAGGAAGTTATTTCCGTCATATCCCAATTGTGCCGGGAGGCAGGAGCAGCGCCGTAAATCAGGTGACTGACGGCGAAGCTCAGAATATTTGACAATCAGATGCGCCGCAGGCTGCCGGATGCCGGTCTGTATGCGGATCATAAAAGGCAGGGACAGAGAGAGCCCACGAAAGGTCAAAAGATCTGGAGACATGAGAAAAGAGAGCTGCAGGAAGAGGCGCTGCTCCGGAGGGAGATATTCAGCGGGGACTGCGGAAACGGGAAAAGGATTGCGAAGACGTAAGGGCCGCGGAAACGGGAAAAGGATTGCGAAGACGTAAGGGCCGCGGAAGCGGAAAAAAGATTGCAAAGACGTAAGGGCCGCGGAAGCGGATCAGGGACTGCGGGCGGCGAAAGGGCATGGGTGTCGGGATGGAAGTAAAGCTTGCGGAGTGCATCGGTTTTTGCTTCGGCGTGAAGCGTGCGGTGGATACCGTGTATGAACAGATAAAAAACGGGAAAAATATATATACCTATGGCGCCATCGTAAACAATGAGGAAGTGGTAAAGGATCTGGCCGGAAAGGGAGTCCGGGTTCTGGAGTCGAAGGAGGCGCTTGAAGGTCTGCCTGAGAGCGGCTGCGCCAGTGTAGTGATACGTGCCCACGGCGTACCGGAGGAAGTCTATGGTATTTTAAATGAGAAAAAGCTGGAATGTGTCGACGCTACATGCCCTTTTGTAAAGAGAATTCATCGAATTGCGGAGAAGGAAAGCAGGGACGGCAGGCATATTGTCATTGTGGGGAATGCGGGGCATCCGGAGGTGGAAGGGATTATTGGATGGTGCGGCGGGCTTGTTACCGTGCTGAAGAACGAGGAAGAAGCAGAGAAATTCACGGTTCCGGAAGAAGAAAAGCTCTGCATTGTCGCCCAAACGACATTTAACTACAAGAAATTTCATAACATAGTTGAAATTTTGGAAAAAAAAGGTTACAATAGTATTGTTGCGGATACTATCTGCAGCGCGACGGAGGAACGCCAGCGTTCTGCAAGGACGCTTGCGGCGGAGGCTGACGTAATGATTGTAATAGGAGGAAAGCACAGCTCCAACACCAGAAGGCTTTATGAAATCTGCTGTGAGGAATGTGTGCATACCTATTTTATACAGACACTGGATGACTTGCATTTAGAACTACCTAAAGCTGTCCGCCTGGTGGGTATTACAGCGGGGGCTTCCACCCCAAATAAATTAATCGAGGAGGTTCAAAATTATGTCAGAATTAACTTTTGAACAAATGTTGGAAGATTCAATTAAAACAATACATTCAGGAGAGGTAGTCGAAGGTACAGTCATCGATGTCAAGTCAGATGAGATTGTATTGAACATCGGATACAAATCAGACGGTATTCTTGCCAGGAACGAGTATACCAATGATTCCAATGTGGACCTTACAACGGTGGTAAAGCCCGGTGACACCATGGAAGTGAAGGTATTAAAGGTCAATGACGGCGAAGGCCAGGTGGTTCTGACCTATAAGCGCCTTGCCGCTGACAGGGGCAACAAGAGAATGGAAGAAGCGTACAACAGCAGGGAGGTGCTCAGAGCTGCTGTCTCCCAGGTGCTGGAAGGCGGATTAAGCGTTGTAGTTGACGAAGTGAGAGTATTTATTCCTGCAAGCCTTGTCTCAGATACGTATGAGAAGGATCTGACCAAGTATTTGGGCCAGGAGATCGAATTTGTGATCAGTGAGTATAATCCCAAGAGAAGGAGATATATCGGCGACCGCAAGCAGCTGATTGTAGCCCGCAAGGCTGAGCTTCAGAGGGAGCTGTTTGAGAGGATCCATGAGGGCGATGTAGTCGAGGGCGTTGTCAAGAATGTGACGGACTTCGGTGCGTTTGTGGATTTGGGCGGCGCGGACGGATTGCTTCATATTTCCGAGATGTCCTGGGGGCATGTGGAACATCCCAGGAAGGCGTTCAAGGTGGGAGACAAGCTGAACGTACTGATCAAGGAGATCAACGGCAGCAAGGTTGCCCTTTCTCTGAAATTTGAGGATCAGAATCCCTGGAGGGATGCTGCGGACAAATATGCCATCGGCAATGTGGTGGTCGGAAGAGTTGCCAGAATGACGGATTTCGGTGCATTTATTGAACTGGAGCCCGGAGTGGACGCGCTGCTTCATGTGTCACAGATATCAAAGGAACATGTGGAGAAGCCGGCGGATGTCCTGAGTGTAGGACAGGAAGTCACGGCAAAAATTGTGGACTTCAATGAAACGGACAGAAAGATCTCCCTCAGCATGAAGGCTCTGGCTGCCGCCGCGCCTGCGGAGGAGGATGTGGTTCCCGTAGATATTGAGGCTGTAATTTCGGCCCAAGGGGAGGAAGATGCCCGGTAATATATCAGACTTACTGCATGGCTATGAGTATTTTAAGAGAGAGATTCTGACGCTGACGGGTATCGACCTGAGCAGCTATAAGGAAGCTCAGATGAAGCGCCGTATTGATACGCTGATCTCAAAGCATAAGATAGTCGGATATGATAAATATATATATTGTCTCAGAACTGACAAGGCAATGTTCGAGGAATTTGTCAATTATATTACCATCAATGTATCGGAGTTCTACAGGGATTCGGATCAGTGGAAGGTAATGGAGGATAAGGCGGTTCCGGAGCTGATTGCCAGGTTCGGAAGAAATCTGAGGATATGGAGTGCTGCCTGTTCTACGGGGGATGAACCTTATTCGCTGGTGCTGGCTTTGTCCAGGCACCTGCCCCTGGCCAACATCAGGATTCATGCAACGGATCTGGATAAGCAGGTCATTGCCAGGGCAAGGACGGGATTATATCCGGAAAAAAGCATTACGGCGGTTCCGCTGGATTTGAAGAATAAATATTTCAGACGGGAGGGAGACTCCTACAGAATCAGCAATGAAGTTAAAGCCTGTGTGGAATTTCGGGAACATAATCTGTTAAAGGATCCCTATCCGGCGGAATGTCATTTGATTGTCTGCCGGAATGTGCTGATTTATTTTACGGAGGAAGCCAAGGATGCGGTATTCCGCAAATTTTTCAAATCGCTGACAGGCGGGGGCATTCTCTTTATCGGCAGCTCGGAGCAGATTATCAATCACAAGGAAATCGGATATTTCAGGAAGAACGCTTTCTATTATCAGAGACCGTAGAGAATGCCTGTTTTCTGCGGAATGGATCCGTTTACGGCACTTGATGAATTACATGCGGGGATAAATCAAAGGGCAATCGATCAAAGGGCGGCTGTTCATTCAAAACAGCCGCCTGTTACTTTGTTCTTAATTTGTGGCACACAGCACGGAACCGGAATCCGGCCTGCCTTAAAAGGAGGAGGCCATCATATTCAGCACATGGGAGGCGTATCTGGAGAATACCTCCCTGTTCCTTTTTATCTCGTCCGTCAATTCAAAGAAAAGCTCACGGCTCTGATAATCCCTTTTGAAAAAGGGTGTGAACAGGAAATCCCACTGGGGCAGATAGGAGGAATGCTTGCGCGTATAGCAGTTGGCGGCGGAGGCAGGGATACGGCAGGCCCTGTCCACAAAGCCTGCCACGGATTTATGGAGAGCCACATCCTCGTCGGGGAGGTAATAATAATCCTGATAATTGGAATAAAAGTATTTCAGTTCCCCCTCGAAAATAGGAATTTTGAGGGAACATTCCGACCCGTCGCCCCGGAAAATGCAGTTGTTCACATGTGTGGTTATGGGCCTGGGCAGGGGATTATCCAGATCAAACAGGATAATCAGCTCCCTGCGCCGGCTGCCGCTGATATCCTTATAATAATTTGCCTGCACCTTTTTGGCCCGGATGGGCTGATTGAATAAATCGTAATATGCCAGCACCGGAAGAGCTTCCAGCATTCCCTTCAGATCATCCGCATTGTGAAGGAAGAGAGAGTTCTCTGCAAACTCGGAGGGATTCCGGATATAATCGTGATAGATTCCGATCAGCTCCGCACCGGAAAACACATCCTGGCGGTTGATATTCAGAAACTGTTCCAGGGTTTTCTGCTTGCAGTTGGGAAGGCGCAGAAAATATTTATAGGGAGCAATCCGGCGGTACAGATCAATCCCCTGAAAGTCCTCAAAATGAAAGGGCAGCGAATGCTGGGCACATTTCTGGAGAATAAAGGGCAGGTCAAAATTATTGCCGTTAAAATGGAGCAGATAACGATAGGGCCTGGCAAATTCAAAAAATGCCTTTATAACGCTGGTCTCCTGTTCGCAGCTCTCTGCCATCCATTGTATCGTCTGCCATTTTCCTGCCAGAAAATAGGCGCAGCCTATCAGATACAGACAGGAGGATTTTGCAGTAAAGCCGGTGGTTTCGATGTCGATAAAGAGAACGCGCTCCAACGGTGCAAGCCTGTCCAGGGGATAGGCGATAGAAAAATTGTCCAGTGTTTCCCGAGAAATTCTCATACCAGTCTCCGTTTCCAAATTTTACACTACTTTTCTTTTCATATAATACCATAAAAATAAAATTTACAGTAGTATTTTGTGAAAAAAAATAGTATATTTATCTTACGGATAAAGACAGAAGTGAATCTTGGAGAAAGGACTTAAGAAAATATGGCGAAGTTGACTTTTAAGGGCGGTATACATCCTTACGAAGGGAAGGAAATGTCCGCGAGCAGAGCGATTCGCGATATTCTGCCGGGCGGGGAGCTGGTATATCCCCTGTCGCAGCATATCGGCGCGCCTGCGAAGCCCATAGTGGCCAGAGGGGATCGGGTGCTGGCAGGGCAGATGATTGCCGAGAGCGGCGGATTTGTATCCGCTCCCGTTCATGCGTCCGTGTCAGGCACGGTCAAAACCATAGAGCCCAGACGGGTGGCTGCCGGGGACATGGTGATGAGTATTGTGGTGGAGAATGACGGTCTGTATGAGGAAGCGGAAGTGCAGCCCAGAAGGGATCCGGAGAAGCTGGGGTGTGAGGAGATTGTCTCCATGATCCGGGATGCCGGAATTGTGGGCATGGGGGGCGCGGGATTTCCCACGCATGTGAAGGCTTCACCAAAGGAGCCGGAAAAGATCGAATATATGATTGCCAACTGCGCGGAATGCGAACCCTATTTGACCTCGGATTACCGTCGGATGCTGGAGGAACCGGAGAAGCTGGTGGGCGGTCTGAAGATCATGCTGAGGCTTTTTCCCAATGCCCATGGCATCCTTGCGGTGGAGGACAATAAACCGGACTGCATTTCCCTCCTGAGGAATCTTGTCCGGGACGAACCAGGTATCAGCGTGAAGGCACTGAAGACGAAGTATCCCCAGGGCGGGGAGCGCCAGCTGATCTACGCCGTCACCGGCAGGAGGATTAATTCCGCCATGCTGCCGGCGGATGCGGGATGCGTGGTAAACAATGTGGATACCATTGTGGCCGTATACAGGGCAGTGACGGAGGGCAGGCCTCTGACGGAGCGCATCGTTACCGTTACGGGGGATGGCGTCAGAAATCCCGCAAACTTCCGGGTGCGGATCGGAACGAGCTATCAGGAGCTGCTGGAAGCAGCAGGAGGGCTTATGGGGAAACCGGAGAAGATCATATGCGGAGGCCCCATGATGGGCTTTGCCATGTTTGACCTGAATGTGCCGACTACCAAGAATTCAACGGCTCTGCTGGCGCTGTCCAGGGATGAGGTGTCCGCCATGGAGCCGGGACCCTGCATCAACTGCGGGCGCTGTGTGGAGGTATGTCCCGGAAGGGTCATTCCCAGCAGGCTGGCGGACTATGCGGAGCATAATGACGAGAAGGCATTTCTGGAAAATTACGGCATGGAGTGCTGCGAATGCGGCTGCTGCAGCTTTATCTGTCCGGCGAAGAGACATCTGACACAGCAGATCAAATCCATGCGTAAAATTCTGCTGGCCAAAAGAAAAAAATAAGGTAGGAGAGAAACCATGAGCGAATTGTATAAAGTATCATCCAATCCTCACATTCGTTCCAAAGTGACCACCAACGGGCTGATGCTGGCGGTGATTGTGGCTCTGATGCCGGCCGCCGGTTTCGGAGTTTACAATTTCGGATTCCGGGCATTTCTGGTGATTCTGACGACGATTGGGAGTACGGTTTTAACGGAATTTTTATTCGGGCTCCTCAGGTGGAAGAGGGAAGCTCTGGGGAGGCTGACGGTTACTGATCTTTCCGCAGTGGTCACGGGCCTTCTGCTGGCGCTGAATCTGCCGGTGGGCATTCCGCTGTGGATGGCTGCGCTGGGCGGTGTATTTGCCATTCTGGCAGTGAAGATGCTGTTTGGGGGGCTGGGACAGAATTTTATGAATCCCGCCCTTGCGGCAAGATGCTTTCTGCTGATTTCCTTTCCGACAGCCATGACGGCCTTTGAATGCGACGCTTATACAGGGGCAACGCCGCTGGCGGCGCTGAAGGCGGGGGAGCAGGTCGATCTGTTTGATATGGTGGTGGGCCGCACAGGCGGAACCATAGGCGAGACCTCCATGATTGCCATCCTGATCGGAGCCTGCCTGCTGCTATTGTTTGGGGTGATAGACCTTCGGATTCCGGGCAGCTACATAATAACCTTCCTTCTTTTTGTCATTGTTTTTGGAGGACACGGTATGAATCCCGCCTATCTGTGTGCCCAGCTTTCCGGAGGCGGCCTGATGCTGGGAGCCTTTTTCATGGCGACAGACTATGTGACCAGGCCCATTACGGCAAAGGGACAGTATGTGTTCGGGATTTTCCTGGGATTGATGACAGGAATTTTCCGTATATTCGGTCCCGGGGCGGAGGGGGTATCCTATGCGATTATTCTGGGGAATCTTCTGACGCCTCTGATTGAGAAATATACCAGGCCTGTTGCCTTCGGTTACCGGAAGGGAGGGAAGCGCCGTGAGAAATAAGAGTGATATGGGAACGATGCTGAGGGAAGCGGGAATTCTCTTTGCCATTACATTGATTGCCGGACTGCTTCTGGGCGTGGTCAACGAACTGACCAGGGAGCCCATCCGCCTTCAGGAGGAAAAGGCCGTGCAGGAGGCATGCGGAGCGGTGTTTGAGACCGCCTCTGATTTTGAGAAGCTGGAGTACACCCCGGATGAAGAGCTGGCGCTGGAGCTTTCCGGCATGGGCGTAAAGCTGGGAGATGTTTACCGGGCACTGGACGGGAACGGCGGCCTGCTGGGATATGTGGTGGAATCCGTTTCCACACAGGGGTACGGGGGAAATATTGTGCTGTACCTGGGAGTTACGCTGGACGGAAGCCTCAACGATATCTCCATACTGGAGATATCGGAGACACCGGGACTGGGAATGCTTGCAGAAGACGTGCTGGTTCCCCAGTTCCATCAGAAGAAGGCGGAAGGCTTTGTCTATACGAAATCGGGAGCGTCTGCAGAAAATGAAATCGATGCCATTGCCGGTGCCACCATTACCACAAGTGCGGTTACCAATGCGGTAAACGGGGGACTTAAGGCGGCGCAGGCTTTGACGGAGGGAGGTGACGGCAATGAATAAGGCAGGAGAGCGGCTTTACAACGGAATATTAAAAGAGAATCCAACTTTTGTGCTGATGCTGGGAATGTGCCCCACGCTGGCCGTCACTACCTCGGCCATGAACGGACTGGGGATGGGGCTGACTACCATGGCTGTCCTGGCGCTCAGCAATCTGATTATCTCCCTGCTCAGGAAGGTGATTCCCAACCGGGTGCGGATTCCGGCATTTATTGTGATCATCGCCTCCTTTGTGACGGCGGTGGAGCTTCTGCTTGAGGCATATATACCTTCCCTGAACAAGTCCCTGGGCGTTTATATTCCGCTGATTGTGGTGAACTGTATTATTCTGGGACGTGCGGAGAGCTATGCCTACTCCAACACGGCCATTGCCTCCCTGTTCGACGGAATCGGCATGGGTCTTGGCTTCTCCTTTGCCTTAACCTGCATCGGTGCGGTACGGGAGATCCTGGGAGCGGGTGAGCTGTTCGGACTTGCCCTTATGCCGGAATCCTTTGTGCCCATACGCATTTTCGGCCAGGCCCCCGGTGCGTTCTTTGTCCTTGCCGTACTGACGGCCCTGCAGAACCATATCCGGAATGTGCGGAAGAAGGCGGGCAGGAGCTATGAGAAAATCGGCTCGGGCTGCAGCGAGGATTGTATGAACTGCAAGGACCGGAAGGGCTGCACGAAGAGCTTTTATAAGGCGGAAGAAGCGCATGGGGATGACGGAAGGAGCGCGAAAGCAGGGACAGAGCCTGCTTCCAAAGGAAAAGTGGCGTTGACTAAGCCGGTGTATCTGGAGGAGGACAAATAAATGGTAATGGATAATATAAAGGAATTGCTTGTGATTTTGATCGGCTCCTCCCTGGTGAGCAATGTGGTGCTCAGCCAGTTCCTGGGCCTGTGCCCTTTCCTGGGGGTTTCCAGAAAGACGAACACTGCCGCCGGAATGGGGGCTGCGGTGATTTTTGTCATCACGCTTGCCAGTGCGGTGTCGGGAGTCATCTACAAATATATACTGGTCAGATTCCATGTGGAGTATCTGAAGACCATTGTATTCATACTGGTGATCGCGGCGCTGGTGCAGTTTGTGGAGATGTTTCTCCGAAAATCCATGCCCTCCCTGTATGAGGCGCTGGGAATTTATCTGCCCCTGATTACCACCAACTGTGCGGTGCTGGGAGTAGCAATTACCAACGTGCAGAAGGAGTATGGGATACTGACGGGCATTGTGAACGGTTTTGCAACGGCGGTGGGCTTTACCGTCGCCATAGTCATTCTGGCGGGAATCCGCGAGAAGCTGGAATATAATGATATACCTGGGGCGTTTAAGGGAATGCCCACAGTGCTGCTGACGGCGGGGCTGATGGCCATTGCCTTCTGCGGATTTTCGGGTTTGCTGTAGAAAGGGGTGGTATGGATGAATATGATGAACATTCTTGCCGCCACCGCGGTAGTGGGTGCGGTGGGCGTCTTTGTAGGGCTTTTCCTGGGCGCTGCCGGGATTCTGTTTCAGGTGAAGACGAATAAAAAAGAGGAAGCCGTGCTGGCGGCGCTGCCGGGCAATAACTGCGGAGGCTGCGGCTATGCGGGCTGTTCCGGTCTGGCGGCGGCCATCGCAAAGGGGGAGGCACCTGTAAACGCCTGCCCCGTAGGAGGAGCTGCCGCAGGCGCGAAAATTGCCGCTATCATGGGAGTGGAGGCAGGCTCTGCCGAGAAAATGGTCGCTTATGTGGCCTGTACGGGAGACTGCAGGAAGGCAAAACAGGATTATGATTATTGCGGACAGGAGGATTGCCGCATCATGTCCTTTGTGCCGGGCGGGGGACCGAAGACCTGCAGCGCAGGCTGTCTGGGGTTCGGCAGCTGTGTGAAGGCCTGCCCGTTTGACGCCATTCATGTGGTGAACGGCGTTGCGGTTGTGGATAAAGAGGCCTGCAAGGCCTGCGGAAAGTGCGTGGAGGCCTGTCCCAAGCATCTGATTTCGCTGATTCCATATAGGGCGAAATACGCGGTGGCATGCAGCTCCGCAGATAAGGGGCCGGTCACCATGAAGGCCTGCCAGGCAGGATGCATCGGATGCGGCCTGTGTGTAAAGAATTGCCCCAGCCAGGCAGTGACCGTGAAGGACTTTCATGCGGTCATCGATCAGGAGAAATGTACGGGCTGCGGCGCATGCAGGGATAAATGTCCCAGGAAATGCATCGATGCTGTCTGAAACGATGCAATCTGCGGCGGTCTGCCGGAATCGGATGTGACCGCCCGGGTCTGCCGGAAGCGGCGGAAAGCCTGCCGGCTGTAAATATGATACGAGGAGGAAAGGGCAATGAAAATGCCGGAGGATTTTGACGATCATTCCAATCTGACGCCCACAGTGGTAATGGCTATTTTGGCGGTGACCTTTTTTGTGGCCCTGATTCTGGTTCTGGTGCTGCTGTTTAATAAATCCGGCCGAAATAATCAGACCGGACAGGAGCAGACGCAGCCCGGAAGTACCGAAGACATTACCTCATCGGGTTCACAATATCCGGATACGGAAGAGATCATTAGCAGTGCGGGCTCCGCCCATCCGGATGATTTTGATTTCTGGGAGATGTATCCTGAATCCACGGAGGAACCCGAGCCCACGGAGGAGCCGGAGGCCACGGTGGAGAACGACCCTTCAACGGACGGGAAGCATACCCTGATAAAGTATGCCAACGGCGAGGAGGAGTGGGTGCTGATCAGTCCCTATCTGCCCAAGCATGAATATGATTTTACAAAGCTTGTGTGCCAGTCCGATCTGATGAAGTATTACGAGAACGGAAAGCAGACATCCTTTGTGGGAGTGGATATTTCCAAGCTTCAGGACTATGTGGATTTCGGAAGGGTGAAGAGGGCCGGGATTGATTTTGTCATGCTGCGCGTGGGGAGCAGGGGTTATGGCACGGGACAGCTGAATCTGGATGACAGCTTCAGCGATAATCTGCAGCGGGCCACTGAGGCGGGACTGGATGTGGGAGTGTACTTCTTTTCCCAGGCGGTTACCACGGATGAGGCGGTGGAGGAGGCCGATCTGGTGATAGAGAATCTGGGAGAGTACCAGCTCACCTATCCGGTGGCCTTCGATATGGAGAAGATCGAGAATGACACGGCCAGAACGGATTCCCTGACCAGAGCAGAGAAGACGGCAATCACCAAGGCCTTCCTGGACAGAATCGCCGAGGCGGGCTATAAGACCATGATCTACGGCAACAAGGAGTGGCTGATCAAGGAGATAGATATGTCAAAGCTTACCGCCTATGATGTGTGGCTCTCCCAGGCGGCGGACATTCCGGATTATCCCTATAAATTTGCCATGTGGCAGTATAGTTTCGAGGGAGCGGTGGACGGAATTACAGGTTACGTGGATATGAATATCAGTTTTATCAATTATGCGGAAAAATAGAATTTCTCCTTTCAGTCATGTCCTGACCGGACTACGGTTCAGGACATGACTTTTTTACGGCTATCCTCCAGTCAACCGGCCGCGCTGACATGCAGGAAGGCTTGTGAGGCAGTTCCGGAAGCCGGGATTCGGATCTTTATGGGTAACATATTTTCGAATGTTGTCTCATATATTGATATGGACAGGCATTTGAAATCCGAGCCTGGATGGGAAGGGACTGAAGGTATGTATAAAAAAGCGGTGAGTTTATTGGTGCTGGCAGGCGCTGTGTTCATGGCCTGCTCTCTGTGCGTGAAAGGAATGGATGCGGCCAGGCTGATTTCCAGGCCCGTTATGACAATCAGGCTGGAACTTGACATGGTGGAGGAGAAGGCGGAGGAAATGGAGACGGCCCTGACGGGAGAGGCGGAGACTGCCGTGCCGGGAAAGGCAGGGCGGAAGCAGGACGAAGGAAAGAAGGGATTGGGAATTGTCGATATTGCCGTATCCGGACAGCGGATCGTGGGATATTCCGTTCTGGAAATGAAATATGTATACCGTCTGTCGGAGGAGGATCTGGAGACCCTGCTGCGGATCGTGGAGGCGGAAGCCGGAAGCGAGGATGAGGACGGAAAGCTTCTGGTGGCCAATGTGGTGCTGAACCGGATGAACAGCGAAGCCTTTCCCGACACGGTGACGGAGGTAGTCTTTCAGCGGGAAAAGGGAATCTCCCAGTTCTCTCCGGTGGCAAACGGAAGCTTTTACCGGGTCAAAATCAGCGAAGGAACCGTCAGCGCTGTGGAGCGCGCACTGATGGGAGAAGATATTTCAGAGGGAGCTCTGTACTTTGTCGCCAGAAAATATGCGGACAGCAATAAGGTAAAATGGTTCGACAACCATCTGACCTATCTGTTTAAACACGGCGGGCACGAATTCTTTAAGTAATCGGAAACGAATACTTTAAGTAATCGGTTACGAATACTTTAAGTAGTCGGCTTGCACCCGGCATAAAACTGTGATATACTTTTTTCGGTTTCATAATGCGGATAAAGCATATCCCATTGTATCTGAATTCATACGGAAGAGTAAAGCCGGAGAGCTTACTGCGAGAGGGAGATTATATGGAAGTATACTATGGAAGCACAAGAGGAAACGGCAGAAAGGTGAAGGCGTCCCAGGCGATTCTCAAGGGCCTGTCCGAGGACGGGGGACTGTATGTGCCGGATCATATTCCGGTATTGGATAAGAGCCTGAAGGAATTATCGGAATTGGACTACCGGGGGACGGTATACGAGATAATGAAGCTCTTTCTCACCGATTTTACGGAAGACGAGCTGAGAAGCTGTATAGAGCGGGCATATGATTCGAAATTCGACACGGAGGAAATCGTTCCGCTGGCCCAGACAGCAGGCGCCTATTACCTGGAGCTTTTCCATGGCCCTACGATTGCGTTCAAGGATATGGCACTGTCCATTCTGCCTCATCTGATGACGGTTTCGGCGAAGAAAAACGGCGTGGACAACGAAATAGTGATTCTCACCGCCACCTCGGGAGATACGGGAAAAGCGGCTCTGGCCGGGTTTGCCGGCGTGGAGGGGACGCGGATTATTGTATTTTATCCAAAGAACGGCGTGAGCCCCGTTCAGGAAAAGCAGATGGTGACTCAGAAGGGAAGCAATACCCTGGTGGTGGGGATTCACGGTAATTTTGACGATGCCCAGACGGGGGTAAAGAAGCTTTTCTCCGACAGGGAGCTGGCAGAGGAGATGGAGAAAAAGGGATATCAGTTTTCTTCGGCCAACTCCATCAATATCGGGCGTCTGGTGCCTCAGATCTGCTATTATGTATATGCATATACAAGGCTGCTCGGAGAGGGCAGAATTGCCGAGGGAGAAATCGTCAATGTGGCGGTGCCCACGGGGAATTTCGGAAATATCCTTGCGGCTTATTATGCGAAGAATATGGGACTGCCAATCGGAAAGCTGATTTGTGCCTCGAATGAGAATAAAGTGCTCTATGATTTCTTCCGTACGGGTACCTATGACAGGAACAGGGAATTTGTCCTGACGGCATCGCCGTCCATGGATATTCTGATTTCCAGTAATCTGGAGCGCCTGATTTACCGGATCGGAGGGGAGGATGCGGACAGGAACAGGCAGCTGATGGCGGCCCTTGGGAATCAGGGGAAGTACGAGATCACGGAGGAGATGAGAGCCTCTCTGGAAGATTTCTACGGAAATTATGCCACGGAGTCACAGACGGCGGCGGAAATCCGGCGGCTTTATGAGGAATGCGGGTATGTGATCGACACGCATACCGCCGTGGCCTCCGCGGTGTACCGGAAGTACAGAGAGGAGACCGGCGACGGGAGGCAGACCATAATCGCTTCCACAGCGAGCCCTTTTAAATTTGCCCGAAGCGTTATGAATGCCATCGGCGGAAAAGAAGACGCCAGGGGAGATTTCGAGCTGATCGACGAGCTTTCGGCGCTGGCGGGAGTGGAGATCCCGGGTGCCGTGGAGGAGATCCGCACCGCGCCCGTACTCCATGACAGACAGTGCCGGGTGGAGGAGATGAAGGATGTGGTGAGAGAATTTCTGCAGGGATAGGGGTTGCAGGCATTTTTACCGGCGCCCGGAATCCGGGCAAGGCAAAATCAGGGATCTGATAAACCATGGAGCAGGAAAAGAGAGGAACCGGTGAAATAGGCTCCCGGAAAGCTCTGCAGAAAGCAGGAAGGATTCCGGGAGTATACATTTCACGAAGGGAATATTATAAGGGAGTATTATTATGGAAGAAAGGAACATGACGGAGAAGGACATGACAGAAACGGAAGCAAAGGGAAATGGGCATGGAACAGCGGACAGGGAAGGCCGGAGAGCTTCCCGGGAGGAAATGCTGGCCAGAGTGGACCACACTCAGCTGAAGCCCTTTGCGGTGTGGGAGGATGTCGCAAGGCTCTGCGACGAGGCCCTGGAGTATCGCACCGCAGGCGTCTGCGTACCTCCGGCTTATGTCCGCAGGATTCACGAGACTTACGGGGACAGAATCAACATCTGCACTGTTGTGGGCTTCCCCCTGGGCTACAGCGTGACGGAGGCGAAGGCGGCGGAGGTGAGGCAGGCTCTTGCGGACGGCTGCAATGAGATCGATATGGTGGTAAACATCTGCGATGTGAAAAACGGAGATTATGACAAAGTGGAGAGAGAGATCCGTACCCTGAAGGAGATATGCGGGGAGCATATCCTGAAGGTGATCGTGGAGACCTGCTACCTGACCGAGGAAGAAAAGATCGCCATGTGCAGGGCAGTGACAGATGCGGGGGCCGACTACATAAAGACCTCCACGGGTTTCGGAACGGGAGGCGCTGTCAGGGAGGATGTGGAGCTGTTCAGGAAACATATCGGCCCGGACGTGAAGATAAAAGCTGCGGGGGGCATATCCACGCTTGAGGATCTGCGGATGTTTGTCGAGCTTGGGTGCGACCGTGTGGGCACTTCGAAGGCCGTGGGATTGTGCCGGGCGGAAAGCGGGAAATAAGGAGAGCCAATAGAAGGGAAAAGATATCCAAATAGAAAGAGCAGGCCAATAGAAGAGAAGGTCAGCCGAAAGGAAAGGCAGACCGATAGAAGAAAAGGTAAGCCGAAAGGAAAGGCAGGCCAATAGAAGAAAAGGTCAGCCGAAAGAAAGAGCAGGCCAATAGGAGAAAAGGTAAGCCGAAAGGAAAGGCAGGCTGATAGGAAGACAAAGCAGCCCGGGAACATCAGGCAGAAGAGAGATGAGGATACCGGACGGATGCAAATCAGCATCAAACAGAAGAGAAATGATTTCGGAAACAGACATGGAAGAAGTCATTCGACGAAAGAAAGGCGCAAAGACATGGAGAACAAGGTGATTCAGGACAGGCTCGCAGCCTTGCGGGCGAAGATGAAGACGGAGGGGATCGACTATTATATGATGCCCACTGCGGATTTCCACAATTCCGAATACGTGAACGATTATTTTAAGGTGAGAGAGTATTTCTGCGGCTTCACTGGTTCTAACGGGACGCTGGTGGTCTGGCAGGAGGGCGCCGGTCTCTGGACGGACGGAAGATATTTCATCCAGGCGGAGCGGGAACTGGAGGGGACGGGAGTTGCTCTGTACCGGATGCAGGAGGAAGGGGTACCCACCATCACGGAATTTCTGCAGAAGAACATGGAGGAGGGGCAGACACTGGGCTTCGACGGCCGGGTCATCTCAGCCGCGGACGGAAAGGGCTATGAGAAAAAGCTTGCGGATAAGAAAATCCCCATCGCCTATACAAATGACCTTGCGGAGGAAATCTGGACGGACAGACCGGCATTTCCGGCAGGCAGAGTGAGCGTGCTTGCGGAGGAGACTGCAGGCAGAAGCTTCGAGGAGAAGCGCACGCAGATGATGGAAAAGCTTGCGGAGGAGGGAGCGGACAGCTTTCTTCTGACCAGGCTGGATGATCTGATGTGGCTGTTCAATATCAGGGGATGCGATGTGGAATGTAATCCTGTGGCAATGTGCTACGGATATTTTACGAAGGATGAAAGCGTGCTGTTCATTCAGAAGAGCGCTCTGGACGGAACCGTCCTCGGTTATCTGGAGGATAAGAAAGTCCGGGTGGAGGAATATGCCCATATCATGGATTATCTGGAGAAGCTGCCGGCAGGAGGAAAGGCTCTGGTGGACACCCGGCACTGCAGCTATTGCCTGTATAAGCTGCTGGCGGGGAAACAGACGCCGGTGGAGAAGAATAATCCCACGGAGCTGCTGAAGGCGGTGAAGAATCCGGTGGAACTTGCCAATATGGAGAAGATTTATCTGAAGGACAGCGTGGCTCTGACGAAATTTATTCACTGGCTGAAAAAGAATATCGGCAGAATGGAGATCACGGAAATTACAGCTGCAGATAAGCTGGAGGAATTCCGCAGACAGATACCGGAGTTCCTGGATCTGTCCTTCCCCACCATTGCAGGTTATAAGGCCAATGCGGCCATGATGCATTATGAGGCTACTCCCGAGAGCCATGCCGTGCTGGAACCGGAGGGGATGCTGCTGGTGGATTCCGGCGGACAGTACCTGGGAGGTACCACGGATGTGACCAGAACCATTGTGCTGGGGCCGGTTACCGACGAAATCAGACGCCATTATACGGCCGTGGCGGCGGGGATGCTTCAGCTGACCCATGCGCGCTGGCTCCATGGCTGCACCGGCCGCAACCTGGATATTCTGGCCCGCCAGCCCATCTGGAATATGGGGCTGGATTATAAATGCGGAACCGGACACGGGGTCGGCTATATCCTGAATGTGCATGAGGGACCCCAGGGATTGAGATGGCGTTATGTGGGAGGCGCGGAAGCCGTTCTGGAAGAGGGGATGGATGTCACCAATGAGCCGGGTATCTACGTGGAAGGCAGTCACGGAATCCGCATTGAGAATGTGATGGTGGCCCGCAACGATGTGAAGAACGAATACGGCCAGTTCATGCATTTTGATACATTGACCTGGGTACCCATAGACATGGAGGCCATCGATGAGAAGTATTTGACGGAAACCCAGCGGGCATTCCTGTATGTCTATCAGAGAGAGGTATTTGAGAAGCTGTCCCCCTGTCTGGACGAGGAGGAGAGGGAATGGCTGCGGGCCGAGACCAGAGCGGACAATACATTTATCCTGAAAAAGGGAGAAAATACCGGAAGCCTGGCATAGAAACAGGGACGCGCAGCCGGAAAGGACAGACAGCGGTAATTGTAAAATCGTTATAAAATCTGCAAGCCCTTCCTTGACTTTTGGCAGCAGTTTTGAGATAATAAACAGGATAAGGAGCTTCCCCTCTGTTGGGCAGCTCCGTAAGAATACCATTACCATTCCGGCATTTTGCGCCGGGAGAGTAGGAAATACCATTTTAAGGAGGATGATTCCAATGTCAACAAAAGCGTACTATCCCATTTCGGAAATCGGCGCAGGCAAGCCCGGTTTCAGCAAGACACGTTCTATCATCGAGGGTGCTTTCTACGGCAACAACGTAGTAAAGGTGAACACTCTGAAGGAAGCATATGAGCTGGCTAAGAATTCTCCCGGAACCATTGTGACCGATATGCCGGTTCACCGCGCAGAAGAAATCGGTCTGGAGAAGGATGCCAAGGTGCTGCTGTTCAATGACGGCGCCGTTACGGGACGTTATGCCCAGGCACGCCGTATTAAGGGTGAGCCCGGCGTGGATGCTGCCAAGCTTGACAAGGTAGTGATGGACGCCATCTACAAGACTCGCTGGCAGACATTGTATCATGTAGAGTGCTATATTGGCCTGGATCCCGAGTTTATGGCAAAGGCGCATCTGCTGATTCCCGAAGGGGAAGAGAATATCATGTACAACTGGATGCTGAACTTCCAGTACATGTCTGATACTTATGTGAAGATGTACAAGGAATCCCAGCCCATCGGCGGTGGCAAGGAGCCGGATATCTATATCTTCTCCAATCCTCAGTGGGCGCCTACACCCAGCCCTGATGTGGACTACAGCTGCTTAAGCGATGATCTGACCCTGTGCTATTTTGACACGGAACAGAACTGTGCCGCTATTTTGGGCATGAAGTATTTCGGAGAGCACAAGAAGGGGACATTGACCATGGCCTGGGCTATGGCCAACAGGAACGGCTATGCTTCCTGCCACGGCGGACAGAAGGAGTATCTGCTGGCCGACGGCAGCAAGTTCGTTGCCTCCGTATACGGCCTGTCCGGATCCGGAAAGTCCACTCTGACTCACGCAAAACATAACGGAAAGTATGAGATCAAGGTACTGCATGACGATGCCTTCATCATCAACACAGATACCTGCGCTTCCGTGGCTCTGGAGCCTACTTACTTTGACAAGACGGCAGACTATCCTACAGGCTGTCCTGACAATACCTTCCTGCTCACCGCACAGAACTGCTCCGCTACTCTGGATGAGGACGGAAAGGTGCAGCTGGTGACCGAGGACATCAGGAACGGCAACGGCCGTGCCATCAAGTCCAAGCTGTGGAGTCCTAACCGCGTGGATAAGATTGACGCTCCCGTGAACGCCATCTTCTGGATTATGAAGGATCCCACCATTCCTCCTGTAGTGAAGCTGAAAGGCGCGGCGCTGGCATCCGTTATGGGCGCTACCCTGGCTACCAAGACTTCCACCGCAGAGCGTGTGGCTGCAGGCACCGATATGAACGCGCTTCGTATCGTACCTTATGCAAATCCTTTCAGAACCTATCCTCTGGTGAACGACTATGAGAAGTTCAAGAAGCTGGTTGAGGAGAAGAATGTGGACTGCTACATCATCAACACCGGCGACTTCATGGGCAAGAAGGTGAAACCTGCCGATACCCTTGGCATTCTGGAGGCCATCGTGGAGAAGAGGGCAAGCTTCAAGCAGTGGGGACCTTTCGGGGATATCGAGATCATGGATTGGGAAGGCTTTACACCCGACCTTGGCGACGCGGAGTATGTGAAGGCTCTTCAGGGCGCTATGCAGAACCGTGTGGATGCCGTGGAAGGCTTCGCTACCAAGAAGGAAGGCTATGACAAGCTTCCTGACGAGGCTCTGGCTGCATTGAAGAAGATCGTTGATGAGGCTGCCAGCCTGTAATTGCGAAGAGATTGCCGGCGCCATTGAAAATGGCACCGGCGCTTCGGATGACATGACAGGAAGTATGGCACGAAGCGGAATAAAGCCTTTGAAGTAAGATTTGAAGAAACAGTAGAAATAATTTATAAAAATACTGCCTGAGGGAGACACTTTGGAAAAGTGATCTCCCTTAAGTTTTGCTCTGATTTTGCTTTAGAAAATTGACATACTTCGCCACCGCATCCCGGGAACCCTCGTCCAGGGTGAGAAGCGTATTTACAATATCATGTACCGTATAATCGGAAGTAATATAATTTTCAAGAGTTTCCGGAGGGCAACGGTAATCCGTGCGGCCCAGCAGATAATCCGTAGTGACATTAAAAAGGTCTGCCAGTTTTGATATTGTGTCCAGATTCGGCCAATAGGTCTCGTTTTCATAATTGGAAATATTGCTGGGAGACATGTTTAAAATTTTTGCCAGCATTTTCTGGGTAAGCTTTTTCTCTTCACGCAGATTTGCAATCGTCTTTCCCACTCGTACCATTTTGAACATCCTTCTTCATCAGTTTTGCTGCAGTGCAGGCAATCGAAAATCCAAACGACGGATTTCTTGCCTTCTATTTTATATGATTTCCGATCTGATAAAATATTATTTTAGAAATGCAATAGTTTATTTTGGATAAATGAGTAGAACTAAAATATGGATTTTGGATGAATCTATAGACCGAATCCATAAATTGGGAAAAAATGCAGTTGTATTTTGGGAGGTCTTTTGT
Organism: uncultured Acetatifactor sp.; assembly: GCA_910589035.1. Classification (GTDB taxonomy): domain Bacteria; phylum Bacillota; class Clostridia; order Lachnospirales; family Lachnospiraceae; genus Acetatifactor. Next base: position 19,081 of record CAJUSI010000085.1, on the reverse strand, counting down.
TATAATAATAATAGCCTGAGATGTGCGATAACCTTTGTTTATTTTGAACCTACATTTCTTTAAACGGGATTCCTATATCGCCAGGTGGCTGGCAAGCCCTCACTCCACTGGAGGATTGGAAGGGAAGTCAAAAGCCTTGGTTGCGGTTACCCACCTAGCATTGCTAGGAGTCAGAGAGCAGGGGGCGGCATTTTGGGCATTTATACGGAAGAAAAAGGCAGTCCTATCGGGCTGCTTTTTTGAAGCTGCTGCGGGAAAGCGATGGCGGACACGCAGAAAAGCCTGCAGCCGTCCTGTGGGGGAGGCGATAGATTATTTGATATCAGGAGAAAAATTTTGAATAGTAACAGATGGAATCTGAACAAATCACAAAGGATGCAGCTGAAAGCCTTTATCTGCTTTTTGGGATTTCTTTTGCTCGTCCTGCTGCTTTTGGGGCGGGTGATCCTGGCACTGTTACATAGAGGGAATGGAGAAGAGGAGAGCCTTCCCCAGGAGCCGCCGCCCCATGTGCCGGTGGTTCAGCTCTATACTAATGTGTGGATTATGGAGGTCGGAGAGGACGGCCTGATGATTTTCAGGGACGGCGCTGCCGAGAGCTATCCCTGGGGAATGTCTGCACAGGAGGGGCGGGAAGAACTGTACCGGGCGGACATTTCCGCGCGGGAACAGGTGGCGGATGTGGAGCTGACGGACGGAGAGGTTACATCCGTGACGGTTAAGGGAGATAAAATCAACGGAAGAATCCTGAGTGTGGACGATGAGGGCATGGAGGTGGAGGGGTACGGACGCCTGCCGCTGGCGGCGGATTACAAGGGGTATCGGCTCTACGACAGCCTGGAGATGTGCACGGCGAGGGATGTGTTCTTCGGCTACGACTATACGGATTTATGTATGGACGACGGGGAAATCTGCGGCGTTCTCATGGTAAAGGAAGACGCCATGGAATACATCCGTGTTCTGATTAAGGCGCCGGATTACAACGGGAGCTTTCATGATCAACCGCTGCTCACCTGTGATACGGACTTTACCGTGGAATACGGACCCTATGAGGATCGGAAGCAGGAGAAGCATTCCGCAGGCGAAGAACTGGAATTTGCCTACGACAGCAGTTATTTTGAAGGGGGCCGCGTTCTGATCGTTCCCGATGTACTGACAGGAAAGGTAGTCTTCAGAAACTGCAGCCGCAGTCAGGGAATACCTGCTTACAGAGGGCAGATGGAGCTGCTTAGAACTGAGGATGGCATTGTGGCGGTCAATGAGGTACTGCTGGAGGAATACCTCTACAGTGTGGTGCCAAGCGAGATGCCGTCCAGATATCCCTCCGAAGCCCTGAAGGCCCAGGCCGTCTGTGCCAGAACCTACGCCTATGGACATATGAAACATGCAGGATTTCCGGAATATGGCGCACATGTGGATGACAGCACCTCGTATCAGGTGTATAATAATATCCTGGAGCAGGAAAGTACCACCAGCGCCGTGAAGGAAACCTACGGGCAGCTGCTGATGACAGAGTACGGAGATCCTGCGGGAACCTATTACTATTCCACTTCCTGCGGAGTGGGCAGCGACCCTAATGTATGGAAGACGCAGGCGGCGCCGGCCCTGACCTATTTAAAAGGAAAATCACTGAGCAGGGAAGCAATGGCATCCTATCTGGCAGGAAACGGCAGCCCGGAGGGAGAAAACGACCCCGGCGAGGCGCTGAAAGAGGAGGAAGCCTTTGCCGAATTTATCTCAAGGGTGAACGGGGATGATTTTGAAGCGGGGGAGAGCTGGTATCGCTGGAGCTACCGGGTGGAGACGCTGGATAGGAAGAGGATACTGGAGAATCTGCAGAAACGCTATGCCGCCAACAGCAAACTGGTCCTCACCTGGAAGGATGGAGCGTATGTCAGTGAGACCATTGAAAAGCTGGAAGATATCAGAGAGATTTATATTGAGAAAAGGGGATGCGGAGGCGTGGCGGATGAGCTTGTGATAGAGACGGTTTCACAGAAGTTTAAAGTCATATCCGAACATTGCATCCGGTATGTGCTGAACGACGGAGATGCGAAGGTTGTGAGACAGGACGGCAGTGCGGTTGCCAGCCCCAATCTTCTTCCCAGCGGCTTCTTTGTGATAGAGACTGCAAAGGACAAGGGACTTGTGACAGGGTACTCCCTGACGGGAGGAGGATTCGGACACGGGGTGGGAATGAGTCAGAACGGAGCTAAGGAGATGGCAGGATACGGATATTCGGCGGGAGAGATACTGCTGTATTTCTATGAGGACTGTATTATTCAAAATGTGTATGAATAGGAGAAATGCCAGGTGATCCGTAAATTATATTTGTTGTTAAGCGATTTTTCGGCACAGATGAAGAAACAGAATATCAGTACCTATGCAGCCAGCATAGCCTTTTTCTTTTTTCTGTCCGTGGTACCCATGCTGATTATGATCTGCACTATCATTCCCTATACGCCTTTAACGGAGGAGAATCTTGCGGAGCTTGTGACGGATTTCCTGCCGGATCAGGCAGGTCCCCTGGCGGAGAGCCTGATTTCAGAGGTCTATAATAAATCGGCGGGGATCCTGTCCGTTGCTATCCTGGCCACCGTCTGGTCTGCAGCCAAGGGGGTAATGGCGCTGATGCGCGGTCTGAATGCAGTCAACGGGGTGGAGGAGCAGCGCAATTATTTTGTGGTGCGGGCAATTGCATCCTTTTATACGATTGTGATGCTGGTGATAGTGATTCTCTCGCTGTTCCTCATGGTGTTCGGCGACCAGCTGGTGACATTTGCTCTGCACCGGCTTCCGCAGCTTCAGAAAATGGTTTCCTTTGCCATGAATTTCAGATTCCTCCTGGTATGGGCGATTCTTTCGGTGCTCTTTGCCGCCGTCTATGCCTATGTGCCGGACAGGAAGCTGAACTTTAAGGAACAGATACCGGGGGCGGTATTCTCCGCCGTAGTGTGGAGCGTCTTTTCCTGGTTTTTCTCAGGTTATGTAACTTATGGAAATTATGGTATTTACGGCAGTCTGTCCATTATCATTATTGTGCTTTTGTGGATGTATTTCTGTATGTATATTATTTTGATCGGTGCTTATGTGAACCGGTATTTCGAGTCGGTGAACAGGATTTTAGTAAATTCTATCAGATAACAAAGGAGGCAAAATGAGCAGCAATCAGTTTTTGTGGAATGACAGGTATAAGATCGGAGTGGATATCATTGACAGAGAGCATAAAAAGCTATTCACTATCATGAATAAGCTGTTTGCATATAACAGTGCCAGTGATGATGCGAAAAGCAAGTGGGCCTATCAGGAGGGAGTGAAATTCTTCAAGGGGCATGCAATGAAGCATTTTGCGGAGGAAGAGCTCTATATGGCGTCCATCAATTATGACGGATACGAGACGCACCGGCATCTTCACGATATTTTCCGCAAAAAGACGCTTCCGGAGGTGGAGAAGGAGCTGCAGGAGACCAATTATTCCCCGGAAGCAGTGGAGCATTTCCTGGGCGTCTGCGGCGGATGGCTTATCGGTCATACCATGACGGAGGACCGGGCGATTGTGGGAAATATGGAAAGCAAGTGGGGCGATCTGCTTCCCATGGAGAGGCAGGAGGCGCTGAAGAAAGAGATCGTCCAGATGCTCAATGACCTCTTTCAGTTGGATTCCAAGGTAATCAACGAGAGCTACGGGGGAGAGAAATTCGGAAAGGGAATTTATTATCGCCTGCTCTACGGTACGGATAAAGGGGACAGATGGGAGTTTTTCCTGGTGTTTGAGGAAGGACTGCTGGTCCACACGGTGGGCAAGCTCGTGGGCTGTGAGGCTGACGGAGTGAATGTCATGGTGCTCAATGCCACCAGATATACGGCAAAGCAGTGCGTGGAAAGAATCAAGGCCCAGTTTCCCAATGCGGAGGCGTTCGAAATCATAGAAGAGAACCTGCTGACCTATGAGCAGTTCCAGCGGGCATTTGACAAGCGAAATCTCCAGAGCAGCTTGCTGCTCAAGACGGGGGAGGGATATTTTGCATTCTGTGTTTCCGCACCTCACCTGCTCAAGGAGGACATTGCCACTTCCATCAAACCGGAGAACGCCATGAACGAGCTGAAGAAATACATAGAGCTTGAGCATGAGATGAACAGCAAAAAGAAGATATTGGTGGTGGACGATTCCGGTGTGGCTCTGCAGGCAATGAAAGAACTTCTGGGTACAAAGTATAATGTCGCTGTGGCCAAATCGGGGCTGGCGGCCATTAAAAGCATGACGCTGGACAGGCCGGATCTGGTTTTGCTGGATTATGAGATGCCTGTATGCGACGGCAGACAGGTATTGGAAATGTTCCGGGCAGAGGAGGAGCTGGCGGATATTCCGGTCATTTTCCTCACCGGCAGGAACGATTTGGAGAGCGTCCAGAAGGTGCTCTCGTTAAAGCCGGCCGGGTATCTGTTCAAGGCCATGAATCCGAGCGAAATCAGGAAAAATATAGATACTTTTTTTGAAAAGATGGGTTGATTTTTTACAGGTTTGATACATCTTTGCACTATACTGAAAAGGGAATCAACGATGTATGGAGGCAGTATCGTGACGGATATACTGATAGTGGAGGACGACGAGGCGATCGCAAATCTGATCTGTATGAATCTGGGCGCAGAGGGGTACCATTGTATCTGCGCCCACGACGGCATGCAGGGGGCCGATTATATTGAACAGAAGGAGTTCGATCTGGTTTTGCTGGATATTATGCTGCCGGAGGTGGACGGCTATGAATTGCTGGAATACATTAAGCCAACCGGAACTCCCGTTATCTTTCTGACGGCCAAGGGGAGTCTTAACGATAAGGTACGGGGGCTGAAAGCGGGCGCAGACGATTACCTGGCGAAGCCATTTCAGATCGGCGAGCTGCTGGCGAGAGTGGAGGCGGTGCTGCGCAGAACCGGAAAGGGAGATCGGCTGTTGGAGATCGGGGATATTTCCGTCCGGCTGGATTCCAGACAGGTACTGAAGAACGGACAGCCGGTAATTCTGACCGTGAAAGAATTTGATCTGCTGGTGGAGCTGATGCAGAACAGGAATATTGCGCTTTACAGGGATCAATTGTATGAGAAAGTATGGAAGGAGCCCTTTACCGGCTGTACCAGAACCCTGGATAATCATATCCAGAGGCTTCGCAGGAAGCTTGGCTGGGAAGAACGGATTCGGACGGTATTCCGTATCGGCTACAGGCTGGAGGGATGACTCCGCTTAAGAGACAGCGGAAAGGTATGGTTGAGGGCATGAGTCTTTTTACAAAGATATTTCTATGCGGGGTCCTGGTATTCGGCCTTGCATTTTCTGTTTCAGGGTATTTTCTTCTTCATTATTCTATGGAAAGCAGCATGGCAAGGGAGGCAGAGTTTGCCTTAAAACAATATCAATATGATAAATTTGCCGTTCAGTCGGCGTTCCTGAACTATTCGGAAGTGGAGATCACTATATTGGCTACGGATTTCCCCGGGCTGGAGAGGGAGAAGGATTTCGTGATATGGGAGACTTTTCCGAATGTGTCGTACGGCTTGGGAAAGGGCATCGGCCCGGAGGCGCAGGGAGCGGGGAAACGGGGATACCTGGAGCGGGACTCGCAGCTGGGGAAGCAGGCGGAAGGACTGTTTGGGCTTCTGGCGGAGGAAATTGCCGTGCCGGTGGCCTTTTTTGCGCAGGACGGGACATTGCTTTACTCGGAGATAGAAGGGGTGGACGCCGCATTTTTAGGGGAATTGTCGGAGAATACCCATGTATACCGTTTCCGGAGCCGGGATCAGATTGACAGTGTGCTTGTGGGGAGTGCGCTGGCATACGGTAAAGATCTTGTTTATTTTGTGACCCAGTGGGATATGAGCAAAGCCGTCAGCCAGCAGGAAACCCTGCAGCAGTATTTTCTGAAGAGCTATGTGATTGCCATGGGATTGGGCATGGTTCTGCTGGGCAGTCTCGCGCTTCTTGTCACAGGTCCCCTGAAACGGGTGTCCGGGGCAGCATACCGTATTGCCAGAGGAGAGTATGGGGAAAGGCTGACCACAAAGAGGAAGGATGAAATCGGAGAACTGGCACAGAGCTTCAACCAGATGGCGGATGCCGTGGAAGAGAAGATAGAGGCGCTCTCCCGTGCGGCCAGGGCCCGGGAGGATTTTGTGGCGAATTTCGCTCATGAGCTGAAGACTCCCCTGACCTCTATCATCGGCTATGCGGACATGATTTATCAGAGAGAACTTTCCAGAGAAGCGGTGCGGGATGCCTCCTGGTATATCTGGAACGAGGGGATGCGCCTGGAGGCGCTGTCCTTGAAGCTGATGGATCTGACTGTACTGGGGAGGCAGGATTTCCCATTGCAGGAGATGGCCGGAGACCAGCTGCTGAAGGATGTGGCGGAGGGGCTGAGCCCTTTTTTTCAGGAAAAAGGGATTGACCTGGCGCTGCAAGCGGAGGCTGCCTATATCAGGGCAGACTATGACCTGCTGAAAACCCTGCTGATCAATCTCATGGATAATTCCGTCAAGGCGGGATGCGGCCGGATAGAGATCTCCGGCAGGGTGACGGAGGCAGGATACCGGATAGCCGTGGCAGATGACGGATGCGGGATGGAGCAGGAAGAGCTGTCCCGCATCACGGAGGCATTCTATATGGTGGACAAGGCCCGTTCCAGACAACAGCACGGAGCAGGTCTGGGTCTGGCTCTGTCCGAGAGAATTGCCGGAGTGCACGGCGCCGAGCTGGTATTCCGGAGCCGGAAGGGGGAGGGAACCGAGGTAAGCATCTGCCTGCAGTGCGGGAACGGAGAAGAGGAGGACGGGGATGAAGAAGAGGATTGAAGAAGCGTCCGGTGCGGCAAAAGAAAGGCCGCAGCCCAAAAGATATGGTATTCTGTCAAATCTTCCGGGGATTGCAGCCGCTCTTGCGATTGCCTTCGGAGCCGTTATGCTGGTGCAGAGACAGCTGATCAGCGAGAGGCTGGAGCTTCTGGAGGGAGGCGGGGCAGTGGCGCTTCCGGAGCAGAACCTGCAGACCGATGCGGAGAAGCTGGAGGAGGCGGAATCCGCAGAAGAGGGGGCGGGCCGGGAAATGACCAGGGAGGAGCTGATGCGGGCGCTGGAATTTCTGGAGAGCCCGGGGGAAATCTATCCCCATGAGCCCCGGCCGGGACAGCTTTCCATGGACAGGGCCGTTCAGTGCGCCAGGGAATGGATGCGGGATTTTCTCCTGCCTCAGCTGGGGATCGCCGCGGATGACGGAGGGGAAGGTACGGAATATCGCGCCGCCTGTTTTCTCTGGACCAGGGAGGAAAGCGGGGGGGATACGGAGGACCCTCTGCTCAGCTATTGGACCGTAAGCCTGTCAGGTCAGGAGATAGGAGGCATGCTGGTGTTAAACGCGGCCACGGGGCAGGTGATGGATGCGGTCATCGACTGTACCGCTCCCGTGGAATATCAGGAGGATTCCGATATGACGCGGATTCTGGAGGAGTATATGGATTCCTTTGCCATGGGGAAGGAGGACTATTCCCGGCTGACGGAGACCGGCGGGTATGGGCGGAAGCTCAGCAGGGGCTACGGAGAGGACGAGATTTCAGTGTCCATAAGTATCAGCACGGTTGCCATAGCCTACGCAGGTTACTGGGGAACATGGGATTCAGGGGAGCAGAAGGATATGGAATCGGGAGGACCCCGGGAATATACCTGCATTCAGCTTGGCCTGGAGGTGCCGGAAAGTACCATATATGTGGTGCCGAAGGATCAGCAGGGCAGAGTCCGGAGCAGAGAGGCTGCGAACAAAGCTTTGTGACAGGAGTCCTGCGCCCGGGATTTTACAACTTTGCCACAAGTCGGTTACAGGTTTATGACATCTTTCTGTTACTATATTTGAGAAGCGCGTATCTGGGAACAGATACGGAACTGGATCAGTAGCGGTTCGACCGGCGCCCGGGAGGATATACGGACGCAGGGGCTAAGCGGCCGGAACGATACGGAACTGGAATGGAGGTAACAGAGAGTGAAACGGAAAAAGAGCGGGAAATGGCTGGCGGCGCTGCTTACGGCAGCGCTTCTTGCGGGAGCCGCGAGCGGATGCGGCGAAAAGGAAACGGACGGAAGCGGCAGTGTGCCGGGGACTCAGACGGGCAGTCTTCCGGACCAGGGGAAGGGAAGATATGTGGAGATTCAGGAGGAGCTGCCTGCGGAGCTGGAAGGCTGGGACATTGTGCAGATATACACTGCGGAAGATAAGCTGCGTCTGCTGACCACAAAGGAGGAGAACGGGAAAAGCATCCTTCGGGAGTGGGAGAAGCAGGAAAACGGTTATGTGGATGTGACGCAGGGGTGGCTCTCCTCCCTGGAATTTGCCTGCGGAGGCTGGATGGAGGCTCAGCTTATGCAGGACGGGAATGGCAGGCAGTACCTCTATGCCGGATATATGTCGGATGGAGAGGACAGCTTCAAAGGACATCTGTGGAAGGGACAGGGCGATGAGGCTGCGGAGATTACGCCGGAGAAATGGTCGGTGGCGGATGAGGAAAACGCAAGCTACGAGATGGTTATCGGGATGGTGGCTTTAGATAACGGCACTCTGGCGGCGCTCTCCTATAATTCGCTGGATATCCTGTCCGGGGAGGACGGAAGCGTACTGTCCAGCGAGCAGGCCGGCTTTTATGACGGGCGGCCGGTGGCGGACGGGGAGAATGTCTATCTGCGATCCTCCGGCAGCGGAGGCGGACAGATTGAGAAGAGGAAGGACGGCAGGAAGGAGGGAATGGTAACGATTCCCTATCCGTCCGGCAATGGGGACGGGAGCGGCATTGGATTTACCATTGGCGGCGAAGGGAGCCTCTGCCTGGCCGTCCTGAAGGACGGCACCGTGATAGCGGCTCAGGAACAGGGGATTTTCCGGCTGTCCGGCGGCGCGCCCGACGGACAGTGGGAGCGGCTGGTGGCGGGGATGGAGACGGAGTTTGCCATAACGGATTCTTACTGTACGGGTTTCGCCGCAATGGAGGACGGAAAGATTTATGCGCTGTTCCAGGTGAACGAAGATCTGAAGCTGTACCGGTACGAATATGATCCTGAGGCCGTATCGGAGGTGACGCAGATCCTGAAGCTGTATACGGTGTATGAGAATAGCCTGCTGAAGCAGGCGGCTGCCCTGTACCATAAGGCACACCCGGAGACCTGGATCGATATACAGTATACCTATCCCATGTATTATGCAGAACAGCCGGATTACGAAGCGGTTTATCAGTCCCTGAATACGATGCTCATGGGGGACGATGCGCCGGACATGGTGGTCATGGATCATCTGAATATGGATTCCTACGCGCAGAAGGGGCTGCTGGAGGATCTGGACAGCCTGGTGAGGCCCATGGAGGAAAGCGGAGAGGTGCTGTCCAATATCACCGGTGCCTATGTGGACGGGGACGGGAAGCGATATGCGGTTCCCCTGCAGTTCGGCTTCAACATGGCACTGGGCAGGGACATCGGCACGGAACAGATGGGGAGAATGGAGGAGCTTGCACAATTCCTGGCAGGGAAGGAGGAGAGCTATCTGGGAACCCGGACAGTGGCGGAGCTGGTGGATGAATTTTATCCCTATTTCTGTGATGAAATCGTGAACAATAAGGAGCTGGACAGGGAAGTGCTTGGTAAATATCTGGAGTACCTTAAGGCTATCGGAGATAACTGCGGGATCATTGCCGCCCGGCCCCAGGAGGAGCTTGCACTGGGAATGTGGGATCTGGGAGGAAAGGCCAAGCTTGCCTTTCAACAGGTGGGCGGCTTTACGGACTGCATGTTCCCCATGTCCATGGTTGACTATATTAAGGGAGATTTTACGGCTTTTGAGAATCGTTTTCTCCCTTCCATGCAGACAGGCATCTGTACCAGGTCACAGTATACGGATACGGCGAAGGATTTTCTGCGGTTTGCGCTGTCTCAGGAGGTGCAGGATGCGGATTATTACAAGGGATTCCCGGTGAACGTAAAATCTCTGGAGAAGCTGGCGGCAAAGGACAGGTCGGATTATATGTCTGCGACCATGATCATGGCAGATGACGGAAGCTATCTGGAATTTGACAGCGAGGCGTATCCAAAGGAGACGGCGGATCGGCTGGTGAAGCTCTGCCAGGGACTGGAGAAGCCGATCAAAGAGGATGCCAAGATCAGAGAAGTCCTGATAGAATGCCTGGGAGCATATCTGGACGGGACGCAGCCGAAGGAGGACACGATTCAGAAGATAGAGGACGGACTGAAAATGTATCTGGCAGAATAAAGAGCTTCTTTGACATTTTTTTCACCCTCTGCAGTTTTTGAATAAAAACTGCAGAGGGATTTTTTTAAAACAAACATTTTTACAGCAGACGAAATCAAATTTTTCTGTTCTATTGATCAGAGCTGGATGAGGCCGGGGGAAGAGCATTTTGACGGATTGGATCGGGATATCTGGAAAAACTATGTGATACCTGAGAACGGCAGGATTACAGCCCGTGCCGCAATCCGGATGTACAGTGATGAGGCGCGGGAGATGTATGGAAATGGTTGCCATGCATCATGGAATATGATAGAATATCTTTGTTCGGTGTATGATACCGGGAAGCGGCTGGGTGGCAGTAAGCTGCTTTTAGACAGCCGGATCGCGGACAGAATATCAATTGGCAGGAGAGGATGAGAAAATGGAAAGAAAGAACGCATGGGAGACCTACGGAGAGGCTCAGCTGCAGGAGCTGGAGAAGCTGAACCGGGAGTACAGGGATTTCCTGGACAACGGAAAGACGGAGAGGGAGTGCATCGACACCATCGTCAACACCATTGAGGCGGAAGGGTATCGGGAACTGGAGAGCCTGATCGAAAGCGGAGAACAGGTGAAGGAAGGGGATAAAGTATACAGCGTATGCATGAATAAATCCATCGCCATGTTCAGGGTGGGCAAAAAGCCCATGACCCAGGGAATGAATATCCTGGGTGCTCATATCGACAGTCCCAGGCTGGATGTGAAGCAGAATCCCCTTTATGAGGACGGGGGAATGGCATATCTGGATACCCATTATTACGGCGGCGTCAAGAAATACCAATGGGTGGCACTCCCCCTGGCCATTCACGGCGTGGTGGTGAAAAAAGACGGAACCACGGTGGAGATGAATGTGGGAGAAAATGAGGATGATCCCGTATTCTTCGTATCCGATCTGCTGATTCATCTTGCGGCGGAGCAGCTGAAAAAGACAGGAGCAAATGTGATTGAGGGCGAAGCTCTGGATCTCATTATCGGCAGCCGGCCCATTACCCTGGGCAGCGGAGCAGGGGAAGAAAATAAGGACGGGGACAGCGCAGAAGCCGCGGCAGAGAACGAAGGCGAAGAGAGCCAGGAGAAGAAAAAAGCCAAGGAAGCCGTGAAAGCCGGAATCCTGGGAATTCTCAAGGAGAATTACGGCATTGAGGAGGAGGATTTCCTCTCTGCGGAGCTGGAGATCGTTCCTGCCGGAAAGGCAAGGGAGGCCGGCTTTGACCGCAGCCTGATTCTGGGTTACGGCCAGGACGACAGAGTCTGCGCCTTTACCTCCATGCGGGCCATGCTGGACGTGAAGGAAGCGGAAAGGACAATCTGCTGCATTCTCGTGGATAAGGAGGAGATCGGCTCCGTGGGCGCTACGGGCATGCAGTCCCGTTTCTTTGAGAATGCGGTGGCTGAGCTGATGAGCCTGAGCGGAGAGTACAGCGAGCTGAACCTGAGAAGGTGCCTGGCCCGCAGCTGCATGCTTTCCTCCGATGTGAGTGCAGGCTTTGATCCTTCTTATGCGTCCTGCTTTGAGAAGAAGAATGCCGCTTTTATGGGCAAGGGAATGGTGTTCAATAAATTTACCGGTTCCAGAGGAAAGTCCGGCTCCAACGATGCCAATGCGGAGTACATGGCGCATCTGCGCAGCATTTTGGACGAGAGAGGAATCGTGTACCAGACCGCGGAGCTGGGAAAGGTGGATGTGGGAGGCGGCGGAACCATCGCCTATATCCTGGCGCTGTACGGCATGAACGTCATCGACAGCGGCGTGGCGGTACTGAACATGCATGCGCCCTGGGAAGCTACCAGCAAGGCAGATGTGTATGAGACCTATCGCGGCTATATCGCTTTTGCGGAAGACGCAGCGATGTAGGGCACAGCGGTGCAATGAAGGCAATGTAATGAAAAGCGGCGCAGCGAAAGCAATGCAATGATGGAAATGCAGTGAAAAGCGGTGTAATGAAAGCGGCGCAATGAAAAGCAGTGTAATGGAAAACAGCGTAATGGAAAACGGTGTAATGGAAAGCAATGCAACGAAAAACAGCGTAATGGGAAGTAATGTACCTGCGGAATTAAGAAAAAAAGATTTTTATTTTGACCTGCCCCAGGAGCTGATCGCGCAGGATCCGCTGGAGGAGCGTTCCTCCAGCAGGCTTCTTGTGCTGGAGAGGCACACCGGGGCGGTGTCTCATCACGGCTTCCGGGAGATTGCCGATTTCCTGCGGCCGGGGGATTGTATGGTATTGAACAATACCAGGGTCATACCGGCCAGGCTTTTGGGAGAGAGGGAGGGCACCGGAGCCCATGTGGAGGTGCTGCTGCTGAAGCGCAGAGGCGAAAATCTGTGGGAGACCCTGGTAAAGCCGGGGAAAAAATGCCGCCCGGGAACCAGACTTTCCTTCGGGGACGGACGGTTAAGGGCACAGGTCCTGGAGGTGGTGGAGGAGGGCAACCGGCTGATCCGGTTCGAGTATGAGGGAATCTTCGAAGAAGTGTTGGACACTCTGGGTGAAATGCCCCTGCCGCCCTATATCACCCATAAGCTTCAGGACAGGAACCGCTATCAGACGGTCTATGCAAAGTACGAGGGGTCTGCCGCAGCGCCCACCGCAGGGCTTCACTTTACGAAGGAGCTGCTGGAAGGCCTTGAGGCAAAGGGTGTCCGGCTGGCCTATGTGACGCTCCATGTGGGACTGGGAACCTTCCGGCCTGTGAAGGAGGAGAATGTGCTGGACCACCATATGCATTCGGAGTATTTTCAGGTTCCGGAGGAGACGGCCGCATTGATTAACCGGACCAGAGACGGAGGAGGGCGAATCATCTGCGTGGGCACCACCAGCTGCCGGACCGTGGAGAGCGCCGCCGGCGAGGACGGGCAGGTGCGTGCCTGCAGCGGCAATACGGATATCTTTATCTATCCGGGATACCGTTTCAAGGTGCTGGACGGCCTGATTACCAATTTTCATCTGCCGGAATCCACCCTGATCATGCTGGTATCCGCATTGGCAGGCCGGGAAAATGTGCTGAGGGCTTATGAGGAAGCGGTGAGGGAACGTTATCGCTTTTTCAGCTTTGGGGATGCAATGCTGGTGGTCTGAGTAATAAACCGGACATGAGAATATTCATAACAGCTTTTTGCGCGAAGAGCAAGGGAAGAGAGCGGCAAATATAGAAATTCTTCTTGTGATAACCGGCAGGAAATGGTATACTTAAGACATGCTCCGCGGAGAGTATAATCCACCTGAAAAGAGAGGATGAAGAATATGCAGCAAGAAAGAAGAAAAACCAAAAGAACGGATATGGAATCCAAGCTTGTGATCAAGAGGCTGGACGGAAACAGCGGAAACAGCGGAAAAGAGGCCACAATCCATATTGCGGACGTATCAAAGACCGGTATCGGCTTTGACTGCGACGAGCCCCTGCAGATCGGTGAGGTGTATGAGGCCTATTTGACTATCTGGACCAAAGAGGTCATACACGCATTTCTGCAGATAGTAAGGATCGAGCTGAAAGAGGGAGGCTATGGATACGGGGCTATCTTCATCGGTATGCCGGAAATGGATTCGGCCAGAATAGAAGTATATCAGACGGTCAATGATCAGCAATAAACGAAAAAACAGGAATGCATGTCGCGGGAATGTGATAAGGCGGATTTCCGTGACATGCATATTTTCCCTTTTGCTCGGTATCCTGTACTGCATGATTTTTTCCTTTTCCGCACAGAACAGCGAAGAGTCCGGTTCCCTGAGCCGCCTGATATCGGAGAAATGCGTGGGCTTTTTGGGAGCGCTGTCAGGCGCTGACTGGAGCGGTGTCAGGATTGCCCAACTGGCGGAATATTTCGAGCATCCGATCAGGAAGCTGGCCCACTTTGCGGAATATGCGTGCATGGGGGTTCTGGTATATACTCTGTGGAGCCAATGGCTGAGGCAGGGCAGAGCATTATACTTTCTCACTGCCGTATGGGTATTTCTGTCGGCGGCCCTTGACGAATTCCATCAGTATTTTGTGCCGGGAAGATATGCAAGTTTTGCGGATGTGCTGCTGGATACCTCCGGCGGTGTTTTTGGCATGCTTTTCTGTCTCTGCATTCGGGGCCTTTATCGAAGGGCATGGCAGAAAAAAGGTGCTGCAGAAGAAAAATAGATTTCAGCCGCGAATGGATACCTGGTAGCCTTTTTCCTTTAAAATTTCGGAAGCCCGGGTCATGGGTGCTTCCTCATAGAATTCAATTTTCAGAACGCCGTCCTCCGATTCCCTGTTATGAGCAATCGCTACATTCTTAATACTGATGCCGCATTCTGCCAGCAATGCGGTGATGCGTGCCAGCGCTCCGGATTTGTCGGAGATTTCCATGCTGATGCAGAAGGAGCGCTTGATAGGGCCGCTGGAGGCATTCAGGAAGGAATCACGGTAGATGCGTGCATCGTCAAAGCTCCGGTAGAGCGCCGATGGATCCCCTTGCTCCAATTTCTCCCGGAATGACGTAAGCATCCCGATATAATCCGACAGAAGGCTGGAGATATTATCCTGATTAGTCAGACAGATCTGCTGCCATACTCCGGCCTGGGAGGATGCGATACGGGTAATATCCTTAAAGCCGCCAGCAGCAATCATTTTCATAATGCCGTCTTCGGAATCCTTCTCACGCACCAGGTTGACCAGAGTGGCTGCGATGACATGGGGCAGATGGCTGATGGCCGCGGTTATGTAATCATGCTGTCTGTAATCCAGAATCAGAGGAATTGCCCCCATCTGTGCCACCAGATCCCGGTATGCGCTTACTTTTTCGCCGGGAACGGAGGCGGTGGGGGTTAAGATATAATAGGCATTTTCCAGCAGGGAGGCTCTGGAGTTAATGAAGCCGACCCTTTCACTGCCTGCCATGGGATGCCCGCCGATGAAGCAGTCATCCAGCCCGGCGGCATGGATCGCTTCATGAATGGCAGCTTTTACGCTGCCTACATCCGTGAGGAGGCATCCGGGTTTCATGACGGTTTTCACCGCAGCCAGATTCGCGTCGTTCCCTTTGACGGGAGCGCACAGGAACAGATAATCACATTGGGAAAAACTATTATCGATGGCGGAGGCAATGATATCGGCAACTCCTTCTTTTTGTGCGTTGGACAGCGTCCCCTGATGGGGATCCCAGGCAATTATTCTGATATCCTGGCGGGAGGCCTTCAGGGCCCGGGCGATGGAGCCGCCTATCAGGCCAAGTCCGATGAAGCCGCAGGTTAAGCTGGACATAAGCATACCTCATTTCGTTTTTCATTTACCATATCATTCCGGCGGAGGAAAAGCAACAGAAAATAATTTTTTAAATTTACATAAAAATCAGTTAATTTTTAATATTATCTTGTAAAAAAAGACATTGTCTAGTAAAATAGACCTATGGGAATACAATCGTTTGTCATTATCATGTCAAAACTCCCAAATTACATAAAAACTGGAGGAAAGTCAAATGAAAGTTTACACAACTGACAAGATTCGCAACGTGGTGCTGCTGGGGCATGGCGGAAGCGGTAAGACCAGCCTGGCGGAAGCCTTTGCGTATCTGTCCGGAATTACATCCAGAATGGGTAAGGTGCCCGACGGCAATACCCTGAGCGATTATAGCAAAGAGGAGCAGAAGCGTAAGTTTTCCATTAATGCCTCCGTGATTCCCATCGAGTGGGAAGGGCATAAGATTAATGTGATTGACACCCCCGGTTATTTTGATTTTGTGGGGGAGGCCGAGGAAGCTGTCAGTGCGGCAGGCGCGGCTATTATCGTAGTGAACGGCAAGTCAGGTATTGAAGTGGGCACCCAGAAGGCGTGGGAGCTGTGTGAGAAATATAAGCTGCCCAGGTTTGTCTATGTCTCCAATATGGATGTGGACAATGCGTCCTTCCGCCAGGTGGTGGAGGATATGACGAAGCTCTACGGCAAGAAAATGGCGCCCTTTAACCTTCCCATCCGCGAGGATGAGAAATTTGTGGGCTATGTCAATGTGGTATCCGAGACCGGTAACCGCTGGCAGGGCAAGGAAGTGGTGCCCTGTGAGATTCCCGAGTATAATAAGGCGAATCTGGAGATCTGCCGGGATACCCTGATGGAAGCCGTGGCGGAGACCAGCGAGGAGATGATGGAGCGGTATTTCGGCGGGGAGACCTTCTCCGAGGCGGAGATCAGGGCGGCTCTGCGCACCAATGTCTGCGACTGCAGCATCGTTCCCATGACCATGGGCTCCAATATATTATGCCAGGGCGTGTATACGCTGCTGGATGATATCGTGAAATATATGCCGAGTCCCGAGAACCGCAAGATTGCCGGTATCAATATGAAGACCAATGAGATCTACAACTCGGATTACGATTTCTCGAAGGCGAAATCTGCATATATCTGGAAGACGCTGGTGGATCCGTTTATCGGCAAGTATTCCTTAATTAAGGTGAATTCCGGTGTGCTGAAGACGGATGATGTGCTCTACAATGTGGACACCGAGGTGGAAGAGAAGGTGGGCAAGCTTTATCTGCTGCAGGGGAATAAGCCCATGGAGGTTCCGGAGCTTCATGCGGGCGATATCGGCGCCCTGGCGAAGCTGAGCGACGCCAGAACCGGCAACAGCCTGGCGACCAAGGCGACCCCCATCAAATATGGAAAAGTGGATGTGTCCACCCCTTATACCTGTATGCGGTATAAGCCCAAGAACAAAGGGGATGTGGATAAGATTTCCCAGGCGCTGCAGAAGATGTCCAACGAGGATCTGACGCTGAAGATGGTGAATGATGCAGAGAACCGCCAGACGCTTCTCTACGGTATGGGCGATCAGCATCTGGATATCGTCGTGAGCCGGCTGCTGAACGAATACAGGGTGGAAGTGGAGCTGGAGAGGCCCAAGGTTGCGTACAGAGAGACCATCAGGAAGCAGTCCGATGTGGAGTATAAGTACAGGAAGCAGTCCGGCGGGCATGGCCAGTACGGTCATGTAAAGATGCGCTTCAGTCCCTCCCAGGATCTGGAAAAGGCCTTTGTGTTCGAGCAGGAGGTGGTCGGCGGCTCCGTTCCCAAGAATTACTTCCCTGCGGTGGAGAAGGGCCTGCAGGAGTCCGTGATCAAGGGACCCATGGCCGCATATCCGGTGGTGGGTGTGAAGGCTGTGCTGTATGACGGCTCCTATCACCCGGTTGACTCTTCCGAGCAGGCGTTTAAGATGGCGACCATCCAGGCCTTCAAGAAGGGCTTTATGGAGGCCGGTCCCGTACTGCTTGAGCCCATAGCTTCTCTGAAAGTAACCGTTCCGGACGCTTATACCGGCGATGTGATGGGTGATCTGAACAAGAGACGCGGACGTGTGCTGGGCATGAATCCTCTTGCAGGAGGCAAGCAGGTCATCGAGGCTGAAATTCCTCAGAGCAGTCTCCACGGATATTGCACGGATCTGCGCTCCATGACCGGCGGCAGAGGGGAATACGCCTATGAATTCATCCGCTATGAGCAGGCGCCCTCCGATGTGCAGGAGAAGGAGATTGCCGCAAGGGCGCAGAGCGTTGCCGAGGGGAATGGGGAAGACTAAACCTGGAATTTTAGCTTGACAGATATCCCGAAAACGATTACAATAAGTTCAATTTCATAGAAATGAACGACGCAGAAGAGGAATAGTAAGGATTTCGGACTTTCAGAGAGCCGCCGGGAGGTGTGAGGCGGCAGGAAGATCTCCCCAACTGGCCTCGGAGTTTTGCACCTGAAGCGTACCGCGTGTGTAAGGTGTGACGGCTGATCCCGTTATCGATTATCAAAGTGCGTGAATCCGTGCGGACTTCCGGCAGAATGGCTGTGAGTGCTCAGATGCGGGAAGGAATGGCTCCGGATTCATGAATTAGAGTGGTACCACGGAATGAAGCCCTTTCGTCTCTAAATGACGGAAGGGCTTTTTAAGCTATACAGGAAAGCCCGCTGCAGGATGAGCCCGGAATCGGTAAGGCGTCGAAGACACTTGTCTCCTATAAGAGCTCTGAAGCAAAGAGGCGGAATAAAGGGCGGGAATCTGTAAAACCGGAAAATCAAAAAGCCCATGAAATGCGGCCTGGAGATTCCCGGGGGCTATATCAAATATCAGGAGGAAAGAAAAATGGCAGTACCCTACAACCACCATGAGGTGGAGAAGAAATGGCAGGCTGTCTGGGACGGGGAAAAAGCGTTTCAGACATCCGACGATTATTCCAAGCCGAAATACTATGCACTGGTAGAATTTCCCTACCCTTCGGGGCAGGGGCTTCATGTGGGGCATCCCAGGCCCTATACTGCGCTGGATATCGTGGCGAGAAAGCGCAGAATGCAGGGCTATAATGTGCTGTACCCCATGGGATGGGATGCTTTCGGACTCCCCACGGAGAATTATGCCATCAAGAATCACATTCACCCCAGGATTGTGACAAAGAACAATGTGGAGCGCTTCAAGGGACAGCTCCACGCCCTTGGTTATTCCTTTGACTGGGAGAGGGAGGTCAATACCACGGATCCTAACTATTATAAATGGACCCAGTGGATTTTCCTGAAGCTGTTCAAGGCGGGGCTGGCCTACAAGACGGAGATGCCCATCAACTGGTGTACCTCCTGCAAGGTGGGACTTGCCAACGAGGAGGTAGTGAACGGCGTCTGCGAGCGCTGCGGCTCGGAGGTGGTCCGCAAGGTGAAGAGCCAGTGGATGCTGAAGATCACGGAGTATGCGGATAAACTCCTCCAGGGCCTGGATACGGTGGATTACATCGAAAGAGTCAAGGTATCCCAGAAGAACTGGATCGGCAAATC
>CAJUSI010000084.1 GCA_910589035.1 uncultured Acetatifactor sp. | reverse complement strand
TTGCAGTGATTCAGATGCGAGTACGGTTTGAATCAGAGTGGCATGTTTCGCTTGTATCATGCTTCTGAATGGTTTTTGGTAGAAATGGGCAGAGGATATGCGGGATTGCCTTTAGAGGATAATCGGGGTTGCCCCTGGACACCTGATATCCCGAGTCATCCCAGATTATCCTGTGAGGACAATCTGGGATGACTCAATAAGCGAATAGAGTATGTATGCATGACCTTGCAGAAAGGAAGAATCCTTTCTATGAGGTCATTTTGTATGCCCGGCACAGGCGAAATCTAACGGGTGAAAGTCCCGGGTGCGCGTAGGCAGCGACGAAGCACATAGCTGAACAGCAAGGGTGTCCGCCGTGAGGAGGAATCGGAAGGCCGTTCAGAAAAAGTTTAGAAATATCCCGCTTTTTTTACGGGTTGATTCATTGACAGCTCTCCTCCCCTGTGCTAATATAGTTCAAAATTGAACTATTCAAATATGAATGAACAGGCCATGCTTTTGCGTAAACAAGTATTCGGCCGGAACGCCGGTTCAACACAAGCGGAAGGTTCAAGCTTCAACCGGAACGCCAGGCCCGCACGGGCGGAGACTCAACCGGGGCTTTAGACGAACAGGAGGTGCCAATGGTAAAAAAACCCAACATAGCGTTTGCCCGAAATTTCTATCAGGCCTACTGCATCCGCTGCAAATCCCTGTGCCGGGAGCTGCGGATGCCCCAGACCGCATTCGACATATTGATGTTCCTGGCCAACAATCCGGATTACAATACAGCCAAGGACATTGTGGAGCTGCGGGGGCTGAAAGCCAACCTGGTGTCCGTGAACGTGGAGCGGCTGGTGCGGGAGGGATACCTGGAAAGAAACGATTTTCCCGGAGACCGGCGCAAGACTGTCCTGGCGTGTACGCCGAAGGCCCAGCCCATCATTCGCCGGGGGGAGGAGCTCCAGGAGGAATTTTTCCGGGATATCTTCCGGGATGTGGACGAGGCATCCAGGGAGAACTTTCACCGGGTGATGGAACAGGTAGACCGCAATCTCAATAAAATCATGAAAGGAAACGATTAAAATGGAATGGCTGCTTACAATTATAGTTACTTTCTTTGCGGGCATGGGAGCCGGCCTGGGCACGGGCTTTGCCGGAATGAGCGCCGCGGCGGTGATCAGTCCCATGCTCATCACTTTCCTGGACGTGGATCCTTATATGGCGGTTGGAATCGCCCTGTCCTCGGATGTGCTGGCCAGCGCGGTGTCCGCCTATACATACGGAAAAAACAAGAATCTGGACATCAGAAACGGCCTGATCATGATGGCCAGCGTCCTGACCTTCACTGTGGTGGGGAGTTTTGCGGCAAGTCTGGTGACACCTACGACCATGGGGACGTTCTCCGTGTTCATGACATTCCTGCTGGGCGTCAAATTCATCGTAAAGCCTGTGATGACCACCAGGGAGGCCATGGGGGAGGTTTCCGCGAAGAAGAGGGCCGTGCAGTCCGTGATCTGCGGCGTGATGATCGGCTTCATCTGCGGGTTCGTGGGTGCGGGCGGCGGCATGATGATGCTCCTGATTCTCACCACCGTTCTGGGCTATGAGCTGAAGACCGCTGTGGGAACCAGCGTGTTCATTATGACCTTTACCGCACTCACGGGAGCTGTCTCCCATTTCGCCATCGGCAGTTTGCCGGACTGGAGAGTGTGGGGGCTGTGCGTGCTGTTCACCTTCCTGTGGGCCAGGGTTGCGGCCGTTTTTGCAAATAAAGCCGCGCCTGAGACATTGAACAGGGCCACAGGAATGATTCTGGTGGTATTGGGGATAGTAATTATGCTGTTTACCTTTTTGAAATGACGGATTTATCCGCAGGATTCCTGATCCGGCTGAGCCGGAATCATAGTGCTGCCGCTTTGCACAGAATTTCGGTATTAAACGCCTGATGTATAGTAAATGACATACGCATTTTTGTTTTGCCCGAAAGCCATCACGGCAACGACAATCGGCATAGCATGTCAAAGTAAAGATTTTAAAGCCGTTTACTATAAAAACAGGATTGCCATGAACGGGTTCAGCCGTCTGCTTTTCAGGGAGAAAAGAAGATAAAAAGGAAGATAAAAAAACAGAGAATGGAAATTCAAAAGGCAGAATCTCAAAAGGCAGGATCGCCCAGAGAATAAAAATCAGAAATAAAAACGTCAAAAAATAGAAAAAGAAAATAGAGCACAAAATACGAAAGGAGTACCCATGAAAGAAGTAAGATCACCGAAAAAACCGCTAATCTATTACTACGGAATCGCCATGCTGGTAATCTTCCTCTTCAATATGCTGGTCTCGCCCCTGCTGATGAAGGGGCAGATCCTGGAGGTGGACTACGGCACATTCATGAAGATGACGGAGGAAAAGAATATCGGCAAGGTACAGATGGACAGTTCCGAGATCATCTTCACGGACAGGGAGAACACTCAGATTTATAATACGGGCATCATGTATGACCCGGATCTGACCCGGCGGCTGTATGACGCAGGCGCTGTCTTTGCAAAGGATATCGAGAAGCCCACTTCGCCGCTGCTGAGCATCTTCCTTTCCGCCGTGCTGCCCATGCTGATCTTCATCCTCCTGGGGCAGTATCTGAGCCGGAAGCTGACGGAGAAGGCGGGCGGCCC
This sequence comes from uncultured Acetatifactor sp., assembly GCA_910589035.1. Taxonomy (GTDB): domain Bacteria; phylum Bacillota; class Clostridia; order Lachnospirales; family Lachnospiraceae; genus Acetatifactor. The sequence continues at coordinate 7,847 of CAJUSI010000084.1, read as the reverse complement.
CAACGCCATGATGTTCGGCATGGGCAAGAGCAGCGCCAAGGTCTATGTCCAGTCCACGGAGGGGATCCATTTTGACGATGTGGCGGGGGAGGACGAGGCCAAGGAGAGCCTGGCGGAGATCGTGGATTATCTGCACAATCCCCGGAAGTACACAGATGTGGGCGCTTCCATGCCGAAGGGGCTGCTGCTGGTGGGGCCTCCCGGCACCGGCAAGACCATGCTGGCCAAGGCTGTGGCCGGGGAGGCAAATGTGCCCTTCTTCTCCATGTCCGGCTCGGAATTCGTGGAGATGTTCGTGGGCATGGGCGCCTCCAAGGTGCGCGACCTGTTCAAACAGGCCAAGGAGAAGGCCCCCTGCATTGTCTTCATCGATGAGATAGACGCTATCGGCAAAAAGCGGGACGGGCAGATCGGCGGCAACGATGAGAGGGAACAGACCCTGAACCAGCTGCTCACGGAGATGGACGGCTTCGAGGGCAACAACGGCGTCATCATCCTGGCGGCCACCAACCGGCCGGAGTCCCTGGATCCCGCTCTTACCAGGCCCGGGCGCTTTGACAGGCGGGTGCCTGTGGAGCTGCCTGACCTGGCAGGGAGGGAGGCCATCCTGAAGGTGCACGCAAAGAAGATCAAGCTGGCCGACGACGTGGATTTCCGCACCATCGCCCGCATGGCCTCCGGTACCTCCGGGGCGGAGCTTGCCAATATCGTCAACGAGGCCGCCCTGCGGGCCGTGCGCAGTGACCGCACCGTGGTGTGCCAGGCGGATCTGGAGGAGAGCATAGAGGTGGTCATCGCCGGATACCAGAAGAAGAACGCCATTCTATCGGACGGGGAGAAGAAAATCGTGGCTTATCACGAGATCGGACACGCCCTGGTGGCGGCCATGCAAAGCCACTCCGCCCCGGTGCAGAAGATCACCATCATTCCCCGTACCTCAGGCGCCCTGGGCTACACCATGCAGGTGGAGGCAGGGGACAAGGTGCTCATGACCAGGCGGGAGATAGAGAACAAGATCGCCACCTTCACCGGCGGCCGTGCCGCGGAGGAGATTGTCTTTGGGGAGATTACCACCGGGGCCTCCAACGATATCGAACAGGCCACAAAGCTGGCCCGGGCCATGATCACCCGCTACGGCATGAGCGAGGAGTTCGGCATGGTGGCCATGGAGACCGTCACGAATCAGTACCTGGGCGGGGATACGTCCCTGGCCTGCTCGGCGGACACCCAGAAGGAAATCGACAGACAGGTGGTGGAGCTGGTGAAGGTTCAGCATGAGAAAGCCAAAAGGATATTGACGGAAAACCGCGCAAAACTGGACGAGCTGGCAGGATTCCTCTACGAAAAGGAGACTATCACAGGAGAGGAATTCATGGACATCCTGGGCAGGAAAGGAAACGGAAACGATCCCGGACGGCTGGAAAATATGAAAAATGGGAAATCCGACACTGGAACCGGTGACGGAGAAGCCTGCAGAAAAAACATGGAAGGAGCAGATGCGGTAAACGCTCCTGACGGAAAGAGCGCCCGCGCAAATGCAGGCACAGGAGCAGTTCTTCAGGGAAGGGGAGGTGCTGACAAATGAAGAAATATTCCGGATTTGCATGGATGGAACTGGTCGTGGGAGTGCTGTTGATTTTGCTGGGCGTTTTCACTTTCCTGCGCCCAGGCAGCCTGCTGACGGGAATCGTGGCGGTTTACGGCCTGATTGCGGTGATTACGGGCGTACACGATATTCTGAGTTATATCAGGCTGGAGAAATATACCGGCTTTGCGTCCTTTGTGTCGCTGATTTCCGGTGTTCTCAGCGTGATGTGCGGCTGTATGCTCCTGCTCTATCCCGGCGCGGGGAAGTGGGTTCTTTCCCTGCTTTTCCCCATCTGGTTCATGGCACACTGCATCTCCCGGCTGGCGCATGTGTACATAATCCATATGACGGGGCGGAAATTTTTTTACTGGTTTTCGTTGACTGTAAACATCGCGGGGCTGGCTCTGGGGATTCTGATGGTATTTAACCCGGTTCTCACCTTTATGACCATGCGGTTCATGGGATATGTGGCGGCGGTGTACCTGATTCTGCTGGGAGTTGACAGTATTGTGGCGGTGTCTGGAAGGTAGAGGATCGGATGTGAACTTGAAACCGGAGAAAATGGAGCTGAGGGTAGCAGGAGATTAAGGAAAATGATAATCAAGAAGGGATGCGCTTCCATTTGGGCACGCATCCCATTCCTTTTACCAATTTTGCTTTACTGATTTATTGGATTCATTTTCAGATAAATCAAACATCTTCGCAATCTGTTTTATTATCTCTGCTAAAGATATTCCTAAATTTTTCTCTTTAAAACGCCTCCCTTAATTTCACTTTCTTCTCGCATTTCAAAACCGTTTATAAGATTTCAGCAAGACTTCAGCCGGTCCAATTCTCTCCTCTCAGTTGAAACCGAAATGGGAAATATCAACTTCCGCTCTCTTGTACCCTTTTCTTTTTTAAACTATACTATCCTTAATGCGGACAAGCCGAAATCCAGATTTTGCCGTTTTGGATGAGATTTCGTCGTTTAAGGAGACATAAAAGATCCAGAAAATACGATTCAGGGATTACGGGAGCATGTGGATATAGGCTATCGGAATCCGGACAGGCCAAATCAGGGTTCTGATTAAACAGGGAGCAGGAAAAGAGGGGGAACCGGTGAAAAAGGTTCCAAAAAGCTCTACAGAAAGCGGAAGAGAGATTCCGAGAGTATATGGATAAAAAAGGGAGGTATGATAATGATCGATCGGGAACAGATAGGAATCAGGATAGCAGTCCTGCGCAAAAAAGCAGGCCTGTCCCAGCAGGCGCTGGCGGACAAGCTGGGGGTCAGCGCCCAGGCGGTCAGCAAATGGGAGGGCGGAAAGAATCTGCCTGACATCGACATATTTCGGGAGCTGGCCTGGTTTTTCCATATGACCATAGACAGCATCGTGGAGGGGGACCTGCTGTTCGCCCGGAAAAGCGCCCAAAAGGAGCTCCCCGCCGGCATGGAGGCCCTCTTTCCCGATGCCGAAAGGCGCGGGCTCCTGCGCAGCCTTTCCACCTACTGCACTGACACAGAGCTTGACAGCATTGCCAGGGAGCTGTCCAGGGGGAATCTGGAGATTTCGATTCAGGCGGGCATTTTGAGAATGGAAGAAGGCGTGCCTCAGGAGGAGAGAAAAGTCTCCATTCCCGCCGGCATCCTGGGGGAGAACACCCTGCGGGAGACGGCGCCGTATTTTGCAAAGGTTCTGGGGGAGATGACGGGGAATACGGAGCCTGGGCTGCGGAGGATCGCGGAACTGATGCGCTGCCCGGAATGCGGGGAAGCGCTTTCCATGGAAAATGAAGACAATGAAACGATATGTTTTGCCTGTAAAAACGGACATCATTATGATGTGACGGACGGTGTGGTGTATTTCGGCTCCCGTGAGATTCCGGGAGAGCTCTGGTCCCTGTATATGAGGAATTACCAGGATTACCTCAGGGAGCAGCGGCATCCGGGGAATCCCCGCTATCAGATGGGGGCGGTGCCCTGCAGCGAGGTGCGCTGGCAAACCCTGAAGAAGCTCCGCCCCCGGATCATCCTGGACATGGCCTGCGGCACCTGCAGCGGGCTCAAATACGATCTGCAGCGCATCAACTGGCCCTGCCTGGTTATCATGACGGATGTGTCCCATCGTGTGCTTAAATACAACAAAAGATATTTCAGCGAGGAGATGGTGAACCCCTACGTGGACATCGTCTGCCTGGCCTGTGACTGCGCCCGCCTGCCCATCCGGGACGGCTGCATCGACATGGTGGTTTCCAACGGCGGATTTGAGAGCATGCAGTCCAAGATGATGGAGGGCTTCCGGGAGGCATACCGGGTGCTGAAGAGCGGCGGGCATGCGGTGTACAATATCAGCATTGTGGGAGATCATGCCTCTGAAAATACGAAAAAATGGGAACAGTTATACTATTCTTTGAATTCCGGCTATTCTCTGCATGAAAAGCTGTTTGATATCGTAGAGTGGGAGGAGATCTGCCGGGGGACGGGCTATTCCGTCACGGAGACCAGGGAAATCTACGGCGAACTGCCTGCACCGGAGGGGGATATCTTTCCTTTTGAAAATGAGATCATGCAGTGGATGGGGGAGTATCTGTGCGTATCCGGGAAGTAGACTGTGGGATACAGGCCGGGCTATTGCCGCGTCATATGGTGAACAGCCCATTATTTCTGACTTATTATTGTCTGCACACCGCAGAAGCGGGGGCGGCCGGAAGTTTGTGATGATTCTGAAAAGTTTTAGAGTGAAATATGGGGGGAATGTGATATAATCCTTATATGGAGCATCTTATTCAGGGAAGAAAGAACAACCGGCGTTTTGACTCTCCCGGCGGCTGCTCCGGCCGGTCAGGGGACAGACAAAGGATACGGGGGCTGCGCTATGGCGGATTTACTGGAGAATCTCAATGAAAGACAGCAGGAGGCGGTGCTGGAGACCGAAGGGTACGTCCGGGTCATCGCAGGGGCGGGCAGCGGCAAGACGAAGCTTCTGGTGAGCCGCTACGCCTATCTGGTGCAGGACTACGGCATAGACCCTGCCAACATCCTGTGCGTGACCTTTACCAACAAGGCCGCCAGGGAGATGAAGAAGAGAATCCGCGCCCTGATCGGGGGAGATAACGAGATCAGCCTGGTCTGCACCTACTGAACCGGGAGCTGCAGCAGGAGCCCGTCTCCGTGAGCAGACAGGTGGGGGACGAGGTGGAGCACCATGTCTTCGGCAGGGGCAGGATCGAGGCCATCGATGCCAGGCGGGGAAGCTATTCCGTCCGTTTTGAGAAGCTGCAGCTGCCCCGGAACATATCGGCAGATTATTTTCTGAAAAAGCATGAAAAAAATATCAAAAGAAAACCGGACTGACAGGGTCTTTTATTTCAGCGGAAGGGTAAGAAAAAAAGTAGCCCCGCCACCTTCTGTATTCTTTACCCCGACATTTGCGGACAAAAATCCTGCCAGTTCCTTTGCTATGCTTAGACCAAGACCAAAATGTGATTTATCTGTATGTGATTTATCTGCACAGTAAAAGCGGTTAAAAATGTAAGGCATGTCCTCGGCAGAAATTCCCTGTCCGTGGTCAAGAATGGAGATAGTTACAGTTTTGTATGACAGAGCAGCCTTTATTTGGATAGATGCTTTTCTTTCAGAATGGGAAAGGGCGTTATCCATAAAAATACTTAAGATCTGAAAAAGGCATTCCCGGTCTGTGTATAGTACAGGGAAATGGACATCCATAAAATCCGCATCTAAAGGCATCCCTTTTTGGCTGCATACCGGCTCAAAGGATTCATAAAGCGAAATCAGTAAAGTGTCGAGATTTACCATTGACTTGCTGATTTTATGCGTGCCGGCATCTGAAGAAGCAAGAAAAAGCATATCATGAATCAACTTTGACATTCGCATGGATTCTGTATTAATGATGTTTGAGGCTTTTCGAATATCCGGTATGTTATCGTTTAGACTGCTTATTTTATCATTATTAGCAAGAATGACCGCAAGAGGTGCTTTTAATTCATGGGAAGCAGCGGCAATAAAATCTTTCTGGCTTTTCAGTACTTTTTCGGTTGGATTCATGGCATATCTCAATAAAAAATGGCTGATAGCCGTAACGCATAGTAAAGAAACAAGCCATATCAGAATAGAAAGGGGTAACTGTTTTTTTATAAGCTCCAATGCTGTCTTCTGCTGCAGCAGCAGACGCAGATGGAATATGGTACCGTTCCTGTCAACAATGATTGCTGATATTCCCCAGTATTTATCATGGAAAACACCGGAAAAGGATGAAATCCCGTCCTGGGTTGTGGCGGATGCATGATTTAAGATAACGGTAGATTCCACATTTGATTTTTCTGAGAATCTTTTTAATAAAAGGCTTATGTCAGTTGGAAACAGGGAATTGCTTTGATAAACCACATTTCCCTGTGCGTCCGTCAGCAAGGCGAAAACAGAATAACTGTTTTCATAAGGTTTAATGACCACCTGAGGGGGATTTTCCGGATTTTCCAATTCGTAAATCATCAGCATGGAAAGCCTTTGGAAAAAAACGCTGTCAACCTGCTGCTTTTGATTAATAGAATTCATGCATAGTACTCCCACAACGGCGGTTATGATAAGCATAATGGAACTGATAAAAATGATATACAGTTTTTTATATAAATTATCCAGCATTTTTAGTCTCCAGTCTGTAGCCCGCTCCATAAATCGTTTTTATTTCACAAATGCTCCCTATTTCTTTTAATCTTTTCCGAAGGAATGAAATATAATTATCCACGTTTCCAGGCACGATATCCGTATAAGTTCCCCAGATCTTGTATATCAGTCGATCTCTGGAAATGAGAGATTGGGGGTGGGTGATAAAAACGGATAATACTTCAGACTCTCTTGCAGTTAAAAGCAGGGAATTTGCACCGCATGACAGGGTATGCTCTGTCTGGTCGAAGGACAGATCGGCAAAACAGATACAGGCTTCCTGCCTGATTTCTGCCGGGCGTCTGGTCAAGGCCCGGATGCGTGCGAGCAGTTCAGGGATATGAAAAGGCTTTACCAGATAATCATCTGCGCCGTTGTCCAGCCCCTCTATCCGGTCATTTAGTTCTGACATCCCTGTAATAATTATAACAGGAATTGAAATTCCCTTCCGGCGCATGGCTTGCATAATTGTCATTCCGTCAACGATGGGGAGCATACGGTCAATGACTGCCAGGTCATAGCAGTATTCCATATTTAATGCATGGATCATGGCGATTTCCCCATCATAGCAGCAGTCAACCACATATCCGGCTTTTTGCAGTTCTTCCTGTATGGAAGTGCAAAGTTCCATATCATCTTCGATTAATAGTATTTTCATTATAATAGATCCTCTTTCTATGATATGTTTGCCGCGGACAGATCCGTAAATTCTGGCGGCCTTGACTCTAGTATAGCAGATAATTCTATAAAAATCCTGTAAAAAGTGACATATAAATCAATTCTGCTTACAGGATTTTTTTAGAGCTTTGCTGTTAATATAAATTTACAAAAAATAAAAAGAAAGGAAATCTTGATTATGAAAAAACAAACGATTATGAAAGGTCTGGTCATTGGTGTGTGCGTATTATCTTTAGCCGGATGCGGAACGAAGCAGGAGGAAATACAGGGGGAGAAAGATATGTCTGTAACGGGGCAGTATCAAAATTCAGAGGAGAAACAGAATAATTCTACAACAAATGATGCAGGAGAGAAAGTGGATGCAGACAGTCTGTATTTATCAGCGGCTATGACAGGGAGCGTTGTGGAATTTTCGGATGACGGCTGTACAGTAAGCGCCACCGTAACAGAAGATGATGGAAAGACTGGCGTAGCTGCTGCACCCGGGTATGAAAGTGAGGATACAAATGTAGTGGTGACATATCAGGAGGGCTGTGTGGTTCAGATTGCAACTATCTATACTTCAACCGGAACCGCAGAACTGGAGCAGGCATCTGTAGCTGATATTAAAAAACAGTCAAGTGTGATTATCTATGGAAGCTTTGAGGACACACATCATGTAACGGCTACAAAAGTTATCATATGCCATAGAACAGCCTGAACAGTAGGAGGTGTTGATTTTGAGATTCTATCAGCTTGCTTTCCGGTATTTATGCCGGAAGAAGTCTAAAATATACACTTTGCTTTTGGTATTGCTGTCCATAAACAGCATGATCCTGGGGTCATACATGATTCTGCACGCCACAGAGGATTCCCGGATTACTATGCAGGAAAAGATGGGAACCAAGGCGGTACTGGAAGTGAAGGGGAGTGACCAGT
>CAJUSI010000083.1 GCA_910589035.1 uncultured Acetatifactor sp. | reverse complement strand
GTCCAGAGGATTCTTTTATAAGAACCCGCAGGTGAGGAAGGAGATCGACCGTGCCCTGGAACAGCAGGCGGGCCTGGCAGACCCCAGGCGTGAGGTGCTGGACATGGCGATGAACCATGAGCTGGCGATGTCCCAACAGGAAGTAGAAAGACTGCGGAAGGAAAATGAGCAGCTGAGGCAGGAACTGGAGGTGGCGAAAAAGGCGCTGGCGAAGAAGAATGTGGGTGTGCTGAAAAAATTCATGTAGGGTAGGAAGGAGAGATGGTACATAGCCTGGGAGAATAGGTCGCAGGCAGGAAAGTGAGACGACATATTTGTGAGGGAAAAAGGCATGGCGGTGGTCATGCTTTTTTCGATGGATAATTTAAAGAAGAAACACAAAACACAGTTTTACATACCGTTCAAACCGCCATTTTAGAGAGTTGCGGGGACGGGGCTATACTTTATGGATGAACCCACAGCGGCTCTGGATCCGATCGCGGAAGGGGAGATGTACATGCGCTATGCGGATCTGACGAAGGGAAAAACCTCAATATTCATATCTCACAGACTTTCCAGCACAAGATTCTGTGACAGGATATTGTTTATGGAAAACGGAAAAATCACAGAGTCAGGAACCCATGAGGAATTGATGGAAAAAAACGGAAAATATGCGGCTCTGTTTGCATTGCAAAGCAAATATTACCAGGAATGCGGTTGAGGGATATCAGGGATTTCTGCCGGGGCAGATGCAAGTTTTATTTGGATGGAAATCAGAAGGATGGAGGGAAGAAATAAAGTGAAGAAATTGGGTGCGGATCTCAAAATGATGGGAAAGGGTATAAAGGAAGTTTTTTCCATTTCAAAAGGGCTGCCAATATCGTTGCTGCTGTTATCTGTCTTCGGCGCCCTTCAGCCGTATCTTTTTCTGTATTTTACAGCCCGGATTATTAACGCGCTGCTCCTGGCGGAAAAAAGGGCTCTTGTTATTTATACTTTGGCATACCTGGGGTGCAGTATTGGATGCCGCATGCTGGAGAGCCTTTTCAGGGAAATTGGCGAATTCCAGAGAGAAAAGTTTAATGCGATTTATCAGATGAAAATAAGCGAAAAAGCGGCAAGGCTGCCCTATGAAATGATAGAAGATGAGAAAATACAGCAAAAAAAGCAGCGCATATATGATATGCAGATGGCGACAGGCAGCGGAATATTCAGTCTGATCTATCAGGTACAGGCAACATTGCATTCAATTTTTTCCATGGTGATGGCAGCCGCCCTATCCATGTCCGTATTCCTGAAGTTTCAGACTGGGGGCACAGGGATCGCCGGGGTGATCGCTTCTCCGGCAGGATCCGTTTTATTACTCCTTATCATGGCGTTTACTGTCCCGGTCAGCATGGCTGCGGCGGGCAGGGAGACATCGCGTACCAACAGGATGATCGGGGGACTTGGGGAATTTCTGCGGCTATTTGATTTTTATTATTCTCAATATCTGACAGATTATCATGTGGGAAAGGATATTCGACTTCATGGACAGAAGGAGCTGATCGAGGGGCAGTATGCAGAGCAATTGGAGGGCGCGGTTGGAACTTTCAGAAGAATCCGAAGGATGCAGATGAAATACCGAACGATTATTTCGCTCATCTCTATTCTTCTGACCGTATATGTCTACCTGTTCGTTGGGGTTAAGGCGTTATTGGGATTGGTTGGAGTGGGAGATATTCTGGCATATGTGGGGTGTATCAGCGGTTTTCTGTCGGGGATAAACAGTTTTATGACCACGTTTGCAATGCTGCGGACGAACAATGAGGCAATGGAAGCTTATTTTTCATATATGGAATTGCCGGAGGAAGCGGATTCCGGGAAGAAAGCGGTGTGCATGGAGGCGAATGGGGAAGGATGCTTTGTGTTTGAGAATGTATCTTTCCGTTACCCGGGAAGCGGAGAGTATGCGCTGAAAAATATAAATCTGCGGATAGGGGGGATATCCAAAACGGCTATTGTGGGGACAAACGGAAGCGGAAAAACTACGCTTATCAAACTTCTGTGCCGTCTGTACCGCCCTGAGGAAGGCAGGATTTTACTGAATGGAGTGGATATCTGGGAGTATTCTTTTGACGAATATACGAAATTGATCAGCGCCGTATTTCAGGATTTTAAGCTGTTTGCATTTTCCCTGGGGGAAAACCTGGCGGCTTCCTGCCAATATGATTCTGATAAAGCAAAGCTGTGCATAGAGAAAGCGGGAGCCTGGGACTGTTTTGAAAAGATGGGAAAGGAAATGGATATATTTTTATATCGGGATTTTGACAGCCGGGGACGTGATATTTCCGGGGGCGAAGCGCAGAAAATAGCCATTGCCAGGGCTTTGTACAGGGACAGCCCGGTTATGATACTGGATGAGCCCACAGCGGCGCTGGATCCCAGGGCGGAAGCAGAAGTATATGAGAGTATACATAAAAATATGGCAGACAGACTGGTGATCTTCATATCACATCGTCTCTCTTCCTGTAAATTTTGCGATCGGATTATCGTATTGGACGACGGCAGAATAATACAGGAGGGAAGCCATGCCCATCTTCTGGCAGAGGAAGATGGTAAATATGCGCAAATGTGGCATGCACAGGCGCAGTATTATGTAAGTGAAGATCCTAACCAGTAAAAATTATAAAAACATAAATTTTCCCGCAGCAATGGACCGGGCACCTGCTGCGGGCGCTTCCTGTCAAACGGGAAATTCCTGCCGGATTGCCTTAAGGAGACAAGTTTATGAAAGAATTCATTCAAAACATCCGCTATTATATCCGAATTGTCTGGAAGAGTGAAAAAAGCTATTTTGCCGTCTTTGTCATGCTGACGCTGGCGATGGCGGCGGGACCTGTTGCCGGAGTGCTGCTGCCCAAGGTGGTCATCGGCGATATTATGGCGCAGGACCTGGAAGGGTTTGCGGTACATATCGGAATTCTGGCGCTGGTGTCCGTATCCTCCTCTTTTCTGCTGTCCTGTTACAGCCTGAAAAACGAGGACCTTTTTGTGCGGCTGGGATTTAAGCTGAAGGAGACGCTGCAGGGAAAGGCCCTGCATATGCCCTTTGCGGACACGGAGAATCCGGCGGTGCTGAACCGCCTGAGCAATGCCATGTCCAGCGTGGACCGTTTCGTGGGAGCGCTGCACAGGACGGGAACGGTCTTTTTATCCAATAGTATTATTCTGGGTTATTATATTTATCTGGCAGCGGGTCTGCAGCCGCTCCTGCTTCTTTTGCCGTTTCTGAACATTGTCATGAATCTTTATTTTGAAAACAGGGTAAAAAAATACGAATATCAGAGGAAGGACGAGAGGGCGGACATTACGAGAAAGCGTGACTACACCTTCTCGCTGATGTATGATTACGGCTATGGCAAGGAAGTGCGTCTCTTTGGCATAAAGGACTGGCTCATCGGCATCTACCGCCAGTACCAGTGTCAGTACGAGCTGTTCCTGAAACGGATTGCCGGAAAGAAGAAGAGCGCGGCGGCCGTGGATATTCTTTTTACGCTTTTCCGCGAAGCGGCGGTCTATTTTTATCTGGTGGATATGTATCTGAATGGGGAATTGACCGTGGATTCCTTCGTGCTTTATACGGGGGTGTTCGCCTCCTTTGCGGCGGTGGGGCTAAGCCTTGTGCAGACGGGGGCGGAGTTGGCCGACACGGCCAGGCAGGTCCGGACCTACAGAGACTTTGCGGAGGAGGAGGGGGAACGGAAAGGGGGCACTGCGCTGCTTCCCCGGGCGGAGGCCCATGGGTTCGAGTTTGAACATGTATCCTTCCGGTATCCCGGAAGCCAACAGTATGTTTTGAAGGATTTCTCCTGTAAGGCGGAACCGGGCAGGCATGTGGCGCTGGTGGGACGCAACGGCGCGGGAAAATCCACCATCGTGAAGCTGCTGTGCGGGCTTTATACGGATTATGAGGGAACCATCCGTATAGACGGCGTGGACCTGCGGACTCTGGACCTGCGGAAATACCAGGACCGTATCGCCGCAGTCTTCCAGGAGTCCAGAGTAATTCCCGCAACGGTGCTGGAAAATATTACGCTGCAGGAGGAAAATACGCCGGAAGAGGAGGGCCGGGCCAAAGAGGCACTGCGTCTCATGGGGCTGTACGGCAAGGTGGAAAGCCTGCCGAAAAAGCTGGAGACCCCGGTGGGCAAGGCCATCGATCCGGAAGGGGTGGAGCTTTCCGGCGGGGAACGCCAGAACCTGGTGATCTGCCGGGCCCTTTACCGGGGCGGCGGCATTCTTCTGCTGGATGAGCCTACGGCTGCGCTGGACGCCCTGGCGGAGCAAGAGGTATACACTCATTTTCATGAAATTTCCCGTAAGGCAACCACGGTATTCATTTCCCACCGCCTGAATTCCACACGTTTCTGTGACGAAATCTGGCTATTGGACCAGGGCAGGATTGCGGAGCGGGGCAGTCATGAAGAACTGTACCGGAAGGGCGGAATCTACAGCCGGATGTTCCGGACTCAGGCCAAATACTACAGGGAGCAGGAGCAGGGGCAGGGGGAAGAAGCAGCCCAGGGTGACAAGGCAGTTCAGGACGGGGAAGCAACTTGGGGTGGCAAGGCAGATCAAGGCAGGAAAACAGTCCGGGGCGGCAAGGCAGTTCAGGACAATAAAGCATGAGGAGGCGGCATATGAAGAGGGATGAGAAAAGATTCGGGGAAATCGGCCGGAAGTTTGCACTGCCTTTTTATATTATGAAGCTGACGCTCATGGTATCTCCGGCTTACCTGATAGCGACGGCCGGGATTGCGGCTGCATCCGCCGTCAGCCCTATTCTGAGCACCTGGCTCACGCAGCAGATTCTGGCGGGGCTGCTGGATGGGCAGGGCCGGCGGACGCTGTTTGCACTGGTGGGCTGCCTGATCGGAGCCAATCTCCTCTGCACGGGACTGATCCGGTACCTGACGGTGAAGCAGGGGGGCTTCTCCGAGCGGTTTCGGGACGATTTCAAATGCTATGTGGGCAGAAGGATCATGTCCATGGATTACTCCCTGCTGGAGGAGCCCAGGGTCATGGACCTGAAGGAGCGGGCCCTGCGCCCCATCATTGATTTCGGCGCGCTGGACAGGATGCTGCGGGACACCATTCCCAATATCCTGAGCGGAGTGTTTCTCATGCTGGGCACGGCGGCGATTGCCGCGGCGGGCTACCCTGTGCTGCTGGCGGTCCTGCTTGTGATGGCGGGGATCAATCTGCATTTTGTGAATAAGACCAGGAAGACCAGGAATGAAACCTATATGGTAATCCTTCCGATGGAGCGGAAGATAGGTGCATATAATGGGCTTGCGGCGGATTTCTCTATCGGGAAGGACGTCCGCATCTATGATATGGGCGGCATCATCATGAAAAAAATCCATCGTCTGAACTGGATGGATATGAAAGCAATGTCCGCACAGTTCGGCCGCATCGGCCGGAGCGCAGGGCTGGCCTCCCTCCTCTCTCAGCTGCAGCTGTTCGTGATATACGGCCTGCTGGCAGTATGGGCCATACAGGGGAAGCTGGGGATTGCGGAGTATGCCTTCTATACAGGAATTTTTCTGAATCTGGGGACGGCCCTTTTCCGGCTCAGCGACAAGCTGTCGGACCTTTTCTATACCGGGAAGCTTTTTTCCGCATTTCAGGAGTTCGAGACGCTGTCCATGCGGGAGGAAGAGGAGAGGAAGCCCTCTGCCGATGCGCCGGAGGTGGAGGCCAGAAACATCTCCTTCTCTTATCCGGGAGCGGGAGGGCCTGTGCTGAAGGACCTGTCTCTGACAATTCAAAAGGGAGAGCATCTGGCCATCGTGGGGCGCAACGGTGCGGGGAAGACCACGCTGGTGAAGCTGCTCTGCGGCTTCTACCGTCCCGGGGACGGCGAGATTCTGTTTGACGGGGAGAAAGCGCAAAGCATGGAGGGACGCAGTACGGCGGTCTTCCAGGATTTCAGGCTGTTTGCCTATACTATTTACGACAATGTGGTGCTGGGGCGGCAGGAGGATGCGGAGCTTGGGCCGTTTTTTGAGCGCGTGGGTTTAAAGGATGCCGTGGAGGCCCTGCCGAAGGGGGAGAAGAGCTATCTCTACAGGCTCTTTGAAGCTGACGGGGTGGAATTATCCGGCGGAAACGGGCAGCGGCTGGCCATTGCCAGAGCGCTGTACCAGGATGCGCCGCTGCTGATACTGGATGAGCCCACAGCCGCCCTGGACCCGGTGTCCGAGGAGGAGATTTTTCATTGTTTCAGGGAGATCAGCCGCGGGAAGACCTCTATTATGATCTCCCACCGGCTTTCCGCAACCCGGTTCTGCGACCGGATTGTGGTGATTCAGGATGGCCGCATTGCGGAGAACGGAAGCCACGAGGAGCTGATGGGGCTGGAGAACGGAATCTATCGGAAGATGTTTGAAACCCAGGCCCGGTACTATCAGGAGCACCAGGCGGAGTGCGATTTCTGAGAATGGAGACTTGTTTATTCCCGCGAGCAATGAGCCAAGCGGCCGTGTTTTTACAATGTCTGCCAGTTTCTCTCAAATGTCCGGATTCTTTTCCTTTCTTCAGCTGGAGGAAGAGGGTGAGACTCGGACGGAAGGAGCCGTCGGCATGCCTGCCCAAATTGAATTCAGGGGCGTTAGTTTCACTTGCGTGCGGATTACTGCAGGACGTTCCTTCCTGATCTGAAACTTTCTCCGTCCGCGCTTTTGGGGAAGGAATTCGGCGGCGCCGAGCTTTCCGGCGGCCAGTGGCAGCAGCTGTCATGCGCCAGGGGCTTTTACAAAGACGCTGATTTTCTGATCCTTGACGAAGCAACCTCGGCAATCGACCCTTTCAGAGAAAAGGCCATGTATGATACCTTTCGCAGGGAATTGGAGGGAAAGACCGGAATCATTATCACCCATCGCCTGGGAGCCGTCTCCATAGCGGATAAGGTGATTGTCCTTGAGCAGGGACGTATTGTACAGGCCGGCACCCATGAGCAATTACTGAAGGAAGAGGGACTGTATCTTACATTGTGGAATTCGCAAACAAAACCTTTCTGTTCCTGAAATGGGAGGGGGAACTGGAGCCGCGGGGACCCCGCCAGGAAATTATTTCTTTTTTTATTATTGTTTTCAGGGAAGGCGGATATAATAGAACTTTGGTGCGAGCTGATGGCGAGCGGAAGATTCAAGTTGAAGTGCAGGGTTAAGCCGTATGCGTTAATAGCGCATGTACGGTTTGAATGAGGGGTATGGGGAGTAATCTCCATATCTACTTAAGATCATAGAATCCTGTCTTGGATACTATGACAGGAGTATGGAACGAAGAGATGAAAATGGGATTATAAAACGAATTAAATAAAATATTTGTGCTAAACCGAATTTATAACTTGATATTTTGCGCTCTATGTCCTATAATAAATGGAAAAGGGAGGAGCGTATATGCTTTGTCATTTTTCTTTTAAGAATTTTAAGTCATATAAGTCAGAAACAGAGTTTGACCTGCAGGCGGCTGCAATTCCTGAGTATGAGGATACATTGCTGAAGGGCAGCAATTCCGCATCGGATATTCTGCCGGTGAGTGTTATATATGGACCGAACGGAGGCGGAAAGACAAATCTGCTCCAGGCCCTTGCATGCCTTATATCAAATATTGTAAGGCCGGTTGCGGAATTGGAAAAGAACCGGGAGAGCATGATTTTTCAACACAGCGTTACATGTCAGCCGTTTTTGTTAGATGAAACATCAAAAAGTGAGCCAACTGAATTTCAAATATATTTTAGACGCAGCGGGAATGAATACAGATATTATCTTTCGATACTGAGCGGAGAAATTGTATCGGAGTGCCTGTATTGGAAATCTGTGGGAGGCCGCAGAACGGGAACTGTATTTGAACGTGAAGGGGCCGAAATTACACTTGGTGCAAGCATAAAGAAGAGCGGGATCAACAAGCTGGTAAATCCCAAAATGCCTTACCTTTCATTTCTTGCCATTAATTATGATCTGACAGTAATCGCGGATGTGATGAGATGGTTTGAGTCCTGTATTATTCAGAGCTATGCTGTTCCTGAGATTGACCGTCGAATACTCATTGTGGATGAGGAAAATACCAAGAGCCGCATTATTCATGCACTTAATGACCTGGATATAGATATTTCCGACTATCGATACAATGAGGAGGAGCATCAGCTGTATATCAGAAGAATCGTTGACGGCAATCCATATGAACTTCCGTTTTCGGTGGAGTCCGATGGAACCAGGAAATTGCTGGCAGCTTTACCTATCATACTGTTTAGCTTGCAGGAAGGGCGTCTGCTGATAATCGATGAGCTTGACGCGAAGCTTCATCCAAAGCTGCTCAGGTATATTATCCGCCTATTTAAGAATACTGAAGTCAATAAAAAGGGCGCTCAGCTTATATTTACATCTCATGATCTGACTACCATGAAGAATACTGTATTCAGAAGAGATGAAATCTGGTTTGCTGCTCTTGGCAGCGAACATGACAGCAGTATTTATTCTTTATATGATATCAGGGATGAGAATGACAAGCATGTAAACAGTACAGCTGCTTTTGACAAGCAGTATCTGGAGGGCAGATACGGCGCAGATCCATACCTGCAGAATATGTTGGGAGGGGATTGGAAATGAGTCTTAAGCCTCTGAAAAAATCTGATCTTGGAAAAGATTGGGTAAAGGGAAGAAAGGGCAAAAGGGTAAGGCTGCAGCCGGAATACCACTTGATTGTAACGGAAGGAACGGATACAGAACCGCGATATTTTGAGGCAATAAAAAGGAGTATTAATGAAAAATTTCGAGATCATATCCAGCTGGTGATTGAAGGTGTGGGAGATAATACGCTGAGCTTGTTTGAAAAAGCAAGGCAGAAAGCTTACAATTCGGCCAATGAATACAAGCATGTATGGATAGTTTATGATACGGATGATTTTCCGGCGGAGCATATTAATTATACGGTGGTTCTATGTGAAAAAGCTTCGACGGAGGATATGACTTTTCATGCCATATGGTCAAATCAATGCATAGAGCTATGGTTTCTGCTGCATTTTGGATTTTATCAATCTGATATACATCGAACTGAATACTGGGATAAGCTGTCGGGATATCTGAAAAGCATGGGATATGGGGATTATGCAAAGAACAGGGATGATATGTACTTTATATTAAGGCCGTTTATGGATGCTGCCATTCATAACGCAAAGCGGCTTGATGAAATTAACACAGGCAAGCTTCCGGCAATAGCTGCTCCGGGAACAAAAGTATATGAACTTATTGAAAAATTGAAACCATATTTATAGTAGATATTTTTCTTTGGGTGCGGAGATGTATGGTTTCCGCCATGCAGTCATTGGGGAGTCGCGGGGACCCCGCCATGCACTCACCGGGCAGGCGCAAAGGACGTGCGCCTGCCCGGTGATACGGCTTCGCCGTATACGTCACAAATAAAAAACGTCCGTTCGTGAGCAAGCTCCCGACGGGCGTTTTTCATTTGTGCCTGTGCATGGCTCATGCCAGGAAATCATATTGTGACATATAAAGATCGTAATATGCGCCTTTCTGCTTCAGCAGCTCTTCATGGGTGCCTCTTTCCAGGATGCCTCCTTTGTCCACATACATAATGCAGTCGGCGTTCTGGATGGTGGAGAGCCGGTGGGCGATGATGAAGGAGGTTCTTCCCTTCAGCAGCTCGTTCAGGCCCTTCTGCAGGAGGATTTCCGTCTCGGTGTCTATGCTGGAGGTGGCTTCGTCCAGAATCAGGATCTTCGGGTCGGCCAGGAGGGCTCTGGCGAAGGAGATCAGCTGGCGCTGGCCTGCGGACAGGCGGCTTCCCCGTTCATTTACCTCCGTATAATATCCGTTCTCCATCTGGGAGATGAAATCGTGGGCGCATACGGTTCTGGCGGCGGCCATGACCTCCTCATCCGTGGCCTCCCGGTTGCCGTAGCGGATATTGTCCATGATGGTGCCGGAGAAGATGAAGCTGTCCTGCATCATGACGCCCATCTGGGTGCGCAGGGAATGGATGGTCACTTTGGAGATATCCGTTCCGTCGATGAGAATCTGGCCGGAGTCCACATTGTAGAACCGGCTGATCAGGTTTACGATGGTGGATTTCCCCGCGCCCGTGGGTCCTACGAAGGCGTAGGTCTGCCCCTGCCCTGCGGTGAAGTTAATATGATCCAGGATTCGGTGCCCCTCCTCATAGCTGAAGCACACATCCTTAAATTCCACCACGCCCCTGATAGGAGGCATAATGCCCGCGTCCTCGGCGTCCTTCACCAGAACGGGTTCGTCGATGGTCTCGAAGATCCGCTCCAGATAGGAGATGGCGGTCAGCAGGGAATTGTAGAAGCCCGCCAGGGTGTTGATGGGCGCCCAGAAGCGTCCTATGTAAGCGGTGAAGGCGATCAGTACGCCCACGGTCATGGTGGCGTCCGGGGCCAGGATCCAGCGGATGCCCAGCACATAGATGAAGGCGGTGGTCACGGCGGAGATCACGTCCACGCTGGGGCCCATGGTGAAGTTGAACTTGATTGCCTTCATCCATGCGCTGCGGTAATTGCTGCTTAAATTGTTGAAAATCTGGTTATTTTCATTTTCCCGGACAAAGCTCTGGGTCACCCGGATGCCGTTGATGCTCTCCGCGATATAGGCGTTTAAATTGCTCTGCTTGTTGGACTGGATCTGCCATGCCCGCCGCTGCTTTCTCTTGATGAACACAATCACCAGGGCCAGCAGGGGCAGACCGCAGAGACAGACCAGCGTCAGCCTTGAGTCGCAGATGAGCATGAATATTATAATGAAGAAAAGGTTGCAAAGGTCCGTTACGGTGTTCACGATACCGTTGCTTAAAAGGTCGCTTAAGCTGTTCACATAGTTTACCACCCGGACCTGAATCTTGCCGTGGGGCCTGTCGTCGTAATAGGGGAAGGGCAGCTCCTGCAGGTGGTTGAAGATATCGGTGCGGATGGCATGTATGATGCTCTGCCCGATAACGCTCATGGTCTTGATCTTAAAGCGCATGGCGATGGCGGAATAGACTGCCACGGCCAGAGTCAGCAGGCTGAACAGAACGATTTTGTTCATATCCTTCTGCGGAATATAAATATCCATGATTCTCTGAAAAAAGATGGGCACCGTCATGGTCAGCGCGGAGGCGCTGAGCATCAGAAAGATGACGCCTGCCATCTTGCCCTTGTAGGGTGAAACATACCCGGCCAGACGCTTCAGCTGTCTGATGTCAAAGCCGGACTCCAGCACCTCGTCCATATCATATCGATTACGTGCCATGGTTTTCTACCTCCCCTGTGTACATTCATACCAGAATTTTTTTATGGCGGCAAGGTCGCTCCCGCCGTATGTCTGCGATTTCAGCCGCAGTACATCCTGCATATCTTCTTCGAACCATTCCATGGACCGGGCCAGATTGGCTCTGTTAAGACGAAAATCATCCGTGCAGTAATATTTCTTCAAATGCTCCTGTCTGTCGGCGGGCAGAAAGTGAAGCCTGCTTTCCGTGCCTCCCCAGCTTATGGCGTCATACCCTGCCAGCAGAAGCGAGGCATGCATGTCGTAAAGCGTCCTCATGGTCTGATTCAGCTTGAAATAATCCTGCCGGCGCAGGTATTTGGCGGTCATATGAAAAAAGAAATAATAGGTTGTTATTACCCGGTCCAGACTGCAGCTCCATGGATTCCCATGGGGCGGGTCGGCGCACAGCTCCTGAACCTGCCCTCCATTGTCGAAAACAATGTCTTTTTCGGATAAATCCATGTAGTGGATCTTACAGAGGGGCTCCCTGATACAGTCCTGATTCAGCAGAACCACATCGAACTGGAGAACCTGCCCATCCTTTCTTAACAGATAGCTGTTGCTGATAAGGGAATGTCCGTTAAAGCCTTCTCCCCAGCTAAGCGCAACCCCGTCGCAATATTCGGACAAAGCCGCGGATACCTTTGCTTCCATATCCTTCCACGCATTCCCACCGATCAGAAATATGATGTCCACATCGGAATATTCGTCGGAGGTGCCGTGCATGACCGAACCGAAATTCCAGGCTCCCAGCACGCCGTCCGTCTCCTTCATGGAAGCGGCAAAAGCCTCTGAAATAGTCAGCAGATTTTGATTCATAATATATACGCTCCTTTTGCGTTATGCGCTTTTTCTGCGCTATGCGATTCTTTTACGCCAGGCCTTTATGTTCCCGGATCATATCGTAGGGGATTTCCCCGTACTGACTGCGGAAGGTTCTGGCATAATAGCCCCCTGCCGCCGCCAGCTCCTCATGAGTGCCGGATTCGATTATGCGTCCCCCGTCCATGACCAGGATCAGATCGGCGTCCTTGATGGAGGAGATGCGGTAGGCAATGATAAACACGGTGCAGTCCTGCTTGATGGTCTTTAACTGCTTCTGGATATAGCTTTCCGTCTCCATATCCACGGCGGAGGTGGTGTCGTCCAGTATCAGGATGGACGGGTCCTTTAAAAGAGCCCTGGCCAGGGAGATTCTCTGCTTCTGGCCGCCCGACAAGCCCACGCCGCGCTCTCCGACAATCGTGTCATATTTCTCCGGCAGAGCGGAGATGAAATGGTTGGCGTCCGCCATGATGGCGGCCTGCTTTACCTGGTCGAAGCTGCAGTCCGGTCTGCCGTAGGCAATGTTCCCCTCTATGGTGTCGGAGAAGAGGAACACATCCTGCATGGCCATGCCGATATTATCCCGCAGGTTATAGAGATCCATCTGGCGCACATCCGTACCGTCCACCAGCACCTGCCCGGAGGTGGTATCGTAGAAGCGGCAGAGCAGATTCATCAGCGTGGACTTTCCGGAGCCGGTAGAGCCGATAATGCCCACCGTCTGTCCGGCCTTTACCCGGAAACTGATATCCCGCACGATATCCTCCCCGTCCGCCTGGTAGGACACTCCCTTAAACTCCACATCCCCGCGGATTTTGTCATGGGGATAGCCGAAGGAATCTCCGTGATTCCAGCTAAAACGGGGCGTTCTCACCCTGGGCTCCTCGCTGTAGGTGGAATAAATCTTTTCCACGGAAGTAATGAAATTCTGGATATCGTTCACCCACCAGCCAGCCATCCGCAGAGGCATGTTCAGCATCCACAGATAACCGTTGACCTTGACCAGGTCGCCCAGAGTAATCTCCTCCTGAATGACCATATACCCGCCGTACAGCATCAGGATCACGGTCAGCGCATAGGAAAGAATTTCGAAAATGGGTACATATTTCATCCAGACCTTTGAACCCCTGATCTGGGAATCCTTAAACCTGTCGTTTTCGATCTGAAATTTTTCTTTCTCATAATCCTCTTTTGCGAAGGCCTTCACCACCCGGTTGCCGCTGATATTCTCCTGGACGAAGGCGTTCAGCGAGGAGAAGCAGTTGCGGTTCCTCTGGAAAGCGGGCTTCACCTCCCTGGACTGCTTAAAGGTGGCCAGGGCCGTGAAGGGAAGCACCACCAGCATACACAGAGCCAGCTTTGTATTGACGGTGAAAATCATCAGCAGGGCAAAGGCAAACAAAAGCACATTCTGATATACCGCGTAAATATCGTAGGCCACGAAATGCCGGATAGCGTCCATATCCCCTGTCTGGCGGCTCATCAGATCTCCGGTGCGCTTCTTATTATAGAAGTCAAAATCCTCCTCCAGAAGCTTCCGGTACACCGTGCTGCGCATATCGTAGAGGGTTCCCTGAGAAGCCGTCTCGAACACAAGCTGGTACAGAAAGCGCAGGACGCTGTTGAGCAGCGTGACCCCCAGCAGGCAGGCAATCAGCTTCGGCAGCAGATCGTAATTCCCCGCCTGAACCACATCGTCCACAATAATACCCGACAGATACGGGTTGACAATGGACAATGCCGCGATAAGAGTGGTGAGAAAAATCCCCAGAATCATCAGATTCCGGTAGCGCTTCAAAAAGCCGTAGAACCATTTCAGTGGTGTCATATGTAATCCTCCCCTGGAATCTGCCGGATGTAGATTTTTTTATCTTATTTCATAACTTCCGGATTCTTTTGATTCCATCCGCCCCTGTTTTTGGAAAATGGGCTTATGCTACATTGTACTTTTCGGGGTACAAAAGGAAATGGGTTTTCTTGCACCCTTGATGGATTTTATTGTATCAAAGAAATACTCATATTACGGAAATAAAAGAGATTTTTTCTCAAAAAAATTTGAAATTCTATTTTACATTTCCCGCCAAAATGGTTACAATAACAGGCAAAGGAACGAGGAGGTGAGAATTGGAATGGAAGAGCAGAGAAATATGGATATATCCGTAGACGAAATGGACCCTACCTTCCTTTTTATATGGAAGGGAACCCGGGATAAGGCCAAGGGAGAAGCTCTGCCCCGCAGCCATGAACATCTCGAAATGGCCTTTGTCCTTTCCGGAGAGGGAAAATATATTATTGAAGACGAAATCTATCCGGTCCGGGAAGGAGATGTGGTCATCATCAATGCGGGGGTTAAGCATCAGGCCCTGTTCTGCCCGGAGGCGGAGACTCCGGCCACAGAGTTCTTCGTGGGCTTTTCCCATATCCGGATAACGGGCTGCCCGGAGAACTATATGCCGCTGCCCGGCGGACAATATATCTACCATACTGCGGGAGAACTGCGCCAGAGACTGTTTCGGATCTGCTCCGCAATGGAGGCGGAGAATTCCGTGCGCAGGCAGGGGCGGTATTTTATGCTGAAGTCCTATCTCATACAGATGCTCCTGCTGGTTCTCAGGGAACAATGCGAACCCATGGAGAGACCGAGAGGGCCTGCCTTTGAATCCGCAGGCAAGAAATACCTGGTGGAGCAGATCAGCACTTATATTGAAGACCATTATAATGAGAAGATTTCCCTGGATCAGATTGCGGAGAATATGTATCTGAGTCCCTTCTATATATCCAGAATCTTCAAAAGCGAGACGGGGAGCGCGCCCATCCGGCATCTGATCCGCATCCGCCTGGAAAAGGCAAGAGAGCTGCTGGAGAGCGGCTATCAGGGAAGCATCCAGGAGGTGGCTGCGCTGGTGGGCTATGACGACGCCTATCACTTCAGCAAGCTCTATAAGAAGCACTATGGGGTTTCGCCTTCCCAGGCAAGGAAGAATGCATGACTATTTCCCGTATGCAAATATTATTTGCGTACTCCTGTGAAAAATAGAGAAAATATATTTTCAAGCGCGGTAAAATCTGATACAATATCGGAAAGGAAGGGCTTAGGACAGTGCCCGGAACGGAGGTATAGAGGGTATGCGGTATTTTTTTCAGTCGGTTATTGAGAAGAAGGAAAAGGGCTATATGATCAGGATCCCGTTCAACGTGTGGGAGGTCTGTAAGCAGCGGGATGTGATCAAGGCGGATGTGGTGCTGGACAACGCGGTGATAGACTGTGAGCTGCTCCCCAGGGAAAATGGGAAGAGCACCTTTCAGGGGAATTATGAGATCCATATTCCGGATGACGATGCGGTGAAGGTAGAGCTGGGCGTGCCCCACAAGATTCTGCTTCACATTACGGAATCCCTGATCCGTATGGATCAGAACAGTCCCTATAGCTTTGACAATCCCATCCGCAGGATTGATAGCATGAAGGTTATCATTCAGCCGGAGGACGGCTTATGTGGGCAGTCCTGTGTGGCGATGCTTGCGGGGATCACCATTGCGGAGGTGATCAGCGTTATGGACTGCCGGGAATGGCAGGCTACCATGGGAAGAATGATTTCCGCCCTGAATTATTACGGAATCGATCATTCCGATGTCATCAATTATACGGAGGGACGCGCGGCAGTGCTGCCGAAATGCTGTATCATGATGGAGAAGATGGGGCGTTACTGCCATTATCTGGTGCATTATGACGGCAAATACTATGATTCCAATCTGGGCGTTCTGGATGAATATGACATGTCAAAGCTTCTGGGATATCTGGAGATAAAATGCTGATTCGTCCCGGGGCAGCTTCCGGTATCGGCCTGCCCTGATCAGGCGACGGCGCCATAATAAAATGACTATATACCAGACTCAGCCGGGTGTTCCTCTCTGCGTTGGGCGATTTCCTGGCATGGAAACCAATTCCGAAAGCGTCCGAAAGGAAAACGGCTGAGCGGGGTATGAAATTTTAAAAAATACATGGAAAGGGAAACGAAATAAAATGAGTAAGGTGACGGATAATTATGAAGCCCTGGCCGCTGCCGTCGGCCTGCGGTATGACGGAGCAAACAATACGATATACGGACAGAAGGACGGTTACGATCTGATCGTCTATGCGGCGGACAGCAGATATCCTTATATGCTGACGATCCATACTGCCGCCAAGAGCCCCACCGGTGCGGCTCTTACCAAGCAGGAGAAAAAGGAGTTCGCAAAGAGCGTAAAGAGCGTGGCGGCACTGCGGCAGGAGGGAAATCAGATCCTGGTTTCCCATAAGGCGGTAAATAAGCAGGAAAAGCTGAAGGAGTCCATGAAGGAGTCCATCTCCAGCCTCCTGTCCTTCCTGAAATCGAAGGGATACTCGCCCTGCTGCAGCGTCTGCAGCAGGAGCGAGGAGGTTGCTTCCTTCCGCTTCGGAGGTACATACACACATCTCTGCCCGGACTGCGAGGAGAAAATGCGCGGAAATATGCTGAGCCTTACCCAGGAGATGCAGGCGAAGAAGGAAAATATCGTCGGCGGGATTGTGGGCGCCCTGCTTGGCTCCCTGGTGGGCGTACTGTGCATCATTCTGCTGAGCCAGCTGGGATATGTGGCGGCGTTGTCCGGCGCGGTGATGGCAATCGGAGTACTGAAGGGCTATGAGCTGCTTGGAGGAAAGATCTCCAAAAAGAGCGTTGTGATCTGTGTTATTATCATGCTGGGAATGACTTATGTGGGAGACCGGCTGGATTGGGCCATCATGCTTTACCGGGCCAGCGAAGGAGTTTACGGCTGGAATATCTTCGAATGGTACAGAATGGTGCCGGAGATGATATCCACGGGGATTATCGAAATGACAGATTATGCGCTGAATCTCTTCCTGATCTATCTGTTCCTGCTGCTGGGTGCGATCCCAACCCTTCGGTCGAAGATAAAGGAACGCCAGGAAAAGGGGCGCCTGATGAAGCTCGGAAGCGCCAGCGACTTTATCGGAAATACGAATACTTTTAACTCATAGGCGGGTGTGCCCATAAACCGGAAGAGCTGCAGGAGAATGACTTCCGGGACGGACGGATCCGCAGATGAGGGCGTATAAGCGCAGATGCGCATAAAGGAGCGGATATGTAAATCTGAAGGAAACATAAGCCGGGGCCGCATAAGCGGATGGATTTATATATGAAAGAGTTCCCGGACAAATGGATATAACGAAAAGAGACGTCACACGGAAATCTCCATGCGGCGTCTCTTTTTTCGGGTTCAAAAGGTGTATTCCCTGGTCTGGAGGAAATCATATGTGCGGATCAGGCTTTGGCGGTCATAGGTCACACTGCAGATTTCCTCCGCGCAATGCTCCTCCACAGCCGTCTGCAATATGGCGGCAAAGGGACGGGAGGAGGACGGTCTGGCGTTCCTGCGGCCGGAATCCCTTTTTTCCCGTTTTACCTTTGATACCGCGTAAACCATTTGAACCGGATACACTTTGAAATAGCTTTGAATTCCGTTTGCTGCGTTAATCCCTCCCTGGATGTGTATTTCAACAGTGACGCGCGGCCTTCTATAATAGAAGATGTTCCGCAATTTCCATTTTCTAAGTTCTAATATATATATCGGCCGGGAGGATGCGCGGAATAAGGCATTTCTAAAATAAATATTAAATCAGCTCCTGGAGAATAAAGTGAGAAAACAAAAGAAAAGAAGAGATAATAAGAGAAAACAGAAGAAAATAAGCCTTGAACTTCCGTGAATATATTTGCAAAGACTTACATATAAAACTATTATATGTTCTAGTGATTAGCACTCAAATCAAATGAGTGCTAACAAAGTAAAATGAATATTACAGGAGGCAGTTATCATGAAATTAGTACCTTTAGGTGACAGAGTCGTATTAAAGCAGTTAGTTGCAGAAGAAACCACCAAATCCGGCATCGTTCTTCCCGGACAGAATAAGGAGAAGCCCCAGCAGGCAGAGGTTGTGGCGGTTGGCCCCGGCGGCACGGTGGACGGCAAGGAAGTCAAGATGGAAGTAAAGGTTGGCGACAATGTAATCTTCTCAAAGTATTCGGGAACGGAAGTGAAGCTGGACGAGGAGGAATTCATCATCGTAAAGCAGAACGATATCCTTGCAGTGATTGAGAAATAGCGGATATTTTTCAAGACAGGAATTATAAGCAGGAATTAAAGGAAGTAATTTCAAAACAGGTAATTTAAATTCAAAAAAAGAAAATCATCAGAAAACGGAGGCATGAAAAATCATGGCAAAAGAGATTAAATACGGTGCGGAAGCCCGTGCAGCATTAGAGTCCGGCGTCAACCAGTTAAGTGATACCGTGAGAGTGACCCTTGGGCCCAAGGGAAGGAACGTGGTACTGGATAAGTCCTTCGGTGCGCCCCTGATCACCAACGACGGCGTTACCATTGCAAAGGAAATCGAGCTGGCGGATGCTTTCGAGAACATGGGTGCTCAGCTTGTAAAGGAAGTGGCAACCAAGACCAATGATGTGGCAGGCGACGGCACCACCACCGCTACCGTTCTGGCACAGGCGATGGTAAATGCGGGCATCAAGAACCTGGCAGCGGGCGCGAACCCCATCATCCTGAGAAAAGGCATGAAGAAGGCCACCGAGTGCGCCGTGGAAGCCATCTCCAGGATGAGCCAGAAGGTGAACGGCAAGGAGCATATCGCAAGGGTTGCAGCCATCTCGGCAGGGGATGACACGGTGGGACAGATGGTTGCGGACGCCATGGAGAAGGTCAGCGGTGACGGCGTTATCACCATCGAGGAGTCCAAGACCATGCAGACCGAGCTGGATCTGGTGGAAGGCATGCAGTTTGACAGGGGTTATATCTCTGCTTATATGGCTACCGATATGGACAAGATGGAAGCTACCCTGGAGAATCCCTGCATTCTGATCACGGATAAGAAGATTTCCAATATCCAGGAGATTCTGCCCCTGCTGGAGCAGATCGTGCAGTCCGGCGCAAAGCTTCTGATCATCGCCGAGGACGTGGAGGGCGAGGCTCTGACCACCCTGATCGTCAACAAGCTGCGCGGCACCTTCAACGTAGTGGCCGTGAAGGCACCCGGCTACGGCGACAGGAGGAAGGAGATGCTGCAGGATATCGCCATCCTCACAGGCGGTACCGTGATCAGCTCCGACCTTGGCTATGAGCTTAAGGATGTGACCATGGATATGCTGGGCCATGCCAAGTCCGTGAAGGTCCAGAAGGAGAACACCGTCATCGTGGACGGCGAGGGTGAGAAGAGCGAGATTCAGGCCCGCATCGGCCAGATCAAGAAGCAGATCGAGGAGACCACCTCTGATTTCGACCGCGAGAAGCTCCAGGAGAGACTGGCGAAGCTGGCGGGCGGCGTTGCAGTGATCCGCGTGGGCGCTGCCACCGAGACGGAGATGAAGGAAGCGAAGATGCGCATGGAGGATGCCCTTGCTGCTACCAGGGCGGCTGTGGAAGAAGGCATCATCTGCGGCGGCGGTTCCGCATATATCCATGCTGCCAAGGAAGTGCTGAAGATGGCTGAGACACTGGAAGGCGACGAGAAGACCGGTGCCGGCATCGTGCTGAAGGCTCTGGAATCCCCGCTGTACTTTATCGCGGCCAACGCAGGATTAGAGGGCAGCGTCATCATCAACAAGGTCCGCGAGTCCGAGCCGGGCATCGGCTTCGATGTGCTGAAGGAGGAGTATGTGGACATGGTATCCGCAGGTATTCTGGATCCCGCCAAGGTGACCAGGAGCGCCCTGCAGAACGCTACCAGCGTGGCAAGCACCCTGCTTACCACCGAGAGCGTTGTGGCCAACATCAAGGAGGAGACTCCCGCAATGCCCGCAGGGGCAGGCGGAATGGGCGGCATGATGTAATCCGCTTTTGCTGCGACACAATAGTATTTCAGACCCCGGGTATCAGACTGGTATCCGGGGTTTTTAAGTGAGCAGTTCCGGACAAATCTTTGGAAAAAGGAGAACAATGATGAACCGTTTTGAATATGTCGTAGTTTCGATTGATGGGGACTATGCCCATTTAAGGCGCACCGATATAGAATCCGACGAGCTGAAGCTGGTGGCAAGGGCGCTGCTGCCGCCGGAGATCATGGAGGGAACCAGGCTCCTTTATGAGTGGATGAGTTACAGTATTCTTTGATATTTACCTCTCACACTCTCTGCACAACCTCTTGCGCAGAAGGTATTTACAGTTTCCCGATTTCCTGTATACTGGAATCATAAGCTTATGGACTGCCATGAAATCATTTGCGCATGGGAGAGAAACGCCGCGGAAGCAAAGGGAAAGGAATATGAAGGTTAAAATCGAGATTGAAGAGGACCTGGCAGAGGAAGAGGTCATCATTCGGTGCAGGGGATTGAACGATTCCGTGATAAGCCTCCAGAATTACATATCGAAGCAGGGGGGCGGGAAGAGATGCCTCTCTCTGAAAAGCGCGGACACGGAGTTCTTTGTCCCCATGGAAGAGATCCTCTTCTTCGAGACGCAGGGACGGGAGATCCGTGCGCATACGGCGGAGCGGATTCTTGTCTGTGAATATAAGCTCTATGAACTGGAGGAGCTTTTGCCGGGAAGCTTTATGCGGGTATCCAAATCCGCCATTGTCAATCTGGATCATGTCTATTCCGTTACAAGGAATCTGACGGCATCCAGCGTGATGGAATTTGCCGGATGCGGCAAGAAGGCATTTGTGTCCAGAGCTTATTTCAAGGCAGTGGCGGAACGGCTGAAGGCGAGAAAACTTGGATTGTGAGAGAGGCGAAGAAAATGAGAGGAAAGAACAAAATATTCTGGGGTATCGTATGCTTGCTGGGGGCTGTGGCAATACTGGCCCAGCGGCTCGGCTTTCTGAAGGGCATCGGCTTCTGGCCGGTATTCTTCAGCATTTGTCTGGCGGCATGCCTGATAAAGGGGATTGCGAGGGGGAGGATCAGCACTATATTATTTTCCATAGCTTTCCTGATTATTGTAAATGATGAGCTTCTGCATCTGGAAGCGATTACGCCCTGGCCCGTTCTGCTGGCGGCCCTGTTGGGTACTATAGGGCTGAAGATTCTGTTTCCGAACCTGCCGCGCCGGGGAAGAGGCCATCTGCTACGCATTGGAAACGGGGGGGAGGGGATAACCGATATACAGCGTGTGGAAGATACGATTTCCTATGACAATGTATTCGGGGATTCCATTAAATATCTCGGCGGAGTGGTCAGCTTTGTGAATGTGGATAATGTATTCGGCAGCACAAGCGTCTATTTTACGGAGACCAGGCTGCGGAACGGTTCGGCCGAAGTGAATGTGGACCTTGTATTCGGCAATGTGGAGCTGTATATCCCTTCCTCGTGGCGCGTGGTTATGAATACATCCAATATATTCGGCTCTGCGGATGAGACAGGAAGATGTGACCCGGACGGGGAGAATGTGCTGCATGTGACCGGAGATGTGGTGTTCGGAAGCCTGGAGGTGATCCATGTGTAAGGCCGGCTGCTGATATGCCGGAATCAGAATGCGCAGAATTCCGCTGCTAAGCGCCTGCCAGGCGGAAGAAGCTGTAAAACGGAATTTTAAAAGGCACAGGAAATGCGGCTTCGCCTTTGAGGGCAACAGGTACTGATCGGATAAATTACCGTAAAACTGGAAAAACTGGAAAAAATCCTGCAAAACCATTGACATATCATGGATTTTGGTTTATAGTGAACTTGTTGATGATGTTATTAGAGTAAGAGTGGCTGTGCAGCCACTCTTACTTGCATGTTAGAGGCTTTTGGAGGTCGGAGATGTCCCGCAGGGAAGAATATGAGGAAAGAACGGAGGCGCTGCTTGCGCCCATAGCGCAGGCTAACGGTGTGTCCGTCTATGATGTGGAATATGTGAAGGAAGGCGCGGATTATTATCTGCGGGCCTATATTGACAAGCCGGAGGGAGTGAGCATCCTGGACTGTGAGAATGTCAGCCGGTCGCTGTCCGACGAACTGGACAGGGAGGACTTTATTCCCGACGCCTATGTGCTGGAGGTGAGCAGCCCCGGGCTGGGGCGCACCCTGAAGAAGGACAGGCATCTTCGGAACAGTATCGGCCGGGAAGTGGAGGTAAAGCTGTTTAAGCCCCTGGAGGGGCGCAGGGAGTTTGCGGGGAGACTGGAGAGTTTCGATGCGGACAGTATCGTCATCCTGGAGGGGGAAGCGCAAAGGAGCTTTCAGAGGTCGCAGATCGCACTGATCCGACTGGCTATGGATTTTTGAGAGGATAAATTACTTGAATAGACTGAACAATCTGAACAATTTAAACAGTTTGAATATTTTCGAGATAAAAGGTTTGGCTAAGAGCCGGAATGGAGGAGAAGATGAACAAGGAATTGATGGAGGCACTTGACATTTTGGAAAGGGAAAAAGAGATCAGCAAGGAAACTCTTTTTGAAGCAATTGAAAACTCTCTGCTGACTGCCTGCAAGAACCACTTTGGCAAGGCGGATAATATCCATGTGGAGATCGACAGGGAGACCTGTGATTTCCTTGTGTATGCAGAGAAAGAGGTTGTGCCTACCGCAGATGAGGTGGAGGATGACTGCCTGCAGATTTCCCTGGACGATGCGAGAGAGCTTTCATTCAAGGCACAGGTGGGAGATATGCTCCATGTGGAGATCAAGTCCAGGGAGTTTGGACGCATTGCCACCCAGAATGCCAAAAATGTGATCCTTCAGAAGATCCGCGAGGAAGAGAGAAGCGTTATCTACAACCAGTATTATGAGAAGGAACGGGATGTAGTGACAGGCGTGGTACAGCGCTATATGGGTAAGAATATCAGCATCAATCTGGGGAAGGCGGATGCCATGCTGAGTGAGGGAGAACAGGTAAAAGGGGAGGTATTCAGACCTACGGAGCGAATTAAGGTATATATTCTGGAAGTAAAGAATACGCCCAAGGGCCCCCGCATCAATGTGAGCCGCACACATCCGGAGCTGGTAAAAAGGCTGTTTGAATCCGAGGTTACGGAGATTAAGGACGGCACTGTGGAGATCAAGAGCATCGCAAGAGAGGCCGGCAGCCGGACAAAGATCGCAGTATGGAGCAACAATCCCAATGTGGATGCGGTGGGAGCCTGCGTGGGCATGAACGGTGCCAGGGTGAACGCCATTGTGGATGAGCTGCGGGGCGAGAAGATAGACATTGTGAATTGGGATGAGAATCCGGGGAATCTGATCCAGAACGCACTCTCCCCCGCGAAGATCGTTGCGGTGTTTGCAGATCCGGAAGAAAAGACGGCAAAGGTTGTGGTTCCGGATTACCAATTGTCCCTGGCAATCGGCAAGGAAGGGCAGAATGCGAGACTTGCCGCAAGACTTACCGGGTACAAGGTGGACATCAAATCGGAGACGCAGGCCAAGGATGCTCCCGGATTCCGCTACGAGGATTATGTGGAAGAGGAATATGAGGATTACGGGGAGTACGAAGACGGAGAGAGCGGGTACGGCGAAGGCGAAGAAACCGGATATGAAGAAACCCAATATGAAGAAGGCGAATACGAAGAGTATGAGCAGGCAGGCGAGCCGGCGAATGCGGAAAGCTATGAGGAGTATGTAGAACCGGAGGCCCCCGAAGAGACGGAAGAATATGATGAGGGCGAATGGGAAGCCCCTGATGAGGAGTAAGAAATTCTATGGCGAAAAAAGTTCCTTTAAGGCAGTGTGTGGGCTGCGGTGAAATGAAGGGAAAAAGGGATATGATGCGTGTCCTGAAAACAGCCGAAAACGAAATATGTCTGGATATAACAGGCAAAAAGAACGGAAGAGGCGCATATGTTTGTAAGAGCAGGGAATGCCTGTATAAGGCAAGAAAAAATAAAGGGCTGGAGCGCTCCTTCAAAATGAATATTCCGAATGAGGTGTATGACACCCTGGAAAAGGAGTTTGAGAATTTTGAAGCAGGATAAGATTTTATTGCTGTTGGGAATTGCAATGAAAGGACGCAATCTTGTAAGCGGCGAATTTCAGACCCTGGAGGCAGTTAAGAAAGGCTCCGCCATGCTGGTGATTGTTGCGGAGGATGCGTCGGATAATACCAGGAAGCTATTTGCAGACAAATGTTCTTTCTATCAGGTTCCGCTGGAGCATTACGGGATGAAAGAGGAACTGGGAAGGGCTGTCGGGAAAGACTTGCGGTCATCATTGGGCGTGTGCGAAGCAGGATTGGCGAATGCGATTATCAAACAACTGAAAGAGAAGTAGGGCGCCGATTATGGCAGAAATGGAGGAAAGCATGGCGAAAATAAAGGTACATGAGCTCGCTAAGGAATTAAAGGTGCAAAGTAAAGATATCTTGGGATTTCTGACAGAGAAGGGAATAGAAGCAAAAGCGGCGCAGAGTTCTGTGGAAGAGGAGGCGGCGCAGATGGTCCGCAGGGCGTTCGC
The DNA here is from genome assembly GCA_910589035.1 of uncultured Acetatifactor sp. Taxonomy (GTDB): domain Bacteria; phylum Bacillota; class Clostridia; order Lachnospirales; family Lachnospiraceae; genus Acetatifactor. The sequence continues at coordinate 36,364 of CAJUSI010000083.1, read as the reverse complement.
CAGGGAAGGGAAGAGCGCGCCTGAAAGGAGCGCGGCTGTAGAGCCGGTGAGAAAGGAACCAATGAAGGAGGAATCAGTGAGACAAAATTCAGGAAAGGCTGGGGCAAAGGAAGAAGCCAGGCCGGCGAAGCCGGCAGGCGGCGCGGCAAACGATGCGCCGAAAAAGAAGAAGACGATCATCGTTGTGAGCAATCCGCAGAATTCAAAGATACAGGGGCAGGGGCAGCGTCAGGGACAGACAGGCCAGAATAAGCGCCAGGGTCAGGGAAATCAGGGGGGCCAGACCGGATTTAACAAAAATCAGGGAAATCGGGGGGATCGCAAGCCTCAGGTACAGGCGACCACGCGTATTAAGCCGCTGACACCGCCGTCTCCCACGCCGTCGGTGCAGATGGTGCCTTCGAAACCGCAGCCCAAGGCGCGTCCTGAGCAGGCGGATAACAGCAAAGTGAATGCGGCAGCGTCACAGGAGCAGAAAGCGCAGGTTCAGAAGCCGCAGAATGAAGAAGCTCTGAATCAGGCAGCGGCAGTGCACAGTGAGAAACCTCAGAATGAACGTATACAGAACGGGCAGTCTCAGAATGAGAGACCCCAGAACGATCATATCCAGGGCGAGAGAACTCAGGGGGAACGTTCTCAGAATGAGCGTACCCAGAGTGAAAAAGCTCAGAATGACAGGTCTCAGAATGCAAAGGCCCAGGGCGAAAGACCCCAGAATGACCGTTCCCAGAATACAAGGTTCCAGAACGACAGGCCTCAGAGGGAGAGAACTCAGGGAGACAGGAATCAGAGCGGGAGATCCCAGGGCGGCGGAAGCGGACAGGACAGGGCCGCAAGGGAAGGCCGCTACCAGGGGAACCGGAGGCAGGAAGGCTTTTCCCAGGACAGAAACCGTGACAACAGAGGCCGGGGCGCTGGTCAGGGCGGCCAGGGATATCGCCAGGAAAACGGACAGAACCAGTCCAGGGGAGGCAGCGGACAAAATGGCAGACCTCAGGGAGATCGACAGAACGGATTTCAGAGAAATGGCAGGCCGGGCTTTGGCGGCGGTCAGGGTGATCGCAGGGGTCCGGGCGCTGGTCCGGGTGCTAACCGTAATTTCAATGGCAGTCCGCGTGACGGCCGCGGCAATGGAGGACCGGGAACCGGATACAGAGATAATAAACCGGGCAAGGCTTTTGCGGGAGAGACTCCTGCAAAGGATATGGAAAAGAAGCGCGAGGAAGAAAAGAGGCGTGCAAACAGCCAGGAGAAGGGAAAGCGATCCAGGAAGGATCATATCTACGAGGAAGACGAAGCATTAAAGAATAAGCCCGGCAGATTCAACAAGCCTGAGAAGAAGAAAGAGGAAGCGGCGGAGGAAGTCATCAAGGTGATCACCCTGCCGGAAACCATCACGATCAAGGAATTTGCCGAGAAGATGAAGCTGCAGCCGTCTGTAATCGTAAAGAAGCTGTTCCTGGAAGGCAGGATTGTGACCGTAAACCAGGAGATTTCCTATGAAGATGCGGAAAACATCGCCATGGAGTACGAGATTCTCTGTGAGAGAGAAGTGAAGGTGGATGTAATCGAGGAGCTTCTGAAGGAGGATGACGAGGATACTTCCCTGATGAAGGAGAGACCGCCCGTTATCTGCGTCATGGGACATGTGGACCATGGTAAGACCTCTCTTCTGGACACCATCAGGAAAACACATGTCATCGATAAGGAGGCCGGAGGTATTACCCAGCACATCGGTGCGTATACTGTAAATGTGGACGGAAGAGTCATTACATTTCTGGATACTCCCGGGCATGAGGCCTTTACCGCAATGCGTATGCGCGGCGCGAATTCCACCGATATAGCGATTCTGGTTGTAGCGGCGGATGACGGCGTGATGCCCCAGACCGTTGAGGCCATCAGCCATGCGAAGGCGGCCGGAACTGAGATTGTGGTTGCCGTAAATAAAATAGATAAGCCTTCTGCAAATATCGAGAGAGTAAAGCAGGAGCTGACGGAGTACGAGCTGGTCGCCACTGACTGGGGCGGCAATACGGAATTTGTGCCCGTATCCGCCAAGACGGGCGAGGGAATTGACAATCTGCTGGAGACCATTCTGCTGACGGCAGACATTATGGAGCTGAAGGCAAATCCGGACAGAAGGGCAAGAGGCCTTGTCATTGAGGCGGAGCTTGATAAGGGCCGTGGTCCCGTGGCCACGGTGCTGGTACAGAAGGGGACGCTCCATGTGGGAGATTTCATTTCCGCAGGCGCATGCCATGGCAAGGTAAGGGCTATGATCGATGACAAGGGCAGGAGAGTGAAGGAAGCAACGCCATCCACGCCGGTGGAGATTTTGGGCCTTTCCGATGTCCCCAGCGCAGGGGAAGTATTCCTGGCCCATGAGAGCGACAAGACGGCAAAGTCCTATGCGGATACCTATCTGGCACAGAACAAGGAGAGAATGCTTGAGGAGACCAGGAGCAAGATGTCCCTGGACGATCTGTTCTCCCAGATAAAGGAAGGAAACCTGAAGGAACTGAACCTGATCGTGAAGGCGGATGTACAGGGCAGCGTGGAGGCGGTGAAGCAGTCTCTGCTGAAGCTGTCCAACGAAGAAGTGGTAGTCAAATGCATACATGGCGGCGTAGGCGCCATCAACGAGTCGGATGTGACCCTGGCCAGCGCATCCAATGCCATTATCATCGGCTTTAATGTAAGACCGGATGCCACCGCCAAGACTACGGCGGAGCGTGAAGGAGTGGATGTCAGACTGTACAGAGTCATTTATCAGGCCATAGAGGATGTAGAAGCCGCCATGAAGGGGATGCTGGATCCCGTATTTGAGGAGAAGGTCATCGGCCATGCGGAGATCAGGCAGATATTCAGGGCATCCCAGATCGGTAATATCGCCGGCTCCTATGTCATGGACGGTGTGTTCCAGAGAGGCTGCAAGGTGCGTATTACCCGTGAGGGCAAGCAGATCTATGAAGGCGCCCTTGCTTCCCTGAAGCGGTTTAAGGATGATGTGAAGGAAGTGCGGGACGGCTATGAATGCGGTCTTGTATTCGAGGGCTTTGACCAGATTCAGGAGCTTGATATTGTAGAGGCATATATTATGGTGGAGGTGCCCAGGTAAAAGGGCGGAAGCGGCTCCTGGCGCCGGAGAGAACTGCCGGATTTATATGTCATGAGGGATGGAAATGAAGAAAAACAGTATTAAAAACACCCGTATTAACGGGGAGGTTCAGAATGTATTGGCAGAGCTGATACGGGGACAGATCAAGGATCCCCGTATCAGCCCCTGGACAAGCGTGGTGTCCGTTGAGGTGGCTCCCGATTTAAAGAGCTGCAAGGTATGGATCAGCGTGCTTGGAGATGAAGAGGCCAGAAAATCTACCCTGGAGGGTCTGAGAAGCGCAGAGGGATTTCTGAAGAATCAGCTGGCAAGAATTGTCAATCTGCGGAATACCCCGCAGATCAGCTTTGTCATGGATCAGTCCATAGAGTACGGGGTGAACATGGCGCGCAGAATCGATGAAGTGATTGCACAGGATGATGCGAATGCCCGGGGCAGGAAGGAATCGGAGGAAGGGCCGGAAGCGGACCCTGATGAAGAGAAAGAGGATTAAGAATATATGAAATTGGATCTGATAAAAGAATGCGGACAAGCAGAGCGGATCGGCATCAGCGGACATGTCAGACCTGACGGCGACTGTGTGGGAGCCTGTCTGGGTTTATGGCAATATCTTTCGGGATGCTTTCCCTCGGCAAAGGTGCAGGTGTTTCTGGAGAAACCTGCGGAGATTTTTCAGGAGATAAAGGGGTATGGGGATATCAATTCCGAATTCCCCGAAGAAGAGCCCTTTGATGTTTTTTTTGCGCTGGACAGCACGGCGGACAGGCTGGGAGATGCGGAAAAATATTTCCGCGCCGCCGGGAAAAAGATCAATATTGACCATCATATCAGCAATCCGGGCTGCGGAGAACTGAATTATATAGAGCCCCAGGTGGGATCCACCTGTGAACTGCTCTATGATCTGATGGAACCGGAGCGGCTGGACAGAGATCTGGCCATGGCTCTCTATGTGGGGATGATCCATGATACAGGGGTGTTCCAGTATTCCAATACCACGCCTGCCACAATGGAAAAGGGAGCCAGGCTCATCAGCTTCGGCTTTGACTTTCCCAGGCTGATACAGGAAACCTTTTACCAGAAGACCTACCTGCAGGCCCAGGTCATGGGCAGGACGCTTATGGAGAGCATCCGTTTTCTGAACGGAGCCTGTATCGTGAGCATGATCGACCGCAAAACCATGGATTTCTATAATGTTGCGCCCAAGGATCTGGACGGTGTGGTAAACCAGCTGCGCAATATAGAGGGCGTGGAATGCGCCATCTTTATGTACCAGACGGGTGTGCTGGAGTATAAGGTCAGTATGCGCTCCGGGGAGAAGGTAAACGTGGCGGAAGTGGCGGCGTATTTCGGAGGCGGCGGGCATGCCCGGGCGGCAGGCTGCACCATGACGGGAACCTTCCACGACTGTGTGAACAATCTCTCCCTACATATCGAGGAGGCCCTGAAGAAATGGGCGGCATCTCATGATTAACGGCATCGTCATTGTGGACAAAGAGGCGGGATTTACTTCTCATGATGTGGTTGCCAAAATGAGAGGAATCTATGCACAGAAGAAAATCGGACATACGGGAACGCTCGATCCTATGGCAACCGGCGTGCTCCCCGTCTGTCTGGGGAGCGCCACGAAGGTTTGCGATATGCTGGCCGGGAAGGACAAGGAATATGTGGCGGAGCTTCTGCTGGGAAGAACAACGGACACCCAGGATGTGACGGGACGGACGCTGGAAGAGCACCCCGTGGAGGTTTCCTGTGAGGAAGTCCGCAGGACGGCCGCCTCTTTTGTGGGGGAGGGACTGCAGGTGCCTCCCATGTATTCTGCGCTGAAAATAAACGGCAGGAAGCTGTACGAACTGGCCAGGGCCGGAAAAGAAGTGGAGCGCCGCCCCAGGCCCATTGTGATACATGAACTGGAAATTCTGGAGTGCAGCCTGCCCATTGTGCGTTTCCGCGCGGTGTGCTCCAGGGGAACCTATATCAGGACGCTCTGTGCGGATATGGGGGCGCTGCTTGGCTGCGGCGGAACCATGCGGAGTCTGAGGCGTACAAGGGTGGGGAGCTTTACCCTGGAGGGGGCTCATACACTTGGGGAGATTCAGCAGCTTAAGGACGAAGGGAGACTGGCGGAGCCGGTGCTTCCTGTGGACGGCGTATTTGCCGGCTGCCCTGCGCTCCAGGTGCAAAGGGATTACTATAGACTGCTGGAAAACGGCAATGCAATCCTGCCGGAGCACACGGCGGAGAAGGAAATATATGCCGCAGGCAGCTGGGTGAGAATGTACGGACCGGAGGGCCGATTTGCAGGAATCTATGCCTATGATTCCGGACGGAGTCAATACAGGCCTGTAAAAATGTTCCTGGAGAAAGCGGAGGAGTCGCTTGGAAATCATCGCTGATACAATACAATTTAATCTGAAAAAGGATACGGCAGCCGCCATCGGAAAATTTGACGGGATTCACATCGGCCACAGGAGGCTTCTGGAGGAGATCATATCCCGCAGAGAGAAAGGTCTGGCTGCCTGTGTTTTTACCTTTGACCCGTCGCCGACGGTATTCTTTGGAGGAAACGACGGAAAGGAGCTGACCACCCGGGAAGAAAAGCGCCTGCTGTTTGAGCGGATGGGCGTGGATATTCTGATTGAATTCCCGCTGAACCGGGAGACGGCGGCTATGCCGCCGGAAGCCTTTGCAGGGGACATTCTTGCAGGGCAGATGAATGCATGCTTCCTGGCGGCGGGGAAGGATTTGTCCTTCGGAGCAGGAGGCGCGGGAAATGCGGCCCTTTTGCAGAAACTGGGTCCCGGCCTTGGATTTGAGGTTATGACCATAGACAAGGTATGCCTGGAAGGAAGGGAGATAAGCTCCACGCTTGTGCGCTCCGAAGTGGAAACGGGCAGGATGGAATCGGCGGGGCGTCTGCTCGGTATGCCTTATATGGTTGCGGGAGAGGTGGTCCGGGGAAACAGGGTGGGCAGGAGACTGGGGTTCCCCACCATCAATATAATACCTCCCGCACAGAAGCTTCTGCCTCCCAACGGGGTCTATTTTTCCAGGGTATGTGTGGGGGGCAGAATGTACCGGGCTATTACCAATGTGGGATACAAGCCCACGGTTGCGCAGGAGAGGATTCTGGGAGTGGAATCCTATCTCTATGATTTTCAGCAGGATGTATACGGAAAGTCCGCAGAAGTATTTTTACTTTCCTTCCACAGGCCGGAGCGGCATTTCGGCAGTGTGGAGGCGCTGCGGGAGCAGCTCCGGAAGGACATTGCGGCGGGCTTGGCAAGATAAGGACGAATCGGTCCGGGAGAAAAACTAATGAGCGTAAGTATAATTTTGTCAATGGCGGGCGGCCTTGGGCTCTTTCTGTTCGGCATGCGTGTCATGAGCGATTCCATAGAAAAGGTGGCGGGTGCAAAGCTGCGCCGTATCCTTGAGATATTCACGACCAACCGTTTTACCGGGATGGTGGTGGGCATTGTATTCACCGGTATTATCCAGTCTTCCTCGGCCTGTACGGCAATGGTGGTAAGCTTTGTCAACGCAGGCCTGATGAATCTGTACCAGGCGGCCGGCGTTATCTTCGGTGCCAATATCGGAACTACTATCACTTCGCAGCTGGTATCCTTTAATCTGTCCGCCTATGCGCCGGTTATTCTGCTGGCGGGTGTGCTGGCGGCCATGTTCTGCAGAAAGGAACAGATTAAGAAATTTGCGGATATCATTATCGGCTTCGGCGTCCTGTTTCTGGGGCTGAGCACCATGTCCGGCTCCATGGCAGGCATGCGGGACGTGCCGGAGGTGGTCAATCTGATGGGCTCCCTGAAAAATCCTGTTATGGCTACTCTGGTGGGCCTGGTTCTGACTACGGTGATACAGAGCTCCTCGGTGACGGTAAGCATAGTCCTCCTGCTTGCGAACCAGGACCTTCTGGCTCTGAATGTGGCTCTTTACATTGTGCTGGGCTGCAATATAGGTGCCTGCACCACCGCGCTGCTGGCCTCCATGGCAGGCAAAAAGGATGCAAAGAGAGCGGCACTCATCCATTTCTGGTTCAATGTGATCGGTACCGCGATCATCTATCTGATTCTGTTTGCGGCGAAGGAGCCCGTGATGAAATTTATATGGGCGCTCTCTTCGGATAAGGGGCGCTTTGTGGCCAACGCCCATACCATTATAAAAATATTCCAGGTAATCGTCCTGTTTCCTTTCTCCGGGTGGATCGTGAAGCTTTCCTGCCTGTGCGTGCCGGGGGAGGACAAAAAGGTCAACTACCGCGAAAGCTATCAGCTGAAATATATCGGCGACAAGGTTGTGTTCAATCCTGCCACGGCCGTGGTGGAGGTAATCAAGGAGCTGGACCGCATGGCCTCCCTTGCCAGTGAGAATTTAACCCGCGCCATGAATGCCCTGATCACTCTGGACGAGGAGGACATCCGGGAGGTCTATGAGGTGGAGAAGAATATCAATTTCCTGAATCATGCCATCACGGATTATCTGGTGAAAATAAACCAGACAACCCTGCCCATAGAGGACTTAAAGAGTCTGGGCGCATTGTTTCATGTGGTGAACGATATTGAGAGGATCGGCGACCATGCGGAGAACGTGGCGGATAAGGCCAGAGAGCGCCGGGAGAACGGCATTACGATCAGCAGGGAAGCCCAGACGGAGCTGGGCGAGCTGCTGGATATGGTGAATAAGCTGATCCGGTATGCCATGGATATGTTTGCGCGCAGCGATGAGAGCCATATGCAGGAGGTGATAGACCTGGAGGACGGAATCGATGCCAGGGAGAAGGAAATGCAGAAGGCGCATGTGCGCCGGCTCACGCAGGGGGAATGTACGCCGGAGGCAGGGATGATGTTCTCGGACATCGCTTCCGGGCTGGAGCGTGTGGCGGATCACGCCACCAATATCGCCTTTGCGGTGATTGCGGCAGAGAGAGAGGCCGAGGCGGAAGCATAAAGAAATTATACAGGGGGTATCATAGGGATGAAGGAATTCAGAAAATCGTCAAAACTGGACAATGTATTATACGATGTGAGAGGGCCTGTGGTGGAAGAGGCGGCCCGCATGGAGGAGGCAGGCACAAATGTGCTGAAGCTGAATATCGGAAATCCGGCGCCCTTCGGCTTTCGGACGCCCGACGAGGTTATCTATGACATGCGCCAGCAGCTGACGGAGTGCGAGGGGTACTCCGATGCGAAGGGACTGTTCTCGGCCAGAAAGGCAATTATGCAGTATGCGCAGCTAAAGGAAATTCCCAATATATCCATAGGGGATATTTACACCGGGAACGGCGTCAGCGAATTGATCAATCTGTGCATGTCCGCCCTTTTAGACGACGGGGACGAGATTCTGATTCCTGCGCCGGATTATCCGCTCTGGACGGCCTGCGCCACGCTTGCAGGCGGGAAAGCGGTGCATTATATCTGCGACGAGGCGGCGGAATGGTATCCGGATATGGACGATATCCGGGGCAAGATCAATGACCGCACGAAGGCCATTGTCATCATCAACCCCAACAATCCCACGGGCGCATTGTACCCCAGGGAGGTACTGCAGCAGATTGTAGATATTGCCAGGGAGCATCATCTGATTATTTTCTCGGACGAAATCTATGACCGGCTGGTGATGGACGGGGAAGAACATGTCTCCATCGCTTCCCTTGCGCCGGATTTATTCTGCGTGACCTTCAGCGGACTGTCCAAATCCCATATGATTGCGGGATTCCGCATCGGATGGATGATTCTCAGCGGAAGGAAGGAGCTGGCAAAGGATTATATCGAGGGGCTTAACATGCTTTCGAATATGCGGCTCTGCTCCAACGTGCCGGCCCAGTCCATCGTACAGACTGCCCTGGGCGGGTATCAGAGCGTAAAAAGCTATATCGTCCCCGGGGGCAGGGTTTATGAGCAGAGGGAGTATATTTACAATGCCCTGATCGACATCCCGGGAGTCAGTGCCGTGAAGCCCAAGGCCGCTTTCTATATTTTTCCGAAGCTGGATGTGAATAAATTCAACATTGCGGATGATGAGAGGTTTGCGCTGGATCTGCTGAAGGAGAAGAAGCTGCTGATTGTACACGGAAGCGGCTTCAACTGGAAGGAACCGGATCATTTCCGTATCGTGTATCTGCCCCGTGTGGAGGTGCTGGAGACGGCGGTGGAAAAGCTATCTTCCTTCCTTGCCTGCTACCGACAGCAGTAACCGGGAGGGTGGAATAAGGCTGTCGGGAAATGCTGCCGCCCGCAGTATATGGTTGTGAATTCCAATGTGCCACATCATATATTGCAGACGTACAGTCATTTCCCGGAGGCCGTTTTTATTTTTCCATAAATTTTATACTTTGTTAATTGATTTTTGCAGAGATGATGTTATATTAATTATAGAACAAATGAACGAGGTTTGCAGAGAGCGTTTGTTCTGCAGAATTTAACCCTGGCGCCTGGAATCAGGGGTGCAGGCTGTATCATCCTGACACAGTATTGGCATTCCGCCGTTTTATAGGCACACCCGGATACCGGAGCAAATCAGGAAGCGTAAATCCGATATATGCAGCTATATGGGCGCACCTGATTGGGGCTTTCTGTAAAAGGAGGAAGCAGCAGAATTGGAAGCATAAAATAGCCGCAAAATGCGGGTAAGAGATTCCGGAAGCATATAATTGGGAACAGGAGGTTTATGATATGAATATACAGAAATTTACGCAAAAATCCATGCAGGCCGTGGAGGGCTGCGAGAGACTGGCCTATGAATACGGGAACCAGGAGATTGAACAGGAGCATCTTCTGTACAGCCTTCTGACTCTGGAGGACAGCCTGATCTTAAAGCTTATCGAGAAGATGGAGATTCAGAAGGAGCATTTCGTAAGCCGCGCGGAGCAGGCCCTGGCGAAGCGCACCAAGGTCCAGGGAGGCAAGGTATATGTGGGAGCCGACCTGAATAAGGTGCTGGTGAGCGCGGAGGACGAGGCAAAGCAGCTGGGGGATGAGTATGTGTCCGTGGAGCATCTCTTCCTTGCCATGATAAAGAATCCCAACCGGGAGATAGCGCAGATCTGGAAGGAGTACGGCATCACCAGGGAGCGCTTCCTGCAGGCCCTGTCCACCGTCCGGGGGAACCAGAGGGTTACCAGCGACAATCCGGAGGCTACCTATGACACTCTGGAAAAGTACGGGCAGGAGCTGGTGGAGAAGGCCAGGAATCAGAAACTGGATCCCGTCATCGGCAGGGATACGGAGATCCGGAATGTGATCCGCATCCTTTCCCGGAAGACCAAGAACAATCCCGTGCTCATCGGCGAGCCCGGGGTGGGCAAGACCGCCGTGGTGGAAGGCCTGGCCCAGCGTATTGTAAGGGGGGACGTGCCCCAGGGGCTGAAGGACAAGAAGATCTTCGCCCTGGATATGGGAGCGCTGGTGGCGGGAGCAAAATACCGGGGGGAATTCGAAGAGAGACTGAAGGCAGTGCTGGAGGATGTGAAGAACAGCGACGGCCGGATCATTCTCTTTATCGACGAGCTGCATACCATTGTGGGAGCGGGCAAGACGGACGGGGCGCTGGACGCGGGAAATATGCTTAAGCCCATGCTGGCCAGGGGCGAGCTGCACTGCATCGGGGCCACCACCCTGGACGAGTACAGGCAGTATATTGAGAAGGACGCCGCCCTGGAGAGGCGGTTCCAGCCCGTGATGGTGGACGAACCCACCGTGGAGGATACCATCTCCATCCTGAGAGGCATCAAGGAGCGCTATGAGGTTTATCACGGCGTAAAGATTATGGACAACGCCCTGGTCAGTGCGGCGGTGCTTTCCAATCGTTATATTTCCGACCGGTTTCTCCCGGACAAGGCCATAGACCTGGTGGACGAGGCCTGTGCGCTGATCAAGACGGAGCTGGACAGCATGCCCGCGGAGCTGGATGAAATGCAGCGGAAGATCATGCAGATGGAGATAGAGGAGGCCGCTTTGAAGAAGGAGGAGGACCGTTTAAGCCAGGAAAGGCTTGCGGATCTCCAGAGAGAGCTTGCGGAGCAGAAGGAGGAATTTGCCTCCCGCAAGGCCCAGTGGGATAATGAGAAGGCCTCCGTGGACAAATTATCCAAATTGCGTGAAGAAATAGACGCGGTGAACAGCGAAATCCAGATCGCCCAGATGGAGGGGAATCTGGAGAAGGCGGCGGAACTAAGCTACGGAAGGCTGCCGGCTCTGAAGAAGCAGCTGGAGCAGGAGGAGCAGACGAAGGCCACCGATCTGTCCCTGGTCCGGGAAAAGGTGTCCGATGACGAGATTGCCAGGATTATTTCCCGGTGGACGGGGATTCCGGTGGCAAAGCTTACGGAGAGCGAGAGGAATAAGACCCTCCACCTGGACGAGGAGCTTCATAAGAGGGTGATCGGCCAGGATGAGGGCGTCACCAAGGTGACGGAGGCCATCATCCGCTCCAAGGCGGGAATCAAGGATCCCACGAAGCCCATCGGATCCTTCCTGTTTCTGGGGCCCACCGGCGTGGGCAAGACGGAGCTGGCGAAATCCCTGGCAGCGGCGCTTTTTGACGATGAGAACAATATGGTCCGCATCGATATGAGCGAATACATGGAGAAATACTCCGTGTCCAGGCTCATCGGGGCGCCTCCCGGATATGTGGGATATGAGGAGGGAGGACAGCTGACGGAGGCGGTCCGCAGGAAGCCCTACAGCGTGGTGCTCTTCGACGAGATCGAAAAGGCCCACCCCGATGTGTTCAATGTGCTCTTGCAGGTGCTGGATGACGGGCGGATCACGGATTCCCAGGGCAGGACCGTGGATTTCAAGAATACCATCCTGATCATGACCTCCAATATCGGGGCAGGCTGCCTGCTGGAGGGAATCGGGGCCGACGGACAGATCAGCGCTCAGACGGAGGAGCTTGTCATGAATGAGCTTCGGGGTCATTTCAGGCCGGAGTTCCTGAACCGGCTGGACGAGACTATCCTGTTCAAGCCTCTGACCAGAGAAAATATCGGCGGAATTATCGGACTGATCATCGATGATCTGAACAGACGTCTTGCGGACAGGGATCTGAACCTGGAGCTGACACCGGAGGCAGGGCAGTTCATTGTGGACAATGCCTACGACCCGGTCTACGGAGTCCGTCCCCTGAAGCGCTATATCCAGAAATATGTGGAGACCCTGACTGCGAAGCTGATTCTCTCGGATGCCGCGGACAGCGGGGACACGGTGCTGATCTGCGTGAAGGACGGCGCTCTTACGGCTTCGATTAAGAATAGATGAAATACCGTCTAAATAAAGGAGAGAGCCGGAAAGATATTTCGCGAATGCAGGGGGCAGGACGCTTGTCATTCAGAAAGTCTCGGGAAAGAGGGCATACAAGCAATAGGGATGGCTGCCGCAGAAGGCGGCATGATCGAAGGATCATGCCAATAAAAACAAATCTTTCACATGGAGGTGGGCGTATATGCGCATATTACTGGCAGAGGACGAGTGCTCCCTGTCCCGGGTTCTGGTGACGATCTTTCAGAAGAACAACTATTCCGTGGACGCGGTTTACGACGGAGAGGAAGCACTGGCCTATCTGCAGTCCGGCAATTATGACGCAGCCGTACTGGATATTATGATGCCTAAGATGGACGGCATTACCGTTTTAAGGAAAATACGCGGCGCGGGAAGCCGCCTGCCCGTCCTGATGCTGACGGCAAAGTCGGAGGTGGACGACAAGGTGCTGGGACTGGACAGCGGGGCAAACGACTATCTGGCCAAGCCCTTTGACACCAAAGAGCTTCTGGCCCGCATCCGCGCCATCACCAGGAACCAGGCCGCGGCGGACAGCAGGCTGCGGATGGGAAATATTTCCCTGGACAGGGCCACCTTTGAGCTGTCCTCCCCTGCGGGAAGCTTTCGCCTTGCCAACAGGGAATACCAGATGATGGAGTTCCTGATGTCCAATCCCCGCCATATCATTTCCTCCCAGCGGTTCATGGAGAAAATATGGGGCTGCGACTCCGAGGCGGAGATCAATGTGGTGTGGGTGTACATCTCCTGCCTCCGCAAGAAGCTGGCCGCCCTTCACGCCGATATTCAGATCAGGGCGTCCAGAAACGCAGGGTACTCTCTGGAGGAACAGACATGATCAGAAGGCTGAAAATCAGATTTACTGCCCTTGCCCTGACCGCGCTGTTCGTTTTGCTGGCTGTCATTGTAGCCGGGATGAATCTGCTCAATTACAGGTCTGTGGTGGAGGAGGCGGATACCACGCTTTCTCTGCTGTCCCGGAACCAGGGCGCGTTTCCGGATTTCAGAGAAGGGCCGGGAGGCCCCATGGACTGGCTTCCGCCCGGTATGTCGCCGGAGCTTCCCTTCACGGCCAGATTTTTTTCGGTGCTTGTGAACAATTCAGGGGAAGTCGTCAATACGGAGACAAGCCGGATCTTCGCCATCGACAGCGGGACGGCTTCCCGGTACGCCCTGGACATTGCGAAAAAAGGCAGCGCCCGGGGATTTGTGGAGAAGTACCGGTATATGAGCACTCCCGAAAGGATGGGCATGCGGATCACATTCCTTGACTGCGGCCGGGAGCTGGATCTGTATCACGATTTCACCCTCTTCAGCATCGGAATGTCCCTGGCGGGATACGCCGTCACTGCCGTTGCGGTGTGTTTTTTTGCAGGAAAATTCATCCGTCCTGTGGCGGAGAGCTATGAGAAGCAGAAGCGGTTTATCACCGACGCCGGGCATGAGATCAGGACGCCGCTCACCATCATCAGCGCCAATGTGGACGTGCTGAAAATGGATATGGGGGAAAACCAGTGCCTGGAGGACATCGGGAACCAGGCGAAACGGCTGGCCGGGCTTACAAACGACCTTGTCTGCCTTGCGCGGATGGAGGAATCCCGGGATTCCCGGCAGATGATCGAGTTCCCGGTTTCCGAGGTTGTCCTCGATACCGCCGCGCCTTTCCGGACGCCTGCGCAGACACAGGAGAAGGAATTCGACTGTCAGGTACAGCCCATGCTTACCATGGTGGGGAATAATGAGACGATTTCCCAGCTGGTGTCCATCCTTTTGGATAATGCCCTCAAATATTCTCCCAGGGGCGGCCGTATCTCACTGCAATTCGGAAGGCAGGGGCGCAGGCTGGTCCTGACCGTGAGCAATACCTCCGTCCTGCCTGTCACCGACGAAACTCTGCGGCATGTCTTCGACCGCTTCTACCGCGCCGATTCCTCCCGCAATTCGGGAACGGGCGGTTACGGTATCGGTCTGTCCATGGCCCGGGCCATTGTGAACGCCCACGGCGGGAAAATCAGCGCCTCCCTTGACGGGAATGTTTTCCTTGTCACAGCGGTTTTTCCCCTGCAGACCTCATAAACAGGTGGACCACATTGTTTCCTGTATCCGGGCTTTTCGCTGGTTCGCGCCCAGGGCGGGATGCCCTTTCCTGTCATATCAACTCTACATTCGGGGGTTGCCGGGAAATGCTGCCAAAATACAATATATGGTTGTGAGCTCCGGCATGTCACAACATATATTGTGGAAGGACAGTTATTTCCCGATAGCCCCTGTCTTTTTGTGAAGAAATTCTGCTGCCTTTAAGTCCAGTTAAGCTTTTCTTTCTATAATAGAATCTTGATAATAGAATCTTGATAATAGAATCAGCCCTTAGATTCTATTATAAGTCAAGGTTAATAACCCTATGTTCAGTACGTTTGGCAGTGCCGGCTTTCATTGTTTTATTCACGGCGACAAACATATGGTTAATTAGCGTGGATTATACTATCATAGGAACAGGAAGGAGGAATGAGAGATGGATTACCGTCACGAGTGGAAGCTTGAGATCAATGAATCGGATCTGCGCACACTCCGGCTTCGGCTGCGGGCCATTATGAAAAGCGATCCCCATGCCGTCGACGGCAGATATGAGATCCGGAGCCTCTATTTTGACACATGGGCCGACAGGGCGCTGCGGGAAAAGCTGGACGGAGTGAGCGTGCGTGAGAAATTCCGCATCCGCTACTACAATGGGGACACGAGAATCATCCATCTGGAGAAAAAGAGAAAATGGAACAGCCTGGGCAATAAGCAGAGCGCCCCGCTTACCCCGGAGGAGGCCCGGGCAGTGGCGGAGGGCAGGCTGGACTGGATGAAGGAGCATCCCCAGGGGCTTGTCCGGGAGCTTTATGCCAAGATGCGCACACAGGAGCTGCGCCCCAGGACCATCGTAGACTATACCAGGGAGCCCTTCGTCTACGGCCCCGGCAACACCCGCGTCACCTTTGATTACAATATCCGCACGGGGCTGGGCTGTACGGATTTCCTGAACCCGGACTGCATCATGATTCCGGCAGGCGACGCCCCCATCATTATGGAAGTGAAATGGGACACTTTCCTGCCGGACATTATCCGGGATGCGATCCGGCTTCCGGGCAGGAGGGCAGGGGCATTTTCCAAATATGCACAGTGCCGTATTTACGGCTAAAACGGTACTATTTTGGCGGTATAGCCAGTCACATAAGCTTGCGTTAAACAGAGGGTGTCTTCTGGGTGGGCTTTTATGGGAAATTGGTGAGATAAGGAATGACATCGGTTCAGATAGACCGCAGAATCTGAACTGCAGCTTATAACAATTTTAAATGGTACGCGCGCTAAAGCGCGCAGGAAGGTATTACTATGAATTTCAGCGACATTTTCAAATCCAGCTTTCTGGAGAAGGTAACGGCAGTGAGCATCCTTGACATGGCGGTGGCCCTGCTTTTAGCCTTCGGCATCGGTATGTTTATTTTCCTGGTATATAAAAAGACCTGCCAGGGAGTGATGTATTCCTCCAGCTTCGGGGTCACGCTCATCGCCATGACCATGATCACTACGGTAGTAATCCTGGCGGTCACATCCAATGTGGTGCTGTCCCTTGGTATGGTGGGCGCTCTGTCCATCGTCCGTTTCCGCACGGCCATCAAAGAGCCCCTTGACATCGCTTTCCTGTTCTGGTCCATTGCGGTGGGCATTGTGCTGGCAGCGGGATTCATCCCTCTTGCCGTCATCGGCAGCGTGATAATCGGCGTGATCCTGCTGATCTTCGTAAACAGGCAGTCCTGCTGCAATCCCTATATCCTGGTTCTCTCCTGCGCCGGGCATGAAAGCGAGACAGCCGCAAGGGAGTACCTGGGCAAAATGACCCGGAGGTGCACGGTGAAGAGCAAGAGCGCCCAGAAGGGCATGGTGGAAATCAATTATGAGATCCGCTTAAAGGACGACAATACGGACTTTATCAACAGGCTGTCCGAAATGCCGGGCATAAAGAGCGCGGTGCTGGTAAGCTATCACGGGGATTACATGGGGTAAGGGGGGAGAACGGCAATGTCAACCAACAGACATATCAATAAAATCTGTGTTGCCGCCATGGTGCTCTCACTTGTGCTGACTCTTCTGTTTATGGGTGGCGCTTCCCGGGGGATTGTATCCGCCGGCAGCGCCATGGGCTATGAAGAGGGGCTGTTCGACACTTCCTCCGTACATACCATAGACATTGTGATGGACGACTGGGACAGCTTTATCGAAACCTGTGAAAGTGAGGAGTACAGCGTCTGCGCGGTGGTAATCGACGGGGAGAGCTACAGGAATATAGGCATCCGGGCCAAGGGGAATACCTCCCTGAGCTCCGTTCGTTCCCTGGGCAGCCGGCGTTACAGCTTTAAATTGGAATTTGATCACTACGAAAACGGGAAAACCTATCATGGCCTGGACAAGCTGAGCCTGAATAACCTGATTCAGGACAACACCATGATGAAGGATTATCTTGTGTATCGGATGATGGGAGACTTCGGTGTGGACGCGCCTCTGTGCAGCTATGCCTACATCACCGTCAACGGGGAGGACTGGGGCCTGTATCTGGCGGTGGAGGGCGTGGAGGACGGCTTTCTCCGGAGAAATTACGGTGCGGACAGCGGGGAGCTGTATAAACCGGACAGCTATAGCTTCGGCGGCGGGCGCGGCAACGGAAAGAGATTTAACTTTGACGATTTCGATTTCAGTGACATGGATTCCCGGAATCTGCCGCAGTGGGGAGGCATGCCGCAGGAAGGAAATATGCCGCAGGACAGTTCCGACAGCGGGAACGGTTGGGCGGGAACCGGCCAGGGCATGGAGGACGGTATGCCGCAGATGCCAGACGGCGGAGCATTTCCGGGCATGACGGATGGAGCCGGCGGCGGTTTCAGCGGCTTCGGCGGTATGGGGAGTGACGATGTGAAGTTGAAATATATTGATGACGACCCGGACAGCTACAGCAATATTTTCGACAATGCCAAGACGAAAATCACGGAAACTGACAAACAGCGGCTGATCGGGGCCCTCAAAAACCTGAACGAGTACACCGATCTTGATAACACGGTGGATATAGATGAGGTGATCCGTTATTTCGTCGTACACAATTTCGTGTGCAACGGCGACAGCTATACCGGTGCCATGATCCACAACTACTATCTGTATGAGCAGGACGGGCAGCTCTCCATGATCCCGTGGGACTACAATCTTGCCTTCGGAACGTTCCAGGGCGGGGACGCGGACAGCTCCATCAACGCTTCTATCGACAGCCCGGTTTCCGGAGGCAGCGTGGATGACCGTCCCATGCTGGGATGGATTTTCTCCGATGAAAGCTATACCCGGGAATATCACGAGCTCTTCTCCGGGTTCATAGACCGCTGGTTCTCCCGGGGACAGCTTGTGCAGCTGATCCGGGAGACCAAGGCGCTTTTGCAGCCCTTTGTGGAGAAGGATCCCACCAGATTCTGTACGGCTGAGGAATTCGATACCGGAGTACGGACTCTTGAGAAATTCGTGAATCTCCGGGCGGAAGCGGTAAGCCGGCAGCTTTCCGGCGACACCTCCAGGGTGGACGCCGCAGGGCTGGACACTTCTGACATGGGCAGTATGGACAGCACAATGGGAGGCGGTAAACGAGACGAAAACGGCAGGGAAAATCCGGCGGATTCCGGAGAAAGCGCAAACGGGATCTTCCCGGGGCTGCCGGGTATGGAGCCGGGAGGGATGCTCCCGGGGGACCAGATGGGCTTTGGGATGGCGCCAGGAAACGGTATAACCGCAGCGCCGATTTTGTCCGGCATTTCTGTAATTGCCCTTTTTGCAGGGATAGTTGCGGCAATGAAGATCAGGAGCTGAAAAAACATGTGCGGGCCATGCATTTTTTAAATCTAAATTCAGAGGTTTTTAAGGATAGCTACAAAATCGCTTCATAAATTCCTAAATATTTCTTTTTATAATGGTATGTGTAAGGCGCTTACAGATCAGATACAACAGGAAGGAGAGGAATTTATGGAAGCGAAAGAAAAAATGAGCACCAGACAGAAAATGAAAATCCTGCTTTTTGTCATTGAGATCAGTATTATTCTGATTATGCTGGTGGTGCTGTATCTTGTGATGAATAAGTCCAGCGAGGGGCCCAGGATGGTGCAGATAAATCCTGAGAAGCTGGAGATACATGAGGAGGTGCAGCAGCAGACCCAGGAGGGCGGCGTGATGCATGGCTATATGAATATCGCGTTATTTGGCCTGGATGCGGAGAGGGAAAGTCAGTTATACAAGGGCAGCCGCAGTGACAGCACCATGATTGCCAGTATTAACATGGATACGGGAGAGATCAGGCTGGTGAGCGTGTACCGCGACACATACCTGAACCTCGGCACGGATGATTACTGGAAATGTAATGCAGCGTATTCCTATGGAGGCGCGGAGCAGGCCATAAAGATGCTGAACATGAATCTGGATCTGGATATCACCGATTTTGTGGCCGTTGGCTATCAGGGGCTGGCGAGCGTAATCGACGGGCTGGGAGGCGTCTATATTGACGTGGACAGCGAAGAGCTGACGCATCTCAACAATTATCAGATCGGAGTGTCCAGCGTACTGAAATGCGAATATGAACCCTTAAAGGAGGCCGGCTATCAACTGTTGAATGGTCTTCAGGCCACAGCCTATTGCCGGATCCGCGCAACCAAGGGAGACGATTTCAAGCGTACGGCCCGCCAGAGGGAGGTTATTAAGGCTATTGAAGAGCAGGCGAAGAAGGCGGATCTGGTGACTTTGACCAAAGTGTTTAATGACAGCATCGATTCCATATACACCAGCATCGACTCGGAGGTTATTCTGGAGCTGCTTGGAAATATCGCCAATTACAGAATTGTGGAGGAGGATGGCTTTCCTCAGCCGGACCTGCGCACCGTGGGTAATATCGGCGGAAAAGGAAGCTGTGTGGTTCCTCTGAATCTGGAGTCCAATGTGGTATGGCTGCATAAATTCCTTTTTGACGACGAGGATTATGCGGTCACGGAGAGCGTGAAGGAATACGGCAGGCAGATTGAGGCTGAGACATCGCCGTACCTTTCCAGGTAGATTCTCTCCCGCAGGAAGGCTGAAACCGGTGAAATCAGATATTTAAGAATCTGATTGTATTTCCAGGGGCTGTGAGATATAATGGTACCATGGATGGAGGTGCATAAGATGGATTCGCTGAGGAAAGAAGAAATCTATACAATAGATGATATTTATGCCTTACCGGACGGAAAACGGGCGGAATTGATTGATGGCAGGATTTATTATATGGCTCCGCCAAATACAAAGCATCAAAGACTGCTAAACTTTATTATCACAGAAATTAATATGCATATTAGAAAAAATAATGGTGAATGTGAAGTGTTTCCGGCTCCGTTTGCCGTGTTTTTGAATGAGGACGAGATAAATTATGTGGAGCCGGACATTTCTGTTATCTGTGACAGGGATAAAATAACCGATAAGGGATGTTATGGCGCTCCGGATTGGGTCATTGAAATTGTATCTCCGGGAAACAAACCCATGGACTATTTCACAAAGCTTTTTAAATACAGGACAGCAGGAGTGAGAGAGTACTGGATTGTTGACCCTGCAAAAGAAATGGTTACAGTATACGGATTTGAGAAAGAGACAATGGAACAATATTCCTTTGGTGAGGATGTCCCGGCTGGAATTTATGAAGGATTTGCTATAAAAGTGCAGTAAAATGAAATTTGTATTGGAATACCCTTGTGCAGGAAAGATCAGATAAGCGAAATAAAATGTAAATATTTATGTGCAGATTGGCAGGCAGTCCGGGAGGGTTACCTGCCATTATTGATTGAACCTTTTTGTTTCTTGCCTGAATGCATGCTATATGATATGATGATAATACCGGTCCGGGAAGCCATTGTGAGACGATACGGCTTTATTTTCAACCAGCTTTCATTTAGAGGAATCAGGATAGACGGTTTTCGAATATTTCGGCTGCTGTAGACAGACTGGCGGCTGAACCCGGCAGGTACTGAGCTTATAAAATAAGTGAAAAACGACAGGAGTGTAGTTTATGAAACCGATAATAGCTCTTTCTATGGGAGATCCGGCCGGAATCGGCCCGGAGATTATCGTAAAGGCGCTGGCAAAGCCGGAGACCGCACAGGCTGCCGCAGTGATTGTGGCGGGGGATGCGGAAGTGCTGCGGGCCGCGATGGAATTCCCGGGGATGCCGAAGCTTTGGATCAACTGCGTGGAGGAGCCGTCCCGGGGGGATTTCCGGCCGGGCATACTCAATGTAATGGACCTGAAGCAGATCGATGGGGAGGGGCTGAAGCCGGGAGTGGTCTCCGAGGAGTGCGGCAGGGCGGCATATGCCTATATCGAGAAGGCTGCACAGCTCTGTCTGGAGGGCCAGGCGGACGCCCTGGTGACCGCCCCCATCCACAAGGAGGCCCTGCGAAAGGGAGGGGTGGAATATATCGGGCACACGGAAATTCTGGGCGCTCTCACGGGGACGGCGGATCCTCTCACCATGTTCGAGGTGAGGGGCATGAGGATATTTTTCTTAAGCCGCCATCTTTCCCTGAGGCAGGCCTGCGATGCCGTGATGGCGGAGAGGATCGTGGACTATGTGCGTCGCTGCACGGAGGCGCTGAGGCGTCTGGGCGTCACGGAGGGCACCATGGCGGTGGCGGGCCTGAACCCACACAGCGGGGAGCACGGCCTCTTCGGCAGCGAAGAGGTGGAGCAGGTGGCCCCTGCGGTGGAAGCGCTTCGCAGGGAGGGATATGCCGTGGAAGGTCCCGTGGGGGCGGATTCGGTTTTCCACCTCGCCCTGCAGGGAAGGTACAACAGCGTATTGTCCCTTTATCATGATCAGGGACATATTGCGGCCAAGACTCTGGATTTCGCCAGGACCATCGCCATTACCAACGGGCTCCCCTTCCTTCGGACCTCCGTGGACCATGGCACGGCCATGGATATCGCGGGGCAGGGGCTGGCGGACAGTATCAGTATGGAGGAAGCCATCCGCCTGGCGGTGAAATATGCCCCTGCTTTCGGACGCTGTATATCACAACCCTATTAAGCGCTCAAAGGGATTTGGATGAGTATGGTTAAAAATTAAAAATAAGAAATGGAGAAGAAAATGAAAAAGTTATTGGATTTATTGTCGGAAGAGATGGGAAAAGCATTTGAGGAGGCGGGCTATGAAGCCGCGCTGGGAAGGGTGACTCTGTCCAACCGTCCCGATCTGTGCGAATATCAGTGCAACGGGGCCATGGCCGGCGCGAAGAAATATAAAAAGGCGCCCATCATGATTGCGAAGGATGTGGCGTCCCGGCTGGAGGGCAGCGGAGTCTTCAAGGAAGCGGCAGCGGTTGCTCCGGGCTTTCTGAATCTGAGGATTTCGGAGGGCTTTCTGCTTAATATGGTTAAAAAAATGGCGGCGGAACCGAAATTCGGACTGGAACCCCCGGAGAATGCGAAGAAAATCATGATCGACTACGGCGGGGCCAATGTGGCCAAGCCCCTGCATGTGGGACATCTGCGCCCGGCCATCATCGGCGAGAGCATCAAGCGCATCAGCCGTTACGCGGGGCATGAGGTCATCGGCGATGTGCACCTGGGGGACTGGGGCACGCCCATCGGCATGGTGATCACGCAGCTGCAGGAGCGAAAGCCGGATTTACCGTATTTTGATGAAAATTATCAGGGAGAATACCCGGAGGAGACGCCCATTACCGAGGCGGAATTCGCGGAGATTTATCCCCTGGCAAGCGCGAAATCCAAGGAGGATCCGGAGTTCAAGGCGAAAGCCCTGGAAGCCACCCGGAAATTCCAGAAGGGCGTCCGGGGATACAGAGCCCTGTGGAAGCATATCGTGGATGTGTCCAAGGTGGATTTAAAGAAGAATTACGACAGCCTGAACGTGGAATTCGATCTGTGGAAGGGCGAGAGCGATGTGAACGACCTGATTCCGGAGATGGTGGACTATATGAAGAAGGGCGGCTGGGCCTATATCAGCGACGGCGCCCTGGTGGTGGATGTGAAGGAGGAGAGCGACACGAAGGAAGTGCCGCCCTGCATGATCTTAAAATCCGACGGCGCCTCCCTGTACAATACCACGGACCTGGCTACCATCATGGAGCGCATGCACCTGTATGATCCGGACGAAATCATCTATATCACGGACAAGCGCCAGGAGCTGTACTTTGAACAGGTATTCCGCTGTGCCCGCAAGACAGAGCTGGTGAAGCCGGAGACGGTGCTGAAATTCCTGGGTCACGGCACCATGAACGGCAGCGACGGGAAGCCCTTCAAGACCAGGGACGGAGGCGTCATGCGCCTGGACAGCCTGGTGCGGGAGACGCAGGAGGAGATGTACCGGAAGATTCGGGAAGGCCGGGAGATGTCCGAGGAGGAGGCGAAGGCCGTGGCGGATATCGTGGCACTTTCCGCCCTGAAGTACGGCGACCTGTCCAACCAGGCGGCCAAGGACTATGTGTTTGATATCGACCGGTTCACCTCCTTTGAGGGAGATACAGGCCCCTATATTCTTTATACGATTGTGCGCATTAAATCTATCTTAAATAAGTACACTGAACAGGGGGGGAGCATGGAAGGCCTGACCCTGCTGGAAGCCGGAAGCGGTTCGGAGAAGGAACTGGAGATGGCGCTGGTGCAGTTTAACGCCATGATCCAGAATGCCGCGGAGGAGATTGCGCCCCACAAGGTGTGCGCCTATATCTATGACCTGGCCAATGCCTTCAACCATTTCTACCATGAGACCAAGATTCTGGGGGAGGAAGACAGTGCAAGGCGGGAGAGCCTAATCGCCCTGCTGGCCCTCACCAGGGACGTACTGGAGACCTGCGTGGATCTGCTGGGATTCTCCGCGCCGGAGAAGATGTAGGGGAAGAAGAGCGGTATATTTATGAAATTGAGTGAGAAAAGAGGCTCTGCATGTCATTTAAGGTCGGCGTAGGCAAATCGGACGAGTTTTTACAGGACAGGGATCATGTGGAATCCAATAAGGAAAAAGGCCTGGGCAGGCCGGATATACTGATTAAGGACAGGAGAAACCGCCGCGCAATCATCATAGAAGCCAGGAAATCAAAAAAGGAATCCGATATGGACGGGGATTGCGATAAGGCAATCGCGCAGATCATCGATGAGAGATACAGCGAAGGCCTTTATGGATATACGCAGGTTCTCTGCTGCGGAGCGGCTTTCTTCCGGAAGCAGGCGAAAGTAAAAAAGCATGGAGGACGGCGCCCATGATCTGGAGCAGGTTTTCAGGAGCCACTCTGTGACATGGAAAACAGGAGGAAAAAGGGAGTATGCTGTCTGCGGCAAGAGGGACAATCGCAGGTGCCATACTCCCCATCAGCTTAAGGATGTGACATGCTTTACAAAACATTTATTTGGAAAACATTACCTTTTCATTGTTAAACATCCTGGTAAGCACCCAGGTAAACAGGCCCGCGGCCACCACATTCACAAGTATGGTAATTACCACCTGTACGGGCTGGTATGTGAAGGAAAAAATCCCATGTATACTCTGCACGCTGTTGTAAAGAGGGATAAAGAATATCCCCAGGCTCTTCTCGCTGCTTCCAAACATGGGAGTCAGGCTGACCAGCATGACCACAACCATCAGGGGCGATACCGCCGTGGAAGCCTCCTTGATGCTCCTGGCAAAGGCGGAGATAATGGAAATCAACGAAACCATCACCAGTACCGTGGTGAAAATGATTCCCAAAAGCAGCAGATAATCGGACAGCACATACACTGACGCATTCATGCCGGACTGTGCGCTTCCCATCAGGTTCGGCAGGGACAGCATGGTGCCGATAAAGCTGGAAAGACCCGACAGAATGGCAATGCTGCTTAAACTGATAATCTTTCCCAGGGCTAGGGAGCTTCTTTTCATGGGGGTGACCAGCAGGGTGGCAATGGTTCCCCTTTCCTTCTCACCTGCGATGGATTCCGGCGCCACGGCGGAACAGCCCGTGAACATAAAGGTCATGAGCAGCATGGGCAGAAGCATGGCGAAAATCTGTCCGGTCACATCCTTTTCCGTGGCCAGGTCATAGACACCCTCCCCGGCATTGATGTCCAGTTTGTTTGCCATGGAGGCTTCATAGCTATTGAGTATTTCCGTCAGGATGTTGTACAGATTCGTGGATTCGGCTTCCGTGGAATTGTAATAGATTTCCACATTGGGGGCGCTTTCCCCGCTTGTCACCTCATAGGCGGCCGTCCGGGCGATAAAGTCCTCCGGGAAAATCACCAGGATATCGGCTTCCTTTTCCTGTATTGCCGTCTTTGCGCGCTCCAGTTCTTCCCCGGATACCGGATTCCACTTCGCGGAGAGCTCCGACAGGACAGGGGCAAATTCTTCCGGCATATTCTGCACATAGGCATTTGCCACATACCCTTCCTCCGTGGACATTTCCTTCTGCAAGCCGGTTCCCATGAAGGTATAAATCACGTAGATCAGAAGCCCGGGCATCAGAAGCGTGGTAAAAACCACCCTTTTATCTCCGAAAAAACGTGCAAATTCTTTTTTGATTATGGTTATCATGTCCTTTTTCATGCGATTTCTCCTGCCTTTTCCTCGTATATTTCAAAAAATCTGTCTTCCAGGCTCTTATCTCCCGTAACGGCTTTCAGGGTATCACAGACCTCCATGCGCCCGTTGATGATGATGCCCACCCGGTCGCAGATTTTTTCAATCAGGCTGAAAATGTGGGTGGACACGATCACGGTCTTGCCCTGTCTCTTCAAATCTACCAGAAAATCCGTCACCACCTTGGCGGTCAGTACGTCCAGCCCGTTGGTGGGCTCGTCAAAAATGATAATATCCGGATTGTGGACCATGGAAATCACCAGGGAAACCTTCTGTTTCATGCCGGTGGACAGGTTGCCGACCTTGACCTCCGCAAACCTGTCGATGCCGAAACGTTCAAACATTTCTTTCCTGCGGGCATTCTTTTCCTCCCCGGGAACCCCGTGAAGATCCGCAAAGAAATCGAATAAGTAATTCGGCGTGAAAAACTCCTCCAGCTTCAGCTCGCTGGTCAGGAAACCGATTTTTCTCCGGACTTCCTCCGGGTTTTTGACGATGCTTGCTCCGTCTAAAACGGCATCTCCCTCATCGGGTTTGATCAGGGTGGCCAGCATCCGCAGCGTGGTGGTCTTTCCGGCTCCGTTTGGCCCTAATAGCCCGAAGACCTCCCCCCTGTAGGCAGTAAAGGACAGCTGATTCACCGCAACCTTCAGCTTTTCGTTTGTCTTCTCGATTTTCTGCTGCTTGGACGAGAGCCGGAATGTCTTCTTCAGGCCCTGTACCCGTAAAATTTCCTCCCTGGAATGCCCTTGCTCCATTGAAAACTCTTTCTTTTCCATATTTTTCTTTTCCTTTCTCTCCGCCGTCCCTCCGGCGCAGAAGCTTATGTTATTATAATTTCTTCCCGTAATATTTCTGGAACAGCTGAAAGCTGAGCATAAAAATACCGGCCAGCAGGATACATACCCCTACTATTTCTTCATCAAACAGGCAGCCTATGATCATCAGGACATAAATGAAAGCCAGCAACAGCTTGGCGGTAGCCTGCAGGGCCCGGCTGCGCACTTCTATCTCCCGTTCGTCCACTTCCCTCAGCCGCTCCTTTTTCAGCCGCTCCTCGCTTCCCATTTTTCTCTGAAGTATCCATATTTCAATAACAGAGCCCAGAGAAAGGCCTGTTCCCACCCCCAGGATAAAGCCTGCCTGCCTTTCGGTTATCTGTCCCCTCATAAGCGTGCCCAGAAGTGCACCGAGAGCGGCTGTGAGCAGTCCGACCGCGAACAGGCCCCACATCCTTTTCTGCCTTTTCTTCAACAGCACCCGGTATTCTTCATTGTTTTTCGCTTTTATGCCATCACAGAACAATCCCCTCATATCCTCTCATTCCTCCTCATCGAAAATAAAGATTTCTTCAATCTGCTTTCCAAAAAACTTTGCTATTTTATGTGCCAGAGCAAGGGAAGCATTGTACCTGCCGTTTTCCAGCGAAATAATGGTCTGCCGGCTCACGTCTACGGCATCTGCCAGTTCGTTCTGGGTTACCTTGAGAGATTTGCGCAATTCCTGTATTCTGTTTCTCACCCGCCCCTCCCTTTTCTATTGAGTGCTCTCGGAATCTCCAAGCAGCCTCTTTCAGGCCTTTTAAGATTCCGTTTTTACCGGTTCCTCCACCTTTTACGGAAAACCCGAATCAGGAACCGCCATTTCATATAAAAAGTATAGTACGCTTTACATTTAATGTCAAGTTTATTTTACATAAACAGGATTCTGACCGTTGCGCCCATAAGGAATGGGCCAGGCGGGGAAAATACGATCTTGCGGAGGAAGAGATATTGGCGGCAGCCGAAGTAAGGATTTGAGAGGAGCATGGAACGGAATAATTGCAGCTTAAGGCTGAAAAAAGGCAGCTTACCGCAAAAAACTTGCGGGCGGCCGCCTTTTTTAGTAGGATGGAACCGCAGACATCAGGTGCAGCGCGGAGGAATCCCTGCCGGCAAATCTGCAGTAAGGGAATCCGGCCGGCCGGACACAGGCAAATACCCCGCTACAGGCAACGGTACAAAGTCATAAGCATTGACCCGGCTCATTGCCCGCGGGAATATAACAGGGAGGAATGAGATGGAATATGTCATAGAGGTTTCGGGATTGAAGAAGAGCTTTAAGGATGTGAAGGCGGTGGACGATATCAGCTTCCGGGTGGAAAAGGGAGAGTTGTTCGGCTTTCTGGGCATCAACGGCGCCGGAAAATCCACTACCATAAATATGCTGTGCACTTTGCTTCCGCCCACAGGCGGGGAGGCGAGGATCTGCGGGCATGTGCTGGGCAAGGAGGACGAAAGGATCCGGCACAGGATCGGGGTGGTCTGGCAGGGAAACTGCCTGGATAGGAAGCTTACGGTGAAGGAGAATCTGTATGTGAGAGGCTCCCTCTATGGCCAGGGAAAGAAGGAGCTTGGGGAGAGTGTGGAACGTGTCTGTGAGAAGCTGGGGCTTTCGGATATCTTTGGCAGACGTTACGAGCACCTTTCCGGCGGACAGAAGAGACGCTGTGAAATAGCGGCCGCTCTGGTGAACACGCCGGAGGTGCTTTTCCTGGACGAACCCACCACGGGCCTGGATCCCGCTACCAGACAGGCCGTCTGGAGCAGCCTGGAGGAGATGCGGATAAAGGAGGGAGTTACTATCTTTCTGACCACCCATTACATGGAGGAGGCCGCAAAGGCAAATCACATTGCCGTAATCGACAGCGGAAAGATCAGGGAAACGGGAACGCCCTTCGAATTGAAGGAGCGTTTTGCGAGGGATAAACTGAAGCTGATTCCCGGCCCGGGGCGGGCGGAAGAGCTGGGGAGTATTCTGAGGCGCAGGGAAGGTAGGATAGAAGAGGAATGCAGGACTGAGGCAGAAGGCAGGATGGGAGAGGAATACAGGACTGAGGCAGAAGGCAGGATGGGAGAAGAAAGCAGGAGAGGTGTGGGAAGCGGGAGTGAGGTAAGAGGCATGAGAGAGGCAGAAGGCAGAACAGGAGAAGAAAACAGAAGCGGCGAAGGCACCGGAACTGCGGTGTGGAAGGACGGTTATTTTCTGGTAACGCTTCCCGGGAGCCTGTCTGCGCTGCCCATTCTGAAAGAAGCAGAAAAATGCCTCCAGGGCTTTGAACTGGTACAGGGTTCCATGGATGACGTGTTTTTAAATATAACGGGAAAGCGCTTGGAAAAAATAAACGGACAGGTCTGAATTACGGAGGGCAGATACACCGATGCCTGCATCGCGCAAATCAGAATCAGGCGCAGCAAAGAGCAAAATAGGAGCACACCCCTTGATCCTGCGAGGCAGGGGGTAGACATCCTTGTGGCGTATGGGTGCTTGTACCGGGGAAGATTATTGATAGAAAACACATTCTTCGGCGGAAAATTAAATAGGATGACGGGCAGGGAAAGCCCGGGGAATGGAGAGAGACGATGGGTGAGATATTTTATATGGTAAAAAGAAACAGCCTGATATTTCTGAGAGAGCGTTCGGCAGTGTTCTTTTCACTGCTGTCCATGCTGATCGTGCTGGCACTGATGGTGATATTTCTGGGGAGGATGAACAGCCAGAGCCTGGTGCACATGCTTTCGGAATACGGCGGGGAGCGGGACGCCGCGGCGGATGAAAGAAACGCGGCGTATCTGATACAGCTCTGGACACTGGCGGGTATTCTGGTGGTAAACGCCGTGACTGTGACCCTGACCGTGACCGGTGCCATGGTGCAGGATGAGACGGAGAAGAGGCTGATGGCATTCTATGTCACGCCGGTGAGCAGGCTGAAGCTGTCCCTGGGATATATTCTGGCGGCCTGGCTGGTGGGGACGGGAATGTGCCTGCTGACCCTGGCGGCCGGGGAGATTTATTTTGCGGTGCAGGGATATGGGATTCTGGGGGCGGGCACCCTGCTGAAGCTTACGGGGATGACTGGGCTGAATACCTTTGTCTTTTCCGCCATCGCTTATCTGCTGGCCCTGTTTGTACATAACAGCAGCGCCTGGAGCGGCCTGCTTACCATAATCGGCACGCTGGTAGGATTTGCGGGAGGCATTTACCTGCCCATGGATGCCTTATCGGAACAGGTGCAGTCGGTGCTGAAATGTCTCCCTGTGCTGCATGGAGCCGCCATGATGCGGAAGGTCTGTACGGAGGAGGCTGTCGCGGAGACCTTCCTGGGACTGCCGGAAATGGCGGGGGATGTGTTTCGGGAGGCTATGGGAATTACCGTATCCGCAGGGAAGCATGCGATATCCGAAGGATATCATACGATTTCTGTGGGGGAACAGGTGCTCTTACTGCTTTTTTATGCTATAATGGCGATTGGGGCTGCATGGGTATTGAGCAGGCGCAGGAAACTGAAATAATAATGACAAGATTGGGTATCGGCTTGTCCGGGTTAGGAAATATGCAGGAATCGGGGAAGGCTGCCGGGGAGGGAGGTAAGGAAGTGTCTGCGCATTACAGGAGCTGTTTCGCGTCCCTGTAATGTACGGATACTTCCTGAGATGAAAATAACGATACAGGATCTGCCGGAAGGGGCGGAAGAGGAGATCATCATCCGCTGCAGGGGCATGGACGAACAGCTGCTGAAGCTGATATACGCCCTGAAATCAGGCAGGGAGAAGCTGACCGTGTCAAAGGATGAGAAGATATTTCAGATACTGCCTTCATCGGTATACTATTTTGAATCCGTTGACAACAGGGTGTTCGCCTGTCTGGAAAAAGAGGTTTACGAGACGAAGCTGAAGCTTTATGAGCTGGAGGAACGGTTTTACGGCACTGACTTTTTCAGGGCTTCAAAGTCCGTCATCATGAATCTGGCAAAGGTGGAGAGTCTGAGTCCTGCGTTTAACGGGCGTTTCGAGGTGACGATGAAGAACGGCGAGAAGCTGATTATTTCCAGGCAGTATGTGCCTTTATTGAAGGAGAAGCTGAGGATGTGAAATGTCCTGAGGGATAGAAAACACCGCAAACAAGACGCATAAAGTGCAAAAGATGTATGCGTTGCGAAATTGTGAATATGAGGGAAACGGTTATGAGGAAAATAAGATATTTGTTTGAGATTTTTTCTATGGTTACCGCCTGTGTGGTAATTGCCGTGGCTTTTTTTACCACGGTGCTGGAGTCTGTGGCTGCAGTGGAGCCGGTTATTTTCTGGCAGATTCCCTGTGTTTCTTTTCTCTGCTCCCTGGGGTGCCTGATCTATCCATTGGACAGGGTCTCCGGAAAAAGGGAAATGGCTATCCGGATCGTGGCCCATTATATCCTGATCAATGGGATCGTCCTGACGGCAGGTTTCTGTTTCGAATGGTACAGAGTAGATCATCTGGGAAGTGTCGCCGTCATGCTGCTTACCATCGCGCTGATCTTCGGCATCGTATCGGCACTGTCCTGGAGAAAGGCCGCCATGGACGCGAAACGAATGAATGAGAAACTCCGGGAATTTCAGCAGAAAAAGGAATAGGAGGCTTTTGGGGATTCTGCGGAAGAGACTCCCTCCGGAAATTTTTAGAAAACTTTTGCATGAGAGGGAGATATTTGATACAATAGAAGCCAGGACAGGATCCATAGCTATAAAGCATGATGGAGGAGGCCATAAATGGGTTGGAAATTGAAGGTATCGGAATACGGGAAGATAGAAAGCGCGGAAATTGAGACGGCGCCGCTGACCCTTTTTGTGGGCGATAATAACAGTGGAAAGAGCTATCTGGTGTCCCTGCTGTGGGGAATCCGGCATCTGGGCCTGGAACTGTTATTTGTCGGTGAAAACGAATGTACGACAGAGGCGGAAGACAGACTGCTACACTGGGTCAAAGAACAGGTGAGGAAAGTCATGGAATCAGGCAAAAATACTGTTCAAGCCAGTGAGATCGGAAATGAACTGCAGACTGTTTTGAAGGAGAGGGTAGATCGGAATAAAGATCGATTTATGAAAGCGATTTTCAACAGTGCGGATGTAGGGATTGAAAAATTGGAGATAGATCTGACAGAGCTGGAAAAAGCATTGCTTTCTTTTGAGGTGGAGATGGTTGGCGGCAGGACGGTAATATTTACCCGGATGGCAGGCAGAGGGGTTGGGCTGATTTTAGCAGAGAGCGAGCAGATATCGGGAGAACCGAAGGATTCCTTTTGCCGGAGAATGATAATGGAAATATTTGATTTGCTGATAAATGAGGGAGACGGCATTTACAGGAAAGCAAATAACAGCATTTATCTTCCCGCCGCAAGGACCGGATTTATGCTGACAAAGGATATCATTAATAAAGCCGGCAGAGAGGCGGCTTTTAATATGGGAATGGATGAGGAGGCATTTATACCGTTTGTAAGGCCGATCAATCAGTTCCTGGATGTGATTAATGACCTGGCGCTTGACGGCAAAGGAAGCGCTGATTTCGCGGAAGTGATAAGGTATCTGGAAGGCGGAATGGCTGACGGCGCCGTTGAAATGAATGCCCTGCCCAACAGGGAGGTAAGGTATGTTCCAAAGGGCAAAACGGCGGGAATGCCATTGAGAACCGTATCCGCGGTGGTGACGGAATTGTCGCCGTTGATCCTGATTTTAAAGCATAAAAAGAGAGTGGATTTTCTGTTTTACGAGGAACCGGAGATGTGCCTTCACCCACAGCTCCAGCAGAAGATGGCAAGAGTTTTGTGCCAGCTGGCCAATGCCGGGGTGCAGATGAATGTCACCACCCACAGCGATATCATTTTACAGCACATCAACAATATGATCCGTCTGTCCGGCAGGGAAGACCGGGAGGAAATATGCCGGCAGCTTGGGTATAGCGCAGCTGATTTACTGCACCCGGATCAGGTGAAAGTCTATCAGCTCACAGCGGAGGCGGGAGCAAAGACGAAAGTGGAAGAATTAAGCTGCGGAGAAAACGGTTTTGCGGTTCCGACATTTAACGACGCGTTGGACCGGATCATGGATGAGGCATATGTAATTCAGGAGTAAGATACTATGGAGAGCAGTAAAAGGGAATTCGTGATAAAGGATTTGATGGTATCGGATTTTATAGTGCAGGAAGGCCGGAAAATCCTTTTGGAAGAAACAGAAGAAAGCGGAAAAAGCGAACTGCAGGTGCATCTGGCATCCGAAGAAAATCTGTGCATCGCAAATGTGGATAAGGAAAAGCAAAATCCCTGTATAAGAGAGTGGATCATATGATTTTCGAAAGAAAACAGAGGGACCGGTGGAAACTGCATCTGATTGAGATGAAGGGCAGTGTGGGAGAAGAGAAGTGGAAAGAGATTAAGGGCAAATTCCGGGCCAGTTATCTGGTGGCCCAGGCCCTTGCCGGTATGCTTGAAATGGACATTTTCGAGACAGTGATGTATACCACATATGAAAGAGTGGAATTTGCCCATCCTGAAACCATGCCTGCCGCCAGGCACGGAAGATCCGGAATTCCGCAGATAAAAATGAAGGACGAATGGGATGGGAAACGGTTCGGACTGAATTTCGGAGAAAGGATTCCGTTCAGCCATATTCCCATAAAAATGGAGAGGAACAGGGATGGCATTTTGACTGGGAAGCTGGAATGGTGAAGGTAATTATGGAAAATGATTTCATAAATCGTAAAGAGAGAATGAAACCTGCGAAGAAGGGGATTGACAGATGCGCTTATTTGTTTGGTGATTACACAAATTTCTAAAACAAAAAGATGCCATGACCATAAAGTGAAGGAGGAAACTTGTATGAAAATTGTTATCATCGGCGGCGTGGCCGGCGGAACGAAGGTGGCTGCGAAGCTGAAAAGGGAAAACCCCAATGACGAGATCGTCATTTATACCAGGGGAAAGGACATCTCCTACGCAGGATGCGGACTTCCCTACTACATCGGGGGAGCCATCGAAACGGAAGGGGAGCTGATTGTGAACACTCCGGCCAAATTCATGGGGCTCACGGGAACCACGGTTCATACCCTGAGCGAGGTGGTGGCGGTTAATCCTGCCGCGAAGACCATTTCCGTGAGGCGGGGAGGCGCAGAAGGGCAGAATGAGGGATCGGGAACCAATGCCGCCGGAACACAGGAGCTCTCAACAGAGATCGTTAGCTATGACAAACTCGTCATCGCTGTAGGAGCAGAAAGCTCCGTCCCTCCGGTGGAAGGCACAAAGCTTCCCGGCGTATTCACCGTGCGCATGCCCCAGGACGCCATCGGCTGCAGGAAGTACGCGGAGGAGCAAAACTGTAAGCGTGCCGTAGTGGTAGGGGGAGGCTTCATCGGCCTGGAAGTGGCGGAGAACCTGATGGCGAAGGGCCTTGCCGTCACCGTGATGGACATGGCTCCCCAGCTGATGCCAAATATCTTCGACGCTGACATGGCGGATTATATCAGGCGCAGGCTCCAGGCGAAGGGCATACGCATCCTTCTCGGCACGCCCCTGCAGTCTATCGCAGGCACGGAGAAAGTCACCGGCGTACAGACCGGCACCGGCACCCTGCCCGCCGATATGGTAATTCTGGCGGCAGGTATCCGCCCCGCCACGAAATTCCTGGCGGACACCGGGCTGGAGATGGACAGGGGATGCATCCTCACCGACGAATACCAGGCCACCAATCTGCCGGATATCTACGCGGTGGGCGACTGCGCCCTGGTGAAGAACCGCATTACGGGAAAGCGCCAGTGGTCCGCCATGGGCTCCACCGCCAACATCGCAGGCCGTGCCCTGGCCCTTTCCTTAAGCGGCGACGAAATGGCCTATCCCGGCTGTATGGGAACGGGCGTGGTGAAGCTGTCTTCGGACTTGAATGCGGCCCGTACAGGCCTTACCGAAGAGCAGGCCAAAGCGGCGGGCTGCCAGGTCATTTCCGCCCTGGCCATCACCGACGACAAGGCCCATTACTATCCGGGCGCGGATATGTTCATCACCAAGTTGATTGCGGATGCGGAAAGCCATAAGCTTCTGGGGCTGCAGGTCATCGGAGCCGGAGCGGTGGACAAAATGGCGGACATTGCCGTCACCGGGATTTCCTTCGGAGCCAGGGCGGAGGATTTCCTCACCCTTGATTTTGCCTACGCGCCTCCTTTTTCCACGGCAATCCATCCTATCGCAGCGGCTTGCGGCGTGCTGGTGAACAAGATGACCGGCAGGCTGGAGTCCTTTACCCCGGCGGAATATGCGGCTGGCGCGGCGGCAGGCTACAGGCTCATCGACGCCCATCCGGCTCCCGCTCTGCCCGGCGGAGAGTGGTTTGACCTGACAAAACCCGGGGAATTTGCAGCAAAATACGGCAAAGACGAAAAGCTCCTGCTGGTCTGCGCCAAGGGCAAGAGGGGTTACCTCACCCAGAACAAGCTGAAAGCGTTAGGATTTACGAATACTCGCGTGCTGGAAGGCGGCGCAACGTTCAATGTGATCAAGAGAGCCCTTCCTGCGGGAGGAAAGCTTCCCCCGGAAGAAATCAAGCGTGTGAAGGGCCTGGGCTGTCTCCAGGATAAGCGCTACGGC
This sequence comes from uncultured Acetatifactor sp., assembly GCA_910589035.1. Lineage (GTDB taxonomy): Bacteria > Bacillota > Clostridia > Lachnospirales > Lachnospiraceae > Acetatifactor. The sequence continues at coordinate 1,872 of CAJUSI010000083.1, read as the reverse complement.
GACGTGTTCAATGTCCGCGTGATCACCAGGAACGGCAAGATCACCGCCGACGAACACCGCGCCATCGCGGAAGGAGCGGAACGCTTCGGCAGCGGAGAGATCACTATGACCACCCGCCTGACCATGGAGATCCAGGGCGTTCCCTACGCCAACATCGATCCCCTCATCGCCTTCCTGGCGGAACGGGGCCTGGAGACCGGCGGCACCGGCTCCCTGGTGCGCCCCGTGGTTTCCTGCAAGGGTACCACCTGCCAGTACGGGCTCATCGACACCTTTGACTTAAGCGAGAAGATTCATGAACGGTTTTACGAAGGCTACCACAGCGTGACCCTGCCCCATAAGTTCAAGATCGCCGTGGGCGGCTGCCCCAACAACTGCGTGAAGCCCGACTTAAACGACCTGGGGATTATCGGCCAGAGAGTGCCCATGTTTGATTATTCCAAGTGCAAGGGCTGCAAGAAATGCCAGGTGGAGACCTCCTGCCCTATCAAGGTGGCAAAAGTAGAGGATGGGTGCCTCAAAGTGGATACGGATGCCTGCAACGGCTGCGGGCGCTGCAAAGCCAAATGTCCCTTCGGCGTCACCGAGGAATACATGGACGGCTGCAAAATCTACATCGGAGGCAGATGGGGTAAGAAAATCGCCAACGGACGTCCCCTGGACAAGATTTTCACCAGCGAGGAAGAGGTTCTGGACACCATAGAGCGGGCCATCCTGTTCTTCCGGGACGAGGGCATTACCGGCGAGCGTTTTGCGGATACGGTGAACCGTCTGGGATTTGACTATGTGCAGGATAAGCTCCTCCACGCCGAGATTGACAAATCCGCGGTGCTGGAGAAGAAGGTGAAGGGCGGCGCTACCTGCTGATGCCGCGGCTATTGAAATTGATCGTACCACCTCAGGAGCTGTTACAAAATAACTTACCCTTTTGCAGGACTTCCAGTGCTTTGAGCGAATGGAAACGGATAGGATATTTCTGTACAGCTCCTTAGGATTATGATAAAAAACGAGAGAGAGGAGTGAGTGACATGAAGCATAATATAACATTGACAGCCAGAACAAAAAACGGGAGGGTGACTATACTTTAGCCCTCCTGACCTGATAGACGGAGGACTTATTTTGGACATTGTTTACAAGGAAATTGATATAGACATTGAAGAACAGATTGTTGCGATCTGGGGCCGCTGGGTAATAGAATGCGGCTGTCTGCATTACGGCGAGGGGTGCTATTCTCTGGCAGCGTTGGCTGATGGAGTGCCGGTTGGCTTTATTTCCACTTTCCCTTTGCAGCTACCCCAACCATTAAACATGCATTGTGATGCATATATTGACGATCTGGAAGTGGATGAAGACTATAGGAGAAAGGGCATTGCTTCCAGATTGCTTGCCATGACAGAGGAGTGGGCAAGGTCGTATGGATATCGTCAGTTAAGAGCCTGGAGTTCGGATGACAAATCCGAAGCAATCCCCATGTGGTATGCACTGGGATATGGCGTATGTCCTGCAGTCATGCGCGGAGAAAGCGTGATCAGCGAATTTGTCGGGAAACCAATCTATGGCTTTTATGCCGTTAAGGTGCTTTAAACAGAAGGAAGAGCCGGTTCATCCCCTTCGCATTATGCGGGAAGAGGACGAACCGGCTCTTTTTCGGAGTGCAGTATGCCCCCAAACACCGGGACAGGGGTGGAGAATGAACTTTCCGCCTGCTGCGCGGCGCTGATGCACCTGCTACCGGCTTGTAAAATCAGGAGGTTTATGGTAGTATGGAGATACGAAAACGAAAAGGAAAGCAGGTGGGAAGATTGACAGTAACGGAACAGATAGACCAGAAACATCAGGAAGATTTACAGAGGCTAAGAGGCTTTCGCCTGC
>CAJUSI010000082.1 GCA_910589035.1 uncultured Acetatifactor sp. | reverse complement strand
CTGGAGCAGACAAATCAGGAGCTACGCAACAATCTGGCACTGGTGAATGCTCTGACCAACTATACGAACAACATGATTTTCGTGTATTCCGTGGATACGGGCCAGGAGGTGCATACCAATCAGTCCGCCCATTTGTATCAGAAGGCTCATGCGCAGACCGCTGCCCAGCTTATTCAGCAGCTGCTGGATAAACAGCCGGAGATCCAGCAGCAAATAGTGTCGCGGAGCATGCAGCGCGCAAAGCCCCAGGAAACTGAGCCGAAGGAGCCGGATTCGGAGCAGCAGCCGGACCAGATCCAGGGTCTGCAGGTATCGGCAGAGCTGGATTCAGAACAGCAGGCGGCAGAGCAGAATCAGGGTTCTCTGACCTGGAATATGGAGCTTGACGGGCCAGACGGCGCGGATATCTTTTATCAGGTGGAGTCCTTCCTCATTCCCTGGTTCAGTATGGATGCGGATAATTCTCAGGATGCAAAAAAGCAGGCCATCGTCCATATTGTAATAGATGAAACCGAGCGGCAGAGACGCCAGAATCTGATTTATCGTTTTGCCTATGTGGACCCCTTAACCGGTCTGAACAACCGGCGTTATGCGATAGAAAAAATGAAACAATGGCTGGATGAAGGAACCGCCTTTACGCTTTCTTTTATCGATGTGGACTATCTGAAATACTGTAACGATACCTTTGGCCATGAGCAGGGGGATGCCTATCTCATCGAATTGTCCGAACGGCTCCAGACGCTGGGCGGTGAATTATGCCGGGTAGGCGGGGATGAGTTTTTCCTGCTTCAGACCGGCACTGCTCCGAATAAGCAGGATGAAAGGCTGGAGGAGCTGCGGCGGACAATATTGGCCGATAAGAGCAGCGGACACCCCAAAAGCTTCAGCTATGCCACCAATCTCATTCCCGTACATCCCGATGCCCCCCTGGAGATGTATATCAGCGATACCGACACTAAAATGTATCAATACAAGCAGAAATATAAGATCCCCCTTTCGGATGTGGTCTATAAGGACGATCGGGTATAGGGAGCCGGGAGCCCGTGTTTTGGCACATTATGACCAGCAGTCGCAAGGCCAATGGAAAACTGGCATTCCTGTGCAGACAGGCATGTATGCACACCCGGCCCGTTGCCAACGGGCAACGTTTGCCCGCGGGAATCAATGAAAGGAAAGTAAAATGGTCGAAGTCAGATTTTATGAGCAGGCGGAAATAGACGACGCGCTTCTGGCCTTTGCAGTAATTATAGCGCGGTCGGAAGACAAATGGGTCTTCTGCAGACACCGGGAAAGAGAGACCTGGGAGGCGCCTGGCGGGCACAGGGAGCCCGGGGAGACCATCCTGGAAACCGCAGAGCGGGAACTGCATGAAGAGACGGGCGCCATAGATTTTCATATGACGCCTGTCTGTGTCTATTCGGTGAAAGGGAAAAATGCTGTGAACGAAACGGATCAGTCCGAAAGCTTCGGCATGCTGTTCGTTGCGGATATTTACGCCTTTGAGAAAGAGCTTCACAGCGAAATCCAGGAAGTCCTCCTTAGCCCTGATCTGACCGACAACTGGACCTATCCCCACATCCAGCCAAAGCTTCTGGCGGAAGCGGCGCGGAGAGGCTATCTGCGGTAATAGTCGCCGGTTGTCCCCAAATAAGATTCCGGCACATGCCGCCAAAGGAGGATTTTCATGCCAAAATCATTTAATACTACAGCCATCTGTATTCCGGAAATGCATTATATGGTAAATATAGAAAGCCGTTTGAAGGAAATCTCCCAGCTTGTGGATACGGGAAAATACTTTGCAATCAACAGAGCCCGCCAATACGGAAAAACGACTGTCCTCATGGCATTAAGCCGATATCTACAGGAAAAATATTATATGGTATTCATAGACTTTCAGACATTTGGAAGCGCAGATTTCTGCGGCGAGGCTATTTTCTCATCCGCTTTTGCGGATTCCTTTTTAGCTTCCTTTCTGCCTGGCAAGCCGGCAATGTCTGATGCACTCCAAAATGCCATAACAGATATCTCTCAGGACATAGACCGTGAAAGCTTCACCCTGAGGCCGCTTTTTCAAAGACTGGCTATGATATGCGCCGCCTCCGACAGGCCCATTGTTCTGATAGTCGATGAGGTGGACAGCGCCGCCAACAATCAGGTGTTCCTGGACTTTCTTGCACAGCTTCGGGCACAGTATATCCAGCGTTTTCAACAGCCTGCCTTTTGGTCTGTCATCCTGGCCGGGGTATATGATATCAAGAACCTGAGGAGGAAGCTCCGCCCTGAGGAAGAACATAAATATAACAGTCCCTGGAATATTGCGGCTGATTTTAAGGTTGATATGAGCTTCTCAAAAGATGACATTGCCGGAATGATCCAGGAGTATGATAACGATTATCAGCTTGGAATGGCTATCGATGAAATGGCCGGTCTGCTTTATGATTATACCTCCGGCTATCCCTTTCTGGTTTCCAGATTGTGTCAGTTATTGGATGAAGATGTCAGCATAAGCAAGGAGTACGGCTCCAAAAAAGCAGCCTGGACAAAGAATGGGCTTTTGCAGGCTGTTCGCATGATTTTATCCGAAAAGAACACACTTTTCGAGTCCCTGATAGGAAAACTCCATGATGCGCCCAGCCTGAACACCATGTTGAGAACGCTTCTCTTTACTGGCAGAGCCTTTTCTTACAGTGCGGATGAAAATGTCATAGATGTGGCCGCCATGTTTGGCTTCATCAAAAATCTGAACGGCACTGTGGCGATTGCGAACCGTATTTTTGAAATGCGGCTTTACAACTATTATCTGTCCGAAAACGAGATATATGGCACCGATATCGGCAGGGCCTCTCTGCGGGAAAAGAGCCAGTTCATTGTGGATGGACATCTGAACATGCGGAGGATTCTGGAGAAATTCGTGGTCCATTTTACGGAAATCTACGGCAGCCGGGGCGAAAAATTCCTGGAAGAGGAGGGGCGGCAGTATTTTCTGCTCTATCTCAAACCCATCATCAATGGAACCGGAAATTATTATGTGGAGGCCAGGACAAGAGATTTGCGGAGAACGGATGTGATTGTTGACTACTGCGGAGAACAGTATATCATCGAAATGAAAATCTGGCATGGAGAAGAATACAATAAACGCGGGGAACAACAGCTGCTGGGATATCTTGACGATTATCACATCGACAAGGGATATCTGCTCAGCTTTAACTTCAACTGTAACAAGAAGATTGGCGTCCATGATATTTTCATCGGAGGAAAAGAGATTACGGAAGCTGTGGTATGAGTTTACCAGAACCGCCTGCATGAATAGTAACATACTTTTTCCTCCATTCCTGCTCTGTCTTCGCTACATTATCGCTATATAATTATACTGCATTTTTCACTACGCTTCTATCAGTCCTTGCTTTTTCAGCCTGGCTATAATACCGCCTCTCGTCCTACTGTGACGCCTGGCCATCTCCGCCATGGTCATCCCCTCCTGAAACTCCTGCTTTAACCGCTCGTCCTCCTCCGCGCTCCAGGCCGCACCCGCCCCGTCTGGCCGGTTCCTTGCCCGGTTGAATTCCGCTCTGTCAAATTTCGGCCTGGCTGAAGGCTGCGTTTCCTGTCGCTCCGAAAGCCCGCCATCCCCATCTCCGCCCGGCTCGTCCTCCTGAGCCTGAGTGCTGGTCACGGCATGGGGGCAGGATTCCAGGAAAGAGGCTATGGCGCTTAAGAACCTGTCCCCGTATTTCTCCTGCTTCCTCCCGCCCACGCCGGAGACTCTCAATAAATCTTCTGCGGTTTTCGGCAGTTTTATACACATGTCAATCAGCGTCCTGTCATTGAAGATGATATAGGGCGGCAGCGACTCCTCCCTGGCGATCTCCAGCCGCAGTTTGCGCAGCACTTCGAACAGGTCGTAGCCCGCGGAGGTAAGCGCGTCCGTACCCCTGCGGGGGGCTTTCCCTCTGCTCTGGTTCTTTCCTTCCAGCCCCCTCTCCGGCTCTTTCTCCCGGTAAATGCGCATCATCACCCGGGTATTTTCGTCCCGCAAGGGAGTGATATTCCCCATTCTGAGCATGCTGTATCGGCCTTCCGTCTGGTACAGGTAGCCCTCCTCGATCATCCGGCTGATCAGGCTGCGCAGCAGCGGCTCCCCGCAGTCCTTCAGCGCTCCGTACGTCCTGTAATGCACTGTGCCAAGCTCCCGCAGCCTTGCTCTGTCCGCCCCCATCAGGGTGCCGAGGACGATGGTAAGTCCGTAGCGGCCTTTTGTCTCGGCCACGCAGTTGATGATCTGCTTCGCCTGGGCGGTCATGTCCTGCTCCCGGTAGTCCCTGTGGCAGTTGCCGCAGTTGTCGCAGGGTGCGGAGGTCTTTTCCCCGAAATAATTCAGGATATAATTGCGCAGGCACTCCACTGTCCTGCAGTATCTCTCCATAACCTGGAGGCGGCGCATGTCCCGCTGTTTTACCAGCTCCGCCTCCTCCCGGTCCAGTCCGGAGAAGTCCTTTTTCTCCAGAAGGAGCCTGTCGATTACGATATCCTGGGGCGAGAAGAGCAGGATGCACTGGGACGGCTCCCCGTCCCGGCCGGCGCGGCCGGCCTCCTGGTAATAGTTCTCCATGCTCTGGGGCATGTTGTAGTGGATGACATATCGCACATTGGATTTGTCGATGCCCATGCCGAAGGCGTTGGTGGCTATGATGACGGGGGCGCGGTCATAGATGAAGTCGTCCTGGCTCCTTTTTCGATCCTCATTGTCCATGCCTGCGTGGTATCTGGCGGCGGGGACACCCTTTTGGAACAGTGCCTCGAAAAGCTTGTCCACGTTTTTGCGGGTGGCGCAGTAGACGATTCCGCTGTCCTTTGGGTGGACTGCGATGTAATCCATGACATAGTCGTCTTTCCTGCGGACGTTTTCCACGCGGTAATAGAGGTTCTCTCTGTCGAAGCCAGTGACGGTGACATAGGGGTCTGGCAAATTTAAGATGCATAGAATGTCTTCCTTTACCTCCTTGGTGGCTGTGGCGGTAAAGGCGCTAACGATAGGCCTTTTCGGAAGATTTCGGATGAAGTCCACGATTTTCAGATAGCTGGGGCGGAAATCCTGTCCCCACTGGGAGATGCAGTGGGCCTCGTCCACGGTCACCATGGAAATCTCCGCACCGACCGCGAATTTCAGAAAATCATGGTTCTCCAAGCGCTCCGGCGCCATGTAAACAATCTTATAGGCGCCCTCAGCCGCCAGCTGCAGTGCCCTCCGGATCTGCGACTCCGTGAGGGAGGAGTTGATAAACGCAGCGTGGATGCCGGCCTCGTTGAGGGCCTTCACCTGGTCCTGCATCAGGGAAATCAGGGGCGATATGACCAGGGTTATGCCGGGCAGCATCAGAGCCGGCACCTGGTAGCATATGGATTTGCCCGCGCCTGTGGGCATGACGGCCAGGACGTCCCGCCCTGCCGTGATGGCGGTTATGATGCCTTCCTGGCCTTTCCGGAAGGAATCATAGCCGAAGTAGTGTTTCAGGACTTCTTTTGCGGTCATTTTAATCACCTGATTCCTTATAAAAATATGTTGAGAAATAACTTTACATTTGACACAGAACATTCCCGGCGGCAATGGAAATTCGGGATTTTCCGGATTTTTGATATTGCAGAAATGGCACTGCTGCCTTTAGAACACTTCAGACTTTATGTTCCCTGTTTTTTAAGGGTAGCATAGCAGGGGCGGAATTGCAAGGGAAATTTTTGCATTTAGCCCTGCAATCCCGCCGGCAATCTTTTTTACACGGAGATGTCAATGGTGCCGCCCGCTGCTGCGGCGCCGTCGGAGACTACTTCGGCGGCGGTTCTCTCGTCGATTTGGACCGGGATCTCCACGCCGGACAGCTGCAGGGACACGCTGTCGGAGGAGGGGGAGGCGCTCTCCTGGCGCTCTTTTTGCAGCTGGTCGAACAGGGCTTTCAGGTATTGCAGGTCGGCTTCCATGATTTCGCGCATTTCTTCCGCCCGGTGCTTCTTTTTCAGCTGTTCCAGCTGGGCGGGGTCCATATTCACCTGTATGGTCTGGGTCAATTCCTCCAGGCCGTTCTCCTGTTGGAGCTGCTCCAGTTCTTCCTGGAGTTCCTGCATGAGCTGCTTGATTTCTTCCGCGTTCAGACCGGTGAAGTCTTCGCCTTCTCCGTTTTTCAGCATTTCATCCAGGTCTTCCTCGTCAAATCCAACCTGCCAGGCGCCGTCGCCATGTTTCTCTATATTTTCTTCCTGCTGCAGGTGCTTCATCCGTTTCCTGGCAACCCGCTCCATCCGTTCCGCGTGGCGGATGGCTCTCTGCAGCTCGGAGCTGTTGTAGTCTCCGGTGGCCCGCTTTCTGCGCAGGCTCACGGTCTCCCCTTTGGCAGACGCCAGAACCCGCCTGGCATTGCCGGAGGTTTTGGTCTGGATGATCTGGTTGGATATCCTCCGGAATTTGTAGTTCACTCTCTTTGTCTTCTTCAGCGCGGGGTTGCGGATGGTGATGGTTCCCGCGGTGGAGCCGTCATGATTTTTTATCTTAATTGTCTGCACTCCTGTTTTTCTGTTCGTATCAACTACCAGTCCCATATCCTCAACCTCCTGTTTCGCTCTCCTGCGCTCTTCCGTGAGCGCAGCCGGGCTCTTTCCCGGCACCGTTTTCCGCAGACGCTTTTGCTGATTCTTTCCATTGTTTGTTGATATAGTCGTATTGTCGAATCAAAATGCCATCCTTTCAGCAAAGCAGGGAAAGGTTCGAAAGCATTTGCCGGCGTTACTGTATAACGGGCGACGCATCTATACCGGCGAACGGAAAACCGAAAAGCGAATACGCCTGCGGGTATAACTGCGGTTTTATTATATATCGGCTGCCCCGGCGGAATTGATAACCTGCCGCAGACTGCCGGAGTTCAGGATTTCGGCGCACACGGAATCAGCAGGGTATGCTAAAGTAAGGATTTTACAGTCGTTTTGTTTCATTTTAGATCAGGTTGCCATATCTCGATAAATGCCTTAAAATCAACGTTACTGATAGGTTCTCGGAATCCCGGCAGGGAAAATCAGGATTTTGGTAAACCATGGGCAGGAAGAAGAGGGGAACCGATGAAAAAGGTTTTCAGAAAGTACTGCGGAAAGCGGAAGAGAGATTCCGGGAGGCTATCCGTATCAATATCCTTTTATCTCATAGGCCGTGTACTCATGGTCGAGATGGTAGCCCAGCTTTTCCGCCAGGGCCACGGACCAGGGGTTCTGGGCGTCCCAGCTGGGATACAGGCCCCGGTCCAGGCACCGGAGGATGAGTTCCGCCCCGCAGGCGGCGGCCAGGCCCTGTCTGCGGTACTCCGCCCTGGTGTCTATCTCGATCTCGATGCCTCCCTCGTAGCGGCTGTAGGAGGATGCGCCGGACACGGGCTTTCCGTCCAGGAGCGCCAGGACGCCAAGGCCCTTTTTCCCGTATTCCTCATATCCGGAGTACAGGGAGACCAGGTCTCTGCTCCAGTCGTGTTTTCTGCACTCCTCATAGAGAGTGCGGTCTATCCGGCGCAGGGTGCACCCGTCCGGAAGGGCCTGTACGAGAGAGCGCAGTTTCTCTCTGTCAAACACATCCGGTTCCTTTTTCATGGCGAAACGGGTGACTTTCACGGCCTTCTCTTTGTAGACTTTTTCTATGAGCGCGAGCCATTCGGGCTGACGGGCTGTCATGATGATAAAATTCTGGCGGCACCAGGCAGGCTTATATGCCACCAGCTTTTCGTCCGGCTTTCCCGCGAAAAAGCAGAAGTCTCCCAGGATCGCCATTGCCGACTGGGGATTGTGCGCTGAATTCGGATTGTCTGTCGTATCCGAACCCTCCGCCATATTCGAGCTATCTGCCGTATTCGGATTGTCCGACGTATTCGAACTGCCTGCCAAATCCGAATTGCCTTCCAAATCCGGGTTGTCCGACATATGCACATACAGATGTCCCATGACGCCCTGGAGACAGGACCAGATCATGGTTTCCTGCCAGCCTGCGAATAATTGCCTTATCTGGTCTGTTCCGGTGACTTCCTTTATCATGGGTTCGATTCCTCCGATGTTATTGTATTCCCGCAGGCAAACCTTGCTCATGGGGCAGTGAGCCGGGCGCGCCGCGAGAGTCTATCGCTTTTGGCATAACATTTCATAATACTGAGATAGTCGATATCAAATTGCAGCCACCGTGATGGCTCCTGCAGGTCTGCAACCCTGCATCCATTGGCGGATCATCAAACTTGCAGCGCCGTACACAGCCAAATCACACCTCCGCCAGCATTTTCTCCGGGTCCTCCGCGGCTTTCACTCTGTCGTTGGCTTTGACAATGACGCCGTTTTCGTCGATCAGGTAGGTGGTGCGCACCACGCCCATGGAGATCTTGCCGTAGTTTTTCTTCTCCTTCCAGACGTCGTAGGCCTCGATCACTTTTCGCTCCGGGTCCGCGAGGAGTGTAAAGGCGAGGCCGTATTTCTCCTCGAATTTCTTGTGGGACGCCACGCTGTCCTTGCTGATTCCCAGGATTACAGCCCCTTTCTCCGTGAACTGGGGGTATCTCTCCGAGAAGCCGCAGGCCTGTTTGGTGCATCCGGGGGTGTTGTCCTTGGGATAAAAGTACAGGATCACTTTCTTTCCCGCGTAATCCGATAGTTTGTGCAGTTTTCCGTTCTGGTCCGGCAATTCAAAGTCCGGCGCTTTTGTTCCTGTCTTTAACATGTTTTTTCTTCTTTTCTCCTTTTCTCTTTTTCTTTTCTGATTCTTCTGATTCTTTCCATGCTTCTCCTCCGGGGCAATGGGGCCCGTTACTTTAGTCCATTCCCCTTCTGCGCCATGGCGCAGTACCATTCCGCCTTGTCCGCATCCACATTCTCAAATGCCGGGAAGCACATAAGCTCGATTTTTGCGTATCCCAATTCTTTCAGCTTCTCCAATATTTTATCCTTTTTTATGGGGTAATATTGCTCCTCAAAGATCTCCTTCTGAAGGATCTTATTCTCTTTTTCAAATGTATATAAGAGGTTAAAGGTCATTGACATATCCTCATGGTAGTCCCATACCTGGACGACGTTGATCCGGGTGTCGTTGTGGAACATGGGATTGTACAGACAAAAGCGGTTTCTCTCCCTCAGAATTCTGTCCCAGTTTCTTATGTCAAAATACAGCCAGCCGCCTTCCCTCACCAGGGCATCCATCTGTTCCAGGGCTTTCAGCATGTCATGGTTGTCCACATGGGGCAGGGAGTTGCCCGTGCTTGCCACGCAGTCAAATTTCCGGGCTTCCCAGCAGCTCAGATTTCGGAAATCGCTGTGTTTCAGTTCTATCTCAAATCCCCTTTGCGCTGCCTTCCGGGCGCAGTTTTCCAGCATGCTGCCGCTCAGGTCGGAGCCGCAGAGGGTTATGCCCAGCTCCGCCAGGGGCAGGGTTACGTTGCCGGAGCCTATGCTCACGTCCAGAAGAGAGGAAATGTCTTTTCCACTCAGGATTCTCTCCCAGTGCCGTTTGTAGGCCCGGTATCGGTCTTCGTTGTCAAAGAGGTCGTATATGTCTGCTCTGTCGTATAGGTTGGCCATTGGGGTCTCCTTTCTCATACCGGCATTTCAAAATCCTCTCGTATATTTCCTCCACGCTGTATAGCAGGGAGGGAATGCCTTCTCTGGTCACGATGACGTAATAGTTATCGGTATTTTGAATCGTCTGGGCAAACTCGTCGCTCATGACAAATTCGTTGCCTTCGTCGATAAAAACAATGCTGTCCTTCATCATGGAGAGCTGTCCGGCCCATGTGCGGCCATCCAGAACCGTGCATTGTTTATCGCAGGCAAGTTCGACGGCGCTGGCGCTTCCGTTTTCATAATACTCGCGGACCATGTCCACCAGCGCTGTCTTCCCCGAAATCCATCAGATGGCGCAGGTTGATGGTCAGGTCGTCCGTCTCCGCAAGCTTCAGAATCCATTTGGCGCAGTTATCCCCGCAGGTGAGGCGTTGAATATCCTGGAAGGCTCATTTTTCATGAGGATCAGTGTCTTCACTCTGCCGGAAAGGGCAAGCGGAGATATTTTCCCCATAACGGGGCTGTCGATTACCGCGCTGTCCAGCACAGTCGCTTTGTCGATGTCGAGGATCATTTCCCTGGCAGTTCTCTTTCTGTGGTTCTTCCGTTTATGAAAAAAGACCAGTCGATAAACCGGCCTGCTTTTCATCAACTGCCAATCGCCTAATAGTGGCGCCAACACATGGCACTTACCTTGATAACGGCACTGGCATAGGACTTACTGTCGACAACCTTACCATAGCATACACTTTTGCAGCTGTCAATATTCCAGTAACACTTTATATATATCTTTGACATACGTTTTTGCAGGAAAGATAGGCAGCCGTTTTTATATCTATATCCGGTATTTATAGTAAACGACTTTAATATCTTTACTTTGGTACGGTATGCTGATTGTCGTTGTTATCATGGCCTTTAAGCAAAATAAGAATCGTTATGCCGTTTACTATAGCATGGATGAACAAATTAGCATCTACAACTTCGGTTCGACATAATACTCCGTTGTCACAATGTCCTCATGGCTTTCCCGGTCATCGTCGTCTGCCTGTTCCAGGTACGCGTCCCAGAGCCTCCTCACAAACGCTTCACTGTCCGTGCAGGGCATTCTTTTCCCTAAAAGAGCGGCTATCCTGTCTCTGTCCGTAAAAGTATTAAAATAATTTTCTCTCAGTGTATAACCGTATCCGCTTCCCACAGATTTCTGTGTCATATCCCAGAGAAAGCGGTAAACGCTCTGTTCCCCCAGCATGGGGGCAGCCGTTTTCTTTATATCTATATCCGGCATATATTTTACAATGTGATACCACCCCCAGATATTATGAGGCCTGTAGTATCTGTCGCTGTACAGATTAATTCCCTCTTTCTCTATCTTTTCCGCCATCTGTCTCAGGGTTTCATATACCGGCAGGGCCCGGCCCTCGTAACGGGGAGGCTCCGCTTCCACTCTGTCGGGGTTTTTCTGTTTATGGTACAACATATCCCCCAATGCCCACAGCCTGTCATACTGCCCCTGGATGCCGACCAGAAATCTTTCAAACAATGAATCCGATATCTTGTCCAGCCCCACAGACAGCAGGTAATATGTCCGTTTTCTGGCAGAATACCCGAAAAATCTCATTCCGTCGTAAATCTCTTCCGACATCTCATATAAAATCGGAAACAGTATGTCCCATCCCGTCTGGTCGAGGTCTTCGGAAAACAGCTGAAGCATTTCCACAATCTCTGTCTGATCGGAGCCCGGATATCGGCGTAGAAGAGCCGTAAACTTTTCCCGGCACGGCGCTTCCTCCCCTTCTTGGGCCGATTGCATCACATCATCCAGTTCCGACTTGACATTCATATAATCGTTGGACTGCAATGTAAAATATTGGGGAAAGAATTTGCCGCTGCGTATTCTGGCATTTTGAATAATACTTTTATAGGTTTCACTGCCAACCCCGTAAAAGCTTGTCTCCACTACATCCCGGCCTTCCGCATAGTTTTCCACATAGGGGAAAATTTCCGCCAGCAAATCACGCCATTCCGCATTCTTTTCATTGGTTAGTCGTGAAAATAAATTGCTGAAATAGCTTTTTGCCTCTTCGTTGAGCTTTTTCTTCCAGTCTGTCTGTATCTCATGGCCGAAAAGTGCCTGTCTGTCGGAGGAGACAAAATAATAGGGATTTTTCGCGATTTCATTATAGAGCATCGGATTCTCCCGTTTCAACAGCTCCATGACAACATAGTCTTTTGCACTCAATTTTCTGATCCAGCGGTCGGGCACGCCATAGCAGGGGCTGATCACGGAATTAAAGAAGCGCTTCATATCCCTCACATCAGACATTTTGCTCAAAAAAGAGGATGAGAGATGAAGCAATTCCTCCTGCTGTCTGCCCTCCGCTTGATACAGCTCCAGCAAATTTTTCAGACAGACAAAAAACATTTCTCTCTTTCTCCCCTCGTCAATGGGCGGCACATAAAATTCCATCTGGATGACTTTCTTCAGATAGCTGTCCTTCAGGCCGGCCTCCTCCAGCACTTTTCCGATCCGCTCCGCATCATAGGAAAGCACATAGATGACATGGTCCAAATCCAGCACATCGGCTACCAGCTTGAACAAAAGCAGGATATTGGGGTCATCCATTCTCTCGATATTATCCAGCACAAATACGATCTTTCGTCTACAGCGTCCAAGGAAGTCATTCATGAGCGCCTTGATTTCCCAGACGGTCTCCTGCTCCCTGTTCAGAAGCATTTTCAGCCCCTTCGTATAGTCATTGATGTCAAAGATCAATTCCCCCAACTGTTTCTTCCAGCTGCGAATTCTGCTTACATTATAGTCAATCCCCGCATACCGGAAAATTGCGTCCAGCATGCCGGAAAACAGCGCCTCCTTTGTCTCATAATTCCATGGATCAAAGCTGTCGATGACAACAATGTCCTTTTCCTGTTCCAGTTCCTTTTTCACATTATTGATGACGGTGGTCTTACCCTGCCCCCATGCCCCCGACAGGCCAATGACATATTTTCCGCGGGGTTCACAGGTGCGTATGATATCTCTGATCGTCCGAATCAGTTCTCCCCGGTTGAGCAGGTCGTAATCCACCGCTTCCTCTTCCATATAGACAATGCGGAGCGGGTTGGAACCGGGCTGAGGGATGCCGGGCTGTAAGCTCCCGCCCGTACCGGCAATCTCTCCCTGATAAAGCTCTTTCAGGGTGTAGGTGTTATAATTCTTTTTCTCTTCCTCACAGGCCAGCCTGCTGCGGCGATAGATCAGGCCTGCCGCAAGCAGCAACAGTATTCCGGCCGCCAGAACAGGTTTATAGATATGGAATTGTGCGTCTCCCGTTATGTAGAGGGCCAGCGTATAAGCGAGAAGCGCCGCCCCTGTCACGGTGCCGGACAGCATTGCCATATCAAGCTCTGTGGCAACCGGCAGGCGTAACCATTTCCATGCTTTTGTACAGAGCAGGGCCGCGCAGAGGCAGAGCAGCGCTATTGAGCAGAATCCCGTCGGACCGAGTTTATTTATCAGGGAGGAACACCCGTCGAAGAGATCCGTTAGGATGACGGCAATGCTGATAATGATTCCCCAGAGGAGTGTTTTTTCGGTTTTGTACCTTCTGAATGATGGTATTCTGTGCTTTTGTGCTGATTTTTTATTTCTGCGTTTTTCATCTCCAGGTTTTTTGGCTTCATGCTTTCTCTTTCCCATGTCATAGATCACTCCCCTTTTTCCAAAGCGTCTTTATTTCTGTATTGCCTCTGGTAATATTCCATGGTTCTGTACTCGACGGTATCCTTCATGTGCGTTTTCATGGCTTTGCTGCCGATCATGGGCTCCAGGTCCTTTTATTTCCTCAATCCACAGTAACATCCTCACCCGGAAAGGCCGGAGCCAAAACTTTTCCGGAGAGCGCAAGACTTTGTTTAAAGTGCCTAAAAGATTTCGTCCGCAACGGAGCTGATATCAGAATGTTCTATTTCAACCACCGGCAGTCCCTCCAGGCAGACATCTCTGCCCTTATACCTTTTTCCCTCTTCCATGACAGAATCGATAATTATTTCATGCCCGGCTTTTGTGTGCGCGTATCTGCCCGGTTGGACATGAATATCCATCTTCCCTTTCGCCCATTCGTATGGTCTCTCCGGCTTAATACGTTCATCTACGCTATAGCGTATCTCCGTATCCGGCGAAAACTCGGTGAAATTAGATCTGTAATAGCCGAAAGCAGGCTGTCCTTCTTTATCAAAGGCATAGAATATTTTTCTGTCCGGAGATAGTTTGTATCGATATGGAAAGTCATACTGCTCAATGGCTTCCATGGGGCTCTTGCCCTCACAGAAGTCCTGAAATTCTTCAAATTCCCAGTCCCTCATTGCGATGTAATCGTCCCAGCCTGTAAGTTCCTCCGGTTTTATATCCGGCAGGGTTTCCATGCGCTTAAAGTCGTATCTGGCTATGTCCACGTAGACAACAAGGCCTTTGCATTTGTCGCAGTACCAGCAGTCCAGGTCTTCTCCCGGGACGTTATGAACACAGTCATACAGCTGCCGGTATCTTGGATCTTCATTAAGTCTGCACTCGGGATGCGCTTTTGTATACTCACGGATATAATCTGGCCTGAATGTCCATACAACAGGTTTTCCGTCGCCGTTCCACATATCGTGTCCGTTCGGGCAGGATGCATGTGCCATTGTGAGTGCCTCCTTTCATACCTGAAATAGCTTTTTTACACGTAGATACATGGGAATTCCATATTCTCTGCAGGTTAAACCCATATCCATCGGAGTTCCGCGCTCCTCTTCCCATGCAGACAAATTTATTTTTTCCGCGGATCCCGCATTCCGAAGGCCTCCATTTCCCCGCGGAAGGAGCTGCGCCGGGAATAGGCTTCCATGTACTTTGCCATGGTAGTCTGCTTGGCATCCCGTTGGCCTGCGGCTTCCTTTGCTTCTCCCAGTGCTGCGATATAGGTGACGCATTCTCTGTAGTATTTTGCGGTAGTTTCCCTCCATGATGCCTTTTGTCCGCAGGGTGACGAGCTTTTCCGTCCATCGGAGCAGTTCGTCCCTCTCCTCCGTGGAGAGGGAAATGGTTTTCCTTCAATGGAGCCAGCATTTTCGGAACCAGTCGTCATCGCTTTCGGCTATGGCTTTTAATCTTCTTTCTTTTTTTGCGCAACGATTATTATTTTCATATCGACCATTTCGATACGGGAGATACTGTTTATATAATTTATGTACCCGGGCGTGAATGACTGTATTATTATTGTCCGGCCTCCCGGTATCGCCTCCGGTAATATTCCATGGTTCTATACTCGATGATATCCTTCATATGCTTTTTCAGCGCTTCGCTGTGGAGAAACAAATTCATAATTCACCCAATTTTTGGAATGCTGTCTGAATATGATTATATTGTTCCCATTCCACATTTTTCAGGATATTTTGCCTTTCGGCATATTGTTCGGCAGGTGTCCTGATTGAAAAATATGTATCAAACTTCGCCTTGGTGATATAACGTCGAGAGGTTAAATATTTTTTCTCAGGGTCGATTCGTTCAACGAATTGATTACACTGATCTATGATCATTTTATCATATGGATCTTTACTTCCTACAGCATTCAATAAGAAAGTTTCCATAGAACCGTTCTCTTCGAAAGGTATTATCAGTAATAAAATAGAAAATTGGATCTCTATTCCCATCTGATTATGCATGGAACATTGTAACCAGAAATTGTTTGATATGGAAGAAGTATAGGTTACATTGTAACCGTTTAGAATTTGCTTTAATGTCTGTATCACGCTCTGTTCAGAACCTGCTTCGTCCCGATCAGCAACAATGACGATTCTACTGTATACATTGGCAAGAGTTGGCGGGGAAAGAAAATTTTTCTCTAACACGGATTTCAGACCATTTCCAATTTGGCTACAGCCGCCAACTGCCATTATAGTTAAAATATCTGAATTTTTAGTTAAGTTTCTGGACTTTTGCCTGGGCATTTTCAGTATACCGTTTTGGATTGATTTATCATCAATCCATTGATATGCTTCCCGCATATAATATTGCAATAAGAAATAGTCGGTTGAACCTTCACATAAAATAATATTGTTCATTATCTTAACTCCAATCCCAAATTATCATTAGCGTTAATTGCCTCCTGACAGGTCATCCTGCGAACATAATTTTTTCCTTCAAAGTTATATAAAGTATACAAATTGATATAAGGCTGCAGTTCGGTGCTGCATTGCAGTACTTTTTCAATAGCTTCTTTGCTGTGGGATGTTAAAAATACCTGTACATTTAACCTTATTGCACTTTTAAGCAGCCATGAAAAAATGGAATCCATTGCAGACGTGTGAATGGCTGTTTCAAATTCATCAAGCAGCAAAATGCCATTACGTGCGCTTACGACAGCACTTAATAAGAGCATTGCTTTTTTCATGCCGTCGCCATATGCAGTTAATGGCAATGCTTTTGTGTGATTTTTGGTTAAAACCATATATTCCGTAAAAAATGGATTATTATCATTTTTCAATGCATTAATATTAGTGATATTCTCATCAAATGTTTGAAGGATACTTAACATTTCCTCATAAAGCTCTGGCTCAGACAAAATGTGATTCAGATTCAGCGCACTGCCGGCATGGTCTACAGGAGAGACGTATGTGGTTCTGATAAAATGCACTTTTTTATGAATAAAACGCGAGATTGTGGTTTGGAAATCATAGATCGTATCTTCGTTCACTTTTCTGTCATTAATATAGGTATATAAGTGCATACAAAGTGTATCTATTATTTCATCATCTTGTCTGGCAGAACCGGCCCTGCTCAATCTGTTGAGACGGTACATTTCCTTTTCAGATATTTGAGTTTCTTCGATTTCTGCTGTAAGCGTTATGGTATTTGTTCTATTATCAGCATCCAGAAAAGTATAGGATATTATTGCGGGATCATCTTCAATAGGAAACATATTATAAAAGCCATTAAAATGCAATCTGTTTCTGGTTCGTATACCGTCTGTTCTGGCGCATAACACCCAGGCTCCCGTATTTTGCGGATTATCAAGTGTTGAAAGCAATTCCAACACACTTGTTTTTCCGCTGTTATTATCGCCGGTAAGAATATTTATTAAATTTAAATGTTCCAGGCTCAAATCATGAATTCCTTTATATGCATGAATGGTAAATTCCTGTACATGCTTTTCCATTTTGATATACTCCTTTATTGATACTCACGGTTCAAAACATTTACCAAATAAAACTATGCTTCTATTGTCAAGAATGCCGATAGCCCCATTATATCATGCATGGAAAAATTTATCTACCGGCGGTTCATAATTCCAGGAAATTTCAGTTTATAGCTGGTCAAACGAAAGATTTTCCGGTTGCAGATTTTCTTATCAGAAGCCTCAAACGCTAAAAGAGCAATTCGTTCCTGACATCGGTAAATTCGTTTTCTCCGCAGGCTTCTTTCCAATGTGTTACGGAAGGATAATCCTCTCCGCCCTCCTGCTGCGAGATTTCAAATACCAGGTCGGCGCAGACTCTGCGAATCAGCGCCGCTTCTTTTATCTGCTTTTCGCTTTCCATATTCTGCTCGTATTTTGTCTTCTTTTCCAGGGAAATCAGCAGACGGTCTGCCTCTCTTATTTTATCTTCCGTAAAAACCGGATTTTTTGTGTAAAGCAGGTTATGCAGCAGGATAATCGTTAAAACCAGGCCGGGCTGTTTCCCGCTTCGAAGTATATGGAGCATTTCCTTTAACAAATATTCGGATTCAGGCACCTGCGGGTATTTTTCCATAAAGGTATAGGCTCCCTGCAGGGCGTCCTTCACCGCATGGATTTCATGGGAGTAAAAGCAATCAGCCGTTTCCCTCGCAAAATCGCTCTTTTGCTCCCGGGTCAAAAACAGCACCTTCAAATCACGGCCGCCGATTCCAAGCTCCTGGCTTTCCTCCAGCATCCGGCGTACCTGGTTTTGCATGGCATCGGACAGCTGTCCTGATATGGTTTCATAGACCTCCGCCATGGTGCGGAACATTGCCTCCGCCCGTGCGCGATACTCTTGCCGCCTATGGGAATCCCTCCTCTTCCACTCCATTTTTTCTCTCAATATCTGCCAATACTCTATTGCGTCCTGATAAATCTGTTCAATCTCTTCCACAGTCCAGAAATCTTTCTCCAACTGCCGGGATGCCGCTCGCAGTTCGTCCAGATAGCGGATGGATCCCATGGTTATCTCGCATCCCTCCTCTTTCTCAAAAAGCGCCATCATTCCGCTGCTTAAATAGCATGCCTTCACCGAGGCCATGGGAATCGCAGTTTGTCCATAGTTCAGCTTCATGAAATTCCAGAGGTAATAATTTGGCAAATCCGGCAGGTTGTTTTTATTCAAGCGGCTCCAGATCTTGGCCGTCAATGCCTGGTCCTGTTCCTCCGTGAGATATCCGGTTCTCTTTATGACCAGAAGCCTTGCTATTTTTGTCCGCCATTGGTAGAGCGGGTCTTCATTGTCGGAGAGCAGGCTTTCGATCGTTTCCTGTTTTATGTGATATAAGGGAGCGTATTGTTCCAAATGCTCTTTCGTAAAGTAAAAGTCAAATAAATCCACCGCATCTCCGTATGTCTCCGGATGCTCCACAATGGCCGTTTCCAGCAGGTCTCCCAGCATCTTCGCCTTGTTTCTTTCAGATACCTGTCTCAGGATTCCTGTCATGAAACTTCCCATGCTCTGTCCAAGCCTCAGCCCCTGTGTCTCCATAACAGTTTTTGCCATGGACAGGATTTCGCACTGCAGTTCCTCCGGGCACCGGCTCATGCACCGAATCATAATCTCCGGCAGGTTTGACTGCAGCTCCCTGCATACCCCTCCGTCGAAGGAATTGGTAATCTCTGCCATCTCCTCCCGGTTCTCCAGCAGTACATCCCTCAGAAAACGAATCTGCGCAGTGACTGTCTCCTGGTTCAGCCACATCATCCGGCAGCGGTTATAGCAGGTCTGAATGGTCTCTCTTTTACTCCCTCTCAACATCAAGAACAGGGCCAGCTGCGGAGTCATCTCCTGCAGCGCCTCAAGCCACACCCGCTCCAATCGTCCCAGCAGATTTACGCAGTTGCACACCAGAGGGATGCCCATGGCATCTACCACCCTATACAGATAATAACTCTCTTCGCAAACATTGTCGGATTCGCAAATGATATGGCTCTCTCTTTCCAGTTCAAAGGGATGGGTTTTCTTATGTTTCTTCACATGCCATTTCAGGAGAGCGCTCTCCATATTGACCAGCAGTCCCTCCCAGTCAAAATATCTTTTCTGATGTTCTGCCTGGTTTAAGATTTCATTGATCTGCTCCTGATAGTTCTCATAATTTCCGTCTTTCACGGCAGCTCCCTGCTGCAGCAGAGATTCCATGTGCAGCAGCGTGCCCAGCAGGGAGTTGAAATAGATTCTCTCCTTTCCGTCTTCGGATGGGGTTCCCAACGATTTGATTTCTTCTGCTAAATCCGCTTTCAGTTCCCTGGCCTTTTTTAGTGCCTCTTCCGTATTACCGCACTCCGCCTCCAGTCCGATCACCTGCAGCCGCAGGGAATATGCTTTCTTCGGCAAACGGCATCTGCCGCACAGTCTTCTCACTTTTGCGATTTGAAATCGGGAAAAGGCATACTTTATCTCTTCCACATCCAGGATTTCTTTTCCATATAAGGTTTCCTCCTGGTATGGCCGCAGGGCGGCAAGGACATTCCGCCATTCTTCGTCTCTGCCGTCCTCCCGGTATTCCCTGAGCAAAGCCGTTCCTATGTACAGCCAATCTTCTGTCCGATTTCCTTCTCCGTGGGCAATGGATTGCCCGTACTGATTCCATATGGTATACACGTTGCGCTGAAGCTGCGCAGAGTAAATCAGTTTGCCGGTTTCATAGCGCCAGACAAATTCATAGCACAGCGCAAACGCCTCTTCCGGAGGCAGCAGGCCCTCCTGGAGCAGATATTCGTATCCCTTTGTCCTGCCCCACAGCTTTTGGTATATTTTATCAGGCGCTATGTACCATCCCGGGTATTCTTCCCGCTCCTGTCTCCAACGGTTTATGGCTTCCGCCGCCGTTGCTCCCTGCGCTTCCGGCTCCGCGGAAAAATCCCGGTTCAGCAGTGAGGCAAGGTGCCATTGGGCTGCATGGGCTGCTTCTTTCCCGGTGTCCGAAAAGATTTCCTGCCGGCTGCTGCTATGCTGATATTCCTGGCCAAGCTCCTGCACTTTGTTCCCGATATCCGTAAGTCTTCTTTCAAGCTCACGAGTCTGCAGGAACTGCCGCTGTTGATTGTCCAGGATTTCGGATGTATTATCCCTGGTTTCCATCAACAGCGAACAGGCTATCCGATCCGGGCAGATTTTTCGGATATCACCCAGGATAATCTGCAGGAAATGGTCCAGGCAGTGTTTCTGATTGCTTTCGTCCATGCATCCGTTATCCAGAAGACTGCGTATCCTCTGTGTCAATGTCTCTTCAAAGAAGAATGCATCTGTCTCCCACATTTCTTTTGCGAGGGTCTCCATATTCTCTTTGCAGAAGACAACTGTGCGGATGCCGCTCTCTTCGGTGCCGTCTTTCTCATATTCCGCTACGGCCTGTCCGCCCTGGATGAATATTTTTTCCCAGGTATGGTAGTCCAGCAGTTTTCCGATTAGGCTTCCTGTTTTTTCTTTTATATGGCTTATTGCTGTACCTGGGAGGTCCAGGGTGTTGAAAAAAGCGGTCAAGAATGTCGTATTTTCCACTGTTGTTATTTTTCCCCTTTGCTTCTGCATTGTTTTTTGATGAATCTTTGATCGCAGCATCCTGTTTTATACTCGTGAACGCATTTAATAGCCGCTTTCGGCTCTGGATTGCCGATGCGTTCACTCGTTATACTGTACAGACGGCAGTTAATTACATTTGTGGGTATAAATTCCGCAATGTATGTGTTCAGCCGCGAGTGACCGTATTATTTATGATAGCAGAAAACTCTCGAAGCGTGTATGCTATTGTTTTGATCCGGCCTCCCGGTATCGTCTCCGGTAATATTCCATGGTCCGGTATTCGATGATATCCTTCATGTGCCTTTTCAGCGCTTCGCCGTGGATTATCGATTCCAGATCCTTGCGCAGGGCAATGGCGTATCCGTCCTTATCGATAAAGAATCCTTTCCCGGAGGCTTTCAGGTAATGCACGGGCATGGACTTTGCCTTGGACAGGTGCTGCCTGTCCGTGATCTGCCGGAATTCTTCGTATGTTATGTCCTCCTGCAGATCCTTCCAGTTGGTTCCTGTGGAGAAGAACTTTTTCCAGGCATGCAGCATCTCTTGCTCCGTCACTGCCATGCGGATGTCGCCGTCGTTGTAAAAGCTATAGAGAATCGGCATCTTATACACCTTCTGCATGTCGGTGGTCTCCAGCAGGTTCAGGAATTCTCTTCCGATTCCGCTGCAGAGCGTTTCCTCCTCTCCGGACAGCTCTCCCAGGTCATGGAGGTACTCCAGGTACCTGCGAAAGGGATTCTCCTTCGCGGTTCTCATGCATATGCCGTAAATTTCGTCTTCCATATGGGTAAAGAGGTCGATTCTGGTCGGAACTTTTCCCAACAGATCCTTCACACGGAAATATTCGGCCCGGATTGTTTCCCGGATGGTTCGGCTTTTTCTTTCCAGGGTCTGAAACAAATCGATGAGGCGCATGTCGAAGTCGACGATGCAGTCGTCGGGGTATTCCGGCTCCCGGGGCGGATATTCCCCGGTGCGAGAGGTCTCACCGCCGAGAAACTGAGGAATTTTGCCTGCTTTTTCGTAATTTCCTATAAAGTCCAGGACATTGAGGTATTCCTTGTCCCTGCTTTTGCGCAGTCCCCGGCCCAGCTGCTGCAGGAACACTATGGGGGATTCTGTGGGACGGAGGAACATTACCATGTCGACTTCCGGCAGGTCCACGCCCTCGTTGAACATGTCTATGGAGAAAATGACCCTGATTTCCCCGCTGCGGAGCCGTTCCAGGGCCACGTCCCTGTCCTGGGAAAATTCGCCGTCCGCATTGCTGTAGACCGCCGTCGAGGGGATTCCCCTTCTGCAGAATTCCTTTGCCATGGCTTCCGCGTGAAGCCTGGAGCAGCAGAAGCCGAAGGCTCTTTTTGAGCGGTATTTCATATAGTGCTTATAGATCAAATCGTAGCGACGGACGTTATCGATATAGACTACATTCAGCTCCCTTTCGTCGTAATGCCCGCGAACCGGGCGCAGGCCGGAGTAATCCGTCTCATCGTAGATTCCATAATAATGGAAGGGAACCAGCATGCCCTTGTTGACGGCATCCTTTAAGGAAATTTCATACGGCACGTTATAATCGCAGATTTCGTATATATTTCTGTTGTCCATCCGCTCCGGCGTGGCCGTCAAGCCCAGCAGGAATTTGGGCCGGAAGTACTCGATAATGCGGCGGTATTGTTCGTTGACGGCGTGGTGAAATTCGTCGATTACTACGTAGTCAAAATAGTCCGGGGAAAAATATTCCTCCCGGAGGTATTCCTCTTTTCCCAGGGTTGCAACCGACGCGAATATTACGGCCCTGTCCGTCTCTTTGTATTTTCCGTAAAAGAAACCGTAATCGTCGGACTGCCGGACGTTTCGGAAGGATACCGCCGCCTGCTTGAGAATCTCCTCCCGATGGGCGACAAAGAGGACATGTTCGTATTTTTCGGAATCGAACGCCGCAAGGTAGGTTTTCCCGATACCCGTGGCGGCCTGGACCAGGGCCTTTCCGGCGCCTTCCGCCCGGCTGTCCTCCAGCGCGTACAGGGCTTCGATCTGCGCGCCCCTGGGCTGAAACAGAGGGGAGGTGCTCCCGTTTGGATAGTCCTCCAGATTATCGTACTTTTCCAGATCCTTTGAAACCGCCGGTCTGTGCCAGCTTTTGGAATATCTTTTCAGTTCCTCGTCGTCAATGACAATGGAGTGATTTTCAAACAGATCCGTGAATGTGGATAAGAACAGATTGAAATTTTCTCTGTCCTTCCGGCTGTCAAATCGGTAATTCCACTCTATGCCGGAGGTCAACGCGCTTCTGGACACGTTGGAGGAGCCTATGTAAATTTCGCTTTCGTGCTCATAGTGGAAAATATATGCTTTGGGATGGAAGGATCTGTCCTTTTGACTGTAAAACCGCAGATCGATTCGGTCACCCAATTCTTTCTTTATCAGGTACAGGGCGGAGGGCTGGGTGATTCCAAGGTAATTTCCGGTTAGCAGGCGAATCCCGGCGCCGTTATCGAGCGCCGCTCTCAAATCGCTCAGGATCAGCCGCACGCCGGATTCCATCAGAAATGACACAATGATATCTATCTTTTTTGCTCTCCTGATGCTTGTTTTCAGCTGGTAATAGAGGAAGCGGTTCTGGTTCCTGTCTCCGGTCATGACATCCGTTTTCTCTATTTCCAGCAACTCGTCGTTCATTTTTTCCGCAATATGATATTCAGCCATTTCTCATCGCCTCTTCCCGGTCTTACGTCGGAGGTAACCCACTGTTCCTCTGTTTCCAGTTCCTTGATATTCCGTATCAGATTGGAAAATGACTCCTCCGTCATATCAGTGAAGTATCTCCCGTTGCGTTCGCCTTCGAAGGTGCCGTATTTGAAGGATGTGTAGATGATGCCGTCTTTTTTCAGGGCTGCTGCCATTCGGTGCAGGACATCCTCCAGTTCCGGCAGGGGGAGGTGCAGGATGGAGGAGCATGCCCAGATTCCGTCGTATATGTTGATTTCATTTAGTTCCTGGAACAGCATGTGTTTTACGGGAATACCGGTGTATTTGCCCGCGGCTTTGCATAGTTCTATGGAGCCGTCAGTGGCGGTTACCCGGCAGCCCTGCTCCAGGAAGTATTTTGTGTCGCGGCCGGAGCCGCAGCCGAAGTCGAGGATGTGGGAACTGCACTCCAGTTTGGACAGAAAATGTGTCTGCGTTAAAGAGAAATCGACAGTAGCCGTATTTCTGATAAAGTTTTCTGCATTTCTATTATAATAATAAATTGTTTCATCTATATGTTTTTCTTCCATACTATTCAGATTATAACTCCTGCATCTTTCTTGTGCAATACTATGAGTATCTGCAACTTACATTGTCGGCATACCAGCAAATCTGTCAATGGTCAACTTACATAGAAAAGCACTTCTTGCATTTTGAACCCTTTCATTTTCCGATTTTGCAGATAGATTGATAATCTTTTCCAAAGCGCCAACTTCCGTTTTAATATCTGTCTTGTTTAGTCTGGATGGCTTTTTATTCTCCAGCATCATTTTTATTGCGCCAAACATAACTTTAGCTGTCTTATATGGCTCTTCCAATTGACTATAGGTTGCAATAATACCCAATATATAATCCACAGCATCTCTTATCATGGAAACTGTAATAACTTCTTTTTCATTGCTGAATAAAATTGTTCCTGGTAAGAAATATTTTGTCTTTTTATTTACCTTATATCCCATAAAGCAAAGCTCATTCATAAAGCATCTCCTCCATAACATCATTTTATTAAATACTCTTATACATATCAGACGAAACCAAAAAGTTCTCTACTGTATTTAGGTATTTATTACAAATATCTTTATTCCTTTTCATCTGCTTCACAGTACATTCCCATACAATCAGGCATTTTATACCATCAGCTCTTAATTCTTCCTGTACCACCATATCTCTGTTGATATTAGCATCAAATTTTCTCTTCCAGAATTCCACATTGCTCTTGGGTATATATGCAAATTTACAGTTCTCATGTCTATGCCAAAAACATCCGTGAATAAATATTGCCGTATTATATTTTTTTAAATAAATGTCCGGATGTCCGCACACTTTTTTCGAATTTATTCTATATCGATATCCTTCCGAAAAGAGTATTTTTCTGAAGTATATTTCCGGTTTTGTATCTTTTGAGCGAATAGCCGCCATATTTCTGTTTCGCTGTTCTGGTGTAAGGGTATCCATTCTATCACCTTTTCCACAACCTTTATCTTTTAGAAAATTAATTTATTTTTTGATCAGCAACGGGCAGGAATATCTTCATCCTTTTCAGTTCTTTGAGTACTTCAATAATCATCTGCGCCTTATCAGATGAAGTAACAAGAACCCCCATTTCAATGTTCCCCTGCATACCGTGGTATGACAAATTCGCAGATGACACAAGGCTTGTAACACCATCAACTACAATCAACTTTGCATGGAGCGCAGCCATCTGATCATCCTTACTTTTATTATACTGAAACAGTTTCAGATATTGTCCCCTGTATACTTTCAGGCGCTGTAGCTGTTCCTCATATTTTTCAGCATCATTGACATACATGCTGACATACACACCTGTTGTACTTTTTCGGATCATACTGTCAAGCATTCCCTCAAAATAATCAGAAATGGAATAACCTGTAATCACAATACTTCGCTGTGCGTGGATTATTAAATCACTTACAACATCCTCTGTTCTCCTAGTCTTCAGCCTGAAACTGGCAGGAGCGGTAATTACCAGTTCACATTTATCACCTCTGCTATAAGAATAAGCTGAACAGACAAGGCTTATGATATCCATCAATTCCTCTGTATCAGCATTTGGAAAACGCCTGTGGAGCTCCTGCAAGGACTTTTCAAAAGCAGGAGCCTCCACTCTTTTCATACTTCTCTCAAAATCATCTATCAGAGTTTCTACAATAAGATCAAGACTTAAATCCGTATTCCACATAGTTCTCCAATCAATTCTCTGAAAAAACCCAGTTCTTCACGTTCAGGAACAGGTACAACAAGCGCACGGTCAAGCATCCGGTTACCATTTTCGCAGGCAGTTTCAGAGATCATTGTACACGAATGACATGCTGCCCCATTAATTCTGTCCTTTTGAGGCATGTTCATAAAGCACTCCGGATCCGTGGTACAGGTTAATGCGTTCTGCAGCGCCTCACGCAAAATAAAAATGAATTTATCCCAATTGCCCAGTTCCACCAGACCTCCCAATGACCCTTCTTTATCGGAACTGCCAGTATATATAAGAATGCCACACATTTTTTCACTACTGTAAATACGTTCTTTCAAAGCTGCAGACGAATATCCCGACTGCATCGCCATTTCTTTTATTAGCAAATGTGCCAGTGTATGTAAAAGAACATATTCTCCATCCCTTACTCCATGCACTGTCCATTCTTTTTCCCTGCAATATTCCGCATATAGCTGGCTGTATTTATCAGATAATGTACTTACAGCAGGCATCTGTTTCCATTCATTTATCGTATCACGGTTTAATTCAATAAACACACCTTCTCCGTGTACTTCAACTGCCGGAAGCCAGGCATCCTTTCCCGTCCCCTTATTTAACTTACAAATATGCTTTGGATCATTTACATCCGGTTCGGGCGCTTCCATCCGCATAAAACCAAGTAGAACCATAACTTCCCGTAGCCTGTGGATTTTAATCAAACGTGAAAAATATCGTGCCAAACTCGTTTTTACAGGGACTTCTTCTGCCTTAAAATACTTATAGTCACGCCGGAATGCCAAATCATCATGGTTGGTAATAGCAGCATACTCCATCTCCTTAATTACAACGAATTCTTTTATTTTGTCCTTTACCCTCTTATACGCATCGTCAAATTCCTGACGGGTATAACGCTCCTGAAAGTATCTTTCATAAGCCTTCTGTAGCCCCAGTTCTCCAAAATCCGCTTCAAAAGCTTCAATTGTGGGCAGATTATTACTGATGATGTCGTTAATCGGGTCTGTCCATGGCGGGATGGATATCGCACTCCTGATAACAGGAAAATACACATTGGATGCACCTCGCTGAGTCGGATTCGCCATCTTCTTACAGTTTTTGTTTTTTACCAGTGGCCTATGTGGGTGATGCCCACTGCACAACATTCCCCCCAGATTTTCTCGCTGCATCGCGCCTGCCATTGATCGCTTTGCACCACATGTGCAACACTCAACCTGCATTTCACTTAGGGAAGATGATTTACCCGTCGAGTACAGCTTCATCTTTCCATTACATCCTACCTGTCCGTCATGCACCCACCATGACCAAGGAAAATCATCCATATGGCCATCCTCACAGGCAACGATAAACCTGGCAGGATAAGCATCCCATCCACAATCCGGACATTTCGGCCCTTTATCACGGATATACTTATCTCTGTCAAATCCAACCCGAATGTCAAACAGGCGATGACATTTTATATTTTTACACACATGATAATAAGGAAACGAAACCATTGGAATATCATCCCAGTCACTGGTCTGAGGTTTTTTAAAGTTGTAAACCCCAAGGTAATTTGCCAGCCGCAAATCGATAATTGTATTTCCGGTACTTTTCCAGTAATCAATATCCAATATAGTTACCGAATCATGCAATGCATCCATGATGGCTCCCGGGCCATAAGTCGTAATCAGCTGATTGGGACGGATTTCGCCCAGTTTATTCCAGTTCATCAGCTTTCCTCCTCGTTATAATAGTATATTGTAGATGCTTTTTCCACTTCCCGCATGGAATTCAACGTAGGTTTTTCTCTGGGATTGCAATATTCATGATAATAATTCAGCAACCGGTTATATTTGTCAAGATGGCCATATGTATAATATACCAACTGCTTTTCTTCCCGGGATAATTCTTTCCATCCCCTGATAAAATCATCTATCTCCGTCTCAACCTCGTCACATGCTCTGTGATTTACAAGAGCAACTCTGTCCAAAATCTCCATTTTCAGCTTCTGAATCTCCGCATCTGGAAAATCCAGGATATGCCGTGCTTTTTTATTGTCTGCCATCTCCTTGTACTGCAGTCGCAGCAATCCTACCACAATTGCATGAAGAACGCGGTCTCTGGCACGGGCAGAAAAGGGAGTTGCTGTCGTTCCTTCCACATATCGATACATTTGCAAATGGAATCCAGCAAAGTTTTCATAATGGGACAAATCTCTTGGGCGATACGGATTATACACTGTAACAATCAATCCAGGATGATTACGCCCTACACGGCTGCTTGCCTGTATATACTCTGAATTCTGCTTTGGTTCCCCTGTAATCACCATTAACCCCAGCCTGTCAACATCCATTCCCACAGCTATCATATTTGTGGCATTCACCACATCATAACAGTCCTGTTTTGGCTGATTCGGATCATATTTTTTATTTAAGTCCTCCAATATTTTTGTAATCTCATATGACGGAATACGGGATGTAATTTCTTTTGTTCTGGGAAGAAATCGCCGCAGGCTTTGCCCATATTTTATCTTCAAAGTATTAATACGACTTGGAATATCATCATCAAGTAGCCTCTTGGCACCCCCAAGTTCTCGAATGGAATTGAAATAACCAATTAACGTATAATACGGATCAACATAGTCTTTATATTCATCATATTGAGAAAGCTCAAAAACCGTCTGCAAGATGATTGCATAAACACGTAAAAGCGTCGTCTTTACCGAAGAACCATTTCCACAGATACCCACATACTGTCTGAATGGCTTTTCTCCTTCTTCTACCATCTTGCATATTTTGTCCTCCTCACTGACAACATATGTCTGTGATGGCAAAGCAATTTCAGTTATAAAATAGGAATTACCTATATCAAATCCATTTGGTGGAAATTGGGCAAACCTGTCACGACCATATAAACACCGTGTCTGTTCTGCCGCATTTTTTATGGTCGCTGTAGACACAATATACTTTGGCTTAATTTTTCTGTCCCCTCTTCTAAAGGAACACATTTCTTCCACAAGCTCTTCATAACCTCCATAAATCGTACCTAACGGCCCTGTAATCAGATGCAGCTCGTCCTGAATAATCAGTTCCGGTGGATAAAACGGTTTTACAGAGACCGGTCTTACAGTAGGAGAACCATTTACAGCTTGATGATATGTAGCATGTTCTTCCCCTTTTGCAATAAATCCACATCTCCCACAATATCTATCGGCATTGCCGAAAAGAAGACCTGTCCGTTCATGCCATGGCAAAGTAGCAAATTTATCAACAGTGGCAATTACGATTGTCGGGCATTTTCTGTAAATCTCTTCATCAACCAGATACACTGGTAATGTTACCCCATTGTATTTATAAAAATAACATCTCTTGTTGGAACATGTTATTTTTACTGATTTGAAAACAGTATCAATTTCATAATCGTTTTCTGTAATCTCCCGTCCACAGCAGGGGCATTTAAGCAACTGCTTTGTCAATTTTCTCGTGAAATCCCGCTGTTTCTGACTATCTGTACTGTCATAATCGCTGAATTTGTTGGGTGTGACCTGACTTCCAACCCAAAATCCAATGGAAAACCTCTGCTTCCCAAAAAGATCCGGACGCTTCTCCCTTGTCATTTCCGCCGCAATAACCAGCTTAATCAGACGGTCTCTCTGCTGCGTAGTAAGAAGTCGCAATGTATATCTTAAAAATACAGTCACACCGCCATCTTTCTCATATTCCGTTTCGTCACTGGCTGTAAGACGTCTATATGCCATAGTAAAAGCAATTAATCCAAGATATGCTTCCGTCTTACCGCCACCTGTAGGAAAATAAAGAAGATCTACAATATCGCGCTCTTCTGAATCATGATAAATAATACCTGTCAAGTTCAACAAAATAAATGCAATCTGAAATGGGCGCCATTCGAAACTATCCTGTTTTATGTAATCTCCCAGATTACAGTCAATTCCCCTGCCACTCTGTGCGGAATATGCGGATATGCTGTGCTGCATATGCATCACCTGATTCATAAAAGAGAATGCCTGGAATACCACTTCCCTGTTCTCAATGATGTTTATTCCATCCCTCATCCTTCTACAGGCAGCCCTGCACTCCCTGATGATAGCGTTACCTTTCTCCTTAAAATTATCACGATTCATATATTCATGATGTTCCAGCCTGTCAATCCATCTTTGATAATCATCCGTGATGCTTCTGAGCCGGACAATGCTTTCTTCCCTGTTTTTCTTCCACATAAGAAACTTGACTGAAAACGTATTTTCAGGGAAAATACTGATCTGTGGGCTTACACCATTCATTTCATAATCGGGAATAAAGGATGTTTTCACTGCAACTACAGATTCATTTATTTTCGTCCAGACAGCAGCACATCCACGACCCCGCGCATAAACAGAACGTTTCTCATAATAATACTCATCTCCCAGAACATTGACACGGCAAAGATATTCCGGTACAAAAACCGGATTCCTGTCTTTACCAGCAATCTGTATTTCTACCTGAAACAGCACCTGTTCGTACTCCCGCTCTTTCTCAGTTTTTTCCCTGCAATTATATAGATACACTGAAATCATTCTGTTTCCATTACTCACAGGCATTTGAAGAAGATAGAGAATAAGATTCTTATCTTCTTTCAGAGATATTTTTTTAGCCCGGTTAAATGACGTAAGGTCAATATCTACAACGGATACATTCTGGTTTCGAATAAAACAGGCACTCTTTTTCGGCTTTTGAGTTCCATCCGCTGCTTCCACCATCTCTGACTTCTGAGATTTTTCATATGACCCCCATTTGATACTGGCAGTAACAGCAGTTACTCCTTTTCTGATATAACAGGTCAAGCCACAGGAAGATTGCTTCTTAAACTTCTCCTGGGGCAGGGTTTCCGAATCATATTCCTCATTGGAATCACTGTCTTTTTTATCTTCCGAATAATACTCATTATGCATGAATTCCTGGTCATCGGATATTTCATCTTCACTAAGCGGCGTATCTGATGGATAAAGCATACCAGTTATATAACTGGATGTAGGCGGCTCATGTAATACCTCACATTCCTCCTGTGGTCCCATCAAATCAATTTTCAGTGCTTCCAGTATTTTTTCACGGACAGCAGCATATTTAAAAGAAGCTGTGTTATCTGCCATTTCACTCCTCCTCTGTTCTTATAGTAACAGCCTTTCCTGCAACGTATTTGAATGTATTCCCGATAACGATTTCCTGCCCCGGAATCAACTTGAAATACCATGGTTTATGGTCTGTGTCAACATCCGTAGCGCATAAGCACCATTGTATGGCCGACTTTGCTTTATCAAGGACATCCGCATCTTCTGTGCGGTTAGCCGCTTTAATCTCTACCATGTACTTCGCATCTTCGGTCTCAACAATAAAATCTGGATTATATTGCTTTCCCGCCTTATAAAAAAGTCCCAACTGGTTCAATGGTGGCTTGATAAAACGCAGCACTGCATCATCTTCCTCCAGAATCACAGAAAAGCGGCGTTCATCATCGCTGTCAAAAGCATTATGGCTGTAGTACGACTTTTTATATCCATCAAAAACATATTGCCGTATATTCCTTTTATCGCTTATTTCCTTTATATAATGCAAAATACCATTATTCTGTCGAATGTTTTTCACACCACTGCCAAAGACAATCAAATCTTTTTGAACATTGTAACAAACTTCTGTATGTTCCTCTTTCGCAATGTATATCTGCTTTCTCAAATCTTCCACAATGGCCGTGGCATAGCGGCGTACTACTTTCTTTTTGGTATCAAAATCACCCTCAATCAGCTTAAGATACTGTCCTACCACATCAAGGATATAATCAGCATCATCGGCGCAGAATTCTGGAATCGTATCCAGCAAAGCAGCCG
The DNA here is from genome assembly GCA_910589035.1 of uncultured Acetatifactor sp. Lineage (GTDB taxonomy): Bacteria > Bacillota > Clostridia > Lachnospirales > Lachnospiraceae > Acetatifactor. The sequence continues at coordinate 27,627 of CAJUSI010000082.1, read as the reverse complement.
CAAGAAAATTCTCCGGATCATCCTCCATAAGAGCATCTGCATCTACTGATGACAGAAGCCGGCCATTCACCACGTCATATCGTTCAATTTTAGATGCGGCAACTTCAAAATCCTCAATGCCCCGATAAACCGTAATCGGATGAAACTTTACTGTAGAACTGTAACCAATCGTGATTTTGGGTACCGAGACTGCCACTCTGGCCATATCTCCCAACCGTTTGACAAACTCATCTTTTTTCAATGCGGGAGGCTTTGTTTTCCTGCCTTTTGTCTCATTCTCTGTACGCTCCTTGCCTCCCTGTTCTGTCGAACCTTCTTCCTCTGATTTTGGTGCATTGTCGGTATCTCCCGCTTCTGCGCCAAAGATTTCTGTTAAAGACATTTGCTGAAACTCATCTGCTTTTTCTTTTCTCGGCTCTGATTTCCTGGCATATGCCTGTAGATATGCATTGTACAGAGCAGCTACTGACCGTGAATCCCTCTCGCCAAGCTGTTGAAAGGATGCAATCTGCTCTTCCTGCATGGCAGTATCTATAAAGGACAACTGATAATCATCAAAACTTGTCTGAATTGATATCTGTTTCATATCCGGCAAATCTTCCGTATCAAGATTTCGATGCCGAAATACCGGATTATTCTTCAAATCATCAATAATCTCACGGTAATGCTCATGAGCCACAATATCCAGAGTATCAATCTCTTCAATCCCGGTAATCTTTCCAAAAGGAAGACGCAATCCTCGTCCAATTGTCTGCAATGCCAGGATATCCGATTTCGCCGCATTCAATGGAATGATGGTAAACAGATTATTGACATCCCAACCCTCTTTCAGCTTATAAACATGTAGGACAATCTCAATCGGATTGGTGTTTTCCTCAATCGTCAACAGTTTCTGGATGTTTTCCTCTGTCTCCACGCTTCCGGTACTGGAATCAATTTGAATAACCTTGCCAATATATCGCCCGCCAAAAAAGGCATCAGAATCTATTTTCTCCCGTACTTCTCTGGCATGTCCAGTATCCCTGCAGGCAACCAGAACAATCGGTTTGACTTGTGCAAGATTGTTATCCATACAGTATTTATACACAACAGATTTTCTTCTTTCGTGAAGCCGAATGCCATCTTTCAGCTTCATTTCCTCAATATCGGCATTCGTATATCCTGCTGTATTTGTTCTCCCCATCACAACAGGAATTTTGAGGTACTTTCCGGCTCCTTCAGCCAGTCCATATTCAAAAATAATATTTTTGTTCGTATTCTTGGGTGTGGCAGTAAACTCCAGACCCAGAATAGGATTCAGATAATTGACAGCTTTCATGGACGCAGGGGCATAGTAGCGGTGCGCCTCATCCATACAGATGACCAAATCATCAAAACTACGCAATACATCCGAAAAGGAACCACCTAAATCTTCATTAAAAACATGAAATTTAAACTGCACATCTCCACGGGTAAAAATTTTACCTATGTTGAAGATAAACAACTGTACTTCCGAAGTTTTTTCTACAAACAACTCTCCCTGTTCATATTTTACAGGGTATTTCAAATAATTTTCGCCGTCATACACCCTGGGTCTGCCCATTTCAGCTTCCAATCCACGGAATATATACTTCGGGTGACTGGGAGCCGATTCTGCGCGAAGCTTGTCATATATGGTGTTGCCTGGAGCAAGAATCATGAAATGCTTATACCCTTTTGTTTTGTACAGATAATATATGGCTGCTCCCATCAGCCTGGTCTTTCCGATACCTGTAGCCATCGAAAAGCAGAACGATGGGAAATCAAATTCCTTTGCTACCTGAATCGCATGTGGGTTCTGGCATTGCTCCGATGCAGTATGTTCTGCTTCTGCTTTTGTTGCTGTCCTGTATTCCAACTGCTCACTGATGTGGGCAAAACAACGCAGGGCATCAAACTGAGGCTCCCGCAGGCTCATATCCCAGTTTATTTTATCAACCGTTTTCATCCTGCACCTCCTCAAAACTACATTTATTCAGCAGGTCTTTTGGAATCCGCCTGACCTCCACATTGACTGGGAGATTCATATCACTCTGCATCCGCTTGCAGTAAATTAACAGAGACTGGCGCTCTCCAAGATTCTTCATCATGGACTGGATATATTTTGTGTTTACAAACTCCATTGTAATATGGATGAAACGGTTTTCTGAGGAATGGCCATGGAATTCCCCCTGAGGAGCATATGTAAAACCCTCTATCTTACAGATTGCTTCCGCTATCATATCATACGTGTAGGATGGGTTAATCTGGTATATGGGTAGCTTGGAATTTTTTACAAGCAGTGGTTCGGCAAGCTCGTAGAATCTATATCCACCGCCGCCAATCCAGCCTACTGTTTTCGTTATGCCCCCCAAATCCTGTCCTGCAATAACTTTATCAATGCGTCTTTTACAATATGTATAAGCATGATTTCCAAGTTCAATTCCAATCCATTTTCGATTCATTTTATGTGCAACAGCTATCGTTGTTCCTGACCCCAAAAAGGAATCAAGCACAATATCACCCGGATTGGTACTTAATGTAATTACCCTTTCTATCAGTCGTTCAGGTTTAGGAGTCGCAAAAACATTTTCTTTTCCAAAAAGAGCAATGCTTTCCTTTTTGGCTTCATCCGTATGCCCTACCTCATCATATGGCCACCAGTTATGAGGAGTCATCCCTTGACGAACTTCAGATAAAAACAATTTTAAGGCAGGAACAGAATTTTTTCCATCAATTCCCCACCAAAGTCTATCTTCTTCTACATGTTTCTGATGTGTTGCAAGTTCATATTTCCATGCCTTGACATCATTTTTAATAATTTCTTTAGTATTTGGATTAACAATTTCATAACATAAATTAGGACGTTGTTTTACTGTAGCCTGATTTAAATAATCTACTGCTTTCCATGGACCTCTAGAATCATTATCTGGATTCCCATATCTATTAATAGATTCTTCTGTTCTCGGTAATAAATTAGCTACAAATTTCTCACTTTTTGAATATACCAAAATATATTCACTAATTGTTGCAATGCCTTTGAAATTATTGCTTACACTATATTTACGCTGCCAGGAAATCATTGTACGATAATTTTCTCTCCCAAACACTTCATCACATATAATTTTTAGATAAGCACATTCATCTGCATCTATGCTAATCCAAATACTACCCTTTTCACTTAATAAATTGTGCATAATTTTTAATCTGGGATACAGCAAATTAAGCCACTGACTATGCTCTAGATTGTCATCGTACTGCTCAAATGCACTTCCTGTATTATATGGCGGGTCAATATAAATACATTTTACTTTTCCAACATATTCTGCTTCCAAAGCTTTAAGTGCAAGAAGATTATCCCCATGTATCAGCATACATCCCGTGTCATTAGCACCATATGACTTACTCTCATCTTCTATAAGAATCCGTGGTTCCAATTCCGGTACATCATACTTGCCAACCCAAGTCAACTCCAATTTCCCCTTCTTCTGCACCTTTATCCCTCCCTAAAATCTCACCACAACCTTAGCCATCAGCACCGGAACACCAAGTATATTTTTCTTTAGTTCCGTCCGAAGTTGTGCCGCTTCTTTGTCTACTGTGCCAGTAAATTCATGAAACCGTTGCAATAATTCCGTTTGGTTATGCTCCAGGTTTTCCATATCTTTTTTCAAGAATATTTTCGCCCTGAAATTTTTTTCTTTATCATACTCTTCTCGCACTTCTGCAATTTTATCCTCTATTTCCTGAATCTGTACTGAAAAATCATCAAGGCGCAACTTACGCCAGTTATCTACTTTATAATCCTCCCATAACAAAAGTTCTTTCATATCATCCTGTCTTTTATTCAACAGGTATTTCTCCAACACGTCCACACAAATCTCTGCTTCTTTTACAAAAGAACCAGATACCAGATTACTTTCGCATATCCTTTTCAATAGTTGTATCAACATGCCCTCTCTGTTCTTGCGAACCCTAAACTGTCTGTCCAACACATACAGAACAGGTTCTAACAGATTACCCCTGTCGTAAAATCCCCCAATCAGAAGATACCCGTGTCCCTGCAATTCAGACGGTTTCTTCACCAAATCATAAAACACTGGATAATTTCTGGCAGTATTGCCAATCACACCGTTCCAATATTCTCTATCTTCAAAATACTCCTGAACCTCTGCCTCCCGCTGTCTGAAAGCGTTTCGATGTTCTTCTTCATTTGTTTTTGACAACATGGAGCGAAGCTGTAATGTTCTATTCTTTCTATTCCTGTCCAGCTCTTTTTCCAACCCGGTAAATTCACGGTTGAATTCCTTTTTATTGGAACAGCATTGATAAATCTGAAGAATACGTTTTTCAAAGTTCTCCCCACTTTCCAACAGACCAATGGCCTTATCGGATGCTCCAAATACACCTTCGAACAGTTCAAATTTTTGAGCAAGTATCTCGTATACACGCCTGTCCGCAATATTTTCCGTATTCAAAAGATTTATGACCATCACATCCTGTTTCTGGCCATATCTATGGCATCTGCCAATCCGTTGTTCAATTCTCTGCGGATTCCATGGTAAATCATAATTGATGACTGTGTTACAAAATTGCAGATTCAATCCTTCCGAACCGGAATCCGTAACCAACAATATCTGATATTCATCTCGAAACGCCTCAACGATGGCATTCTTAATCTCAATACCTCTGCCTGCAACTGGAAGATTATAATGGCGTGACCTCCATGCCCGATATATTTCTTTTGTTGTCTGGTCATTCATGCTGCCGTTAAACAGAAGTATCTCCCCCTTATATCCGCAGTTCGACAGTTCATCAAAAAGATATGCCTGTGTCCGCAGAGATTCGGTAAAAACAACAGCTTTCTTATTTATGCCCTGTTCCGACTGCTCTTCAAAAGAAATGACAAGGGCTTTTTTCAATGCATCCAGTTTGGCATTCTGTGGAATATTTTCAGCCAGAGAAATAATTCCGTCAACTTCGTCTATTTCATTTTGAATAAATTTATTGACTTTTTCTCTGTCAAATAGCTCTTCCTGTAAAGCTTCCTCCTCTTCCTCATAGTCATCATCAAACATGTCGAAGAAAGCATCCAGGCTTTCGTCCACGCTTTCCACCCGCTGTGTCTCCTGCAAAACAATCAGCCTGTTCCGCAATACTTTAAAAGTATCTGCCACCGCCTGACTGGAAGACGCAAGAAGCTTACGAATTGCAATTGTTACCAGTGTTCTGTTTGAAGCCGGAACTGCATATAATATTTCTTTCTTCAGATAATTGTTTACTGCCACATACAAAGCAGCCTCCTGTGGTGAAAGCTGGAAGTCTACCGTAATTCCAATGCGGCTGCTGAATGGTAGATAATCAGCCACTTCACTGCGAAGTGTGCGCTGTACAATCGGTCTTAACTGGAATTTCAATGCATCATATTGTTTATCACGAATATACCGGCTGCTGAACACACGCTTGTCCAGAAATATTTCCGAATCAATAAACTTTATCAGCCCATACAAATCCCATAAAGAGTTTTGGATAGGGGTAGCTGTAAGCATCAACTTTGGGATTCCTTCGGTGAGCTGCAATATCCGTTCCGCCCGTTTACTTCCTGTTTTATGAACATTGCGTAGCTTATGTGCCTCGTCAAATATCACCAAATCCCACTTTACATTACTGAGCAACGTAGCATTTCCGGCAGCAAAGTTATATGACACAATCACAACGCCAAATTCCCTTGAAATCTCAGTGTAATAGTTTTCAAGATTCTGCCTGTCCACAATTGCCGCTTCTATGCCAAATTTTTCGTACAGTTCTATCTGCCACTGTCTGCAAAGACTGGAGGGTATAATCAATAACATTTTCCTGTAACCACTTTTATGTAGAAAACGCATGACCAGACCGGCTTCTATAGTCTTTCCTAGGCCGACTTCGTCTGCCAGAATTGCTCCGCCCAGCTTTACCGCTTCCACCGCAAACATAAGAGCTTCAATCTGATGTGGATTCAAATCTATTTTATCATTGTCAAGGCAACTGTATGGGCTGGATTCCAATTGTTGTCTTTTGATAATTGCGTATTCATTCAAAAGCGTATGTCTCTCCACACAGATGCCTCCCCGATTTTTTATCATATCTGTAAAATGTTATTTTTCTTTTATCTTCATATACTTTATAATACCATTATCACTGATTTCCCTTGCATGTCCCTTTTGCAAATTTATGTAACTTTTACAGTACCCAATTAGTTTTGCACGTTTCTCTGACAAATACTTAATCTCTTTATCTGCTGTCTGAACCATCTTGTCCAGGTCTTCCTGACTTATTTTCGTCTTATTTAGTTCATTAATCTGGTTTCCCATATTTGATAATTCTTGCATTTTTTGCATAAGTTCTTCATAAGGGCATTCCTGCTTTTGCACACAGGAAATTTGATTTTTTATAATCTCCATCTCTCGGCTTAAGATTGCTGCCCTTTCAGCATTACATTTTTCCATGGTTCTTTTATTCAGGTAATCGTCTCCCAAATTCAACAAATTAACATAATGCTTTTCCATATCATAAAATGTATGGCTTATCTCTCCCTTAATGTCCTTGTCATAACACGGGTTATGTTCACAATCGCTGCATCTTCCAAAATCATCCACAATATCTGTTAACAGTTCAAATTTTACATGTGCCTCATCCATTTTGTCCCTGGCACTCAACAGTACAGCTTTACTCTCCTGTATTGAAGTCTCACCTAATTGATTTAGTGCCTTATACAGTATCCCGGTATTAAAGCATTGTGCCACCTCGACCAGAGTATTTTCTTCCATGCTGACACGGTTCAGATACTGATCCGAACTATCTTTATTGACTTGTCGTTTTCTATCTTTATTAGATGTATCCCAAACCAGATAGATTCCCAGAAATGCAATTGTAGTTGACAAATAATATTCCCAAAATTCCAGCCAATTTTCGTTGCTCAACCCTTCAGCAGTTAATGCAGCACCCAGCTTATCATAAATAATATCCGTAACCATCAATCCTCCATTAATAAACAGAGGCGCAACAACCAAAATAAAGATTATCAAAATTATCCTTTTCGTGCCTGTTGTTATTCTGAATTGCTGCTTTTTACTTGCTTTCTTCACAACACTTTTCTCCCCGGTTTTCTATCATCTCTCTAATTGCCTCTGCAATTTTTCGCGCCATTATTGGCGGAACAGCATTGCCAATCTGCACATACTGCGAAGTACGATTTCCTTCAAAATAATAACTATCCGGAAATGTCTGCAATCTGGCAGCTTCTCTTACAGAAATAGAACGGCACTGATTTATGTCTGGATGGATAAAATAATGCCCATCTTTTGAAAGGTGCGCCAAAACGGTATGGCAGCTTGTACAGTCACCCTCAACAACTTTAAAACGGTCTGCAAACGAAGTCTGATTTTTATGAGTTTTCAAATTCTCCGGCAAGTCTGCATATTTCAGCCGCTGATGTCCATTGTTCCATGCTTCTATTGCCCTGTGATATATTTCCACATCCCTTGGGATATTATTTCTTACTACATGATGTGTAAGAACATCACCATATGTACGAATTTGATTCTCCCTGACATATTCGCTTGCCTGTGCAAAAGGAACTCGATATGTAAATTCCTGTCCGCCACGTTCCAGTACAGGCAAATCTGAAAGCAAGTCGTTTACCAATGTTTCACTCTGCATCTTTTCAAAAACAGGATAATGATAGTTTGTTCCCTTTCTCCACCCTATTATAATTAACCGTTTACGGTTTTGTAAAACCCCAAAATCCATCGCATTCTGCTCACGACATTCAATCACATAGCCAACACGGCGCAACTGTGCCTGTAAATTCTTAAAAGAAGCACCATTTCTGGCTGACTTCAAGCCTGCCACATTCTCAAAAACAAACATATCCGGCTGATATTTTTTAAGAAAACGAGTATACATCTTGTACAGTTCATTGCGGGGGTCCTCACTCATAGGAACCAGCATATGGCTGCTTTGTGCACGTCCTACAAGAGAATAAGCCTGACAGGGTGGGCCACCGACAATTACATTCACTTTCTTTACGCCATCTTCCTGCAAAATCTCATCGATCTGCCTGAAAATGCCCATTATATTTTCCGGCGACATTTCTACATTGATTACTGTCTTTATAACTTCTTTGGGAACATGCCTGAAAAATTCTTCTCTGGTTATATTACCACGCTCATATTCGTAATACAAATGAAGAGTCGGATCAAACTTTTTCATATAATGATATGCAGCTCTTGTCTCCAATGTAGCGGCTGCCATGGCATTCATCTCTATATGTGCTATTGGGTTGAACCCAGCCTGAATAAACCCTTCCGACAGACCACCAGCACCTGCAAATAAATCTATGAAATTTACTGCCGAATCAGATTCATCCACAAACATCTCACTCAATCCTTTCATTTTTTTCTCAGATCTTCTGGCTTTTCAGCATTATCCGGTATTAGCCACAGATTTCCTTTTTTAATTGCTCCCGGAATACGATTCTCATTGCAATATACTGTTACCATGCGACTTGAAATGCCCCATTTTTCTCCAGCTTCCTTAACAGTCAAATAGTCCATACTTTTCCCTCCACATGATGTAGGTTATTTCTTATTATATTACTAATACTCGAAATATACAAGATTTTGAAACAAGCATTATTTCCTTATCTTACATGATTTAACAGGTCATAGAAACAGTTCCTTCTCTCCAGATTCCAAGCACTTTCCAACATTAGTATTATAATCCATCAAAACAGCCTTTCCTGCCCCAAAACAACAAAACATTCATACCTCAAATCATCAATCTAAGGTTTATATTCCCCCATAATGCCTGCCTTCTGTAATAAAGCTTCCACCTCGAAATCTTAACACTACTATAGTCTATTTCAAAGCAAACTCCCCCCTCCTCCCCTCAAAAAACCTCCAAAAATACCTCACATTCTCCAACTCCGTCCACGCCTTCTCCTCCCACTCCCCGGAATCCAGATCATAAATCCGCCCCTGCAGCGTCCCCAGCACAAACGGCGAATGAGTGGCGACAATGAACTGGCACCCCAGGAACCTGGCCATCCGGTTCAGCTTCTCCGCCAGCGCAACCTGATTCTCCGGCGACAGCGACACCTCCGGCTCATCCAGCAGATACAGCCCGTCCGGCTCAATGAAATCCTCCAGCATCTGCAGAGTCGTCTCCCCATTGGAATACTTCTCCTGGGCAAACATCAGATTCTCCAACTGCCGCCGCGTCCCATAGGAATCCAGCGCCCCTCTCACCGCCTCCTTATCCATCCCCCGCCTCACATGCTCATACACATACCCGTCCTGCAGCACCTGCTCCTGCTGTATCTTTTTAATCTCATACAGAATATCCTCACTCTTGATATACCTGCTGCCCCCGGGGATTTCCCGAAAAGGCCTGCCGTCCTCCCGTTCCCCCAGAGTATACCTGCACTCCGCCACAAACCGTGCAAAATAAGCCACTCTGCCGTACTTATTGCAGGCGGCATACTCCTGCCCCTGCAGCTGCAGCTTATTGGCAATAATGTTCAGCACCGTGGACTTTCCCGAAGCGTTGTTTCCGTAAAGCATGGTCACGGGCCCGAAATACAGCCGCCTCTCCGTCTTCTCCGCAAACACATTGTAGGGATAGATATTCGGATTATCCACCGACTCCTCCGAAAATAGAAAACTGCTCAGATAAATCACAGTTCGCACCTCCGCTAAGCTTCCTTCTCCCTCCTCTTCCGCACCGCCTCAGCGCCCTCCATAACCTCTTGATACCGAAAGCACCCCTCCAGATGATCATTCACCATCCCGCAGGCCTGCAGATGCGCATACACCGTCACCGAACCCAGATACTTGAATCCCCGTTTCCGCAAATCCCCGCTCACCCGGTCCGAAAGCCCGTTTTTCGCCGGAATCTGCCCCTTCTGATGCCCCATGTACAGAATCATCTTCCCCCTGGAGAATCCCCAGAGATACTCGCTGAATGTCCCAAATTCCTCCCGCACCTTCAGAAAGCACCGGGCGTTGTGAATCACCGCCTCGACTTTCCGCCTGGACCGGATCATCCCCTCCGTCTCCAGAATCCGCCGGATGTCCTCCTCCCTGTACTCCGCAATTTTCTCGAAATCGAACCCGTCAAAGCATTCCCGGAAAATCTCCCTCTTCTGGATCATCATATTCCAGTTCAGCCCGCACTGCATGGCCTCCATCATCAGGTACTCGAACTGCTTCCGATCGTCATGCACCGGAACGCCCCACTCCTCGTCATGATACTTTATCATCTTCTCATTGCACAGACACCAACCGCACCGCTCCATAGCCATCCTCCTCGTTCCTTTTTTCAGATCCCAACCTTACATTCCTGAGCCGGACGTCATAATGACGGCCTTTAGCAGTTTTTCCTTATGAGAATACAGAAAGCACTTAGATTCACTTCTCTCATTTACATCAATGAGGATATCCCGGCCATACTGATCCGCTGTCTCCCATACATCCCCGGAAGGAACTGCAATAATCGGAACATGTCCTGAAATTTTATCATTACGCTGCCTCTCCCGAATATACTGCGTACAATCGTCTATGTTTGAAAAAACAATCAAATATCCCCTTACACAAGGTATATTTCTAATGGATGTAATCCCTTCCATGTTTTTAGCAGGGATAAATGTAATGAAATTTCTCTTTTGAAAAATTCCTTTTATTACTTCCCAGTCGGATTCCTTCCTATGGCTTTTGCCAAGCTTGATTTTTATCAAAGAAACCTCTTCCTTTGAAGCCAAATTCAGCCTGGTTTTATCCGCAATATACTCCTCAAAATCTTTTGACATTATACTCTCCTCAAACACTGTTTCTATAAAAGAAAGCTTCTGTGATAGTACCCTGCCTTAGATTCTATTATCAAAAATCCATACTATAATCCAAAACCGGATTCTATTATCAAAATTATATTCTATATTTACTCCTTCACCCTGGAATACGCCACTTCTATTTCGGGGGTTCAGCTGCTGCTTCCGCTATATCTCTGTACGGCCAGCCGTCCGCCTGTGGTTCTATGCGCCAATCGCAATCCAATACCGCTTCATATTCGCCATATAATTCACATCATCATATACAATCCCTTCCAGCATTCCGCCCCAGGCCTCAATCGTCCTGGTGCTTCCCTCGTTATCCTCCAGGCATGTGACCAGGACCTTCTCCAGACCCTTTTCCCGGCAGATATCCAGCGCGTATCCAAGCATTTTCTTCGCATATCCCCTGCGCCTCTCGGAAGGCCGGACACAGTAACCGATATTTCCTCCAAACCGCACCAGATACCCCATCAGCTCCAGCCGCACCTGGATCAGCCCCAGGAGGCGTCCGTCTTCTTCCCGAAACAATCCATACTGCAGGCAGTGAAGCCCGTCCGGATCTTCCCGGTTCTCCATTTTCCTGTTATAGCAAAGCCACTCCTCCGCGTCACAGCGCACCAGGGTACCTGTACCGTCCATCCCGCTGTTATTTTCCCGGAATTCCTGCTTAAAGGCGTTAATTTCAGCTATGTCTCCCTCCTCCGGTTTCCGAAATATTTCTCTGCTCATATGCTTCCTCCCGTATTCTTTTTTACGAAATTATAGTCCCGATACTTTCCCCTTCCACGCATATCTCTTCAGATTTCCCGTCATGCCGTCTGCGGCGGCACAAACAGTCAATGAGAAGAGTCACTTCCCCTGCTCTTAGAATATCACGGCCATGCCCGAATTACAAATGCTTTGTTGCCAAACCCCTGAAAAAAAGGTATACTGAAACCGGCTCTTCAGTGAAAATATCAGTTCCGGCTTGTCCGGGTAAGGGGGGAGGGTTATGCACATTGTAATCATAGAAGACGACGCGGATTTTGGCCGGGAAATGCAGGATTTTCTGGAAAATTCCCTGTACCGGGTCACGGCGCTCTCCGAATTTGACCGGATACCCTCGCAGGTTCTCTCCCTGCAGCCGGCGGCGGAGGATGTACTCCGAAAAAACAAATATTATCTCATTCAAAGCCGAATATGCGCCCGGGTAAACTGCCCGGCCACCGTATATACCGATGTGAAATGGATATCCTTCATCTTAAACCAGCTAATCCTGAACGCGGTAAAATACCGCCGGGACCCAGAGCCTGAGATTTCCATTTTCACGGAAAAAACATCTCATGGCGTGCGCCTCACCGTGGCGGACAACGGCCTGGGCATTCCCGAGGAAGATCTTCCGCGGATTTTCGACAAAGGTTTCACCGGCAGCAACGGCCGCGCCACAGAACGCTCCACCGGCATGGGACTGTATTTGTGCCGGAAGCTCTGCAGAAAGCTGGGCATCGGCATCAGCGCACAGTCTGCGGAAAATGCCGGTACCCAAATTTCTCTGGAATTCCCGGTGAGCAGTTATCTGTCAAAGCTGTAGGCCGGGCTTTGTCCCGTTGCTCTCCTGACGGTGACTTCTCTCCGGCCTTCCTCTGCGCATCGTCCAATTCCTGCCCGCAGGCATAAATCATGCCGCCTCTGAAAATCCTGCCGCCTGTGCGGTTGCCTGTTTTCCGTACACAGGCAACCGCACAGGCAGAAATCTTTCAAAAAAGAAAGATTTCTGCAAACAAACCTCATACCACTCCTCCCCACAATCTGCTATCATAGAATCCAAAGAAGGATTCTATAATCAAAATCAATTGGCTACTGATACACATCCCAAAGCGGACGAAAAGATACTGGCTACGCATTTTATATAATCATTCAAAATTATGTAGTAAAAATACCGGCACATCGCATTCAAATCCTGGAAAGCCCCCGCAGAGCCGGCAAATGCAGCGTTCATAAGTAGAAAGCTTCCGAAAGCTTATAAGGATTAGAAAACAAAACGAGGAGTGAATCAAAATGGAACATTACATCCAGGTATGCGACGTGGAAAAATATTACGGCAGCGGCTCCGGCGTCTCCAGGGCCGTGGACCGTGTCAGCTTCTATGTGGAAAAGGGCGAATTCGTGGGCGTCATGGGTGCCTCCGGCTCCGGCAAAACCACGCTTCTGAACATGCTCTCCACCATCGACAGTGTGACTGCCGGACATATCTATTACGAAAATGTGGACATCACCGCCCTGTCCGAAGATAAATTATCGGAATTTCGAAAGAGAAACCTGGGATTCGTCTTCCAGGAATACAATCTCCTGGACACCCTCTCCATCGAAGAAAACATTATGCTGGCCATGACTCTGCAGAATCTGGGAAAAAAGGAGATTCTGGACCGCTGCGGGGAAATGCTGAAGCTCCTGGGCATAGAGGAGATCCGCGCCAAATTCCCCTACCAGGTATCCGGCGGCCAGAAGCAGCGCTGTGCCTGTGCCAGAGCGCTGGTAAACCGTCCTAAACTGCTTCTGGCGGACGAACCCACCGGCGCCCTGGACTCCCGCTCCGCCCAGACCCTGCTGGAGACCTTCGTCCATATGAACCAAAAGTTTCAGGCCACCATTTTCATGGTGACCCACGACGCCTTCTCCGCCAGCTACTGCGGACGGATTCTGTTTCTAAAGGACGGACAGATCTTTCACGAGCTGCGCCGGGGTTCGAAGGCCAGACGGCATTTTCTCAGCGAAATCCTGGATGTGCTGTCCCTGACAGGAGGTGAATTGTCCCATGTTAAATAAGCTTGCCTTCCGCAATGTACTCCGCTCCGCAAAGGACTATATGGTCTACTTCCTGACCATGACGCTGGTGACCGCCATCATGTTCGCCTTCCATTCGCTGATTTTCTCCCAGGACCTGCAGCAGATCTGCGAGACGGCCGGGATTCTCGCCGTTCTGATCGGACTTGCCAGCTTTTTCGTGGTCCTTATCGTCGCCTGGCTCATCAATTATATGGTGCGCTTTATTCTGGAGAAAAGAAGCCGGGAATTCGGCATTTACATGCTCATCGGCATGAAAAAGAAAGAAATCTCCAGGCTCTATATACGGGAAAGCCTGGTGCTGGGAGCGGGCGCCTTCCTGGGCGGCCTGGGACTGGGCATCCTGCTGCAGCAGGTTCTGCTGGCCATTCTGTACAGCATGGTCATGATGGAATACCATATGCATCTGGAATGAACAGAGAATGCCTGCTCACTACGGCCGCATGCTTCGGAGGCTGTTACCTGCTGGCGCTGCTCCGGTGCCGGCGCCGTTTTCGGAAAATGAATATTTATGCCCTGATGAACAGCCGCCGGAAGAATGAGGAAATCCGGGAATCCCATGAGAGGGCCAAACGCCTCCTGCTACCTCTCTCCCTCCTGTTTCTGGCCGCCTTCGCCCTGATGCTGTTTTTTTATAAAGCCTGGGACAGCTTTACCATACTGGGCTTTCTCATCGGTCTGGTTCTGACCATTTATCTCTTTTATACCGGCGTGGCAGCCTGGATTATCTGTTACATTCGGAAAAAGGGAAACGGTATTTTCCGGGGCCAGAACCTGTTCCTGCTGCGGCAGTTTGCCTCCAAGGTGAAGACCCTCCGCTTTACCCTGGGCAGCCTTACCTCCCTTTTCGTGCTTGCCCTGCTGGGATGCGCCATTGCCATGATGTTCAACGATTACCAGAACCGAACCCTGCTGCAGAAATGGCCCTTCGACGTTCTGGTTTTCAGCAGGGATCCCGGCTGCGACTTCCGGAAGGAACTGGAAATACTGTACCGGGAATCGGATGTAAAAGATTTCCATATTTACCCGGTCTACCAGAACGGCACAGATACGGTCAATGCCTGGCTTTATACGCATTTAAAGACCTTCGGCGGCCAGTACCGCAATCCGGACGGCTCCCTGAACCGCAAAGAGCTGGAAAAGCATGAATTCTGGGCTTACTATGAATATGATACCTATATGGCCCTCTCCGACTACAACCGCCTTCGGGAAATGCTGGGACTGCCCCCGGCGGAGCTGGAGGATTCCCAGTACCTGCTTCATCTGAAGGAACGAGTCCTGGACGAAACCGGGGATTTCACCGGAGAGTTAGAGATCCTGGCTGCCGGCTCCGGAACAGCGCTGTCCCCTGTTCCTTCTAGCTATTCCTCCTCGTTCCTGCAGCCCGCCGGCATTTATACCGAGCCTCTGTCCCAGGACGGGCATAACGGCGCCGACTATATCATTGTAGTCTCCGATGCCATGGCCGCCCGCATGACCCCCTATTACCGGCTCCTTGCCGCCAACCTGAGAGAAAAAGCGCCGGAAAATCTGCTCCGGGAACTGGACGCTCTCTCCTCTTCTCCGGACAACAGCGAGGATTTCCTAGGACATCAGGAGAACGAGTTTATGGCCTGCGGTACGGATCAGATCGTAGTATATGTGGTGAAAAATATAGTCCGGGACAATCTGATTCCGGAGGTAAAATTCCTGCTGTCCTCCGTCATTTTCGCCCTGGTCTACATCGGGCTGGTATTTGTCTGCGTGGCGCTGACGGTGCTCTCAGTCCAACAGCTCTCCGACTCCGCCAGATACCGGTTCCGCTACCAGGTACTGCACCAGATCGGGCTGAGCCGGCGGGAAATCTCCAGCGTTGTCCTGCGGCAGCTGGCGGTCTTCTATCTCTGCCCCATCCTGTTTGCGGCGGTGATCAGCGGCACCGTCTCCGTCTATGTGGGATGGAATTTTAATTTCTATACCGGAGCCCGCACCATGGCCGCCGGTTATTTCGGAATTGCATTTCTGCTGTTTATGGCTGTGTACCTGGTCTACTTTGCGGTGACTTTTGTGGGATTCCGGCGAAATGTACTGGCTCCCGGGCTGCCCGCGTCTTCCCGTACGCTTTAATTTCTCCCCGATCCCCCCGCAATTTCCTGATTCTCTTCGACTCTTCCTATCCTTATAGTGTTCCTGTATCCGGGTTGATGCCTTCCGGCAGGGGTCTGTTTCCGGTATCCGTAAGGCTGTCACCGTAATAGCTGATTTCAAAATAGTCCATGACCTTTTTCATGTTATCCTGCATCAGCAGACAGGTGTCCCTCAAAAATCCTCTTTCACCGCCTGTCTGCCATTCCTTCAATCCCCTGTAGTAATATGCCTTGTACTGGTCCGTGATGATAAACGGAACAATATTGTTACACAAGCACTCCTTGAACATGATGAGACGTCCAGTCCGTCCGTTGCCGTCATAAAAGGGATGTATTTTTTCATATCCGGCATGAAAGTCCAGTATATCATCCAGCGTATGTGTCCTTTTGCTGTTATATACAGAGAGAAGCAGTTTTATTTCTGACTGGACTTCTGCAGGCGCTGCTGTTTTCATATTGCCCACAAAATCAGGAACCTTTTTGTAATCCCCTATCACGGCTTCTTTTGACTGTGAGCTGAAGGTTCCGGTCTTAAGCTGTTTATGCAGTGCTTTGATGAGGTTTTCTGATAAAGGTTCTTTGTATTGTGCAAGAATCATGTCAAAGCATCTGAAATGGTTTACCGCTTCAAAAATATCATCAACTCTGGCTGGTTCCATACCGACAGTCTTTGTCTCAAAGATGTACTGTGTCTGGTCATGCGACAGCTGACTGCCCTCTATGTGGTTTGAATTATATGCGAAATCAACTTGTAGTTTATGGTATATTCCGCCGTTCAGATTGTGTGTTTTTTCGTCCAGCAGTGTATAGATAAGGTTTCTGTCCGCCATTCTATGCCTCCTCTCAAATTATGCTTTTATTTGCTTCTCTATTGCTTCACCCGCGACATCAAGACCACACATTCTGTATGAACTGTCATTCCGAACTGATCCACGCCCCGGATTCTCTCCAGCTCATACCCCCCGTCGCACAGCACCCGCAGGTCCCTGGCCAGCGTGGCCGGGTCGCAGCTTACATACACGATCCGCTTCGGTTCCGCCGCTATCATGGCTTTCAGGCATTCCCCGTCGCAGCCCTTCCGGGGCGGATCCACCACGATCACATCCGGCCGCTCCAGTCCTGAAATTGCCTTTTTCGGCTCTTCCTCCGGGCATTCCTCTGGCTCTTTCTCCGATCCTTCCTCCATGCATTCCTCTGGCTCTTTCTTCGATCCTTCCTGCCTGCCGCCTGTATAAAATTCCTTCAGTACCTCCTCCGCCTTCCCCACAAAAAATTCCGCGTTCTCTATGCCGTTGCGCAGGGCGTTTTCCCTGGCGTCCGCGATGGCCTGGGGCACGACCTCCACGCCGTAGACCTTCCCGGCGCTGCCCGCCAGAAAAAGGGATATGGTTCCGATGCCGCAATACAGATCCCACACGGTCTCTTTCCCGGTCAGCCCCGCATATTCCAGCGCCAGGCTGTAGAGCTTTTCCGTCTGCAGGGGATTCACCTGGTAAAAGGACAGCGGGGAAATACCGAAGGTCAGAGATTTTCCCGTAAAAGGATACCCCTGCCTTCCCATATCCCGGACATGGATGGTGTCTGAAATGGTATCCCGCCCCCACAGAGTATGTATTTCCTGCCCCATAATCACATTGGTGCGCTCAGTATTGATACTTACCGACACGCTTGTCATTCCCTCTATCCGGGACAATTTGTCCAACAGCTCATCCTGCATAGGGAGGAATTGAGCACTTACTCCGGCCGCTCTATTCCCCGCTGCTTTTCCATGAGACACTACTGCTGTCCTGTTTCCGGCATCTATGGCACTTGCTACGCCAACTATCTCCTTGGCATCCTCTGGATCTGCAGCGCCAACTGTCTCCCCGACATCCTCTGCATTTTCTGCGTCAACTATCTCGCCGGAATCCACAGTATTTACAATGGCAACTGTCTTCCGACTATCCCCTCCGCTTCCGTTTTCCGACATTTTTGTCATTTTTCTGTATTCTTCCGCTCTCCAGTTTATCACCAGGCATACCATAATCTCCCCGCTGGAAAATCCCCTGCGAATCAGAATATGGCGCACCAACCCCTTTCCAGTGGTCTCGTCGTAGGCGCTGACCCGGTTTTCTTTCATATACTTCAGGATGCATTCCAGAATCTCCGCATTTACCTCAGGCCCCAAAAAGCAGTCGGTGCTGGCAATAATGCTGTGGGTTCTCCCCGCATAGAAGCCCGCAATTAAATTCCCTTCCCGGTCCGTTCCCACGGGATACTGCGCCTTGTTCCGATAGCGGAATGGCTCATCCATGCCCACGATGGGCTCCATACGGCTCTCCACATATTCCGGCGCGAAGCCTCCTATGCGGATTAGATTGTTTTTGATTTTTTCTTGTTTGTAAATCAGCTGCCTCTCATAGGAGAGCGCCTGCAGCTGGCATCCCCCGCATTGCCTGTGATATGCACATTTTGGTTCCACACGAAAAGGAGAAGGTATGATTACCTTCTCCAGCCGGGCATAGGCATAATTCTTTTTATTCTTTACGATTCTGGCCTCCACCGTATCGCCCACGACGGCATCCTTCACAAAAAGGGTAAAGCCTTCCGCTTTGCCGATCCCCTCACCCTCGCTGCCGATATCCTCGATTTTCAGGGTCACCAAATCATTTTTCCGAAATTTCATATTCTCAATTCCCATGCCCAACTGCTCCTCACTCGCATGCTGTCTCTATGCCTGCTATCCGCCTGTTCCTCACTCACTCGCCGTTTCCTTATCGGCTCCCCGGCTTCCCTTCTTTTGTTCACACTTCCTCGACGGCTCTCTGGACTTCCTTCCCTCGCTCGACGCTTCCTCGACGGCTCTCTGGACTTCCTTCCCCCGCTCGACGCTTCCTCGACGGCTCTCTGGCTTTCCTTCTCCCGCCCGGCGCATCCGGCTCTGACCGCTCAGCCCTTCCTGCTCCATCGCCGCCCTGAGTCCGTTTCCGGTCCGGCCTTTTCTCATTCTCCCGCCAGTTCCGAAGCCAGCGCCTTCAGCTGCTCCTGGTTCTCCGCCTTCATAGATGACATGATTGTCACTTTATTTTCCGCAAAAGCAATTTCCCTGCATTTCTCAAGCATCCCCGTCATAGTCTTCGCCGCCACGGGCGCCCAGGAGCCATTCTCAATCAGGGCAACGGTGCGCTTCTGGTAGGAGTGCTCCGCAAGGCGGGTGATAAAATCGTTCATAAAGGGATTGATTCCCATATTATAAGTATTACATGCCAGCACCAGTTTACTGTATCGGAAAGCATCCGCCACCGCCGCAGCCATATCATCCCTGGCCAGGTCGTACACCGCCGTCTTCATCCCCTTCTGCCGGAGGGCCTCCGCCAGATACAGGGCCGCTTCCTTCGTATGTCCGTAGATGGATGCATACGCCACTGCCACGCCGTCCTCCTCCGGCTCATAGGAGGACCAGGTATGATACAGCCCCAAATAATAACCCAGATTTTCCTTCAATACCGGCCCGTGGAGAGGACAGATCATGGCGATGTCCAGCCCCGCCGCCTTCTTCAGCACATTCTGTACCTGGGGACCGTACTTTCCCACAATGCCGATATAATACCGCCTCGCTTCCTCCGCCCACTCATCCTCCACGTCCAACGCGCCGAACTTTCCGAATCCGTCCGCGGAGAAAAGTACCTTCTCGCCGGCCTCGTAGGTCATCATCACCTCCGGCCAATGTACCATGGGCGCATACACGAAATGAAGCGTATGGGCACCAAGCGCCAGCTCCCCGCCGTTGGCCGCCGGCGTCTGCTTAACCTCCTCACTCAGGGTAAAGAACTGATTCATCATCTTAAACGCCTGGGGAGTGGCCACAATCTCCGCCTCCGGATACTTTTCCAGAAAGAGGGGAATACTGCCCGAATGGTCCGGCTCCATATGCTGTATCACCAGATAGTCCGGCCTGCGCCCCTGCAGCGCAGCCTCCACATTGCCGAGCCACTCCTGCCCGAAGGCGGCATCCACCGTGTCCATCACCGCAATTTTCTCATCCACAATCACGTAGGAATTGTAGCTCATTCCCCTGGGAACCAGGTATTGCCCCTCGAACAAATCCACCTGATGGTCATTCACCCCTGCATATAAAATACTGTCCGTTACTTTCATTTTTCTGTCCGCTCCTTTCCGATTCTGCTTTTCTCTGGGATCCCGTTTTTTCAGCAATTCTTCTCTGTGCTCTTTTCCGCCAGTTTTCTCTGAAATTTTCCGGTACTTTTTCTTCACCTTTCCCGGCGTAGTTCTCCGATTCACTTCTTCTAAACGCTTTGTGTATCATCCGTGTACGATATTTCTTTGCTTTTGCATTTTCCCCTGTCTTTTTCGGCAGCTTTCCCTCCAATACTTATCCTTCCGTGATTTTCCATAAACCATTCTACATGGCTTCTCTCCGATTTTTTCTGTGCCTTTCTGCAATACCTGTCCTGCTCCTTCCGCCTGCCGTGGATTCTCTTCCGACTTTCTTCAAATCCTGCTAAATAGATTTCCGTCCCATAGAAGAGGGCTGCAGTCTCTATAATCTGGTGGCCCTCAAATTGGATTCAAACAGTCTGTTATATCCAAGCCACCCCTGATTCTCGCTGTTATTTTCCAGTATCTCCTTGAAGGTCTCCATCTTGGCATCCGTGTCGTCCGCGTAGTTTAACGCCAATGCCTCCATCAGTGCCGGAAGCTTGGGGGAACCGTACTCATATTTCCCATGATGCGCCAGGATGCAATGCTGTATCTGGCTCAGCAACACATGGGGAAAACCCTCTATCCCCGCCGCCTTCTCCGCCACCATCTGGGATCCCATGACGATATGTCCCAAAAGCTGCCCGTCGTCGGTATAATCATTTTCCGGAAAAGGCGATATTTCCTTCACCTTCCCGATATCATGGCACATAGCCGCAGTCAGCAGCAGGTCCCGCTTTAATATGGGATAAGCACTGCAATAATAATCACAGAGCCTGGTCACACCTAAAGTATGCTCCAACAGCCCCCCGACAAATCCATGATGGACGGTTTTTGCCGCAGAGGAATTCCGGAAGCTTTTTCCAAAGGCCTGATCCTTTACAAAGAATGCTTCCAGAAGCTGTTTCAGATATGGATTCTGAATGCTTTCCGTATATTTCAAAATCTCCTGATACATCTCATCAATATTCTTTGAGCTCACAGGCAGATAATCCGCCGGATCGTATTCTCCCTCCCGGCATACCCGGATTCTCTTGACACTGACCTGAAGATTTCCCTGGAAATTGTTCACATCTCCGTACACCTCAATATAGTCCAGCGTATTGTAATCTCCTATGCCCGGATTATTGGGCTCCCAGACCTTTGCGTCTATGGTTCCCGATTTGTCCTGCAATATTACATTTTCATAGGGCTTTCCGTTCTTTGTCACCGCCGCCTGCTTATGCTTGCACAGATAAATATCAAAAATTCTGTCCCCTTCTTTTAAATCCCTGATCAGCTTCATTGTATTCCCCCTCCCAATTCAATGTTAAATTTCATTTCCTTATATTCTTCCTGCGCCTGACGCATTACCGTCACTTCCACGATCTGTCCCGGCTCCATTTCCATGAGTGCATTGCTGTATTCATTAAAACTGGAAATGTTCTTATCATTCATTCCCACAATAACATCCCCGCTCTGGATTCCGGCGTGCATGGCCGGCGAATCCAGTTCAAATTCTTCCACATAAGCCCCATAGGGCACATTCAGATTCTGATTTGCCTCCTTCGGCACATCCCCTCCCCGGATACCCATATAGGCTACGGCAGAGGCGTTGGACATTTTCTCCACAGTTTTCTGCAGTTCCGCAATTCCATAGGCATTCACCAGATTCTTCATATCCGATTTGGACTTATTGTTCGTTATGATACCGATCAGGCGTCCCTGCAGATCAAAGAGCACGCCGCTGGCATTCTGGCTTCCGCTGATATCTGTCAGGATGAGTTTGTAGTTCCTGTCTGTCATGGACAGCACCGTGCTGGAGCCGGTTATGATCCCGTAGCCCATGGAATTGCTGACGCCCATGGGACTGCCGATAGCCACCACGGGAGTGCCTGCCAGATTCCTGACATTGGAATATCCGAATTTTACTATGGGAAGCTCCTCTTCCTCCTTTATGGTATCGGAGAGATTCTCCAGGGCTACCGCCAGCACCGCCAGATTGGTCACACTGTCATACTGTTTTACATGAGCCTCCAGTTGAGACTCGTCATAAAAAGTCAGCATAATCCTCTCCGCTGATTTGATGGCGGAATAATCCGTCAGAATCAGAAGCTCTATGCCGTTTTCATAGATAATGACGCCCGAACACTGATTCCTGCTCTCCTGCACACTGTTGAACCAGTCGATATTGGATGTGACGGCCGTAACGGTAACCATGTATCGGCTCAGCTCGCTTACATACTGGGACAAAGCACCGTATAATTCTTTATAATGCTCCAGATCCAGGGTGACCTGGGACAAAATCTCCTGCACCTGTTCTTCCCCC
This sequence comes from uncultured Acetatifactor sp., assembly GCA_910589035.1. GTDB lineage: Bacteria > Bacillota > Clostridia > Lachnospirales > Lachnospiraceae > Acetatifactor. The sequence continues at coordinate 5,306 of CAJUSI010000082.1, read as the reverse complement.
AGCACCACCGGTACCTCCTCGCCGCCCTCCGCTTCCGGATCCGGTTCGGGAGTGGGTGTGGGGATCGGTTCCGGCGTATCTGTGGGCAGATTTTCCGCCAGCATATCCTCCGGGGACATTTCCTCCCGATCTTCCGGGAAGGATACCGTCTGCACCTCCGGTTTCTCCGGCGGATAAAGCCAGTTGCTGATGACAGGCTCCAATAATAAAAAGGTGACGCAGGCAACCAGCCCGAAGATGACTGCCAGTGCAACGGTGATAACCATACGGCGCATCAGCTTCTTTTTATTCACCGGTTTTACCTTGATTTTCTCTATCACAAAGTCATTCTGAGCTTTCTGTTCCAAATCCGGCATTTATGCTCCTTTCGCTTCCCTGTAAAAACAGAGAATATTACCTTCTCTAGTATACAGAAAGTTATTCGGAAAGTAAAGTTACAACTTATTATCTTATTATCTTATTTGTAAAGCTCTTATTTGTAAAATCAGAAAAATTGGTATCTGCCAGGCTCAGCTGCTATCCTGACAGATTGCTCTATGCTGGTAATTTTGCTTAATGCTGGCGAATTGCTCTATCTTGGTGGATTGCTCTATCTTGGCGGATTGCTCTATGCTGGCGGCAGGTACTCTATGAGGTTTTTACTATATGATATTTAACTCCGAAGGAACCGGAAGGGGATTGGCTGAGCATTGCAGGGATCAATCCTGAAAATTTGCAAAAGCAAAGAGTGATAACACCGGAAAGCAGAAGGGCTGATAACATTTTTCTCATCAGAATGTGCAATGTAAGAGGGCGTATCGATTATCTGCAATCAATACGCCCTCTTAAAACTCCTGATCCAACGGACTTTACCTCCTTTCTTTTATTTGGTTGTGACTCATTCTTCCATCTTTCCTTGGTGCCTGCCGCACTGTCCGTAACTTCTGTACTGAAACATCCTGTCAATATCTGAATAATATACCTCAGCCCTTTGTTACTTCTTTTGCGGACTTACATTCTGTCATTCCGAGGCTTTACTTTTTGCCTGATGGAAGAATTTCTTTATCTCCTTTATAGGGAGAAAACTTTGATAATAGAATTTCGATTATATATAGCTGTTCGACTTAAGTGCTTTCTGAATTTCTATTATCTGTTTATTATTATATTGCTCTTTACTTTATTTGTCAATACTTTTTTATAATTTTTCTACTATTTTTAAAATATTTTGCTTATTTCTTCTTTTTTTCAAATATTATCTGTTTGCTGTTCTTATAATCAAAAAACATGTATCTGTGCCTCACATTATCGCGCAGATACATGTTTTATTCTCTTTATTTAGCTATAATAAACGACTTAAAATTTTTACTTTGACATGCTATGCCGATTGCCGTTTCCGTGATGGCTTTAGGGCAAAGTAAGAACAGGAGCCAGAACATTTACCGCGCAGTCTATGGCATTCAGCAGGTAATATCTGAGTTTGGTATATAGTATATTTTACTCCGGATTATGAAAGCTTAATTCCTTTGAGGAGATCCGCCAGGGAGGTGCCTACGGATTTTCCGGAGCTGTACTGGGCCGCAACCTTTTCCTCTACATGATCCGGCTCAGTGTCTTCGGCAACCGCCTTCATGCTCAGGCTGATTTTGTGGTTGTCGGTATTCAATACCTTCACCTTTACCGTGTCTCCCACATTCAGCACCTCGGAAGGGGTCTTGATTCTCTTCTGGCTGATCTGGGAAATATGTACGAGACCGCTTAATCCGCCTCCCAGATCCACAAAAGCTCCGTAAGGCATGAGGCTTTCCACCTTACCCTCCAGCACAGTGCCGGGCGCCATCATGGAGATCTTGTGATTGAGCTGCTCCGCTTCCCTCTCTTTCAGTACATCCTTCACAGAGAGCACCAGCTTATTCTTCTCCTTGTCCACGGTGATGACTCTCACGTCCACAGTCTTGCCCACAAAGGTGCTGAGATCCTCCACATAATCCAGGGACAGCTGGGAAGCAGGAATGAATCCTCTGATGCCCTCCAGGAACGCCACTACACCCTTGTTTACTGTCTCGCTGATTTTCACGGAAAGTACGGCCTTCTCCTCCAGGTACCCCTTCAGCTTATCCCATCCCAAAACCTCGGCAGCTTCCACACAGGACAGGAGGATATTGCCGGCGCCGTCATCCCTCTTCACCACGGTTCCCTCTACCTTGTCTCCCACATGTACATCCGTCAAAAGAGAAAAGCCCGGATCCCTGCTCATATCAGCGGCCTTTATTACACCCGGCGCATAGTAGTTCAAATCCAGAGTAACCTCCTCTTCATTTACGCCGATCACGGTTCCTGACAGAATATCTCCTTCATTGATCTTGCGGAAGGACGCTTCCAATTCCTTGCTGTAATCCTCCATGGATTCTACAGGAGCTGCTGCAGTCTCCTTTTCCTCCGTCTGCTCTGCCTGTGCGGCGTTGGTCTTCAGTTCTGTTTCCATAAGTTCCTCCTTCTGTTCCGCAGCGGCCTCCCGGTTCCTTCCCGGGAATCTTCGCTCTGACCGCACGGGTATTCTTTCTATATTCTATATTTTACCACGTACCTTCATAAGAACACAATAGCAAATTCTGCCGGCTTCTATCTTCGCACCCATTTGCCGAAAATGTTCTTCTTATAATGCTGCAGAGCTTCCCGGGCCGGTGCGTAATTCGGTGCCTTCTGGAGATACTCCACCCCTCTCTTAATATCCTGAACCGCTCCCATGCCTTCCGCATAGATCAGTCCCAGACCATAGTTTTTTAAGTCGGTGGAATACTTGGCCTCTTCAAACAGCTGCTTTGCCCTTGCCGCATCCTTCGGACATCCGCATCCGAAGAGATAGCAGGTGGCAAGCATATCGTTCCCCCAGGTGCTGTTCCGGGCATTGGCATGTTCAAATAGCTGCACAGCCTTTATATAATCCTGGGGCACTCCGTCCTTTCCCAGAAAATACAGTTCACCGGCTCTGTTGTAGCATCTGACGCTTTCCTGATCTGCCATTCCTTTCTCATAACAGGACATGGCGTGGGGAATATTCTTTTGTACACCCTTCCCTTCCTGATAGGCAAAGCCCACATGATACCAGGCGGAAAGCTGTCCTTTTGCCGCCGCCCTCTCGCAGTATTCCACACCCTCCGATTCCCTGCCCGGCTGTTTCAGCAGTGCTTCTCCGAATCTTTCTTCCCAATCGGGATAGCCCATTTCAGCTCCCAGCCTGACAACCTCCGCAGCCTTTTCCGGCTGGGGGTTTACCAGACCCTTTTCTCCGGACTCATACAGGTTATAGAGATTCCTTCCTGCGAAGCCCATACCTCCGCGAAATGCCTTCTCAAACCAGGGAATACATGCCAGGGTGCTCTCTCTGAGATATTTGATAAATTCATCCTTGTTCGGTGAATTCTCAAGTCCCTTTGCTTCGATTTCTACAATATCCAGCCAGAAGTAAGTATTGCCGATCATATTCTGGCAGAAAGCATCCCCTTCCCTGGCCTTTTCATAAACTACATCCCAGGCTTCCTTCAGACTGCCAAAATGCATTACCGCCTTCATCTCTGGAGTAAACATACCGCATCTCATGGAACCCAGCACGCCTATGGCACTGCCCTGGCGGATACTCTTCTGAATATACTCCTCCACCTTATCGTCATCATCCTGATAGGGATGATATTTCCAGCTGTACTGAGGCCCCGACAGACATCGGGACAGAATATAGGAGGCATCTCCATCCCCCGCATCAGATGCCTCCTTCAGCGGAGCCAGTACTCTTCCTGCCCTGTTATTGTCATAGCAGTAATAAATATCCGCGATTGCCCGTTCCACTACATCGCTGAAATATTTTCCCATCCTTCAAAATCCTCCGTTCCTTCTGTTGATTAATCTGTTCTTTTTCAATATATGCTTCTATATATATGTTTCTAAATATATGTGTGCTAAGCAGTATCATACTACTGCAAGTATTCTTTTGTCAAGTCGGTTGCCTTCTCAATTTTACTTAAGTCCGCTGTTCATAAATTCAAATTTAAAGTTTGATATAGCCATTTAATAATATTTGATTACATGCAATGCTCATGTAGTTTCTTTCGCCCGCTTTGGAACGCGTATCATAGTAAACTGCTGCCTGACCATTTATCATGCCAGGCAGGCATTCGGATTGGCTTGGTATATAGTCACCTAATTATAAAAAATGAAATGATTATATTATGCTAAGCTGCTATCCTGCAGAATTTCCAGTGCCATATTGAACTTTTCCCAAAAGCGGCCTGAAAGGAGTTGACTGCTTTACAATGATGTATTGTGCAGTAAAAACCTTGTGGGAGTATTTGCCATGCAGCGCGATGACATTCGGCTGCGCATTGTATTAGTCATTAATGATTCTATATATAATGCGCAGCCGACTCCTTTTGGATTCCTGTATAGCGATATGTCATTTACAGGCCTCCCAGTACAGTTATAAGTGCTGTAGTCAACTGCTTCCATATGCCGTCGTCATGTGGAATGCCATATCCGTATTCAGTCCGGATCCTGCAGGATATTAGCTGAGTTTGGTATATTGTTATTTAATCCGAAAGAGGGTTTGTTTCTTCGCAGTCTGCCGCGGGGAAGTTTATTAATGGCTGATAATAAATATATACCAAGCTCACTCAGATATCCTCTCCGCGCTGATAAATAACTTGGCAACACTCTACTGCACTGATTCACATTCTAGTATGCCCAACACCAATCAACCACATGTTTCACTTGTCTAAATTTCCGTCTGTGTCGTTGTCGTCGGCAGGCGTGTCCACCGCATCGCCTCCCTCCTCCGCCCAGCAGGCCGAAAATTTATTTTTCATGAAACATAGTGGAAGTTGGTGAGGGTCACTAGAGCGAGTTTGTAAATTGCTTTCTGCCAGATGTGCGTCCCAATTTGTGGGAGATTTGACCCGAATGAGGGAGGCGTAGTGGGCTATGTTGACCGAATGAGGGCCAAATATACCGCAAATGTGGGGACACGGTTACCGCGGCAGATGGCGGGAGTGAATTTTCAAACACGCTCTAGTAGTGGTAGAAAAGGAAATGGAACACATTGGGCAGACTTAAGTAATTATACACAGTGCTCATCTGGTCCCTTTTGGATTTCATTATGGCGATGTATTTATTATTTCACATAATTTCATTGTCTGAATTTTACTATGAAAGTTCAGCGCTCCGGCGCTGAACTGTGCGAAAACGGGGTCACGAAGTGACATCTTCCTTTCCCGTTTTCTGCACATCCGCCGGAGGCTCACAGTAAACCCCTTTCATTCATAGTGGTGCCGACAAAGCGG